>DAOQWL010000055.1:0-40978 GCA_035342095.1 Sedimentisphaerales bacterium | reverse complement strand
TCTGGAAGCCCTCTCAAGGGCCGCATGATGCCTCAAGAAAAGCACGAAAGTTCACTCTCAAGGAGTGGCAAAGACGAGGTCGCCTGTCAGAGCCTCTCTGGGGATTTCCGCCATCTCGATGCTCGGCGGCCGACTGTGACAGACTCGCGTTCGTAGCATGTGTTGATCGCAGCGCTTCAGTCCGGCCACTACTGTCTCCCGACCGCCCCTTACAATCAGAGTGTGGTCCTGACGCTGAGGGATGAGACCAGAGCGAACCAGAGACGATTCCCACACTGTCATAGCGTCGTGAACCTCTTCCTCAAGATCCGCGGCTCCGAAATGGAGCTTGGCTTGCACGCACGTGTGTGGACCGCATGCTCCCGCCACATCGGTGATTGCCAGAGAGCCCACGTTCAAGACACCGGTCCAGGATGCCTCGTGGGAAGACGCGGCAAGCACTGCCTTGACGCTATCAGTGACCCGGTGCGCCGGCATCGCTGGGCTTGGGCAAAGCCCCTGGTAGATGTCCAGTATTTGTTCCGTAATGGTGTCCCAGGTGAACCGTTCCTGCACGGCCTTCCGACCATTCTGGCCCATCCATCGAGCCCGGTCGAGATCGGAGAATATGTGAGCGACTCCCCATGCCACAGAGTCGGGATTCGGGTAGATCTTCAGCCCGTCCACTTCATGCCGAACATACTCGGCGGGGCCACCGTTCTGACTTGCGATGACCGGTTTGCCGGCGCTCCAGGCTTCGAGCACAACGATCCCGAATGGCTCATTGCGGCTCGGCATGCAAACCACCTCCGCCAGTTTGTACAAGCGAACCAGATCATCTCCACTGCGATAGCCCGGGAACCGCACCGCGTGCGTCACGCCCAATTGACGAACCCGCGACTCCAGTGCATCCCTCATATCACCATCACCGGCAAACACGAAGCGCGAGGATGGATGTCGTCTGAGGATGGCAGGAATGGCTTCGACCAGGATATCGGGGCCCTTCTGCCAGGACAGCCGACCACAGAACAAGATCGTGGGATCCAGGGGGCCGATGTGATACCGCCGCTTGTCTGCGCCGGGGTCAGTAGGTTGATCGAAGCGTTCCGGACTGACCCCATTATAAACCACCGACGTCTTCGAATGCGGCACCTCGTACATCCAGGTGATCTCGTCTTTGGCGGCCTGTGAGACGGCTATCACGCGATCCGCCCAGTAGGTCCCCGCCCGCTCCTGGCAGCGGATGCGATCGGATCGACCCATTGGGAAGGCGTTGCCACAGCGGGCATATTCGGTGGAGTGGATCGTAAACAGGCATTTGTGTCCACGGCCCTGCTTGATCCATATCATCGCATTGGCCGCCAGCCAATCGTGTGCGTGGATGACGTCGAAACGGCCGACCATATCCTCCACCTCGAAGACACGATCTACGAACGACCGGCACATACTGTTGATGTCATCCACGAAATCACCGTGGGGCAGGTACGTACACCGGTGATAATGAACATCGTCCGTCCAGTCATGACCTGCCTGGCCATAGGCGCGGCGGGTAAACACGTGGATCTGGTGCCCTCTCCTTGCCAGCGCAGCAGCCAGTTCGGTCACATGGGCGGCGACTCCTCCGATGGCGATGGAGTGCAACGACTCCCAAGATAGCATCGCAATTCGCATAACGAGTTCTTCTCTTGTCCGTTGACTATTTCAGCAACTCCGCTTCATACCGGTCCTGCTTATGCCTTTGTCAACGGCAGAAAGCCGGCCATTTCCCCAATGACGTTGACGAGTTCA
This sequence comes from Sedimentisphaerales bacterium, assembly GCA_035342095.1. Taxonomy (GTDB): domain Bacteria; phylum Planctomycetota; class Phycisphaerae; order Sedimentisphaerales; family Anaerobacaceae; genus PLanc-01. Next base: position 39,211 of record DAOQWL010000055.1, on the reverse strand, counting down.
GAACCGGAAGGAATGACGATCTTTGCATTTTGACCCAGGGACTTCTCCAGGGCTTCAAGCTTGCGGAGAAGCTGCGCGTTTCCCACAAAGTACGTGTTCGCCGCCTCGTTGACGAGCCGGATGGCTTCGGCCTCGCCCTCCGCCGCCAGAATCTTGGCCTGCTTGATCCCTTCCGCTTTCTTGATCTCCGACCTCTTGACTCCGTCGGCCTGCCGCTCCACTGCATCGGCGAAATCCAACGCAGCGACCTTCTCATTCTCCGCCTTGACCACTTTGTTCATGGTCTCCTGGACATCCTTGGGAGGGTCGATCTCCTTCAACTCCGTCCGAACGATCTCCATTCCCCAGTGCTTGGTTTCCCTGGCCAACGTCTCAAGAAGCGAGGTGTTGATCTTGTCTCTCTCGCTGTTGGCTGATTTCAGCGTGAGCGTCCCGATGATGTTGCGCAGCGTCGTACGTGCGAGGTTGACAATCTGAAACTGGTAGTTGTTGACATTGTACTGCGAGCTCTTGACGCTCTCCTCGTCGTCTTTGACCTTGAAGTAGACTTGGGCATCCACCCTGGCATTGAGATTGTCATTGGTGATGATCTCCTGCGGCTGGGCGTCCACCATCTGCTCCGTAACATTGACCTGGATCATTCTGTCAATGAGAGGGATGATCCAATTGAAACCCCATTTGGCATAGCGTCTGTACTTGCCGAGCCTTTCTATGAGGCCACGATGCGTAGGGCGGACAACCCGTATGCCCGCGAGAAAGATGGTCACAACAGCCGTAGCGACAAATAACAGGATGAACATGATTGGATCCATAGGATCCTCCTTTCACGGTGATCAGCCGAGCACACGATTGTCTCGGATCGGCAGCTTTCCGGATCCCGGACTCGTGGGAAACACGTCTTCCCAGATGACTCGTCACATTGTGCAGCAGGTCATCGTCATCCTGTGCGATGTCCGATGCCAGCTACCGGCATCGAACACAAGCACACAATCGCAAGTGCTGCACTCCGATTGTGACGAACTGTCGTGCGGTGATCGGGCCGGGTCCTTCATGCCTTGGAGGGTCATCTCTTCGAGTGTGTCGAAGCGCGATATGTAGCAAGATGCAACGCGCTCTCGCCGTTCACCATGAGTGTTAGCTATCATGAGACACGACCTCCTTTATCGCCGGCACTCCGGATAGACTCAGTTCACGCACCGGCGGCATTGCTCCTGCGATCATCATGCTGGCAGCAGGAGTGCAGTGGCGATCAGGCAGTGATCGCTTCGAGTATCCGATCTACCGTTCGTTCCAAGCGATCCGCCACTTCGTAGGTTCCCTCCGCGATTTGCCGGCGGATGTCCAGCACCTTGTCTCGTCGGGTGCGGGGCAGGGATGCGATCCTCTGCAGTACCTCCTCCTGAGGCGTGGCATTCATCTTCCCAAGGATCTGTTCCGCCAATGCACCGCCGTTCGGCGAAGCATCACGCCCTTGGTCATTCTGTGCCTCCAGGGGTCTACGGTGATCTGTAAGCGGAAGCTCCATCAGTGTGGCTGTCCTTGCCATGATTACCTCGTAGCTTATCGTCCAAATATCTGGTTCGCAGCTTGATCCCACAGTACTTTGCGGGTCGTCCGAAGGCCCTCTTGGGCCCAAAGTCAACATAGCAGTGAGAATGCAGAACATGGAGCATAGCTGTGATCCTTTCCTGGATTCGACGCTCGTATTCGGTCCTTGGTCATCCGCAGTATAGGATTCCCCCTGCAATGGGGTCGACATTCATGGCCGACGGGTGCACGGATGCACCAGCCGGCGTCGATCCACCGCCCCTCCTTGCCGTTGCCTTCCTCCTTGGCTATCTGACACGTCACATTGTCAACCTTCCGAACTTGCTTGGCGGACCTGTCACTCAATGCATGCTACGCCACGCGCCGGCTCCTTGCTATGGGGTATAACCCTACCTGGACAAATTGGATATACTCCCTGAATCCGGGTGCCAACGCCGTGGTTAGGGCGTCCCGCCTGATCAGCAGGCTCATTGCAGAATCCCACCCGTGTGCCGTTGCGATCCTATGCCAGATCTCAATTGTCGTGAAAGTGCTGTCGGACTTTCGCCGCAATCTGATGATCCGTCATTTTGTCCACGGTCTCCATACCCACGATGCGGCCACTGAGGTTGGCTTTCTTGAGCCGCTTCTTCAATTCCCCCTTGGCCTCGCCGGGACCAAACACCAGAATGAACTCCGCATCACGAATACACGCAATGACCGCATCATAGTAGATGTTGAGATGTGCCGTCAGTGTTCTCTGGCGGCTGTTGCGTGCCGGTGCTTGCGCTTTGTCATAGGCCCCCTCAAGAGGGGAATCCCCCGAGCGGCGGAGCTGCCTTTCCACCTTCGATATAATCAATCGTATCTCTTCCCCCTTGTCCGTGACCGCCACGATAATAGCCTTCCTGTGGTCGATCCACAAACCAACTTTCGTTCTCATCGCGTCTCTCCTTTGCTTATCCCTTCTGCAGGCGGCGTTACATCACGTGCCGTTCGCAGACTTTTCGAAAATGGTAACCACAGATGGCCAGGACGACGGCCTCGGGAATGAGCCGGGGGCGCCGGAACTGGGTCCAGAGCAGGAGCTTCCAGTAGTGAAACCGTCCCTGGCCCACGAGGCCCAGCCGATAGAACGACCGCAGGAGCGCGAGGATATGGGACAACCGTATCCGCCCTCGTATTCGGGGTGGCTTGTATTCACGGAGAAAGGTCCTGATGCGCCGATAGTATTGTTCCGGCGAATAGATGTGCTGCAAGAGTTCTTTGTAGCCCTCTCGCAGAGTGTCCAGATTCATCGCCGGAATGATGTTCGTGGTGCCGTCCACGTTGTCTCCCGACGAGTCCCCGCGAAGACGCCCGGCCCTTTTCATCCGCTCATACAGCCGTGTTCCGGGAGGGGCTTGCAGCAAGCCGACCATGGCGGTCACGATGCCGCTCTTCTGGATGAAGTCAATCTGCCTCTGGAAGATGGAGGGCCGATCGTGATCGAAACCGACGATGAAGCCGCCGAGCACCTGAAGCCCGGCTCGCTGGATACGTTTCACGTCCTCCACGAGGTTCCGGTTCCTGTTCTGGATTTTGCTGCACTCGGCCAAGCATTCCTCGTCCGGGGTCTCGATACCGATGAAGACCTTGTTGAATCCGGCCTCCACCATCATCTCCATCAACGGTTTGTCGTCGGCCAGATTGATCGAGGCCTCGGTGAAGAAGAGGATTCCGGTCTTGCCCTTGCGCCATTCAATCAGGGCCGGCAGGAGATCGTTCTTCAGGAATTGCTTGTTTCCGATGAAATTGTCATCCACGAAGAACACCTCATCCCGCCAGCCGCGGGCGTAGAGGTTGTCGAGTTCGGCGATAACCTGCTGCGAGGTCTTGGTGCGCACTCGATGGCCGAGCAAAGCGGTGACGTTGCAGAAGTCGCAGTTGAAGGGGCAACCGCGAGAGAACTGGATGCTCATACTGGCGTATCGCCTGAGGTCAAGCAACTCCCACATGGGTCGAGGCGTAAACCGCAAATCCGCGTGCTCTGCGGATGAATAGACTCGCTCGGGATTGCCTTGCATCAGGTCTTTGAGGAAGGATGGAAGCGTCAATTCCGCCTCGTTCAACACGAAATGGTCCACGGCTTCGAACTTCTCGTGTTCGATCTGGAACAACGGACCGCCGGCCACGATCTGCACACCCGCCTCCTTGCACCGGGCAATGACCCGATGCGCCGATTCACGCTGGACGACCATGGCACTGATGAACGCGCAGTCGGCCCATGCCAGATCTCTTTTTGTCAGACTCCGCACGTTGGTGTCTACGAGCCGCTGCGACCACTCTCGCGGCAGCATGGACGCGATCGTCAACAGCCCCAGTGGCGGCAGAGCCGCGCGTTTCCCCACGAACTTCAACGCGTGCTTGAAGCTCCAGAACGTATCCGGGAACTCGGGGTAGATCAATAGGATGTTCATCCGAGGTCACTCCCTTCTCGGCAGTCCGTATCGTCGCCACAACACTGCTTTGTCACTGTTCTGCACATACAATCGTCTTTTCCTTCTTGGCCGTCCTGCCGCAGGAGTGTGTCTCACGCGGATTGTGACCCCTCAGGTGTCCTGATGAACACCACCATGAAGGTAGCCCCCCGCAGGAGGTGAATGAGCCCCTCCGACTGCGCAACGGATCAATAGCCCGAGCAGCCACGGGAATACCAATAGAGCGGCAATCGTCCAGAACATAGGAGTCTCCTTGCAGTTTGCGAGATTGGCGAGCCTCCTTGCTCCTACTCCCCATGGCCATTCGATCCTTCACACCTGCTTCTGTCTGCTGCTGCGTTCTTCGACCTATCCTTCCACATACAGATATGCTACGCCATGGGCCGGCCCTCGATCTATGGGGTGTAACCCTACCATCTCAGGTCTCAAAGAATGCCAGTAGGTCGGTGTTGAATCGGTCTTTGGCTGGAAATCGGCATGTAAAAGGGACCCACGTTGGGGAGTAGAATCGGCATCGAAAATGGACCCACCGCAGTGATCTCCGTAGTCTGAGGGCTTTTGGAAGAAGGCCCACGGATGACGGAGACGGAAGGATGCTGACGGTGGAAGAGTATTGCAGGATCCGGATCGCGCATCGGGACGGGATGAGCATTCGGCAGATCGCCCGGCGGTTCAACCATTCGCGACGGAAGGTCCGGCAGGTGCTGGTCGAGAGCGAGCCTCGTCCGTACACGCTGCGGGAGGATCGGCCGGCGCCCCGGCTGGGTCCGTACAAGGGGTTGATCGAGCAGATCCTGGCCGAGGACGAGCAGGCCCCTCGCAAGCAGCAGCATACGGCGGCCAAGCTCTACCGGCGGTTGCGGGATGAGCACGGCTATGCCGGCGGCTACGACCAGGTGCGGCGGTACGTGGGCCGGATCGTGCGGGACCGACGTGAGACATTTATCCCGCTGACGCATCCGCCGGGCCGGCGTCTGGAGGCGGACTTCGGTCATATCTACGTGGACTTTCCCGACGGGCGTCGGCAGGTCTCGGTGCTGCTCTTGACGTGGAGTCACTCGGGGTATCGTTTCGCCGTCGCGTTGCCCAGCGAGCGGACGGAGGCGATCCTGGCGGGCATGGTCGAGGGGTTCGCGTTCTTCGGCTGCGTGCCCTGGGAGGTCTGGTGGGACAACCCCACGACGGTGGCCACGGCGGTTCTGGAGGGTCGCCAGCGGAAGGTGCAGTCGCGGTACGCGGCGTTGGCGAGCCACTACCGTTTCGATCCGCGGTTCTGCATGCCGGCGCGGGGCAACGAGAAGCCCGCCGTCGAGCACAGCGTCTACGACCTCCAGCGGGACTGGGCGACTCCCGTTCCGCGAGCAGAGGATCTGGCCGAGCTGAACGCGTACCTGCGATCCTGCGCCCTGGCCAAGCGGGATCACACGATGGCGGGCAAGACCCAGACGATCGGGGAGCTGTTCGAGCAGGACCAGCAAGCGGCCCTGACTCTGCCGGCTCACGCCTTCGATCCCTTCGTTCCCTCGACGGCCAAGGTGGACAAGTACCAGACGGTGCGGTTCGACACGAACCGCTACAGCGTTCCGCGGCGCTGGGCCTTCCAGACGGTGACGATCAAGGCGTACGTGGATCGGATCGAGGTGACCTCCGAGGCCGGCGTGCTCGCCCGGCACCAGCGCAGTTACGCCCGGGACGAATGGATCGTCCTGCCCCAGCACTACCTGGCGATCCTCGGCCGCCGGCCGGCGGCGTTGGATCATTCCTTCGTGTTCGACCGCTGGGAGTTGCCCGCCTGCTTCGAGCAGTTGCGGTCGGACTTCGAGCAGCGAGAGGGCCTGGCGGCCGGAGCCCGACAGTACGTGCGGGTCCTGCAACTGCTCGCCGAGTATCCGGTGAAGGTGGTCGAAGAGGCCATCAGCCAGTGCCGTAAGAAGACGACGGTCCACGCCGATCACATCCTCGCCACGGTCCGGCGGCTCGGAGATCGTCCGCTCCCCGGCGGCGCCGATCTTCCCGCGGATACACACCCGAGCGGCTCCCTGCCAATCCCGATTCCCAAGCTGGACCATTTCGATCTACTCTTATCCCATAGACCAGGAGACCTGTATGACGATGGACAACGAACGACGATTGCTGACGGTGCATTTGAAGCGGCTGCGACTGCCGGCGATGCTGGCCGAGTACGAGAAGCTCTCGCAGGAGGCGGCCCAGGAGAACGCCCATTACCTGCAGTACTTGCTGCGTTTGGTGGAACTGGAATCGGCGCAGCGGTCTGCCAATGCACTGCAATCACGGATCAAGCAGGCGGCGTTCCCGGTCTATAAGGACCTCGACCGCTACGACTTCAGTTGCGTGCCGAGCCTGAACAAGCAGAAGATCGTGGAGCTGACCCGCTGCCAGTGGCTCGATCAGCACGAGAACCTGTGCCTGATCGGAAACTCGGGAGTCGGCAAGACGCACCTGGCGATCGCCCTGGGCCTGGCGGCCTGCCGGGCCGGCGGCGGGTGCGGTTCTTCACGGCGGCAAACCTGGTGACCCGTCTGGAGCAGGCCCAGAAGCAGTACCAGCTCGATCGCTTCCTGAGCCAGCTCGACCGACTGGACCTGCTGATCTGCGATGAGCTGGGCTACCTGTCGTTCAGCCGGACCGGGGCGGAGTTGCTGTTCCAGGTCTTCGCGGATCGGTATGAGCGGTCCAGTCTGCTGCTCACGAGCAACCTGCCGTTCAGCGAGTGGGGCCAGGTCTTCCAGGGCGAACGCATGACGGCGGCCCTGCTGGACCGGCTGACGCATCACTGCCACATCTTCGAGCTCACCGGCGAGAGCTACCGCTTCCGCGAGTCGGTGAAGAAAAGCAAATCAGCGAAGCCATGACCCCGTTGACGGCGTGACGTAAGGGTGTATAGTATGACATAGGTGGGTCCCAATTCGGCGCCGACGTGGGTCCCTTTTACATGCCGATTTCCACGTGAGGGGGTGACTAGACGCCGGGGACTTGGTCGGATTCTCCGTCGAGTTTCAATCCACACCCCCCCGTGAGGGGGTGACCAGTACACCCCGATTCCACCGCCTGCGCAACCAAGTTTCAATCCACACCCCCCCGTGAGGGGGTGACTAGCGATCGACGACTTCAGCGATAGCCTCGGAGCGTTTCAATCCACACCCCCCCGTGAGGGGGTGACAGGGCTCCGTCAAGTGGGTCAAGCCCCAGGAGGAGTTTCAATCCACACCCCCCCGTGAGGGGGTGACGTCAAGAAGACGGGGTCGCTGGAGTGCGGGAGCGGTTTCAATCCACACCCCCCCCGTGAGGGGGTGACGCGTGATGCCCGATCACTGGGGCATCATCGTCCAGTTTCAATCCACACCCCCCCGTGAGGGGGTGACGTTTCTGCGACTGACGATAGGAATGCTGCGATGGTTTCAATCCACACCCCCCCGTGAGGGGGTGACTCGACCTCCCCGTCCGGAAGGTAATGCCCTTCGGTGTTTCAATCCACACCCCCCCGTGAGGGGGTGACGCTACGTCGTCACCACTGGTCACCATGATGAGCAGTTTCAATCCACACCCCCCCGTGAGGGGGTGACGCGGCTGAGACGACGGCCGAGGTTGCCGTGGGGCTTGGTTTCAATCCACACCCCCCCGTGAGGGGGTGACAGTACATTAGTTTCTTTTTCGACAGTTCGGTGGAGTTTCAATCCACACCCCCCCGTGAGGGGGTGACAACCCGCGCCCGCGACGGGAGGAACGCGTGCACGCGTTTCAATCCACACCCCCCCGTGAGGGGGTGACGTTCACGTCGACGACAGTGTACGGCCCTTCAGTGTTTCAATCCACACCCCCCCCGTGAGGGGGTGACCCACACGCGAGTCCAGCCGCGTGTGACAGGGGTGTTTCAATCCACACCCCCCCGTGAGGGGGTGACTTGTCGGGTGCGGAGGGCTTCCGTACGTTGCCCGGTTTCAATCCACACCCCCCCGTGAGGGGGTGACTCGAGAGATAGCCCCACTGTCGGCCGCTCGCGTAGTTTCAATCCACACCCCCCCGTGAGGGGGTGACGGCGGGTGCCAGCGTGATGCAGTTGAGATCACCGGCGTTTCAATCCACACCCCCCCGTGAGGGGGTGACTCTGCTGGTCGCTCAGTGCCGGCGGATCGTAACAGTTTCAATCCACACCCCCCCGTGAGGGGGTGACCTTTCCCCCGTTCGGCAGACGACGGTAGACCTTGTTTCAATCCACACCCCCCCGTGAGGGGGTGACCTCTGCCTACCCGTACACCCTGATGGCCTGGGTGTTTCAATCCACACCCCCCCGTGAGGGGGTGACTTCGCATCGGCTTCTGCGCGGCGCGGACCGCTTGGCGTTTCAATCCACACCCCCCCGTGAGGGGGTGACATACGCCTTCCGTACCTATGCCATAGATACCAGTGTTTCAATCCACACCCCCCCGTGAGGGGGTGACACGACGGGTTGATAACGCTCGCCGCGCGAGCGCGGTTTCAATCCACACCCCCCCGTGAGGGGGTGACATCGTAGCACCAGTGGTCCTTACCCCGCTCGCGGTTTCAATCCACACCCCCCCGTGAGGGGGTGACGGATCGTGCCACCCAGCTTCGCGTGCGCCACCGTGTTTCAATCCACACCCCCCCGTGAGGGGGTGACCTCGCGACTGCCCGCAACGGACTGGGGGTGGCTCGTTTCAATCCACACCCCCCCGTGAGGGGGTGACCTCACGGCCGCTGGAGATCTGGTCGGCGCCGGCCGTTTCAATCCACACCCCCCCGTGAGGGGGTGACAAGTACATGAGCGAAGCGGAAATCAAGGCGTTGCGTTTCAATCCACACCCCCCCGTGAGGGGGTGACAGCCAGGCACACGCTGGGCACCCAGTTGTGGCGCGTTTCAATCCACACCCCCCCGTGAGGGGGTGACTGCATCCCGGCCCGTGCGTCGCCGTCCAACCGGCGTTTCAATCCACACCCCCCCGTGAGGGGGTGACGTGTCACGCGTGTGGACCCGCGTGCAGGATTGAGTGTTTCAATCCACACCCCCCCGTGAGGGGGTGACAATATAGGGGGTTCAGCGGTCAAAAGTCAAAAAGTTTCAATCCACACCCCCCCGTGAGGGGGTGACTCCCCTGGCCGAACCAGTGGCCGAACTCCGGCACGTTTCAATCCACACCCCCCCGTGAGGGGGTGACCTACTGGTGTAAGGGTTTGTCGTTCAGCCAGCATGTTTCAATCCACACCCCCCCGTGAGGGGGTGACGTGTCACGCGTGTGGACCCGCGTGCAGGATTGAGCGTTTCAATCCACACCCCCCCGTGAGGGGGTGACGGCCCGCTGGCCCGACTACGCGGGCAAGCTGAAGGTTTCAATCCACACCCCCCCGTGAGGGGGTGACTTGGACACCTGGCCAGATAATACACTGGAGGCGAGTTTCAATCCACACCCCCCCGTGAGGGGGTGACTGGATCAATACTTCTGTCGAGTCGCAGATGATGGGTTTCAATCCACACCCCCCCGTGAGGGGGTGACCAAACCTCACGCGTCGATCTTCATCAGGTGCGCGTTTCAATCCACACCCCCCCGTGAGGGGGTGACAAGAGGAGATCGCCGGTGGGCAGGCCGCGGCTTTGTTTCAATCCACACCCCCCCGTGAGGGGGTGACTGTTATGTGCGCAAGTATAGCAGAAGGTGTAGGTTAGGCAACGGTGATCGCGAACCTCTGCGGATTCAGTGCCCAGAAACGGGCTCCATGTCGCCCGCGGTCCTCTATATACTTGCCAATGAGCCACTTACGGCAATCGCGAACCTCCCGGCGAAAACCCGGGCACTTGGGGTTCGCGGTGGGGCTTTCAGATCAATAGCGGTCCTTCCGGGTCATAGCCGGCTTTGGCTCCGAAGTGCTCCACGCGCCTGTGCCAGTTCTTTCCGAGGTAGTAGAACCGCAGGCTGTCCTTTTCCGGATCGGCGATGTCGAGCAAGCCGTGCTTGAGCTGGACCCACTGGGCCGGATCGACCAGACACTCGAAGACCGAGTTTTGCACTCGTTGCCCGCGGTTCTCGCAGAGCTTCGCCACCTGTCGGAGCCTTCGTTGGCCTGCCGGCGTTTCGGTTTTCACATCGTATGCTACCAGGACCATCATCGCTGTATCCCCTCACCGCCACAGGAACGGCGGATACCCTTCCAGGTCGCCCCGCAGATGCCGGGCCAGGAGCTGGGCCTGGATATGCGGAAGCAGACCCAAAGGCACCGACTCCTGGAGAAACAAATGGGTGATTTCCTCCTGCTTACGCTTCTGCCAGGCGATCAAGACCGCCTTTCGCGTCTCGTCGTCCATCGTGACCGCTCCCGATTCGGTTCTGGTGAACCCCTCCGGCTTGATCTGCTGGCGGTGGACCAGCGACAGGGCCATTCGGTCCGCGAGGTAGGCCCGGAACTCCTCCATGAGGTCCAGCGCCAGGCTCGGGCGGCCCGGCCGGTCGCGATGGAGGAATCCGACCGCCGGGTCGAGCCCGACGGCCTCCAGGGCGGACTCAACGTCATGCACCAGCAGTGTGTACAGGAACGAAAGCAGCGCGTTCATGTTGTCCAGCGGCGGTCGGCGAGAGCGTTCCTTGAAGAAGAACTGCTCCTTGTTGGCGCCGATCAGCAGGTCGAAGACGGAGAAGTAGAGGTTGGCACCGGTTCCTTCGATGCCGCGGATGCGGTCCAGATCGGGTTCGTCCTTCACGGCCTGGATCAGCTCCCAGAGACTGTCAAGAGCCTTGCCAATGGCGGGGCTGTGCTGGAGGTCCTCACGGTCCCGCTGGGCTCGCTGCAGGACGATCCGGCTGTTGGCCAGTTTCGCCGTGATGAGGGAGCGAGCGATCAGGGCGCTGGCGGAGGCGTCGTCCGAGCGGCGATACTGCTCCTTGCGAAGCAGGACGTTGCCGCTGACGGGACCGTGAACGCGGGCCAGGAATCGGCCGCTCTCCGAGAGAAACGAGAGCGTCACGTTCTGCTCGCCGCAGAAGCCCATGAGGAACGGACTGCACCCAACATTCCCGAAGCAGACGACCGAGCCCAGGTTGTGGATCGGCACGCGGAGCTTGGTCTCTTGCTCGACGTTCACGCAGATCGTGTCGCCCTGTTTGGAGAGGTATGCCCCCTGCGTGGTGACGAACAGCGTATTGAGCAGCCTTTTCATGGCTCTTTCTCCAGGGCCTTGGCCAGGTAGTGGGCAACGTCCTTGTCGAGTCCGGTGATCTTGGGCATGCAGACCTCCAGCAGGGAGCAGCTCTTGCACTTGGGGCCGTAGCGGGCCTTGGGCGTCCGCCCGGCGGCGTGCAGTTCATGGAGCCGGGCGGCGAGCGACTCGGTCTCGCCGCGAAGCTGGGGCGTGAACTCGACCGTCTCCCGCCGGCGGGGCCGACCATAGAAGAGGGCCCCCTCGTGGATCTCGGCCCCGAGCATCTCCTCCAGGCATATCGCCTGGGCGCAGAGCTGGACGCGGTCGCAGTTGTCGGGTTTGGCCTTGCCCCGCTTGTACTCGACGGGAAACGGCCGCCACAGCCCCGCAGCCCCATCGAGCGATACCCCGACCTCAGCCTTGTGAAACTCGACCACATCGGCCTGCCCCACAAGCCCCAGCCGCAGACAGCGAAGGCGAAGCCCACGCACGATCCGCAGGCCCGGCCGGTTCTCACAGTCGGCTTCGTGGGTCTTCTCGTGCAGATTCCGCCCCTCGGCCGTGAAGAGATTCTCCGACCAGACCTGCTCCAAATGGATCAACCCCCACTGCCGCTCACAGAACGACAGATGCTGCAGAGCGGAGATCGGAAGCAGTTCGTCTTCGGAGTACATGGTTCACAGCTTGTTGATGACTGTAATGCCTGGGAACCCCGCGAGCGGGCCATCAGGAGGCGTCTCTATGCTGGCTTCGTAGTCCTCGAACCTGCGAGCGGGTTGCTGCCTCGCTGAGCCTGTCTTGACAGTGTTGAACAGCTTATAGGCCGGGGCCTTGCCAAGGGCGTTCTCATGTTCGAAAACGACCAATTTCCGAGAAGACATCAGCCCCCGCGCGGCTGATCGGTCGTGCTCGAACATGTTGCAGAGAGCGTCCCACAACAAGTCCAAATCCTCTTTGGAGAAACCAGTCTGCGCCGCCAGATGGGCAGACACAAAACCATGTGCAACGTAGACACCGTAGGGGACTGTGTTCTTTCGGCCCATTGTGCGGTTGTCGCCGCTTTGCTTCTCTGCCTCGGCTTCGGTTGCCACGGCCATGCGCGTGATCGAGTGCTCCAGAGTCACAACAGGATCAACCGAGCGCGCAAAGGTCAGTTGTACCGGCCCACGAACCTGGCCAGCATTGGCACCAGTCGATAGCACCGCCCCGAACGAGCGGATGTCGAAATACTGCGCGCACATTTGGACCCTGGCCTTGTTTACTTCGCTACCCTGTCCTACCCCTTTCTCTTTGCGTTTCTTGCCATCGGCTTCGTTTGCTGGCGGCTTCTCAAGATCGATCTTGAGGGTTCTGTACGCACCTTCGATCATCTGATTCAGGATAGCCTTCTCCTTCACGAAGATGTCATATCCGTTGGCCCCTTCTTGTGTGAGTTGAATGAAGTTCCGCACCTTGCGTTTTACACACACGTCCGTGACGATGCCATGCCCCGTTTCCGGATCGATCCGTGGCAAATTGCCTGCGTCGGGATCTCCATTGGGATTGCCATCCTGCACATCGAAGATCAAGACAAAATCGTAGCGGTTTCCAAGATTACTCATGATTTCGTTCTCCTTCAGTTAGAGGTTGAGATTCGTCCGGCATGGATTCCCTCTTGGTGTAGAACTGCTGAGTCTGGTGGTAGTAGCCGATGGCGAAGCGTCCTTGGTCGGCAAGAGACAGGTGCGTGGGGAAGTCCCGCACGTCGTTCACGATTTCGGCAATCAGACGCTCGAAATTGACCCGCCGCCCCTTGTTTTCGAGTTTGGCGAGATGATGATTCTTGAGGCGCATCAGGTTGCTGAAGACCGCAACAGGCATGCCGGAAGCTGCGCCATAGAAACGGTCGCGGATCGTGGCGTTGATGCCGGGATTAGCCTCGGCTTGTATCTTCTCCAACGCCGCGAACAACCGCCCAAGCCGATAGCCGATGTTTGTGTTGCTGGGATCAAGGCTCATTGTGAGTTCCTCCTTAACCTGGGGGTTCTTGAAGCGTGTTTGGCGATTGATGCATGCTTTGACAAAAGAAGCGCGGGCATAGGTGATCTCGTGCTCCGCACGGATGCGACGAACAAGCGCCTGCAGCAGCGTTTGAGGATAGGGTAGGCCTTCCAGGATAGCTCGCATCGTCTCGCCGGCCAGGTTAGGCGGTACGTTCTCCGATTTGCCCTGGACGGCAGTGGAGACGAGCAGGCGAAACAGCGACAGGACATCTTTGTCTCTCGGTCCGTGGACGATCTTCAAGTCCTCAAAGTGCTGAACGAGCTTTCCCGCCACGGCGGCGACGGTATCGACAATCCAGAAGCGGATCGCGATGCGGGAGGCATTGGGCGCCAACCCAAGTACATAGAACCTGCCCTGTCCTTCGTCGGCGGCGAAGGCACCGGTTTCGACTGACGCATACAAGCTCTTGACTGCATTGATCCCACGGTCAGGGTCATCTTTGGGCGGCTCGCCGAAGATGTCAACGATTTCCGTTTCCAACGCGACAAACCTTTCCGCCCAGAATACAGTAGTGGCATCCCCAATCAGCATCTTCTGCGGGGAGTCCCGGCCCAAGAGATGATTCAACGCGGTGGTGTAGGCGAAGGCAGCGGTCTTGCCGACGGGAGCGTTGACACCTTGTTCTTTGCCGAAAGACCTGAACGATGCCTCGTTGAAGCCAACAATCGTAGCTCCGGAAGTCTGGGCTCCGCGGACTCCCTTGATCACGGTGTGGCATGTCTCAATATCCTCTCGATCTCCTGTAATAAGGCATATTCCAGGCCCGCTGTTCTCCGTTAGGTTTCCCCATTTCCTGCACACAGCCTGGCGGATGGGCGGCCGCTCATAGATAAATCTGTATTGATCGCCAAGCAAGCGGAAGCTCACGATGGGATTCCCCGAACGGATGCTCTCTCCATATTCAGGGTGGTCGAGTATCGGTCGCAGGGTCTCTGGGTGCGCGTTCACCGAGGAGAAGAAGGAGAGGACGGATGAAACGCCATCATCGATGACATCACCCAGCCACATTTGAACTGCGGCGACAAAGCTGTCGCGCTTCTTATCTCCGTCGCTGCCTACGCCGAGGACAAAGGCGGAATTGTCCCAAAGCAGGTTAGCATCTGTATGGCTGTTGGTGTGCTTGAGAGCCTGCTTCCCAATATGCGGAACGATACTGGGAAAGGGAATCGTCCTGCCACCCTCGTTCTCTTGGAGACAGTCAATCTGTTGGAACGTGCCGTCTTCCCGAAGGACGATTACATAGTCGATGCCTTTCTCCGTCCATCCAACTGGCGGCAGCCCCTGGCCCTTGCGGTCATAGTATTCCTTGAGTGCATGGAGAATCATTTGCGCACCTCCTCGCTATCAGGATGCGGGACGCGAATCACCCCGTGCTCCATCTGTGGGCGGAAAAACATGGGTCTGGGGTCGGCAGGGTCACCGAAATCGAGATCATAGAGCATCCAGCCCAGGTCGCGTGTCTCGTCGATAGGGGGAGGCGAATCGCATTCTTGATCCACCAGACGAAATGCGCACGAGAATTCGCGGCATCCGAGATAGGGTTGATTGAAGCACTGACCCTTCGTTGCGCGGCGTTGAAACATCGCGGCATATTTCGCTTGGGTTTCATCCGGGCGGACATCCGGTTGACACGGGGCCTCTCTTTCATCTGAATCGACCAGCCAATCCGGCACAGGGTTGTACACCTGGGCCCGCTTATCCGGCGGGATGAAATCAAACTCGCCATGCAGGCCGTATCTGACATCGCGGAGGAATAGACCTGCCCGCTGCTGTCGTTCCACTTCAATGAAGATGCCGTCGGAACGGAGCGAGGCCACTTTCCCAACCTCGTTGCGACGGACAGAAATCCAGCGGATCGGTGCCAGCACCTCGATGCGCGTGACGCGCCAGCGAATCGCGGGTTTCCAGAGGATTGCTTCGAAGATCGAGCGAGCGGCGGATGGCGTGATCACGTCGTAGCTGACCCGTTCGACTTTCATTTCGGGGCGAGTGAAGCAGGCATAAGGGCCACTTACCTCCAGACTGAAGCCCCTCATGCGGCACCTCCTTTCTCTGTGCCGTACAGGCACATCATACACATGTCAGATCCTCAATGGGAAAGCCTGTTTGATACACATCGAGGCCGATGGAATCACTGTAGATCTCAAGATGACACTGAGCGAGGAATCCCGGCCACACCTCTTCCAATAGCCCATCATTCCGCATTCTGTCAGCCAGTCGTGTAGGGAGATTGACTGTGTAACGCTGTAGTCTGCGCATCAGGCTTCGATCTGGACCGGTGTGCTGCAGCTCGCGAATCAATGCTTCTCCTTTGCCGTAGTGGACGAATACCGGTCGCTGGGCCTCGTCGTCGATCAGGCGGAACTCGTCTCCAACCGAGCGAAACGCGACATCCAGTGTCCTGGGATCAGAAGGAGTCAAGCGTTTGAGGAACCCTTCGCCGGTGTCATTGACCTTGGAGTAGAACAGATCGAAGTAGCGTGTGAAGGACTCTGGCGTCTGTGCATCAAATCCGGGCAGCGAGTGCAGTTCTTCGGTGGTGCATTCTCCCTTGTGCAACAGCCCTCGTGGTACGGATTTAGGCGGGACAAAGACCACGACTTGGCCTTTCTGCTCCAATCTCCCTTCACGATTACATCGACCTGCGGCTTGAGCGATTGAATCCAGCCCCGCCAAAGCACGAAAGACCACAGGGAAATCAATGTCCACCCCCGCCTCCACTAGTTGCGTGCTGATGACCCTGATGGCCTCTTTGTTCGCCAAGCGATCCTTGATGGTCTTGATGATGTGGGAACGGTGTTCGCCACACATGAGGGCTGAGAGGTGGATCGTTCCTTCGGGCATCAGATGAAACAGGTCGTAGCAGTCTCGACGGGTGTTGACAATACAGAGAACCTGATCGTGTTCCTGCAAACGCACAGATAGGTCTTCCCAGGACATACGATCTTCCAGGGCTTTCGGGATGATGATATCGGTTCGCCGCAATCGCTCGTACAGGGTGAGCCCCTCTGGGATGATCTCGTGTGGCGAATCCAGGTTGGGCAATGCGGGTTGCGTAGCCGTGGACAGGACCACCGTCACACCAAAGTGGCGAGTCAGTTCATTGATGGCGGCCACACAAGGCGTGAGCTTATTTGGCGGCACGAGTTGTGCTTCGTCCAGAATGACCACGCTATCAACCACATTATGCAGCTTACGGCACCGGCTGGACCGGGCGGCAAAGAGTGATTCGAAGAACTGAACGTTGGTCGTGACGATGACGGGTGCATCCCAATTCTCGGAAGCCAGTCGTGTGCGGAGAGTCTCTTTCTCGGGATCGAGATTACTGTGATGTTCCACCACGTTCTCGGGGCCGAAGATCTTCGCCAGAGTGGCAGCAGTTTGCTCGATAATGCTTGTGTACGGGATGACATAGATCACGCGATGCTTGCCGCGACAGATTGCATGATTGAGTGCAAAAGCCATGGCGGAGAGAGTCTTTCCGCCGCCAGTGGGAACGGTGAGAGTGAAAAGTCCTGGAGCGTTGGACGCTGCCTTGAGGCAGGCCGCCAGAATCTCTTGGCGTGCCTTGTTGACCGCCGTGTACTCGGAATGAGCCGCCAGGTCCGCCAAGTGACGATCCAGTGCGATCTTCAATTTGGCCAAGTCACAACTACCTGCTCGATACCGTACTCGTTCCGGCTCCATGAAGGCTTCGGTGTCGAGAAAGTCGGCATCAACCAGGCAAGAATAGAGCATGCGTACCCAGAAGTGAAAGTTCTCTTTCTTCACGAAGACGGGCAACTTGGACAGGGGGCGTTGTGCCGATATCAGTTCGGCTGCGACCGTGCGAATACGTTCCAGATCCGCCTTGCCTTCCTCCAAACGCTTCTGTAGAGCGCCCATGCCGCCATCGCAGGTGTGGTAGTCAGGTAGTCCGGCATGATGGCCGGCAACGAGATAGCTCAGAATGCGGCCAAAGGGGTGACCGCCCTGGTTGTGCCATTCCTCGGCGAGTGCCGCACCAGCGCTGGAGTGATTGACTCTTCCCAATCCTGTTCCATCATAGGCTTCATCATCAATGTGGTTTTCGCGGCGCAGATATGCTCGAAATTCAGCAGCCGCCTTGCCGAAATCATGAAGTGATCCCGCGTTCCATGCCCAGTCCGATGAATAGAATGCCTGAGCGAATCCTGAGGCAAGAGCAGCAACGGCATTGAGATGAATATCCAGCCGCTGCCACTGTGATTCCGGCTTGCCGGGAAGGCTGTGTGCATAGAACTCCTTCTCGCTCATGGTTCAGACCCTTTCCGGGGGAAATGCCGCCGCTGCACGGCAAGGCAACACTCCGACCCGGTAGCCGGCGGCTGCAATGCTGGGTTGTCTTCCCTCAAACCCATGGCTTCCAACCACTCCAAATTCTCCATCACATTGTAGGGGATTTGGCTTGCCAGGCAATGGAAATCAGCGCAGAATAGGGACAAATGGTTAGGCCCAAGGGGAAGAACAGGCTGCACGTCGAAGCCGAGGCTATGGACCGCTGGACGGGCACGGTGTCGATTTGCCCGTATTCTCGGGCGGGAGTCATGTTCTTTGACCGCTTATCATCAATCGTGGAGGGACCCACATGGCGCGACAGTATTCACCACGAACCTTTCTTCGCAAAACGCCGAACACGCTGTTGAAGCAGTATTTCGCCAGCCAGGGGATACTTGGCGACGTTGACTTCAACAAACTCGGTGAGACCGAAGTCCAACCCATCATGGCTGCGATGGAAGCCTTGCCCATGCGACAGGGAATGCTGATCGAGGAGGAGTTCCGGCAGGTTCACGAGATGTCCTGTGAGTCGGGCACCCGCGTACTGCTGGAGGAGGCGGAGTTCCATGGATTGGGACTGGCGGATGCGCTCGGCGCGATGGCAAGTCACTATGAGCGAGCCCTCTGGGTGTTCCTGAATCATCGGAGCGTGTTCGATGTTGCAGGCGACCTGGCTGAGATGGACGGAGTGGGGTCCTGGCGCAGGCGGGAGGTCAATAAGGGTCTGAGTCCCGCCGTTGACAAGGAAGACCTCGACAACCTGGCTTCAGGGCTGATCGAGTTCTACAAGACACAGGGCCGAGGCTATCACTGCCGCATCGACAACTACCTGCGCCGGAACCCCGAGAGGCACTGCTACTTTGCCTACCCGGAGGATTATGCCACCAACGATATGGAACTCAACGAGAATGCAGAGTTCGTCCGACGACCCCGCAAACCAGCGTTCGAGGTGATCTTCGTCTACCGGGCAGAATCGGGCATGTTAGAGACAAACGCCAGAGGGAACAAGAGGGAGGTCGATAAGCTGCTCGGCATCTTCTGCCGCACAATCCTTGGCTTGGAGGGGCTCCCGGATAAGGTTGGGGCGCGCTACGAGCTTTCACCGTTGGCGAACAAGAATATCGATCTTCGGACCGATCCCCAGGACGGGATTGAGCGTGTGTTCATCAAGATGTTACGACTCGATGTCCCCGGCACGGGCAACCGGCGGATTACCTTCGAAGCGAGCAATCCAAACGACGGCAAAGCGGTCTACAAGCTCATCGACAGTGCGCTGGCGAAGCAGAATCTCTCGCCGGACGACGGCATCATCGCCAAGGCGCGATTCCAATTGAAATTCGCGGGGAGGGATGGCAAGAAGGGCAAGAGCCTGACGTTTGAGATTTCCGTGCCTGACCGATGCACCCTGAAGGATGATCCGCTGGATCAGATCGCCAGGGAATATATTGAGAAATGGGGTTTTGTCGTTGGATAGATTCCTCACACAGTTGGCCAAGAGACTCCGCATTCCCGACGCGGATATCGTGACTGCCGATGAGGTCAGAGACTGGCCGGACGGAAAGCTCGAAGAACTGCTGGCCACCGGAATCTTGCAAGAGGCAGAATCCGGCACAACCGTCGTCTGCGACCAATGCGACGACCGCTGCGACATCGAGCCCCAACGGAGAACCGATTCCCAAACGGGGAAGATCATCGGGGTCCACATCTGCATGCGTGAAGGAAGCGGAGGCCGGATCGAGATCGATTTGGACCGGCTGCGGCGGTGGAAGCTCAAGAAGCGTACCCTATCGAAGCTGGGATATATCCCTGAGAGGCAAGGTTCCCGCACGAAGCCAACCCGCCAGGCAGCGAGAGAGAATGATGCTCTACTTCTGCGCACAACTCTGCTTCAACATCACGGCTTTGGCAGCAAGAATATGAGTTTCCAGCCTGCAACGCAAGAGGAACTGGCCAAGAAGCTGAAATGGAAACAACATAGGGTTTCGCGGGTAATCCAGCGCAGTATGCCCGTTGGCTTCTGGAAGCAATACAAACTGGCTTGCCAGTCCGAAGCATTGATTGGATGGCTCACGCAACTTGATGATTCTGTGAATGTCGAACCGGTCAGCTACCGGCCACATCATCCTACACCACACGAAGAACAGGAAGCCGACCATTACGAATAGAAGCACGTTATGCACTTTCACTGGCTGAAGTGCATAACTGCATAAGATTCACTTCCCCCGCGAATGGCCCACAAGGCCGCTGACCAGAGGGGATTCCGCGCAGCAGAACGCCAATAGCGCATATTCCCTGCCCAGTAGGTGCCTAACAAGGCAGAACCATGAAACCTATTGGAAAGGGTATGGCAATGACAGAACAGAACGTTCAACCCAAACAGCAGTGCAGATGTCGTTCACTGGATGCGGCTCTTGCAATCTCCGCCCGAGAACTGGCCGAGATGCTCGGCATCTCGTTGCGGCAGGTGTGGCGATTAAGCTCCGCCGGCAAGTTGCCGAGGCCGCTGAAGGTCGGCGGCTCAGTGCGATGGGACCGCGATGAAATCCTGCGATGGTTCAGGGAAGGTTGCCCCGACCGCCGGACGTGGGAAGTGAGAAAGGCGGTGCTGGCATGAATCCAGAAATGACACAGGCCGCCACCGAGGCAGCGGCCCGAGTTGTATCGCCAGTACGACTCTACCGCACCCGCCAAGAGAAGTCAACGGCCATCAACGAGGTCTTGGCCCGTGGCCCGTCTCCTGTTCGGACTGGAAAGTCCACACGTCACGCACAGTCAGCGGTCAACTGTCTTGGGCGTCATCGAAAGCCTGATCCGGCTGAAGATCGACGCGGGTCTACTTTGCGGGGGGCAATCATGAGAGAAAGACGAGATCAGAAGGTATCCGAGCGACGGGCACAGATGCCTCGTGCATATCGGGCGACCTATGACAGGGCAGTCGGGGGCAAGAGCCTGCGGGCGGCGATCAACAGCTTCTGCCTGGAATGTGTCTGCTGGCAAATCGCGGAGGTTCGGGACTGCACCGATCTCGCGTGTCCGCTGTATGCCGTTCGACCCTACCAGGAGAGTGCACAGAATGCCCATGGCGGCCATTCTGCGCCGCTAGAACCGGCGAAGGCCAGGCAAAGGGACCATGGCAGCCATACACCTGCTGCCCCCTCCGACCGTGGCAGAACGCTCGTGGAGGAGGCCGACAGTGATTGATCCACGCTCCACGAAAACGAATCCAGGAATACAGGCCATGACGCCCGTCGAACTGGTCTTGTCGAAGCTGCCGCAAGCGAAACGTGATGGCAAGGGTTGGATGGCTCTCTGCCCTGCCCATGATGATCGACGGCCGAGCCTGCGGGTCACGGCCGGAGATGACGGTCGGGCGCTGGTTCACTGCCATGCGGGGTGTACGCCCGAGGCTGTCGTCGGCGCTCTGGGACTCACCCTTGCGGACCTTATGCCCATGAATGACATGGAATCCGGCCGACGGACAAAATTCAAGTCCACGCGAAAGCTAGGACCTGATGAAGGTCGCCGCAACGAACGAAGAGGCTACGCCACGGCCGACGACGCCATCGCCGAGATGGAACGCAGGCACGGGCCCTCTTCCGCCCGCTGGACCTATCACGATGCCGCCGGTGAGCCGGTAGGCGTCATTGTCCGGTGGGACACCCCTGTCGGAAAGGACATCCGGCCGGTAAGCAAGACGGCCAAGGGCTGGATCGTCGAGGGCATGCCGCAGCCGCGGCCGCTCTATCGACTGCCTGAACTGCTCGCGCGGCCCGCGGAGAGGGTCTACGTCACCGAAGGCGAGAAGGCGGCCGATGCGGCGGCGTCCATCGGCCTGTTGGCCACGACGAGTCCCCATGGGTGCGAAAGTGCAGGCAAGGCCAACTGGCGACCCCTGGCGGGTCGGGAAGTGGTCATCCTGCCCGACAACGACGACGCCGGACGGAAATACGCCAGAGACGTGGCTTCAATCCTGGTCAAACAGGATCGGGCGACGAGGGTCACAATCGTTGAACTCCCGGATCTTCCCGCCAAAGGCGACATCTACGACTGGCTGGAGGCCCACGATGCCTCTGAGCCGGAGGCCCTGCGGACGAGAATCGAGGCTCTCGTCGAGGCGACACCGGCTATCGATTCCAGCGAGATCATCGGTGGCCCGATCCTTACCTGTCTGGCTGACGTGGAGCCGGTTGACATCCGTTGGCTCTGGCCCGGACGCATCCCTTTGGGGCGAATCACTTTACTGGTGGGCCGGCCGGGCGAAGGAAAATCGTTCTTGACGACCTACATGGCCTCAAGGATATCGACCGGATCGCCCTGGCCTGATGGAAGCGAGTGCCCGCAAGGATCTGTGATCTTGGTGTCGGCCGAGGACGACCCTGGCGATACGATTCGGCCTCGGCTCGATGCTCACTACGCGGATGTACGTCGCGTGCATCTGCTGGCCATGGTGCGTAAGATTCAAGCGGGTGGGGAGCGCCACGACGTGATGTTCACGCTGGCCGACATCGATGCACTGGAGACCGCCTTGAAAGCCCATCGCGACTGCAAGTTGGTCGTGGTGGACCCCATTGGATCGTTCCTGGGCGGTGGGACGGATGCTCATCGGGATAACGAGGTCCGGTCGGTTCTGGCCCCGGTGACTAAGGCAGTGTCAGGAAATAACTGAATGCATTGGTGCTTCTGTCCCAGCCGAATCATGCTGTTTCTGCCGGGGTGGAAAGCACAGCCAGGCAGGCTGAGTCATTCACTTATTGTCGGACACTGCCTAAGTTGGCGGAGAAGCACGGTCCGGCGGTCCTGATCGTGGCGCACCGTCGTAAGAGCAGCGGGAGTATCGCTGACGACCTGGCCCTCGGGAGCCGCGCGTTCACCGGGATTGCCAGATCGGTCTGGCATCTGACGCGTGACGGCGAGAACAAGAGACGCCGGCTCCTGCTGCCCGGCAAGAACAACCTGGCGGTCGAAGGCCACGGATTGGCATTCACCATCTGCGGCCAACCGCCGGCCATCGCCTGGGAACGCGATCCAGTCGCGATGACCGCCGACGATGCCCTGGCGACGGAGAACAGTTCCGAACCGAAGCATCCGGGCCCCAAGCCGGAAGCAAGGAACAAGGCGACCGAGTGGCTGCGGGATATGCTTCGGACCGGGCCGATGGAGGCCGGCAAGATCAAAGAAGAGGCCAAAGAAGCCGGGTACGCATGGCGAACCGTCCAACGCGCGAAGGACGACCTGGGCAT
Organism: Sedimentisphaerales bacterium; assembly: GCA_035342095.1. Classification (GTDB taxonomy): domain Bacteria; phylum Planctomycetota; class Phycisphaerae; order Sedimentisphaerales; family Anaerobacaceae; genus PLanc-01. The sequence goes on along the minus strand of DAOQWL010000055.1, from coordinate 16,456 downwards.
CACCCCAAATCGGCACCAATTCGGTGGCGCGTGGATATGGAGGCTCCCCGCTGCCGATGCGTGCCAGGATACATCGTGCCACAATCCCCAAGACGTGGAAAACCTGGCATCTTGGCATCATAGTGATATCGCTGATGAGAATGGGGTTTCGGGTACGCCAGATGTTCTATCGTGCCAAATAGATGAATCTGGCACGACAGATACAAAATGAGGAATATATATATTTGACATAGCGTCAAATAGTCTTATGATGGTATGCATGATTATCGAGGAAATCGTCAAGGCTATTGAGCGGTCCGAAAAGACGCGATACCGGATCGCCGTGGACTGCGGGATCGACCACACGGTCATTCACAGGCTTGTGCACGGCGGCAGTTGCAGTATCGAGACGGCGGACAAGCTGTGCAAGTATCTCGGCCTGGAATTGAGGCCGGTTACGAAAGGCAGGTAGATCATGGCATCTGTTTTCAAGCGGAAGTACAACAAGATCGTGAACGGCCGGAAGGTCAAGAGGCAGTCCCGGTGCTGGTATGTGAAGTACCGGGACGCGGACGGCATCGAGTGCCGGGTGAAGGGCTACCCGGACAAGGAGGCCACGAGGCAGATGGCTGCCCGGCTGGAGAAGGAAGCCGCCCTGGCCAGCGAGGGGGTGGTGGACCGATACAAAGAGCACAGGTCCAGACCGCTCAGGGAGCATCTGGAAGACTTCCGGCAATCTCTGCTGGCGAAAGGGAATACGCAGGGGTACGTCGATACGATCCTCGCCAGATCGACGCGGATCATTGACGGCTGTAAGTTCGCTCGCTGGGATGACATCCGGGCCAGTCACGTGCAACGACATCTTGCTGACCTGCGAGACGGCGAGAACGGCATATCCGCGCAGACGTTCAACTTCTACTTGCAGGCTGTCAAGCAGTTCTGCAAGTGGATGGTGCAGGACCAAAGGGCGATGGAGTCGCCGGTCAGACATCTGAAGGGGCTGAACGTGCGGACGGACAGACGACACGATCGCAGGGCGCTTGAGCCGGAGGAGATGAGGCGTCTCCTGGAGGCCACCGCAGCCGCTCCCAAGCGATACAGCGCGACTGGGCCTCAGAGAGCTATGCTCTACCGTTTGGCCGTGGAGACGGGTCTTCGGGCCAACGAACTGCGGACCCTCAAGGTATCGTCCTTCGACTTGGACAAGGGCACAGTCACGGTGCAGGCGGGCTACAGTAAACGGAAGCGCGAGGACATCTTGCCGCTCAGGCCGGATACGGCGGCGGAACTGCGGGGATTCCTGGCCGACAAGCTACCGGACGCCAAGGCCTTCAGAGTGCCCGATAAGCCGGTGAAGATGCTCCGTGCCGACTTGGCCGACGCCGGCATCGCGTATGTTGATGACGCAGGGCGGTACGCCGACTTCCACGCCTTGCGGCATACAACCGGAAGCTGGCTTGCCGCCAATGGGGTGCATCCGAAGGTTGCCCAGGCGATCATGCGGCATTCGGACATCAACCTCACCATGGGCAGGTACACGCACACGCTCAGAGGACAGGAGGCCGAGGTGGTGAAGAGCCTGCCGGATCTGTCTTTACCCTGCATTGAAGCTCTGCGGGCTACCGGCACCGAAGGCCGATCGGAGTTGACACCCCAGTTGACACCTCAATCGACACTTCCGGCTTTCTCTGCTTGTTCGCGGTCGTCGCTGACTGGCACTGAGCAGGTTCCGGCATCGAGCAGACCCACAAGTCATAAATGCACACCGGCAGGGGGGTTAGGCACGAAGAGCGTTCAGTTGGCACCGGCTGTCAACAATGAAAGTGGACAGCCAACGGTGGGATTCGAACCCACAACCCCTGGTTTACAAAACCAGAGCTCTACCGTTGAGCTACGTTGGCGATTCAGACTGGTCGGGCCAGACCACCAGACCCTACCTGGAAGCAGGGAAAACGAGCCGTTCCCCCACGGGGCCTGTTCCAGGGCAATATACCCTATCTCAGGCAAGGCTTCAAGTTCATCGTGCACCCGGCCGGCGAACTTGAGCGGCGGGTACGTCCAACAGGCAGGGCCCCGTCGGGACCGCCACCCGCCACCGAGCCCAGCCGTGAATTATTTGACGCGGCAGGTGTCGGCCGGGATAATGGTTGTTTTCGTGCCTCCAATCGGTGCAGGATCTGCTATCCTCCCGCTTGGATAAGGTCTCGGCGGCAGGCCACTGCCTTGGGGGACCCAATTGACCAACCTTGTGTCGGAGCATCATCATGAAGAGAGTAGCTGCTGGTCCGGCCGGTCGCGGCGCGGCGACGGCCGGTTTCCTTACCATCTTGCTGGCAATTTGGGGGGCGGGCTGTCAGAAGAAGGCGCCTCAGGCGCCGAACGATGCCAACGCCCCGGTCGCGGCACCAAACGGCGTAACGCCGCCGCAGGCGAATCAGGCGTCGCCCGATGCCAACGCCCCGGTCGCGGCGCCGAACGGCGCGAAGCCCCCGCAGGCGGACAAGGTCCTGGCGACCGTCAACGGCGCCTCGATCATGGAGAGCCAGGTCAACCAACGGGTGCAGGACAAGTGGAAGGCTCAGTTGGACAAGCTGGCCGCCCAGTCGCCCGAGATGGCGGCGCAACACCAGATGCAGGCCATGAAGATGGCTTTGAACGAGATGGTGATCGAGCAACTCCTGGAGGAGGAGGCCAAGCAAGCAGGGATCGACGTCACCGAAGAGCAGTTGATCGCGGAGATCACCAAGCAGCTCGCGGCGGAGGTGCCGCCGCTGACACTCGAAGATTACAAGAGCAGAATCGAGGCGCAGGGCGTCCGCTTCGAGACCATGAAGGGGTTCCTCATGCGAAACATGAAGTACTCCAAGCTGCTCGAAACCAGGCTGGCCGACCAAATCCAGGTGACGGACGAGGAAGCCAAGGCGTTCTATGACGGGAATCCCGAGGAATTCGCAGTCCCCGAGCAAGTGCGGGCCAGTCATATCCTGATCTCGACGGAATCGACGGACCCGAGTGCCGACGCCAATCAGGTGAAGGCCCAGGCCCGGGAGAAGGCGGAGAAGCTGCTCGCGCAGGTGAAAGAAGGCGCCGACTTCGCGACGGTGGCCAAGGAGAACTCTTCCTGTCCGTCGGCGACTCAGGGAGGCGAGCTCCCGCCGTTCGGCCGGGGCGACATGGTCAAGCCGTTCGAGGAGGCCGCGTTTGCCATGAAGGTCGGCGAGATCAGCGACTTGGTCGAGACGCAGTTCGGGTACCACATTATCAAGGTGGCCGAACACTCGGACCCGAACGTCGTCGCATTCGCTGCGGCCAAAGACCAGATCGTCGAGAATCTGCAAGGGTCCAAGAGGCAGAAGGCGTTCACCGATTACATCGAGTCGCTCCGCCAGAAGGCTGCGATCACCTATGCCGTCAGCGACATGGCGCCGCCTCGTCCTCGCGCCGCGACGGTCCAGGCTGACCCCAATCAGGGCAAGCCCGCACCGGCGGCCGATCCCAATAGTAAAGGATAGACCCGGGCCTTCCCCGATCGAAGGGATGTGCATACAACAGGGGATTCCACCGCGGTGGAATCCCCTGCTTCAATTCCAAGCCGGAGGTCCGATCACGCCAGGAGGGAGGCGGGGTCCAGCGTCGCCGATTCCACGTCCTTGAAGTACTTGACCGTGCCCACCCGCAGTTCGAGCGTCGCGTCCTCATCGCAGACGATGATCCCCTTCGGGTGCATCTGCAGGGCGCTGATCGTCCACATGTGGTTGACGCCCTCCTCGATGGCGTGCCGCAGGGCCCGGGCTTTGTTCGCCCCGTTGACGATGATGATGACCTCGTCGGCGTCCATGACCGTGCCGACGCCGACGCTCAGCGCCGTTTCGGGGACCTTGTTCGGATCGTTGTCGAAGAATCGCCCGTTGACGATGCGGGTGTCCTGGGTCAGGCGGACCTGGCGGGTGCGGGAGGTCAGCGAGGAGCCCGGCTCGTTGAACGCGATGTGCCCGTCGGCGCCGATTCCGCCGACGAACAGGCGGATGCCGCCCACCTGGCAGATGCGGTCCTCGTACTCCGCACATTCCACGGCCAGGTCCGGAGCGTTCCCGTCGAGGATGTTCACATTCCTCTTGGGGATGTCGATGTGGCCGAAGAAGTTGCGCCACATGAAGGAGTGGTAGCTCTCGGGATGGTCCTGGGGCAGACCCACGTACTCATCCATGTTGAACGTAATGACGTGCTCGAACGACAGCTTGCCCGCCTTGTTCAGGGCGGCCAGCTCCCGGTACATGCCGATCGGCGAGGATCCCGTCGGCAGGCCCAGGACGAACGGCTTGTCCAGGGCCGGCGCGAAGTCCAGGATCTTGCGGGCAACGTAGTTGGCAGCCCATCGGGACACCTTCTCGTAGTTCGGCTGGATGATCACTCTCATGGTCATTCCTCTCTGATTTGCGAAGTACCCCATTGATGCCGGTTTGACAATCCGGCAGTCCACGATTGGTCATTCCTCGTCTGTCACACACGAGCCAACAACGGCTCGACGCGACTCAACAGTTCCCTGGCAAGAGCAGTCTTGCTCGCGATATGCTTGCGAATCTCCCCAACGAACCCGTCGGCTTCGAACGTGCCGCGCACCGTCGCGAAGTCGCCCTGCCGAGCCGCATCGTCGCCGTCGATGCCGAACCCGGTCTGGACAGTCTGTGAGAACTCCTTTTTCGCGTCATCGTACAGCAACTGATCGAGTTCTACGACCGCCTTCTCCCACCGGTTCGTCAGCTCCACGATGTCTGCGGGCGCGATCTCCCCGACGGTCTTGCCCAACCGGCGCTCGATGACCCTGGCCGCCCACGTCCACTCATACTCCGCGTAGTTCTCGTGCATGGAGGCGAATCGGGCGTCGAGTTCCTCCAGAGACCGGACGGAGCCGGTCTCGACATCGTCGAGCAGCTTCAGCACGACCTCCTCCGGCGCGAGCATGCCGGCCAGATCGACCCACTTGCCCAAGCCGACCCCGGTGGTGGGACGCAGGGCGGCCCGGAGCTCCTCCACGCCGGCAAGTCGCTTGTTCTCGAGCCTCTTGAGCAGGCAGTTTCCGATGTACTTGTCGATCCCGAGCTCGTACAGGCCGATGCCGCGCTCCAAGGCGTGCTTGGGAATCTTGACGCTCTGATAGATAAAATAGTCGGAGGTCGCGCCCGCGGCGGCCTTGAGTCTGTGCAGCAGATCGCGCCCGTTGATCATCTTCTGGACCGTATAAGGACTCAGGAGCTTGAAGTTGATGTGGTCCAGCTTCCTCGGGTCCTTGCGTCGGTCTCGCTGCGGCCACTTGCGGGCGTCGCGGACGGTTCCAACGCTGCGGAGGTTCACGCCGGGGGCCAGCACGCTCTCGTCTTCGTGCTCGATCAGATAGGAGAACGGCAGGTCCGAGGTGTCCGAGTTGCGATAGTGGCGCCCCATGACCACGGTGAACGCGCCGACCTTGGCGGGCCAGAGCATGTAGGAGTCGCTGCCGGTTTTGGAGCCTCGCTCGACGACCCCCTGGTGGACGGGCCCGAGCTTGTACATGTGGTTGCTCTGGTTGGTGCCGCTGCCGGCGTTGAGGAAAGAGAACAGGCCGGCGATCAGGAGCGTGGACTTGTGGTGCGTGACGGTGTAAGGCCCGGCGAAGATGGCGCAGGCCTCGCCGTGGAAGCCGCCGCAATTGGCGAAGAAGACGGAGTTCTCCGCGGAGTACTGCTTGGCCAGGACGCAGCCCTGCCCGATGAAGCAGTGGCAGATGATCGCGCCGTCGGTGATCCTGGACCCGCTGGCGACGATGAAGTCGTCGGCGTACACCCCCGGCCCGATGTAGACGGGGTCTTCCATGCAACTGTTGATCGAGCCGTTTTCGAGCCGGTTGGCGCCCTCGACCACGACCGCCGGACCGATTCGGACGTTCTTGAGGACGCGCGAGTTCATGATCCGCGCCCCTCGGGCGACGCGTCCCATGGTGGACCGCACCGAGGACGTGTGATCTGCGATCATGGCGGCGAGCTTCGCGATCACCTGCGACCGATGCCGATAGAAGGCCAGCACGTAGGCGGTATGGGCGCTGAGGCGGTCATAGATCGGGATCTCCCGGCCGCCCGCCTCGTTGACCACGGCTACCGGGATCCCGTTTCCAAAGGAGCTCTCGCCCTCGACCGCCAGCAGGTCGATGTTGTCGATGACGACATCGTCCTCGATGACGTAGTTGGCGATATAATTACGGACCGTCGAGATGTAGACGTTGTCGCCGATGGTGCAGTTGTGGATCGTGGCCTGTCGGATGCCCGCCGGCCTGGCGACGCCGCCGAAGAACGGGATTTCCTTCTCGAAGACGCCGAGGCGGATCTCCCCGGAGAAGTGCGTGGTCTGAACGCGGTCGGCCCGGAACCCCTGGGCGACCTGCACGCGGGACCAGTCGTCGCAGGTGCATCCTTGTTCTGATAATCGAGCGATCTCGGCCGTCGATATGATCCGCCACTGAGTTTCCATCGGCTCCCTTTCTGTCCGCAGTCGACGTCAGGAACTGCCCCGAAACGATTATGAGACCGCCGCGAATATAGCGGCACGCGCGGCGACGGTCAAGAAGGTGACGCCAATGAATTGCGGACCCAGAAAATTCCGAATTCCGGATCGGATCGGCCCCTGCTGCCCCGCCGAGACCGCCCGAACCCACGTCGGATAAAAAAAAGTCGTCGGCACGCGTGACATTCTGCATAAAATCTGGAGTCGCATACTGACACCTGCCGATGAAACAGGGTATAACAGGACGCTCTGCCGTGGAGTCCCAGTTTGCATGTGTGATGCAGCTTCACATCGGGCAGGGTCATGAATGGACGACTTCCTTATGTCGAACCAGCCAAGGGTAGTGAAGGTCTTGGGCGCGTTGTTGGTTTCCATGACGGCGGGAGCGTTTGTGCTGATGATCCTTGGCAACAACCGCCCGTCGGCCGGTCCCTTCTGCCTCTCCGCGTACTACCGACTCACTGCGGTCGATCAGGCCGTCCTGTCGAAGGCCTGCCAGTCGCCCAACCGCTGGACCAGCATCGAGATCTTCTTCAGCGGGACCAAGAGCGGCGGTCTGAAGCACCCGAGCGGCGCACTCGACGCGAGCTGCCACTTCATCGTCTGCAACGGCCCCGGCAGCGGCGACGGCGAGATCCAGGCCACCGACCTGTGGCAGAAGCAGTGGTCCATTCAGCCCAGTCGGACCTGGCAGGGATCCAACAAGACGATCCGCATCTGCCTGATCGGCGACGGCGTCCAGACCCTCCCGACCGACTATCAGTTGAAGCGTCTGGAGATGCTCCTGGAAGCCCTGTGCAGAAAGTTCCACATTCCTGCCAAATCGGTGTTCCTGCCGACCGATTGCCAGTAGCGAATCTCCTGCGACGAATCCTCCTCGCCGCAAACACCCCCCATCTCCCCCACTCTCACACGGATCGTTCGCTTTCCTCATGACTGGCAGCGGCACTCCAGGGAAACCTTGCATCCGCGTGCCATCGTCTGATATAAAGGGTGCTTTGGCACGGCTTATTGGAACGCAGGCATGGGGTACACAAAACAGATGCCGTCTCCGGCGGGAATGCAGAAGACGGAGTGGGTCATCCCGCCCGCCGACGAACGGACGGGGCAACTCGCCAACTCGCTGAAGATCTCTCCGCTGATCGCACAGATTCTCATCAATCGGGGGGTCACCGAGTCTCGCGAGGGCAGCATCTTCCTGCAGCCCAAGCTCACGGAGCTGATCCGGCCGGCGAGGATGCCCGGGATCGCGCCGGCCGTCGCACGTCTGCGACAGGCCATCGAGAAGAAGGAGAAGATCACCGTCTACGGGGACTACGACGTCGACGGCATCACTGGCGTCTCCATCCTCTGGGAACTCCTGACGCTCCTCGGCGCCCAGGTGGATTACTACATCCCGCACCGGATCGACGAAGGTTACGGCCTCAACACCGACGCGGTGCGTTCGCTGGCCGAGGCAGGCACCCGTCTGCTGATCACGGTCGATTGCGGGATCTCCGCCTTGGCCGCCGCCGAGCTGGCCACCCAGCTCGGCCTGGAACTGATCGTCACCGACCATCACCAGCCGGGACCGGATCTGCCTCGCGCGGTCGCCATTCTCCACCCGGCGCTGGACCCTTCCTATCCGAACCAGGACTCCGCAGGCGCCCTCGTGGCCTACAAGCTGGCTTGGGCGGTGGCGGAGGAGTTCAGCCACGGCCCGCGCCTCGAGCCCAGGCTCCGCGAGTTCATGCTCAACGCAACGACCCTGGCAGCCATCGGCACGGTCGCCGACGTGGTGGATCTCCGCGGCGAGAATCGGGTGCTGACGCGGTTCGGACTCCAGGCAGTGCCCGAAAGCAAGCTGTGCGGCCTGCGGGCTCTGATCCAGTCGGCCGGACTGGCGGGCAAGGGCGTCGATAGCTGCGCGATCGGCTTTCGCCTGGCGCCCGTGCTCAACGCGGCCGGTCGCATGGGGCACGCCCGGCTGGCGGTCGAGCTGCTCACCAGCACGAGCGAGCTGCGGGCCATGCAGATCGCCGACTACCTCAAGGACCAGAACACCCAGCGGCAGCAGTGCGAGCGCAAGATGCTCAAGCAGGCCTGCGAGATCGTCGTCGAGCGGGGTCTGAACCACCCGGACCGCCGGAGCATCGTCCTGGCGGCTGAGGGCTGGCACACGGGCGTCCTGGGCATCGTCGCCTCCCGGCTCGTGGACCGGTTCTTCCGTCCCGCGATCATGATCAACGCGTCGGTGAACGAGAGCGGAGTGGCCCAAGGTTCCGCCCGCTCGATCCCGGGCTTCTGCATGCTCAGCGCCATCGAGGCCTGCTCCTCGCACTTGACGAGCTTCGGGGGCCACAAGATGGCCGCGGGATTGACGCTGCCGCCGGAGAAGATCGAGGCCTTCGCGTCGGACTTCGAGACCTACGCCGGGAACAACCTCCGCGAGGAGGACGTGGTCGCCAAGATGCACATCGACGCGGTGGCGCCCCTGCGGCAGTTCAATCGGGACGTCGTCCGCCAACTCGACCTGCTCGGGCCGTTCGGGGAGGGCAACCCCAAGCCGGTGTTCGCGACGAAAGGCGTCCGCCTGGCCGCTCCCCCCAAGCGGTGCGGCTCGACCAACGACCACCTCCAGTTCGCCATCACCGACAACACCGCGACGATCCGCTGCGTGGGCTTCCGCATGGGCGGCATCGAGAAGAAACTCATCGACAACGAGTACTTCAACATCGCCTACGAAGCCCAGCTCAACCACTACAACGGCAACAGCACCGTCGAGTTCATCGCGGTGGACATTCAGTTCGAATGAAACCACCCTTGTCCGAATCAGCACTGGACGTGTATGAAGACGTCCTGCCGCGGTGTACTCGCGATGAAACGCCGTTTCGCATCATGAGGTATGAAATCGCCATGGGCCGGATTGCTTATCAGAGTCTCCCTCTTGATAAACGTTTTAATATGCTCTACGATATTAAAATATTGTGCCACAAACTTTAACAAGACAGTCTGAGTTATAATCGGCTCTACTATGGACCCCAAGGAGTTCAGTCCGGAAAGACCTGGGCAACTGGTGAAGATCCATGTCCCAGAGGACGACTGGGCTTTCGTCCCTGATCCCCTACCGCCAAAATGGGAATTCCCTACTCGGCTCTGGCCTCTTGTCGTGAAAGCAAAGGAGAGCCTGGCCCGATTGGATGGGATCGGTCGGACACTACCCAATCCAGAACTGCTTCTTCGTCCACTGGAGAAGAGGGAGGCGCTGCGTTCCTCAAGCCTCGAAGGCACGTATGCTTCCCCCAGAGAGCTGTTGCTCTTCGAGCTTGAGCCACAAGAGCCAAAATCGGAAAGTGATCCAGCCAATGCATGGCGCGAGGTTTCAAACCACAGTCTCGCCCTGCGCCAGGGTATGAAGTTACTCGGGTCTCTCCCGTTCTGCCTCCGGCTCATTCGAGATCTGCACACGACACTCTTGAAGGGCGTGCGAGGAAGAGACAGGGCACCCGGGAGTTTCCGAAAGTGTCAAGTGCATATCGGATCGGACAGACGATTTGTCCCTCCGCCACCCAATCAACTTCAAGTCTGCCTGGATGCCTTTGAGAAGGAACTGAATCGGCAGGACCCCATCTGTGATCCGTTGGTGCGTGCTTGTATTCTGCACTACCAGTTCGAGGCTATCCACCCTTTCATGGACGGAAATGGCCGTGTCGGTCGTGTGCTCCTGTCGCTATTGGTCTACAAATGGTGCGAACTACTGATGCCCTGGCTCTACATGAGCGCGTTCTTTGAGAAGTACAAGGACGAATACGTCGACAACCTGTTCCGAGTAAGTACGAAGGGTGACTGGGAAACGTGGATCGAATTCTGTTTGAGGGGCACGACAGAACAGGCAGAGGACTCCATCCGTAGATGCGATGCACTTCGCCAACTCAGAGATCGTTTCATGCAACAGGCCGGAAAAGTAAGCGTTCGGGCCCACACGATTATTGAGGATCTTTTCACGTCTCCAGTTGTGAGGATATCAAAGTTGGCCAAGAGGCACTCCGTCACTTACCCTACGGCCAAGGCCGATGTCGATGGTCTGGTGGAAAAGGGCGTATTGCAGGTGATCCCTGACGTGAGGCCGAAAGCCTATTTTGCGCCGGATATCTTCAAAATTGCCTATCGCGAGTGACAGCCGCAGTGCACAATTGCGAACTTGTAGCATTCTACTCGCTTCGCTGCACGTTGACCTTCTCGATCTTGAACTGGCCGAGGGCGCTGGCCATGTTGAAGAAGTCGCCCGGTTCGCCGTTGCCGACCGCCAGGGCGATGTGCCCGGCGTCGTACCCGCCGCGATCGCTGCTCTTGAAGGCAGCGTCCAGGCCGACCCACTTGCCCCCTTTGCCCATTTTGTCGCCGCCGAGATAGGCTTGGGTCCAGGCATGGCCGCCGAAGCCCTGCATCCCGTTCCATTCCTCGACGTAGGCTACGCCGACCACGACCTGCGCGGGGATGCCGACCGCCCGACACATGGCCGCGGTCAGGACCGCGAACTCCGAGCAGTCGCCCTGGCGGCTCTCGGCCACCTCGGCCGCTGACGCATAGCCCACGGACAGGCTCTTGTTGTCGATGTACTCTGCCACGAAGGACTCGATCCGGCGGGCGGCTTCCGCTGCGTCCTTCGTGTCGCCCGCCGCCTTGCGGGCCAGCGCCGCAACCCGCTCGTTGTCGCTCTGCAGGAATCGCGTCGGCTTCATCGCTTCGAGCAGGTCGGGATCGCTGCCCCGGTAGGGGAACGTGCCGCCCGCCGGAGCCGCCACCGGCCTGACCTCCAGGATCACCCTGCCGTCCGCCTGGCGCACCGCCTTCTGATTATCGGTCGATGGGATCAGCAGACCGTCCGTTGCGCCCGGGTTCAGCGTGTAGGTGATCGCGACGGTCGAATGGACGTCTTTGAGCGGCTCGGGACTCTTCACGAACATCCTGTCGATCAGATCGAGGACATCGTTGGCCCCCAGCGCAAACTCCTTCGGGCAATCGATCATCTCGACCATCATGCCGGCCAGCGGCACCACGCTCTTGAGGATTCGCGTATCGTCGTCCACGTAGCTGGTCGTGACGACCGGCCCGGCGCCGGGCATGTTCAAGGCGGTCGTCGTCTCCGTGAGCTTCACCACTCGCCCGAGGAGGTCCACTTCCTTCTTGTCCTTGATAACGACCGTTGCGGTCGCGGCCTGCATGATCCCGGGACTGAAGAGGCTCACCGAATACTCCACGCCGGGCTTGAGTCCCTTCTCGAGCGTCAGCAGCCGCAACCCCTCGGCCATCACCGCGCCTGTGGGCCATGGCATCGTGCTCTTCTGCTCGCTACCCATCGACGACGACGTCACATCGACGACGCCGTTGTCGTTCACCACGCCCGCGACCTTCATCATCGTCATGCTTCCCAGACGCTGGAGCGCCGCGAACTGCAGGGGTTTGCCGGCGGTCGTTTCGACATTCGTCTCCGTCATTTCGATGGTGACGGCGGCCCCCATCCGGCTGATCGTGATGCTCACCTCTTCGGTCGTCGTGACCCGCCCGCCTTCCACCCTCCGCGTGTGGACCGAATGGCCCACCTTCTTGCCCTCCATGAAGACCGCCAGGTAGCTCGTCTCCTCCTGGGCGAAGGTCGCGGAACAGACGACCGCGAGCAAACCAAAGACGACAGCACGCTTTCTTCTGGGCATGTGATGGTTCCTTCCTGAGCAGTTTGGGTCCGCCGGCGCAAGGTGTGCACTCCACACTCGCCGCGTACAGCCGGTTCTTCGACTTGCCCATTATACGCATCGCGCAACTGTTTCTCATCCAAAATCGCCTGAACTGCCGATAATGACAGGGCTATCACATGAGGTCCTGCCCTGTTGCGTCGTCGCAGGGGCCGGCGTAGAATGGCAGGTCCGCAGGGGTCGGATCCCTTGCACAATTCCTCGCATAGGATGTTGCAGAATGAACCTGGATGAACTGTTGAGTCTGGTTTCCTCCCATCCGGCTATCGCCGTCCGGATCGATTCCCGTGTCGTGCGCGAGGGCGACGTATTCGTCGCGATCAAGGGTGCGTCCTGCGACGGCCGCCAGTTCATCGGCAAGGCCATCGCCAACGGCGCGAAGTATGTCGTGTGCTCGGGCGGCGGGACCGGCGCGAACCCCGCTGGCAGATCACACCAGGCGGTCTTTGTGCCCGTTGAGAATCCCGCGATGGCAGCCGGACGGCTCGCCCAGGCCGCCAACGGCTATCCGGGCAGGAAGTTGACCTGCCTGGCCGTCACGGGCACCAACGGTAAGACGACGATCACCTTCCTGGTCCGCTCGTGCATCGAGGCCGCGGGCCACAAGTGCGGCCTGATGGGGACCGTCGTCTACGACACCGGGTCCGGCCAGACCGCATCGACGCTCACGACGCCCGACTGCCTGACCCTCGCGACAGCCCAAAGGGAGATGGTGCAGGCGGGTGCAGACCACATGGTCATCGAAGCCAGCAGCCATGCCCTGTCCCAGGACCGCCTGGCGGGCGTGACCTTCCGCGCGGCCGCCTTCACCAATCTGACCGGCGACCACCTGGACTACCATCTGACAACGGACAACTACCTGGCGGCCAAGACCCGCCTGTTCACCGCGCTGGCGCCCGACGCGACCGCGGTTCTGAACAGGCAGGCGCCCCAGTCGCGGCTGATCGCCCGGGAGACCAAGGCTCGCGTCTGCTGGTACGCGGTGGACGAGCCGGCCGATCTGGTCGCGCGAATCGAATCGATGACCGTCGAGGGGACCACGTTCGCGCTGGAATTCCAGGGACACACGGAACGGGTCAAGACGCCACTGCTGGGCCGATACAACGTGTCGAACCACCTGGCCGCCGCGGGGTTGTGCCTGGCCGCCGGCCTGGATCTCAAGACCGTCGCGACGGGCCTGTCCTCTCTTATGGGCGTCCCCGGCAGGTTGGAGAGAGTCCCGAGCGACGGGTTCACCGTCCTGGTCGACTACGCCCACACGGACGACGCCCTGCAGAACGTCCTGACGACGCTGCGCCCCTTGTGTCGGGGTCGGCTCACGGTCCTCTTCGGTTGCGGCGGCGACCGCGACCGGACCAAGCGACCGCGCATGGCCCGCGTGACCGAGCAACTGGCCGACGCGATCATCGTCACCAGTGACAATCCGAGGACGGAGGACCCGGAAGCCATCATCGGCGAGATCATCGCGGGCTTCGACGACCCCGGCTCCGAGCGAGTCACCGTAGAACCCGACCGGCGAAAGGCTATCGAACTGGCCATCGAGAACGCCCGACCCGACGACATCGTCCTCTTAGCCGGGAAGGGACACGAGACCTACCAGATCATCGGCACGAAGAAATTCGACTTCAGCGACAAAGACATTGCCCTGCGGTGTCTGAGAGAAAGACAATGCAGCCCATCCCGATAGAGGCCCTGGCCCGGATCGTCGGGGCGACCGTCACTAGACGGCCCGATGCCGGCAAACCGGCTGCCGCGGCATCCCATGTCACCGGCGTCAGCACGGACTCCCGCACGATCCAGCCGGGCGATTGCTTCTTTGCCCTGCCGGGCGAGAACTTCGACGGTCACGACTATGTGGCGCAGGTCCTTTCGAAAGGCGCCGCCTGCGCCGTCGTCAGTCGGGCGGTGGATGGGGTCACCGGACCGCTGTTGAAGGTCCCCGACACGATCGCAGCGCTCGGCGACCTGGCCCGCGAGTACCGCCGGATGAACCGGTATAAGGTGGTGGCCATCACCGGCTCCGTCGGCAAGACTACGACCCGCCAGATCGTGCACCACGTCCTGAGTCGTCGCTTCCGCACCCACCAGGCGCAGAAGAGCTTCAACAATCACATCGGCCTGCCCTTGACCCTGCTCGGAGCCAGGCCGGACGACGAGGTGATCATCGCCGAGATCGGCGCCAACCATCCCGGCGAGATCGCCCCGCTGACACGGATCGCCCAGCCGGACATCGCGGTCGTGACGAACGCCCACCCGGCCCATCTGGAGGGCTTCGGCGACCTCGCGACGATCACCCGCGAGAAACTCTCGATCGCCGAGGGTCTGTCGAACGCCGGCATCTTCCTTATCAACGGGGACATCCCCCTCCTCATGGCAACCGCCAGGACCCTGGGACGGCCCTTCCGCACCTTCGGCCGGTCCCCCGATGCGGACTATCGCGCCAAGCAGATTGCCTGCTCCGGGACGAGCAGCACATTCGCCATCCGAGGCACGCAGGTCCGCCTGCCGCTGCCCGGACCGGGCAACGTTGAGAACGCCCTGGCGGGATGGGCGATCTGCGACCAGTTCGGTCTGTCCGCAGGCGATTTCGCCCAGGCGGTCGAGGACCTGCCCGCCGTCTCCATGCGGGCGGAGACCCTCCAGGTCGGCTCGCTCACCGTGCTGAACGACTGCTACAACGCCAATCCAGCGTCGATGAAGAACGCCCTGGCGATGCTGGCCAACCTGCGTTCGTGCTGCGACTCGAACCACCCTCGCCGGCTGGTCTTTTTCTGCGGGCAGATGGCGGAACTGGGACCGCAGACCGAGGCGCTGCACGCGGAACTGGGCGTCGCGGCCGCCGAAGCGGGGGTGGACCTGCTCGTCGCGGTCGGCGAGGCCCCCAGAACCACCGCCCAGGTCGCACGCGAGACCTCGCGGCGCGGTTTGCAGACGATGTGTTTCGAGGATACCCAATCCCTTTGCGACCATATGCAGGACTTTTTGCAGCAAGACGATATAATACTCGTCAAAGGCTCAAGGACGGCCCGCCTGGAATGTGTGGTCCAGGAGTTGATTAAGGATTACGGATGATCGATTGTTGCGAACCCTCTCCAATCACCAATCATCTATAATCATTCATCAATCGGAAACAGGATGCTCTATCATCTGATGGAATATTGTGGTGGCTTCTTCGCGGACACGCTGCACTTCTACGCGTATCAGCACGTCCTGTTCCGCGCGGTCATCGCGATCCTGACGAGCCTGGCCATCGCCCTGCTGATCGGCCCGAGGATCATCCGCTGGCTCATGCGGATGAAGATCGGCGACCGGCCGGAGTTCTACCACGCGGCCCTCAACGAGCTGACCAAGGAAAAGGCCAACACGCCCACCATGGGCGGCCTGATCATCCTGTCGGCCACGATCGCGAGCACCCTGCTGTGGGCCAAGCTCAACAACCCGTTCGTGCAGAAGGCGATCTTCGTGCTCCTGTGGTTCGGCGTCCTGGGCGGCATCGACGACTGGCTCAAGCTGACCGCCGCCGCCCGCCAGCGGGGACGCAACGGCCTGTTCGCCTGGGAGAAGCTCATCTTCCAGATCGCGGGCGCGGTGCTCATCGCGTCGTTCCTGTTCTTCGACTTCTCCGAGATCGCGGACGCCAAGCTCTTCTGGGTCCCCTTCTACAAGCACGGCCTGCCTTTGGGCAACTGGGCCTTCATCCTGATCGCCATCTTCTACATCTCCGCGACGAGCAACGCGGTGAACCTCGCCGACGGCATGGACGGCCTGGCGGGCGGCTGCGTCGCCATGGTCAGTCTGGTGCTTGTGATCCTGTGCTACGTGGCCGCCGAGATGATGTCCCGCACGACCCCGGTGACGTGGGCGAGCTACCTGCTGCTGCCCCACATCCCGGAGGCGGGGGAACTGAGCATCTTCTACGCATCCGTCCTCGGCGCGGTCCTCGGGTTCCTGTGGTTCAACTGCTACCCGGCCCAGACCTTCATGGGCGACTGCGGATCGCTGCCGCTCGGCGCCGCCATGGGCTACGGCGCCCTGGTCACCCGCCACGAGATCCTGCTTCTCATCATCGGAGGCGTCTTCGTCATCGAGCTGATGAGCGTCGTCCTGCAGGTGGGCTACTTCAAGTACACGCACGGCAAGCGGCTCTTCCGCTGCGCCCCGCTGCACCACCACTTCCACCTGGCCGGCTGGAGCGAGCCGCAGGTGGTCGT
>DAOQWL010000054.1:0-41846 GCA_035342095.1 Sedimentisphaerales bacterium | reverse complement strand
AGATCGCTGCCGGCCACGTAGGACTCGAAGTCCTCGAAGAACACCACGGTTTCCGTCGGCAGAACCGTCCGGATGTTGTCGAACGTGACGACGCCGGCGCCGCCGGGCTGACCGTCACCCACGGCGAACTGCAGACTCACGACGTTCGTCAGATCCACGCCGGAGAACGCAGAGAACGGCACTTTCCATGTGGTCCACTGGATGGCCTGAGTGGCGGCCGGATCATCATACACCACGGCGGCGACGTTGCCTGCCGCATCCTGGAGGGAAACGCCGATCGACGCCGCGTCGTTGGTCGCCACGTTGATGGCATCCCAGGACGTGAAGACGCCTTCCGGGGTGATGTCGCCGGTCGTGGAGACGTTGTCGAACGTAAAGGTCCGATACTCGCCGGCGAGGTGAGATGTGACCGCCAAGCCGATGAAGACCGGGTCCGTCATCGCGATGGTGATCGGATCGCCCAACTGCTTCCACTCGACGCCGTCCGCGGAGACCGAGCCGGTGAAGCTGGTCCCGGTGCGCTCGACCTTGACCCAATACGGGGCCTTGATGCCGGTACCGTCATCGTAGCTGCTCGAGTCGCCGTTGGCCGCCAGACGCCGCTGGAAGCTGGCGCCGTTGCCGCCCGTGACGGGCATGTAGGCATGGGTCGAACCGGCTGCAAGGCTCTGGCGAATCATGACGCCGCCCTTGGACCAGTTGTCGCTCCCGGTTCCACTGCTGACGACGCGGGCAACCATGGCGCCGTCGCCGTTCAGTGACTTGTAGGTATAGCAGAATGCATCGGCAGTGCCCCAGATGTCCGCGCCGGTGCCTGTCAGAGCGTAGGTGCCGGTGGCCTCGTCGTAGCCCACGGGACCCGTCGGGGCGATGCGACCGAGGAAGCGGATTTCCAGGTCGCTGGTCGCGCCGCCAGCGGTCAGATCGGCGGGAGTGTTCACGTCGAGGGAAGAGACGTAGGGTTCCACCGTGTTGTCGTAGGTCAGGGCCGTCGCTGCATCCAGGATCGCGATGTAGTCGATCGTGGCGAAGCTCCAGACCGGTCCCGCGATCACGGCGCCGGCGCTGTCCACTTCATCCACGCGCCAATAGTACGTGGACAGGGCATCCAGTTCGGCAGCCGGGGTGAAGGAGGTTTCGGCCTGGCTGGCCACCAGCGCGGAGGTGTCGCCAGCGGTTACGAGGTCCTGATCGGTGCTCAGGTACACCATGTGCAGGATGCCGGCCTGACCGGCGCGCCATGACAGCGAGGGCAGGGTCCCGACGTTCTCGGCGGCATCTGCCGGGCTGGGAGCGGAGGCGGTCATGGGCTGCACGGTGAAGCTCCAGACGTTGCCTGTGATGACGTTGCCGCCCGCGTCGACCCCGTCCACCCTCCAGTAGTACGTGCTGGCAGGATTGAGGTCGCCGAGGAAGTAGATCATGGGCTGGCCCCATGCGGCGTATTGGAGGTCCGCTTCGGTCAGATCGGGCGTAGTCCCGACGTACACGTTGCTGGCGACAGCGGTGTCGCCGGCGACCCATGCGAAGATGGGAGTAGTCACATCGGCGGCGCCGTCAGCCGGATTGGGAACGCGAGCCTGAAGGCGGAGATACGCGCTGCAGTACTGGCCTGCAATCACCGTGGCGACGTCACCGACGCCCGGGCCGGCCCAGCCGACGCTCAGGCTGTCACCACCGTTGCCCTCCTTCATGAGGGCTTCGATGTAGTACTTCTGCCCGGCCGTGAGGGCGATGGCGGTCGACTGCTGCGCCGCGTACTTCGTCCACTCTGCGACGTTGGTCCAGCCCGCGACCTGCGCAATCATCGTCGCATTGGCGGCGGTCTCGTCCGTGCTCAACCAGAGCTGGCAGTAATCATCGCCCGAGACCCAGAAGGTATACTCGCCGCTCTCCGGGGCGGTCAGATAGGCCCGAGCGCGGACGCCGTAGTAGTCGGCGCGATCCGCGGGACTCGCGAAGGAATCCAGCAGCGTGGAACTGGTGGGGTTGTCGGGGTAGTTAGCGTTGCCCGTCAGGGCGCTGACGGCGGTGCCGTCGATACCCTCCCAGTACTCGAAAAGAATCTTGCCATCCTGCGCACCGGCCACACCCGCAAGGGCGAGCGTCAGGCACAAGCCAACCATACACATGAACCTCTGATACATGATGCTCTCCAAAAATAACACTTCAGATTAACTTCGAGCCCCCAACCGCAAGAGATCGCGTCCGGGACCCGTTCACCCAACAAGGCACCCGCCTCGTGGGCGATGCGTCGGCCGCCCAAGGCGGCACGTCGCATCGGGAAGTCGAGATACGGTTTCGCGGAACGACAGGCCTTACACACTCCGAGTTTTCTCATGGAGTTTGTGCGTGCGCGCAATGGCACACCAGAACCGCAACGTGACTGACTACCTCCTTCCTGCCGATGAGTGGTGACGCGAGGAGCGGGGAGAGGATGCTGAGGCGCACAGGGACCATATGCTACACAGACCGTCCCAGACTTCCACGACTACCCTGGCCTCCGATTCTGCATTCACAGCCCAATGAAAAGCCGGTTTCCTGTCTATCCCGAAGCCGCACAGGCCTCATGTCCATGAGGACGTAGGGAATGACCCTATCCAACCATAAACTGCAAGTATATCGCCGTCGTGCGTCTCGTGCAAGCTTTTTTCCATGTCGCTGCGGGAGGATCCGTCAGATCCGTCGCTGCGACTTGCCCGCCCGTGGACACTCTGGTAAGATCGCCGCGTGAGTTGAAATCACAGGTTCCGGGCATCTGCAGATGAAAGGCAGGAGATTATGTGCAAGAGCATTCGTCCTCTGATTCTCATCGTGGCCATCGTCTCCGTGGGAGCAGGCGCCGTCGCCCGAGCGGGTGGGACGGCCCTGGGCGAGTTGGATGTCACGAAGATGTCCAGCGGCTGGGGCCGGCCCCTCGTGAACCAGAGCGTCACGGGCAAACCCCTCTCCATTGCCGGACGGACGTTTGCGCAGGGCGTCGGGACCCATGCCGACTCGATGCTGTACGTGGACCTGGACGGGAAGGCACAACGGTTCCGCGCCAGCGTCGGTGTGGACGACGCGACGAACGGGCGGGGGACCCTGGTCTTCCGCATCTATGGCGACGGTAGGAGCCTGTATAACAGCGGTGTCATGAAGGGCGGCCAGCAAGCGAAGGCGGTGGATATCCCGCTGGCGGGCATTCGCCAGTTGCTGCTGCTGGTCGGCTCGGCGGGCGACGGGGTCGACTTCGACCACGCCAACTGGGCACAGGCGGAGTTCCTCTTCGACGGGCAGAAGCCGCGGGCCGTGGATGCCCCGAAGCCGCCGGCGGAGGAGAGAGTCATCCTCACGCCGAAACCCGGGCCGCAGCCGCGAATCAACGGGCCCAAGGTGTACGGCGCCCGACCGGGACGGCCCTTCCTCTACCGGATTCCCTGCACAGGGACCCGCCCGATCCGATTCGCCGCCGTCAACCTGCCCGAGGGTCTGCGCCTGGACGCGAGCACAGGCATCATCGAGGGCCGGGCGCCGGACAAAGCCCGCGAGTATGCGGTCACTCTCAAGGCTGAGAATGGGTCGGGCAAGGACGAACGCCCGTTCAAGATCGTGGTAGGCGACACGCTGGCTCTGACTCCGCCGATGGGCTGGAATAGCTGGTATATTCACTACAACCGGATCACCGAGCGGCACATGCGCGAGGCCGCGGATGTGATGGTTTCCTCGGGCATGGCCGACTCCGGATACCAGTACGTCAACATCGACGACTGCTGGATGAAGAAGCGAGGCGACGAACCCTATCGGGATAAGGACGGGGCCATCCTGCCGAACGCCAAGTTCCCCGACATCCAGGGGATGGTGGACCACATCCACAGCAAGGGCCTCAAGGCCGGCCTGTACACCTCGCCCGGGCCGTGGACCTGCGCAGGGTATGTCGGGAGCTACGAGCACGAGCAGACCGACGCCAGGAAGTTCGCCGAGTGGGGATTCGACTTCCTCAAGTACGACTGGTGCTCGTACAGTGACGTCGCGGGCGGCAACGATCTGGAGCACATGAAGCGCCCCTACAAGAAGATGGGCGATATCCTCGCTGGTTTGGACCGCGACCTCGTCCACAATCTCTGCCAGTACGGCATGGGAGAGGTCTGGACGTGGGGCGCCGAAACCGGGCACTGCTGGCGAACCACGGGCGATCTGGGTGTGGTCGAAGGCACATTGCTGCCGGGCTTCTATCAGATCGGCCTGAGCAACGCCGCCCACTACGAGTACGCCGGACCAGGACACTGGAACGACCCCGATTACATCCTCATCGGCTACGTGGGCAACGCCCGCAGCATAAACGACCCGCCCATCCCGACGAAGCTGACGCCCAACGAACAGTACAGCTACATGTCGATGTGGTGCCTGATGGCCGCGCCGCTGTTCTTCTCGGGCGACATGGCCATCCTCGACGAGTTCACGTTGGGTGTGTTGTGCAGCGCCGAGGTCATCGAGGTCGATCAAGACCCACTGGGCAGGCAGGCCAAGCCGCTGGTCCAGGACGACGAAGCACTCATCATGGCCAAGCCACTCGAGGACGGCTCGCTGGCGGTCGGCCTGTTCAATCTGGCGGAGGCGCCTCGGGAAATGACGGTCGACTGGTCCCTGCTCGGCATCCAGGGCAAGCAACGGGTCCGCGACCTCTGGCGGCAGAAGGACCTGGGCGGATTCGAGGGCCGCTTCGCCACGACAATCCCGCGGCACGGCGTAGCCCTCGTTCGGCTTCAACCCGAGTAAAGACGGTTCGTAGTGACGCCCTAAGGCGTTGTCTTTCGTGCTCTGGAAGATATGCCCCTTCGACAGGCTCAGGGCAGGCCCTTACGGGCACACTGCAGACTGCCCCGTCTTCACTGATCCTGTGATGCCGCCGGTTCGGCATTGGCGGCCCCCGGCGTAGGCTCCATGAGGGCGACGAAGACGTACAAGCCGTCACTTTGTTCCCAGCGGCCGAGCGAGACGCCTGCGTCGGAGGCTCCGAACATCTGCTGCTCGCTGTAGCCGGTCAGGACCCCATCCGAGCCGGAATTCAGGTAGACCGTCTCTCCGTCTTTGCTCAGTCCAAAGGGCGTCAGGCAGCCGGGATCGCCCTGGTTGTCGAAGTGCAGGGTCTCGTAGAAGACAAGATAACCGCCCGCCGGGATGACTGTGCCCTCGGCAATCCGGTACTTCATCAGGTCGTCGTTGTCGTCGCTGAGATACCAACCGCTCAGATCGATGCTCTGATCGGTCGCGTTGTACAATTCGATCCAGTCGGATCCCCCGCCGGCAGAGTTCGCCAGGAGTTCGTTGATGACGACCGAGCCTGGATCGGGCAGCAGGCCGCTGTCGTCGGCGCCGGGCGAACCGCCCGAATAGGCGCTCGGGCGCCAGACGCTCCGGCTGTCGAGGCCCCGGGCATCGGCAGTCCACGGGTCCCGGACCGTGAGGGAGAAGCCGATTCCATCGGTCAGATCGAACCAGTCATCGTCGTACTCGAAGCTCTGGATGACGGCGCCCGTCGCGTCGACGAACTCGATGCGCTCGCCGCTGTTGTTCAGACTGCCGGCGTACTGCCCGACGACAGGGAGGTCCGTCCCATACCGGGCTTCGAACGCCGCGATGTCCTTGACCAGCAGACAATACCCGCCGACAGGCAGCAGGAAGCTCCCGAAGGTGTAGTCGATCCCCTTGGTGAATCGCACCAGGTTCAGGTTGACCGCTTCCCAACCGGTATTCGTCAGCTCGATGTACTCGGTATTGGGATCGCTCGGGTCGCCCGTATCCGCGGGATGATACATGATCTCGCTGACCCGCAGGCTCTCGGCCACCGGGCCCACCGCGAACACCGCTTCGCTCAGGGCGCTCCATTTCGCCTGGAGGGCGCGGGCCTTGATGTGCGTGCTCTGGGTGAGCGGGATGGGACCCGCGTACGTCTGGGCCGTGGGCGAGACCGCCCCCTGGCTGACCTCCCCTGCCACCAGTTCGACGGAGAACAGGAGGTCGGAACTGGCAGTCGAGTTGTTCATCGCCTGGATCGCCAGCAGGTTGGTGCCTTTCCAGAGCAAGTTCGCGTAATCGGAGATATCGACGGTCGCCTGCTGCACGGCGGAGGTATCGGCATTCGTCGCACTGGCGACGGAATTCCAGGCCGGCGTGCCGGTAAAGTTGCGCCGGGCGACCTCCACGCCGTTGAGCCAGGCGATGAACCCGTCGTCGTAACGGACCTTGAGCATCGCGTCAGAGAACTCCGTGCTGCCCACGACGAAGGGAATTCGGATGTAGCAGCTTCCATTGACGTTGTACATCTCCGCGCGGACGTCGATGTTGAAGTACGGCGCGTACGTCGCCTCGGTGTCGTAGCCGATACCGCCGTCGCCAAGCCGCCAGGAGGAATCGTCGAAGGAGTTCGTGTACCAGACATTGCTGTCGCCGACCTGGAGGCCGCCGTTGGCGACGTCGCCGACCAGGCGGAACCTCGTCGAGGAGAAGGTGGCGAAGTTGCCGCGGGCCGCGAACAGTTCGAGTTCCGAACCGCCGCCCCGCTCGTAGAAAACCAGGCGAAGGTCATGTGCGCCGGCCTCCGCGATATTGAGCACCGTCAGGGTGTCCGCGGGGCCGCGAGGGTCGGGGTAGGTGCTGGTGTATGTCCGGGTCCCCTTCTTGAGGGTCATCGAGTACCCGTCGTCGCTGTTGACGCCGAAGGTCCACTCGCCCGCTTGGGGAATGAGGACCTTGCCGGTGACGAGGATCACGAAGTCCTCCACGTCCACGTTCATCGTGGTCCCCGGGAACGCACGATCCGAGTCGAAGTGGCCGAGACCGCCGGTGTTGAAGTAGTTGATGACCTGGGCCTTCTCCGAGGCGGTCGCGGTGCGCTGCGCCGAACTGGCGATCACGGTCTCGGCCGCGGCGATGCTGTCCACCGTCCCGTTGGCCTTGTAGTACGTGACGGTGAATCCGGGCGAAAGGGTGCTCAGTAGGTTTCCTCCGTTGGCGACGCTCGGGACGAGAACGCGCTTCGGGGCATTCTCCGAAAGCAGGGTGTTGAGCTTGTTCGTGCCCGACGCAGCGGAAGACAATCGCGGGTCGCTGCCGTCGGTGGTGTAATAGACGCCGGCCCCGATGGCGGCGCTCATGGCCAGGTGACTGTTCGAATCGACCCCGCCTCCATGCTGCGGGACGCCGTCGACCAGAAAGACCGGAGCGGCTGTCGTGGGATAGAGGCCCGCGTTCTTCAACTGCGTCAGGACAATGGCCGGACGCTGGCGCATGTACGTGTTCAGGATGTAGTCCCGCTGGCTGGTCCAGTGGGCCAGCGTGTAGGGGGTCGAGCTGGACTGGTCACCCCATCTCGCCGACTCAGCGATGATCGCCAGCTCCACCTCGTCGGCGAGCTTCTTGTATCGGGCGTAGGAAGGTTCCACCATGGCCGGCCCGCCGTTGAAGAGGTGTTTGTGGACGTGATCGGCGAAGAGCAGGCAGAATTCCGGATTCTGGCGCAAAGCCGCATACGGCCTGCCGGCGTCTTCGCTCACGTCGGTAACGTTGGCGTTGAGACTGGACCAAATAACAATGGCCCCTTCCGAGTCCCAGTTGAAGAACTTGAACCCGGTGGAATTCGGGGGCCGCCGGCAAGCAGCGTAATAGTTGTGTCCCGGCCAGTCGCCTGTGCCGCCCCAGAAATTGGAGAACATGTAGTCGATGTAATTGTCCACGTCGAGCAGATCGGTGTAGGCGGGATTCGGGGTCCCGTCCGGGTTGTTGCCCTGGATCTTCTGGTAGGAGGCGACGCTCGACAAGCCGGCCGCGACCTGGCCGATCATCGCGTTCCAGGTCGTCAGATTGCTGTCGCCCACGGGCACTTCGTCATTGATGGCGTCCCATTCCTCTTCGTCACCGCCGAAGTACGTGGCGCAGAAGGACGGAACCGGCCGCTCCGTCACGTTGTACAAACCCCAGTAGAGACCATTGAGATACAGATGCACGAACGTTCCATGAGACGCCGGCTGGCCCAGGGCCAACTGCGTCCGCCGCATGAATTCGTCCACGATATACTGGGTCGTCTCTCGGCCCCAGTCGTTCCAGGCATCGTTGGCGCCGGCCCGCAGGACGAGCGTGTCGAAGCTTGTGGTCGCATCGTCTTCCTCGAACACGCGGAAATTTAGCTTCGTCGGGCCGTACTCGCGCTTGAACAGCAGGCGGAGCGATTTCTTACGCGTCAGATTGAACCCGCGGAATGCGCCCCCATAGATTCGCAGGCCGGCATCGACCTGAAAGCCCGTCGTCCCGTCCCTATTGATCCATTCGACGGACACCCCTCGCTCCCATGCCTCTCCCCGGTTCGACTCGGACGCATTCGAGTAGATCCCCTTGGTTCCGAACAGGTCGTCGACCGTCGTCACGATGGACATCGTGGGCAGCGACATCAGCGCCGCCCGCATCCGACCCTTGTACAAGGTGTTGTTCACCACGTCCGGGTCCATCTGGTAATCCGCCTGCGTGCTGCTCCACATCGTAGGGTAGCCGGCAGGTGCGGCCGGCTGGCTGGCGACCTGGTCGACCAGGATGTACGTGTGCGTCTCGACGGAGCTCGACATCCAGCCGGACCGGAAGGCCGCCGCACGAACACAGGTGGTCTTCGACACGCTGATCGGGCCGCTGTAGATCTGTCCGTTGACTTCCGTGGGCGCGCTGCCGTCGGTGGTGTAGCGAATCACCGCATCGGCGGTGTCACAGGACAGCGACAGCGAGAACGACGAGAGGTAGAGACCCCGCTCGGGGTTGAACTGCGGCTCGGCAACCACGTTGAGGACGCCGGCGCTGTTGGCCCGGCCCGGCGTCGCCGCGCCGAAGTACTGCGGGACCAGGACCTGTCCCGACGCGATAAGCTCCGGCGCCAGAAACAGCACCGGGTTGTCCGGAGCGTCGTTGAGACCCTGGACCGCCAGGACATTGCGTCCCTCTCGCAGCAGGTCCACCTGGGCGGAGAGGTCGAAGGCGACCGTCTCGTGCATCAGGGCGTCGCTGCGATCCGAGTCCGCCGCCGAATTCCACACGGGCGTCCCTGTGACATTGTCGCGGGCAACCTCCCGGCCATTGAGCCAGGCGACAAACCCATCCTCGTACCGCATGCTCAGCAGCAGGGAATCGAAGAAGCCGGTATCCTCCGCGTCAAACTCCACTCGCGTCCAGAGGGAGGCATTCCGACCGAGCATCTCGTTCGTGAGACTGTTGTCCGCTCGGCTCGAGAAACTCACTTCGTTGAAGACGCCGCCGCATATCTGCGCTTGCGTATGGGACGTCACGCACAGGCCGATGTAGGCGTCCTGGGCCATGCTGATCGTCTCCGAGCCCTGTTGCGTCCAGCGGACGCCGTCGGGGGAATGATAGCCTGCGAACGTGCTGCCGCGACGGATGATCCTCACCCAATACGGCGCTATCAGTGTGTTTCCCGACGTAGAGATAGCAGTCCCATTCGTCGTGGTTCGGCGCTGGAAGAGGGTCCCGCCGCCCGGCGTGATCGCCTGCATGGCGTGCTGCGAGCCCGCGGCGAGGCCCTCGCGAATCATGACGCCCGCCTTGGCCGAGGCGTGGGTATTGGACACCGCAACGACCCGGGCCACCAGTTCGCCATCCCCACGGAGAGGCATGAACACATAGTAGAAAGAATCGGCGGTTCCCCCGATATCCGCACCGGACCCGAAGACCATGAACATGCTGGCGCCCTGGGGCGCATATCCCCCTGCAATGGAGGGCGATCCGATATCCTGGCCGCTCACCTGGGACGCCTGCGACAGACCGAGGCTCCCTTGTGCCGTGGGCCAGTTGTCATCGTCGAAGTCCAGAGCAGTCCAATCCATCCCAGCGTCGGCCTCGCTCGGCACGTGATACGACACCGTGGAACTGGATGTGACAAGACCGGCCTCCTTCTGGGCCAGACCATAGGAGATGTCGGTGAGCTGAGCGGGGTAGTTTGCATACTCGTGGGCCACGGTCCGCCCATCGGACATCACGAGAGCCAGGTACCCTCCCTCGCTGCGGAGACGGAAATTCGTGTGAAGCTGCCCACTCGCGCGATCCTTGCCCGAGGCGAAGACGAGCAGATACCCGTTGGCGGCAATTGTGGTCCCCTCGGGGAACTGCCATCGCGTCAGGTCGTTGGGATCGTCCGTCAGGCTCCAGCCGCCGAGATCGACGTCATCCGGCGTGGGGTTATACAGCTCGATCCAGTCGGAGGAATCGCCGTCGGCGTCGAGGACCTCCCCGCCCGTCAGCGGCGCGACACTGGCGTTGCTGGCAAGGAACTCGTTGATAACCGGTCCGGTCAGATCGGTCTGGCCGTCGGCCGCACTCAGCACAAAGGGGAAGAACAAACCCAAGAGAATCGACAGCGGCTTGGCGGTCATGAAGCAAGCTCCTCCGACGAATAGATCGTACGACATCCCCCGCTCGGGCGGGGGCGGTCTTCTCATTTGAACGGACCGTTCGGCGGCCCGCGTTTGATGTATATCGGCTCAACAGCAATGCAAGATCCCAGGATTTCTTCTCACCCATTATAGCAGACGCCGCCACCGGAATAAACATTATCGGGCCCACACATTGTCGATCCCGAGTCTTGCTGAACACGTCGCAGTGGCATATAATCATGGTTTTCCGCTCGATGTGACGTTCTTGACTTGTTTTTACGGGGTATCGATGAGCACGCAGATCATAGAGCAGCTCAAGCAGTTGAGCCGGGGGACCGTGGAGATCTACACGCAGCAGGAGCTGGGCCAGCGACTGGGGGAAGCCGCCCAGACGGGTCGGCAGATGCGGATCAAGCTCGGCCTGGACCCGACCAGCCCGGACATCCACCTCGGACACACGGTGGTCCTGCGGAAGATGCGGCAATTCCAGGACATGGGCCACAAGGCGGTCCTCATCATCGGCGACTACACCGCTCGGATCGGCGACCCGACCGGCCAGAACACGACCCGGCCCATGCTCACGCCCGAGCAGATCGAGCGGAACGCCAAGACCTACTTCGAGCAGGCGGGCAAGATCCTCGACACCGCGCCGGACAAGCTGGAGGTCCGTCACAACAGCGAGTGGCTCGCAGACCTCCGCCTGGCGGACATCATCCGCCTGGCCAGCAACATGACGGTCGCACGGATGCTCGAACGCGATACCTTCGAGCTTCGCTACAAGAAAGGCGACCCCATCGGCGTCCACGAGTTCCTCTATCCGCTCATGCAGGGCTACGACTCCGTGATGGTCCGCAGCGACGTCGAGCTGGGGGGCACCGACCAGACCTTCAATAACCTCGTCGGGCGGGACCTCCAGCGGACCAACGGGCAACCGGCGCAGATCGTCATCACGAGCCCCATCCTCGTCGGACTCGACGGCGTGCAGAAGATGAGCAAGTCCAAGGGCAATTATGTCGGCGTCACCGACGAGCCCTCCAACATGTTCGGCAAGATCATGAGCATCTCCGATGCCATGATGGAGAACTACTACACCCTGCTGACCGACCTGCCCACCGAGCGAATCGCGGAGCTGACGAATCCCGCCAGGACGCATCCGAAAGAGGCGAAGGTCCTGCTGGGCAAGACCATCGTCGCCCAGTTCCACGGCCAAGCCGCCGGCGATGCGGCCGCCGCGGAGTTCGACAAGGTCTTCGCCCAGGGCCAGCTCCCGGACGACATGCCGGAGGTCGCCCTGTCGGCGCAGGCGATCAGCGTCAAGAACCTCCTGACCACCTGCCGCCTGGTCGAGACGGGCGGCGAAGCCAAACGCATGGTCCAGCAAGGCGGCGTCAGCATCGACGGACAGAAGGCGCCCGACGCAAACGCAGAGATCACGCCGCGAGACGGCATGGTCGTCCAGGTCGGCAAACGACGATTCGCCAAGCTGCGCGTCAAATGACTCGGACGCTGTGCTCCGGCATCTCGAGCGCAGCGGAGAATCTGGCCTTGGAATAGGAGACACATCGCCATGCAACAGACGAGAAGAACACTGCTATTGACTCTGGTCTGCGTCGCGGTGGCGACCGGCTGCCAGAGCACAGGAGTCAAGACACAATCTCCCCGGACGCTTCGCGTGCTCACGTACAACATCCACCATGGAGAGGGGACTGACAAACGATTCGACTACGACCGGCTTGCCGGAGTCATCAATGGGCTCAGGCCGGATATCGTCGCGTTGCAGGAAGTAGACTGCGGCACGGAGCGGGCCTCCGGCGCCGATCAGGCGAAGCGGCTCGCGCGTCTGTGTCGGATGCACTACGCCTTCGGCCAGGCCATGCCCCACCAGGGCGGGCAGTACGGCGAGGCCATCCTCTCCCGCTTCCCCATCGAGAAGACCGTCGTTCACCCGCTGCCCTATCATTCCGATTTCGAGCCGCGAGCGGCCGTCGAAGTGGTGATCCGCCCCGCCGGCATCGGGCCCCTCTCGTTCGTCGGCACGCACTTGTGTCACCGGAGCGAGGAACTCCGCATTCAGCAGACCCGGCGCCTCAGCGAGCTTTTCCCCTCGAAGGATGGGAATCCCGTGATCCTGGCGGGCGACTTCAACTCCCGTCCCGGCAGCGAACCGATGAACGTCCTGCTCGGCGCCGGGTGGATCGACGTGGTCGCACCCCGCTCGGTGATCGACTACATCCTGGTCCGAGCCTGCAACGCATGGGCGGTGAAGGAGGTCGTGATTGTGGATGAGCCGGTCGCCTCCGACCACGATCCGGTCCTGGCCGTGCTCGAATGGAGCGGTGACAACTGACGCCAGGTCCGGACTGCGCTGCTGCTATCGTCGGTTGACCTTGACCACGAACGCACTGAATTCCCCGCGAACGGGGACATGGATCGCACCCCCCTGGCAGACCGCGTTCAAAACCGGAAGGCCGGACAGGTTCTCCGGATCGAACAGTTCGGCGGTATCGCCGTCGGTCATGAACCCACGGGTCTCGACCGTGATCAGGCCGAATCCGGCCCAGTTGAGGATCGCCAGGTGGGCGCGGTTCCGGTCGTAGCGGTTCGGCAGCAGCAGGGACTTGCTGTACTCCGTACGCGGCGTCTCGCTCGTGGGAAGAACCAAGTTGTCCTGCCAGATCGCGTCGCGGTAGCGCAGGGTCTCGATCCTCCCGTTGACGACGATGTTGCCATGAATCTCGCAGTCTTCGTTGTACGGTGCGTTGTAGCCGATCCTCATGCCGATGCCGTACAGCCAGTTCGTGCAGGCCCGGATGCCCTTGCTAGGCCGGCCGCCGCCAATCAACAAGGGGCCCCGCCCGTAGCAGATGTTCTCCGTGAGCAGGTAGTTGTTCACACAGGCTTGCGTGGGCCCATGGGCGTAGATTGCGCAGCGGTCGGCAAGCGGGCAGATGATGATGCAGTTGGAGATAGTCTTCACCCCTTCGTCGTTCTGCGTGCAGATGCCGTGGCCGTGCCCCCCGTCCACCCCCTTCCACCCATTGGCGTAGATCACGCAGCCGTAGATCTCGGGATTCAGTTCCTCTTCCCAGCAACTGATGCCCTGGCTGCAGTGATGGATGACGAGATTGAGGTACTTGCAGTGGGTGCCGCCGAACATGTTCAAGCCGCCATGCGGTCGCCCAGCCTCGCGAGAGCGAGAGCCAGCGTTCAGGGAAGCCGCCGGCAGGGGCTCGGACACGAAGATCTCCAGATCGCGGATGTGGACGTGCGATGAGGGACGTTGGATCGACAGCCCGCCGTCGATGCGAACCGTCTGGCGAGGAGCCGGCCGAATCTGGATCGGCTTGGTGGCATTGCCCTGCAGGCGGACCTCGAACAGTTCCTGCGGCCGACGCCGGTAGACGCCTTCGAGCAGATAGACCGTGTCACCCGGCCTCACCGGCTGCTTGCCGTTGAGGGCCGAGGCCAGGTCCCACGGCGCATCGGGCGTACCCGGATTGTCCACCCTGCCCCGGGGGCTGACGTACCAGGCGGCCTGGTTCCGCTCTTCCTCTGTCCTGCGCTGGTCCAGGATCGGCGTTTCAGGGGGAACCAGAACCCGGCGAAAATCGACGATCTTGTCGTCCGCCACCAGCTCGATTTCGACTCGCGCCCGACGCTTCAATCCACGAGCCGCGTCGCCAACCGCCGGGACCCAGGTCATTCCGTCCGGCGAGATTATGACATACTCCGGCAACGGACCGTCCGCTGTTCCGACCGAATCCGCCCACCGAGTTCCCACCGGCAGCATCCCGTCTCCGACTCTCTGTGCCGAGCTGTCCTGGGCCGGCGTGTAGATCCGAATGGCCGGCTTGTCGTTTGCAGACAGGCCTTCGCTCTTGTCGTCCTGAGTCCGGACACTGGACACCCGCAGGGGGGCGCCGTCGCTCTTGAGTTGGAGAATGGCCGGCCAAATCTGTGAGAGTTCCTCCGGCGTCCGGAGAGTGATTTCATAGACGTTCTCCAGAACGTCGGTATTGATCTCGAAGGTTCGGGCTTGATCGCGGAACGGTTCCAGGGCCGGGGGCCAATCCGCCGGCCAGAGGCCCCTTTCACGAATCGACACGATCCCCCAAGACGGGACACACGCCAGGAGAACCACCGCGATCCACCCGACCGAAACAGCCACGTTCTTCATCGTGCACACCATTCGGACCCTCATGCACCCCCTCGCACGACCCGGATTGCCGCATCGGCGCTGCCAGCGCACTCATTTCTCTTCATCGGCGCCCCAGCGGCCGGCGTTTCACCCGATTGCCAGGGGAATTGCCGGCTCGACCCAGGCAGTTCCGCGCAACTGGCGCACGAACGCCGGTTTTTTGCTTGATGACGCCCGGATTCCGGTGTACCTATCTGGTCGTGAGTCGCAGATATCCAAGGAAACAGAAGGAGGATTCACGCATGTCCAGAAGTCTCGTTTTGCCCATCGTATCAATCGCGCTGGCGACGCTGATTCGCCCCCCGACTCTCCGGGCACAGGAGGCCAATTACGACGAATCGAAAGTGCCGCAGTACACGCTGCCCGACCCGCTCGCCTGCGCGGACGGCACGAAGGTCGCCGACGCAGAGACGTGGCGTCAGAAACGCCGGCCCGAGATCCTGCGCCTGTTCGAGGAGCACATGTTCGGCCGGACCCCCGGCAAGCCCGCCCTGATGACCTTCCTGACCACGTCCGTCGACAAGAACGCCCTCAACAGCCTGGCGACCCGCAAGGAGGTCGTCGTCTACTTCACCGGGCGCGAGCAGGACCCCAACATGACCATCCTCATCTACCTGCCGAACAAGCAGGTCAAGCCGGTCCCGTTGTTCGTCGGGCTGAACTTCCAGGGCAACCACGCGATCCACGCCGATCCCGGAATCACGATCACCAGGAGCTGGATGAGAGAGGGCGATCACCGCGCGGCCGCGGAATCCCGTGGCAAGGCCGCCAGTCGCTGGCCGGTCGAGCGAATCCTCGAACGCGGCTTCGGCCTGGCGACCATCTACTACGGCGACATCGATCCGGACTTCGACGACGGTTTCAAGAATGGCGTCCATCCTCTGTTTTATAAGGCAGGCCAGACTCAGCCTGCCCCCGACGAATGGGGCTCGATCGCGGCCTGGGCTTGGGGCCTGAGCCGGGCGATGGACTACTTCGAGACCGACTCCGACATCGACGCCAAGCACGTCGCGGTCATGGGCCACTCCCGACTGGGCAAGACCGCACTGTGGGCCGGCGCGACGGACGAACGATTCGCTCTGGTGATCTCGAACAACTCCGGCTGCGGGGGCGCCGCCCTTTCTCGCCGGGCCTTCGGCGAGACCGTCCAGCGGATCAACACGGTCTTTCCCCACTGGTTCTGCGACAACTTCACGAAGTACAACGGAAAGGAAGGCGATCTGCCCATCGACCAGCACATGCTGATCGCGCTGATGGCCCCCCGTCCGGTCTACGTCGCCAGCGCCGAGGATGACCGCTGGGCCGACCCGCGAGGCGAGTTCCTCTCGGCCCTGCACGCCGGACCGGTCTACAAGCTGTTCGGCCTGGAAGGCCTCCCGGTCGCTGAGATGCCGCCCGTCAACCAGCCTGCGATGGGCACGATTGCCTATCACATTCGCACCGGCAAGCACGACGTCACCAACTACGACTGGGACCGCTACATGGACTTCGCGGATAAGCAGTTCAAGAGGTAGAAAACGCCAGGAAATCACGAAGAGGAGTCTATGACAAGCAGACTGGCCAGCCGCAGATTCGGGCTATGTGTGTCGTCCGTTCTCATCATCGCTTCTGCAGTCTATGCGGTATCGGAGCCTGGCGAGGTCGCACAGAGGTGTGCGCCGAAGCTGGAAAGGATCCTCACGACGAACATCGTGCCGTTCTGGCAGGAGAAGAGCCTGGACCGCACGAACGGCGGGTACATCATCAACTTCGATGCCCAGGGCAGGCTCAAGGAGCCAGTGACCAAGATGATCGTGACGCAGGCCCGCCAGGTGTGGCTCTTCTCCCGACTGGCCCGCGCCGGGTACGAACCCGCCAGGAATCTGGAGGCCGCCAGGCTGGGATATCGGTTCTTGAAAGACAAGATGTGGGACGCCGCCAATGGGGGCTTCCATTGGGAGGTGGATGTCACGGGGGATCGCGTGCTCAAGCCCAACAAGCACCTCTACGGCCAGTCCTTCGCGCTCTATGCCATTTCCGAGTACGCGTTGGCGAGCGGCGACAAGGAGGCCCTGGATCTCGCGGTGAGGTTCTTCAGTCTGCTCGAAACCAAATCGCACGACAAGATCCACGGCGGCTACATCGAGTACTTCAATCCCGACTGGACACCAATCACGGCGGGAACGCCGTCGTACATGGGGACGCCCGCCGGGCTGAAGCTGATGAACACACACCTGCACCTGCTCGAAGCCTTCACGACGTTCTACCGGGCGAGCAAGCTGCCCCTGGCCCGCGAGCGGCTCCTGGAACTCATCAACATCGAGAGCAACACGGTGGTGCGAAAAGACCTCGGCGCGTGCACGGACAAGTACGAGCCCGATTGGACGCCGCGATTGGATGGCGACTACGCCCGCGTCTCGTACGGCCACGACATCGAGAACATCTGGCTGCTGATGGACGCCTGCGACGCGGCAGGCGTCTCGAACTGGCCCTTCGTGGACCTGTATGAGACGCTCTTCAAGTACTCGCTGCAATACGGCTGCGACGAGCAGAATCGCGGCTTCTTCTACACAGGCAAGTTCCACTCCCCTGCCGACGACCGCAGCAAGTCCTGGTGGGTCCAGGCCGAAGTGCTCGTCAGCTCGTTGCGGATGTACAACTACACGAAAGATCCGAAGTACCTGGCTGTCTTCGAGAGCACGCTGGACTTCGTCGAAAAGAGCCTCGTGGACTGGAAAGTGGGCGAGTGGCACTCGACCGTGAGCGCCGAAGGCATGGCTCAGGGCGACAAGGCCAACCCCTGGAAGGCGGGCTACCACAACGGGCGGGCAATGATCGAGTGCCTGGAGACTCTCAAGACCTGGAAGAACTGACAAGGAAGGAACGAAGCAATGTCTGACCTGAAAGAGCGGATTCTCAAGATTCTTCAGCAGCCGCAACTGGCGGGCCTGGCGACGATCACGCAGGACGGCAAGCCGTGGGTCCGGTATGTCATGACCGTCGCGTCGGCGGACCTGACGATCCGCTGTGCGACGTTCGTCGAGGCCCGGAAGGTCACACAGATCAAGAAGAACCCCGAGGTGCACGTAACCTGCGGCGTGACGGACCCTCGGAACATGGGTCCCTACTTGCAGGTTCAGGGTCGGGCGACGCTCAACACCACCAGAGAGGCGCGTCACGGCTTCTGGACCGACATGTTGGCGGGCATCTTCAGCGGTCCGGATGATCCGAACTACGCCGTACTCGAAATAGAACCCTACTGCATCGAGTATCTCGCCCCTGGATCGCACAAGCCCGAGGTCTGGACCGCCAAATAACGTTCGTCCCCTCGTAGAACGGGTGCAATCTGGCAGACAGAAGTGCCTGGATTCCAGGGTGAGATTGCGGTCCTACTTCTGCCCGTCGACGCGCTTTCGGTACAGGCGGGTCTGGAGGGCGTTCTGCCAGGCGGTCCAGTTGGATTCGCTCATCTCGCCGTCGATGGCGGAGGTCACCTGGTCCATCTTGGCGTCGAGGTCGTCCAGGTAGTAGACCATGAACGCCTCTGCGGTCGCCGGCAGCTTGGGCGAGCCAAACTCGAACTCGCCATGGTGCGACAAAATGATGTGGCCGAGGGCGTCGAGGATCTCCGGATCGATCTTCGTGCCGGCGGCGCGGAGGGCCTCCGCTTTGCGATGGATCATCAGGAGGCTCTTGCTGATGTGCCCAATGAGTTGGCCCGAGTCGGTGTAGGAGAAAGCCATGTCGTAGGCGAGTTCCTCCGTCTTGCCCATATCGTGGAGGAAGACGCCGGCCAAGACCAGGTCCGCCTGCACCCGCGGGTACAGGGGCAGGATCGCCTTGGCGACAGTGAGCATGCTGTGCGTGTGCTCGAGCAGGCCGCCGATGCAGTCGTGGTGCATCTTCATCCCGCCGGGAGCGGAGCAGAAGGCCTTCATCAGGTCCTTGTCCGCAAGAAACGTCTTGCACAGGGCTGCGATCTGCGGATGGCGGATCGCACCGATGGTCTCCTGCACCTCCTTGAACATCTGGTCGACGTTTTTCGTCGTTCGCGCCAGGTAGTTCTCGACGTTCACCTTGCTCGGATCGATGGCCGCGATGGTGTTGACCACGATCTGCAGGTTGTTCTGATAGAGTTCGCTGCGCCCCTGGATGTGGACGAAGCCGGGCTTGGGCAGCGACTTGTAGACGACCTCGGACGCCTGCCACATCCGCCCGTTCAACTGGCCCGTCCGGTCGCAGAGGAACATCGCGATGTATAGATCGCCTCGCTGCGTGCTGCGAAGGATCGGCTCGCGAACGACATAGACCTCGTTGATGGTCTCGCCCGCCTGGATCTGGTTGATGAACTTATGAGTATGCACTGCCTGCGCCATGATGATCCCCGTATTGAAATCCAATCCTAGTCACGGGGGCCATCATAGTGTGCATCCTGTAGCCCTGCAAGGGGACGATCCGTGGAATCGGGAAAAAGGCCCGGTCGTCTATTGCGAAATCGACGATTGCCCGCCGGTCTCTACGACGAGCCGATCACCGCCCCACTTGAGGCCCTCGCCCACCGACTGGGAGAACTGCCAGGCATCCACGGCCCCTCCGCGGAGCAGGACGTTCGTCCGCTCAGCGGCCAAGGCGACCGCCTGCGGCGTGTCGAGATACCGAAGCACGTTGAGGAAGATGGGCCCCTGGCTGTGGGTCGTCGGCAGGTCGGTCAATTCCAGCCGCCCAATGCCGGGCTCGAACAGCGATGCATACAGCACGATGCCGGCCATATCGCCGCGGGCGGCAACAGTGATGGCCCTTGCCGCAGCGGGGTCGAGCAGCTTCACCGCAGCGAGCGTCCGGCGAACATCCCAGATCCTCATGCCGTCGGCGGTCTGTCCGAGGAGCATGAATCGCCGGCGGATTTGGATCTGCGTGCGTCCGTCACCGCTCCAGGCATCCGGTCCGATCCCTCGCGGGCAGATGTAAACAAGCGTCCGTTTGCCCTCGACTGCCGCCTTCCGCAAGGCACCGAAGGCGGACGAATCGGCGTCGGGCAGCTTGTACTCGCCCAGGTTCTTCTCGAACCCGACTCGCATGGCCGCCAGCCACTTGGTCCACCCGCCCTCGTCCAGCACGTTCACCGTGACACCCTCGCGAAAAGAGTCGCCTTCGACGCAAAACAGCCTCAGACGCACGTTGGGCTGGCTCGTGAAGTCGTACGCAGCCAGGCGAACGCCTTCCGCTTCTGCAGAGAACACCCGGTCGAGGTCGAGCGGTCCCGCGTCGCGAGGGCCCGGCCAGCCGCGAAAGACCTTCTCTTGCAGGGCCTTCATCCAGCCATCGCGCATCGTTGCCCATTCCTCGGACGACTGCGGTGTCTGCGGTGCCTCCGCCATCGGAACGAACGTCTCCTGAATTCTCGCATTGATCTGGTCGGCAGGCAGGTCCTTGAAGACCCTCAACTGCTCCGGCTCGAAGAACCGCGTTGCGGGCTCGCTGATGACCGGGTTCTCGCCCTGGAGGAATCGGTTGAACCAGACGAAGGCGTGAATCCGCAGTTCCTGCGTGTCCTTGTGCGGGCCCTCGGTGATCTGCAAGCCCAGCTTGTCCTCGGCGCCGTACAGCCGGTAGATGTCGCGGACCTTCTGATGGAGGCGATACACCCCGTCGAGCGGGAAGATGTCGTCCTTGTCGGTGTTCGAAATCAGCAATGGCCGGGGCGCGACGAGGGCCGCGACCATCGGATAGTCCCAGCGGTACGTATTGACGATGAACATACAATCGCAGTGACCTTCGACGGTGCCGTCGACGACGTGATTCTGCACGTCCGTTATGCCCGCGACAGGCACGGCGGCCTTGATTCGCTCGTCGATGGCGGCGATCCACCAACTGTAGGCCCCTCCGCCGGAACGTCCGGTGACACCGATGCGATTCGGGTCCACCTCCTTGCGGCTTTCGAGGTAGTCGAGCGAGCGAACACAGTTCCATGCCTCGACGCCCGCGGGCGTATACCCCCGGCTGTTCCACCACCACATGTCGTAACGATAGGTCCCGTGGTGGATGCCCTCGATCTCGCCCAGTTGCACCGTGTCGATGACCAGGCACACGTAACCATGGCGAGCGAACCAGGCGCCGTGGTGCTGGTAGCCGACCTTGTTGCCGAAGCTGACGTTGTCCTTCTTGACCGCGCCGTGGCCGCAGACGTAGAGAATCGCGGGCGCGGGCTTGTCCAGGTTCTTCGGGACATACAGATTGCCGGTGACATAGAGTCCCGCCATGGACTGAAAGTGCAGATTCTCCACGGTAAACTGCTCGTGATCCACGGTTCCCGTCACGGTCGCATTCAGCGGCGTCTTCTCGGGGAACGGGTCGAGGCCGAGCATTTCGAGCAACTGCTGCCGGTAGACGATCCGTCTGGCCTTCCAGTCATCGAGGCTCTTGACGTCGGTCAGACACGCATTCTGCAGCTTCGCGGTTTCAACGCGAAAGTACTCCGCCAGTTGTCGATCCGCCGCGCGGGATTCGCTCGACTGCGCACCGAAGCCCTCGGCGCCCATAATACCCAGAAGGAACACAACCGCCCCGCCGCCCATACAGATCGTCCGTCTCATCTGATACACCCTATCCAAGAATGTTCCGTGACCATTACGCCAATCTGAGAATCAGCAGATACAGCACGCGAAGCGCCGTCAACAGCACGACCGCAAAGCCCAGGCCGCCCAGGATGTTCACGACCAGCGTATTTCGCTTGTCTCCCATGATGCCCCTGTGGTTGGCCAGCCAGAGGATGGCGGCGGCCATCAGGGGATTGCCGATCACCGTCATCGCCTGGCCGAAGATGATTGCATCGATCTTCTCGACCGGCGTATGGAGCACGATCATCGCGACGCCCATCCCGATCAGCAGCACGACGACCGTGAAGCGGCGCGACCAGGGATCGCTCATCCGAGCGGGCTTGCCCAGCCCATCGGCCAGGATCGCCCCGCCGATCATCGCGTTGATGACGAAGGGGTTCATCGCCACCGCGAGCAGGCCCACGGAGAAGAGGACGCCTGTCACGGGACCGAGCAACGGCTTCAACTGGGTCGCCAGGACGGTGATGTCGTTGGCCTGCCGGCCTTGCAGCAGCGTGGCGCTGGTCGTCATGATCACAGCGCTGACGCAGGTCAATACCGCGACGCCCACGATGGAGTCGCCGATGCTGCGGTCGTAGTCCCGGACCGTCCAGCCCTTCTCGCGGACCAGATTGCCCTGGAAGAAGGCGGCCGCGACGGAGAAGGTCGTCCCGAGCAATCCGGCCACCAGGACCAGAGGGTCCTGCACTCCGCTGGCCGTCCGCGTGGGCAGAGCCAGCGACAGGCCCTCCGGGACGCCGGGGATCAATCCGCCGAGAATTCGGCGGATGTCGGGGTGGATGAGAAACAGATTCACCAGGAAGCACGCGAGGATCACGGCCACCATGATCTTCATGATGCGCTCCAGGGCTTTGTACACGTGGCGCAGCGCGAAGATCGAGCCGATGACCAGCAGGTTGAACGCCAGCAGCAAGCCGGTGCTGATGAGGCTCTCGGTCTGCGCCGTCATCCGGGCCGGGTCGCCGAACAGGCGTTTGACGCCGAGCGAGTCGAAGGCTGCGGCGACGGCCAGGTTGTTGGAGAACTGGAACGCCGCACAGATCAGGCACAGGTTCAGCCCGACCAGCGCCGCCACGGGACGTCCCAGCCGACCTGCAATCAGCGTGCAGGGCGTCGCCCCGCCCACCGCGCCCACCCGGGCAGCCATCGTCGTGAAAGTGCCCATCAGGACGCCCGTGACAACGAGCAGCCAGAGCAGCTCGTAGCCGTACGTGGCGCCGACGTTGGAGCTGATCAGAAGACTGCCGGGCCCGAAGACGACGCAGGCCGTGATGAGAGCCGGCCCAATCGATCGCCACCACGGGACGCGTCTTGCCGCAGCGGTGTCCGCCTGTTCCATGCGACTCCTTTCGTAGCACGGGCATCTTGCCCGTGTCTTGCAGCGCCATCCCCGACGCACCACGGCGCCGCAGGCGTGGCCCGGCACGCCACCATTTTCCCACAGACGCGGCTACCCATCGGACAACACGGGCAGGTTGCCCGTGCCACTATACTTGCTCGGGAACGACGAATGGCTCGCGGTGACTCCCGCGGGCCAGCTTGTTGGCCTCGTCGGCAAACTCGCCCGTGAACGTCTCGGTCTGCGGGTCCATCGTCAGCCAGGGACCGAGCACGCGCGGAGTCTGCTTCAGATCGACCCCGTTGAGCAACAGGTGCTCCTGGAACCGCTCGAACGACTCCGCCAGGTCCCTGTTACCCGCCATCCGCTCCACGATCTCGTCCCGCGACGCCTCCTTCCCGAGACGGTGCGAGACGTTGCCCATGTGACAGAGCGAGCTGGACAGATGCCCTTCGAGCACGTCGGCGTGGAGGTCGGCCACGTTGCGACTGCGGACCGCCTCGATGAAGTTCTCATGGTGTCCCGCCCCTTCGGTGAGACGGAACTGCCTGATCTTCTTGCCGTCCTTGTCGTAGGCCCAGCCGCCGGCGAAGCAGCCGTTCTCGCACTCGACGATGACGCCGCCGTCGCGAACGCCGCGAAGGTGGTCCATCGCGGAATCGCCCTTCGCGTGGGGCAGGCCGCGAAGCTCGAACAGGATCGGGACGGGCCGATAGTCGTAGAACACGATCTGGGTATTGGGCGTCTGGCCGTCATCGGTATAGCCGAACCGACCGCCCAGGCTCAGGACCCGCGGCGCCAGCTCGTTGGCGCCGACGAACCAGCGGCCAATGTCGATGTAGTGAATGCCGTTGTTGCCGAAATCGCCGTTGCCGGTCGGCCAGACCCAGTGCCAATCATAATGCAGACTCTTTCGCATCAGGGGCGCCATCGGCGCCGGACCGCACCAGAGGTTGTAGTCCACCGATTCCGGCACAGGCTGCGGCCCATCCACCTTCCCGATACTGTCGCGCCGCACGTAGATGAAACTCCGCACCAGACGCATTTTGCCGAGGTTGCCTTGCCGGATGTACTCCAGGGTCTCACGGAGCCCCTCGTCCGAGCGCCGTTGGGTGCCGCCCTGGACGATTCGCTTGTACTTGCGGGCGGCTTCGACCATCCGCCGGCCTTCCCAGAGGTTGTGGCAGATCGGCTTTTCGACGTAGACGTCCTTGCCGGCCTGACACGCCCAGACGGTGACCAGCGCGTGCCAGTGGTTCGGCGTCGCAGTGACTACCGCGTCGATGTCCTTGTCGTCCAGCAGCTTACGGACGTCCACATAGGTATCCACCTTCTCGCTGCGTTCGGCGAACTTCTTGGCCTCCCGGTCGAGAAAGCTCCGGTCCGCGTCGCAGATCGCGACGACCCGCACGCCGGGGATTTTGCGGAACCAGTTGATGTGATTGGCGCCCTGGTTGCGAACCCCCACCACTGCGACGCGGATGTCGCTGTTGGCGCCCTGAACGCGGGCGAACGGAACGGCAGACAACAGTCCCGCGGCGGCCGACGCCTTCACGAAATCGCGACGGCTGATCTTGCTGTTCATAACGCATCTCCTCGGCAAGAATCCCCTGGAACGCGAAGATCGGTCGGAACCTCGTTCTGCCCTGGGTACCGGCGCGGAGATCCGACCCGACCGGTGGCATGGTACCAGCTTGCGGATGCCCTGTCAAAACCCGAAGCGGGAATCCACAGGAAGGAAATCGGGAAGTGTCATTGCTGCCGATCGCGGAGCACAGGCTCGTTGGGCGAAGGCACAGGACCCTCGGAGGATCTGCGGAGTCGTCCCTGCCCGCCGCGAGGACCGAACGGCCCCTGGCGACCGGAGCCAAATCGGCCGGCGCCCCGGTGGAACGGGCCGGGAAGGCCGCGCAACAGGTCCCGCCAACGCTGCTGCTGATCCGGATTGAGCGACGCCGAGATCTCCTCGTCCATCGCCTCCAGCTCCTTGCTGATCTGCACGCGGCCCTGCTCGCGGATTTCATTGAGTCGCTGCATGTACTTGCGGAGAATCGGCCTGACCTGCTCGGCCTGCCCCGCTGAAAGGCGCAGTCGCGGTACGATTCCATCCTCGATGGCGACGAAGTCGCTCCCCACCGGCATCGACGGCTCCGCACTCGTGCGACGGATCATCAACAGGACGCCCGCGGCGCCAATCGTCAGACCGGCAATCAGGATGACGACGCCGAAGAAGGCCATTCGCCAGCGGTGGAGTCGTTGCAGCAGGACCATCGGGTTGTCCGGATTCTCAAGCCGGCTCATTGAATCGCCCATGAAATCGCCTCGACAATCTCGTTCAACGGCCCGGCAGACCGCGTGGAAAGGATGAAGGCAGTCACCGCAACCGGCACTGCGACAGCGGAGGAGACGGCCGCCAGCCACATCCAGAACCGCTCGGCTACCGTCAACGGCTGGACCGAACCGGCCGTGAACGTCGCCAGCACGGCACTCGTCACATCCACGCAAGGAACGCGTTCCTCGCGGGCGCGAGCCGCCAACTCTTCGATCTTCTGGTCCCACTTCATCAGGTCAACTCCACACCGTGTTGCTCCAGCAGCCTGCGGAGCCGGTTTCTGGCGCGAAGCGTCTGGACTTTCACCATCGTCCTGGTCCATCCGGTCCGCCGCGCCGTCTCGACCACGTCGCATTGCTCCAGGTACCGCAGCGTGAGGACCAGGCGGTCCCGCGGGGCCAGTTGAGCGAACACGTGATGCAGCACCTCGGCCGCATCGTTCGGCTCGACCGTCCCCGCGACATGGTCGCCATCCATCGCAGCGTCCCATTCCTGAACGTCGAACGGCTCCGTCCGCCGGCGCCGGGCCTTCTCCTTCCAGTGCCGATAGCCGACCCGCGTCGCGATGCGAGCCAGCCAGTGTTCCAGCGGTGCCTTGCCGCGATACCGGCTCAAGCTCAGATACGCTTCCACAAACACATCCTGCACCAGTTCCTCGTGAGTCCCGCGATCCCGGCTGAACCGCCAGAGGATACGAGCGACGTGGTCCTGATGGCGCTCCACGAGTCGGCGATAGGCATCGGCATCCCCTTGCTGCGCCTGTCGGACGTCTTCTACGTCGTCTCGAATCGGGACGGCTGGTCCATCAGGCCTCTCCGACTGGCACGGCATAACGATGGCGCGTACCGCCGCGAGGATGGCGGCCTCAATCCAGACAGGTCTCGGCAGTGGCAGGCTGGCGTCGATCATTGGACACAGCGTAAGAAAGAACAGGGTCCCCAGCAAGAGGAATTCCGATCCGGCGGTCCGTCGCGCAAGGCATCGGCC
Source organism: Sedimentisphaerales bacterium (assembly GCA_035342095.1). Lineage (GTDB taxonomy): Bacteria > Planctomycetota > Phycisphaerae > Sedimentisphaerales > Anaerobacaceae > PLanc-01. The sequence goes on along the minus strand of DAOQWL010000054.1, from coordinate 15,988 downwards.
CCGCGGGCTACTATCAGCACCCGCGGGACCGAAACCTCAGGATGAACCGACAATCACGGGCGTCGCCCCATTGTCTGGCGAAAAGCCCGGACTTCCTCCCGGGTCAATGCACCGTTGCCATCGGTGTCGGCCTTGTCGAACATCTGTTCGATTCCCGGCCCGGCGGGATTCGCTCTGGGTCGGGGATTTGCGAGACGCCCTGCTCCTCGCTGGAACCCCCGGCCTGCCGGTCCGACGCGATCGCCCTGCATCGTGGGTCCTCTGGCTCCTCGGCCGGTCTGCATGACGTCGGGCCGCATCTGATCAAGCTGCCTGGCCTGCTCATCTGTCAGAACCTCGCGGATCGACGCCATCGTCTTGGACCGCGCCTTGTCCAGAATATCGCGAATCTTCCCGACCTGTTCGTCGGTCAGACCCAGCCGACGGGCCAACATCCCCCTCGCGTCCAACTGCCCCAATCCCAGCGGGCACGGCGATCCCTGCCCGATCCGTCCCGCGCCGAGAGGACACCATGCTCCGGGGCCGCCCTGTACCCGTCGCGGCGCCGCGCCCTGCCTGGCGTATCCCTGCCCCCTTCCCTGCCCAGGATCCACCCCTCGTCCCCGGCCGGCCCCGGCGCCCCACGGCTGTGCCATCGCCGGGCCGTTCAGAAGGATCAGGATCGCGCCTGCAACAATCGGAACTGTCCATTTCGTCTTCATATCCGGCTCCTTTCAATTCAATTGATTGTTTCTGCTTACGCCGGGATAGTGAACGAAACTCCCTCGCAGGTTACACCCCCTCCGTGAAAATCACTCGACAAGGGAAAGAACGACAGCCACCCCCAGGCTCGATCCAATCTCATGGTGTGAACCAGCCCAGGCGGGCCACCCCCGCCTCGGCCCCCGCACAGGGCGATCCCTCTCACAGGGCCGTTGATTCTTCCTCCTGAAGCGGTTCGCTGAGCGCCAGACCCATATCCACCGCCCGACGGGGAAGCTCGATCACACTGGTGGCCCCCATCTTCTGCATCAGATGGCGGCGATGAACCTCGATGGTCCGCGGCGAGCGATGGAGCGTCGTGGCGATCTCGCGGCTGTTCTTCCCATCGAGGATCAAATACAGCACCTTCATTTCGGCCCTTGTCAGGGCGCACTGTTCCAGGGCCCCGTGTCCGCCATTCCGATCGAGCAAGAACTGGACCGCCCGCAGGAACCCGTCGCGATCGAGCGGTTTCTCGATGAAGTCCGCTGCGCCGGCCTTCATGGCCCGGACCGCCATGGGGACGTCGCCGCGGCCTGTGACAACGAGCACGGGCAGCCACGGCATCTGCCGTCTCACTTCCTGGAGCAGTTCCATTCCGTCCATCTCCGGCATCATCACATCCGTAACCAACAAATCACACCGGTGGACAGCCAGGTAGGCGAGGCAATCCTTCGCACAGGGGAAACACCGGACGCTGGTGTCCACGCGTTCGAGTGTCTTGGACACAGTGGAACAGACCTTGGGTTCATCGTCCACGAACACAACTCTTGAAGGCTCCATGCTCTCCACCTCTACCCGGCGGCAATCAGTTTCCCCCGACCGGCAACGTGACGAGGAAGGTCGCCCCCTCGCCGAATCGACTCTCGACGCGGACATGTCCGCCCATTCCGGAGACAACGCGGTGGACAATACACAGACCGAGACCGGTTCCCTCTCCTGCCCCCTTCGTCGTGAAGAACGGATCGAAAACACGACCGATGTGATCGGGGTGAATGCCGCCGCAATCATCCGCAAATCGCAGTTCCACCTGACTCGGACCACGGGTCCCTGTGATCGTGAAATGCCGGTCAATCGACCCGTCCGCCGCTTGGATGGCATTCTGGGTCAACGCAAAGAAGACCTGTTCGATATCCTTCTCACAGGCATAGACCGTCGGCAGAACGTCCAGATGCTCCAGTCTCAGCGTCACGCGCGACTTCCTCGCGCTCTCTTCCAGCAGTCGTATGACACGTGCCGCCGTGACGGAGAGAACCACCTCCGCGACCGGCCTGTCCGAGGTCTGGCGGGCCAGATTGCGGAACCGATCGATGATGCTCGCGACGCTCCCGACTTCCGTCAGACCATCATGGAGGTCCTCCAGCACCGTCGGCGGGCAGCCCGTGTCCTCGAGACCCTTCATCGCATTCTGAATGGACAGGCGGATCACCGTCAGGGGCTGGCTGAGCTCATGGGCATACGTGGCGCTGAGCGTGCCCAGCGAGGCGAGCCGCTCCGCTCTCATCATCTTCTCCCGGTAGGCATCGAGCTCCTGCTGGGCCATCCGGAACTCGTGGATGTCGCGTGCAATCACGAGTCCCGCGGTCACCCGCCCGGCCCGATCCCGCAGCGGCGCAACCGTCGTATTGAACCACCGCAACTGGCCTTGGACATCGGTCAGAACGACGGAGTTGACTCCCGAGCCCATCTGAATGACCCTTCGGACCGCGGCCGCCTGCCGGTCGGCGACCTCCTTGCGGAAAAGGTCCCACATGGTCTTGCCTGTGAAATCGGACGGCTTTCCGCCCAGCGCTCGCGCCGCGGTGCCATTCATGAACAGGAACCGCCCGTGTTCATCGACGATCGCGATCGTCTCCCCCGCGCTCTCCACCACCGTCCGGTATCGCTCCTCGCTTTCCATCAGGTTCCGCTCCAACTCCTGCCGATCGCTGATATCCACGTTGATCTCTGCAACCAGGCGTTCCCCGCTGTCCGTCTCGAAGGGGATCGTGGTCACCTCGATCGGACGGTTCCCTTCCTTGACCAGGACCTGGTAGGACACCATCTTGTGCCCGGTCCTCAGGACGGCGGGAATCGCACAGCCCTCGCACGCCCGATCGGCGTCCATGAAGTACTCATGGCACTTGCGGCCCTGACAGGGGCCGTATGTCTGTTCCCACGCCGGGTCCACATAGCGCAGGTTGAAATCCCCATCGATGATGTCGAGGCCCACCCTGGCTGCCCCGAGGATGAACTCGATCTGCTGCTGCAAACCCTTCACCTCCCGCTGGGCCGCCTTCTCTGCACTGACGTTCTTCGAATAGATGGCGATCCGACGGACGGCGCCATCGGGATCGACGATCGGGTACATGGCAGTGAAATACTCCCGGCCCACACGATCATCATCGTGCTGAACCGGCTCTCGGGTATCGACCACTTCCTGGATGTGCTTCATGCGCCGTTCCACCACGTCCGAAGGAATGACGTCATCGCCGACATCCGACAGGCGGACCCCGACCAGTTCCCGGACGCTCTTGCCGAAGCGGCATGCGGCGGTCTCATTGAGCGTCAGGATCGTCCCTTCGCGATCCACCAGCATGACGGATTCCGTCACCGCGTCAAAGAGCGCCCGGAGCATCGCTTCGTTCTCGCGGACCGCCTGCTCGGCCCTGCGACGGTCGGCGATACCGCGGATGACGCCCTGGGTCCCGACGATCTGGCGGTCTCTCACGAGCGGGCCGAGACTGAGTTCGACGGGGCACTCGCCCCCGTCCCTCCCCGCAATCGTCAGTTCCATTGTCGTTCGCTGTCCCTGGAGTGCCCGTGCACGAACCTCCTCGAGTGAGCCCAGAGCTGCCTGGGGGACCCACCGGCTGAAGTGACTCCCCACAACTTCCTCGGGATCGAATCCCGCGACCCTCTTGACCGCCTGGTTCACGGTCAGCAGATAGCCGTCGCGATCTGCGGTGTAGATAATGTCGTTCACGTTATCGAGAAGGTCCTGATACCTTCGCCGGCTCTCGACGAGTTCCTCCTCCATCCTGACGCGACTGGTGATGTCCTGTGCAAAGACCACCGCGTGCGTCACACGTCCATTTCGATCCGTGATGGGGTAGTACGTCTGATCGAACACACTGCCGTCGCGGCTGTCCGTCACTCGGATCGGCTCGCCCGTCCGGACGACCTCGTCCAGGCACGCGAGCCGGGCCTCACGAACCTCGGGAGGCATGATCTGAGACGCGGGATTCCGTCCGTCGCAGCCCACGAGGTCTTCCCTGGTGCGCCCCAACCGATCGGCCGCCGTCTGATTGACCACCCGGATCACGCCCTGGGAATCGAGAACCACCAGGGTCTCCGTGATCGCATCCAGGGTGGCTCGAAACATCTGCTCGCTTCCGGACAGGGCCTCGGCCCGTTCCGCGTGAAGGCCGTCTCGTTCCTGCTCGAAAGCCGTCAGACGCTCCCGAAGTTGCTCGTTGGCTCGCTCCAACTCCGCGATCCGACGGCGCAGCAGTGTCTCCCCTTCCGACTCGCGGCGATCCTCGTGTGCCTCATCCATCTTGCTTCCCAGACCAGTCTCCATCAGCGTCGGCTCAACAACCGTTCAGACAGGACGGCAAACCGGTGTACTCGCAGCGTTCATTGCGGCAACGTGGCATCCATCATAGACCGGACGCGATGGCAAATCAAGACCGACATGGAAAGGATCGCACAAACTTGAGGCGGACCTGCGGCACGCCCGCAAAAACCCACGCAAACACTAGGTTTTCTATCCCCACAGGAAGTCGCTTGTCGCGACATCTCGCGGGGTTCTGTGGTGCCTGACGGAGCCGGCGGGCGCCTCGTCACTTTCCCAGGAGCGTGGACTCGAGACCCTGGTCAGCCTGCTGTGAATCGGGCGACGACCCGCGACAAGGAGCCAGCGGCAGGAAGACCGTGAAGGTCGTGCCCTTGTCCAGCTCGCTCTCGACCTCGACCCTGCCGCCATGGGCATCGACGATCTTGCTGACGATGGCCAGGCCCAGACCGGTTCCCTTGATTTCCTTGCCGGGCCTGAAGACACGGTAGAACCGATCGAAGATCTTGGTGAGATCCTCTTTGGGAATGCCGTATCCGGTATCGCTGACCTTGAGGACCAGGTGTTCCGCCTGCGAGGATGCCGAGACGAGGACCCGCCCGCCCTCCGGCGTGAACTTGATCGCGTTGCTGACCAGGTTGATGAGGACCTGGAGAATCCGGTCGTTGTCGTATACGACCAGGGGGAGATCCGTCTGGAGATCGACCGCCAGGTGTACCTTGCTCTTGGCGGCGCGCGGCAGCATCGTGTTGTACGCTTCGTTCACCGCCGAACCGATAGCGTTCTCCTGCATATTGAGTTTCATCTTCCCGGCGCTGAGTTTCTGGAAGTCCAGAACCTCGTCAATCAGCCGCGACAGGCGATCGATGTTTCGCTTGGCGATGTCCAGGAAATGACGCTGATCCTTGTTGATCCTGCCCGCGACGCCGTCCAGCACGATGATCACGGACTCCTTCATGGAGCTCAGGGGCGTGCGAAGCTCGTGGGAGACCGTCGAGATGAACTGCGACTTCATTTCCATGGTCTGTTTGAGTTCCTCTTCGGCCCGCTTGCGCCCGGTGATGTCGTTCAGGGCGACCAGGACATGCCGGCTGCCGTCGATGTTGATCGGCTCGACGCTGACCGAAAGCCAAGGCCGGTCCTTCCCGTCGTCGCTCACCGCGGGCTGCAGTTCCACGCCGCGGGCCGGTTCATCCGAAACCAACGCTTTTTGCACGAGGGTCCGCAGCGTGCAACTATCGCAGGATCGGGCGACGACGCCCCCTGCGGAACTCGCCGCATGAACGCAGTTCAACGTCTGACACACGTCGCAGCCGATCAGGCTGGAATACCCCCGCCCGGACATCTGGCGAAGCACATCATTGGCACGCGTCACCTGCATGTGGTCGTCCACCAGGATCATGCCCAGGGGCGTCGCATCGAAGATGGCCTCCAGGTTCTTCTGCTTGCGGTCGAGGATCTCGTGCAGGCGCCGGCTCTCGGTGACATCGACGAGGGACATCATCATACAGAGAGGCCGATCGTTCTTGTCCTTGACGACGCTGGCGGACAGTTGCACGACGAAATCCGATCCGTCCTTGCGGCAGGCGATCCGCTCGCCGCTCCAAACCCCCGCCTCCAGAGCGGTTTGCAGCGGGTCCGGCCTTTCGTCCTCAAACCGCACCAAGTCGCTCATGGGCCTGCCCAGGACTTCGTTCTCTTCATCATAACCCCACATCCGCAAGGCGGAGGGATTGGCGAACGTCAGGTTGCCGTCGAGATCGACGAACACGATGCCGCTGGCGGCGCTGTCCACGGCACTGTCCTTCACCAGCAGGGCCTCCTCGACGCGTTTGCGTTCCGAGGTGTCGCGGATGATGCCGACCGCCTGATACTGGCCATGCAGGCAGATCCGCCCAACGGACAGCTCCGCCGGGAACTCCTCCCCCGTCCTGCGCAGCGCGGTCAGTTCGATCGTCTTGCCCAGGACGGGACTCTCTCCGGTCATGCGGAATCGCTGGACGCCTGGGTGACAGAGGTCTTGATACTGCGGCGGGGCCAACAGGGAGTGCAGATTCTTGCCGCAGGCCTCCTGCGAGGCATATCCGAACATCCTCTCGGCCGCCTGGTTCCAGAACGAGATGCACCCATTCTCGTCCATCATGATAATAGCGTCCATCGCGGCGCTGGTCATGCCGAGGAGCCGCTCCTCGCTCTCGCGCAGCGACTGCTGGATGCGTTCGGCGGTGGCGCGGGCCTCGTTGGCGTCCTCGGCCAAACTCAGCGCCGCTTCCCGCTGCTGACGCAGGGCCTGGTTGGCACGGTTCAACTCCTCCGCCCACCGCAGCAGTTCCGCCTCATGGGCCTTGCCTTGAATCCGCTCCAGACCCATTTCCGCCAGCAACTGGGCGCATGTGGTCAGGTACTTGAGAACCGGCGGCAGCTTCTGCTCGGGCACAATCGGAACACGGGAGAGAGCCTCCAGATAGGCGGCCTCGTCGAATCCGAATTCCCTCGCCTGCCGGCGGAACGCCTCTTCGTCGGGCGGATCGAGCAGGAACTGGCCGATGAAGACGTTGGCCACATGCCGGCCCTCGATCACGATGGGCGCCGCCGCGTCCGTCAGGCCGTTGCGACACTGGTAGAGCGAGAAGTGTTCGCCTTCCCTCAACTGCCCGGCCAAAACGGTGTCGCTTTCGATGCATCGGGCGCGTGTTTGGGCGTTGACGCGGTGGAAGTCCGTGCAGATCCTCTGCCAGCGGGCTCCGACGAACACGTTGCCCTCGAGGTCGATGATCGCGGAGGAAACGCCGACCGCGTCGCAGAAGCTGTCCATCAACTGCTGCATCTGGTCGCGATCCAGCAGATCGGCAAGATCCCGCTGTCGCTGCGCGCCGGCCTCGTTCGCAGCAGTCCCCGCCGTCGTTTCCAGATCGGTCTCGGCTTCCGGAACAGCCTCCGTCTGGAGCACGGCATAGGGCGCCGGTTGGCCGGCGGCCAGCGACATCTCGTTGATCCGCTGCTTCAACTCCGCCACCCGGACCTCTCGGGCGATGGCCAGGCGGTTGAATCGCTCGATTTCGCTGACGTGATGGCGCAATGCCTCTTCCGCCCGCTTGCGTTCGGTCAAATCGTAGAGGACCACGAGACTGGCCGGCTCATGCTCATATTCGATCGGTTCCAGAGACACGCTGGCAGGAAACGCTGTGCCGTCTGATTTCCGCATGAGGAGTTCCCGCTGCGTCACACGACCCTTCTCCCGGAGTTCGGCGAGAAGACCCGGTCTGTCGCGTTCGGCATCGGCATAGAGTTCCGGCGTGGTCTTCTGCAGCATCGTCTCGGGATCGTATCCGAAGAGCTCGAGGCTCGCGCGATTGGACAACAGGATTTGGCCCGTGGCCGGACGCGTCAACTGGAGAGGTACGGGGGACGCCTCGACGATCAGCCGCATGCGCTCCTCGCTCTTGCGCAGCGACTCCTCCGCCCGATGCCGCTCTGTCACATCACGAACCGTCTCGATGGCGCCTACAATCTGTCCCCGACTGTCCCGCAGCAGACAGGCGTTCCCCCAGAGATGAGCCCCCCGCCCTCCCCAGACGCCCGGAGCGTACATCTCACCGCACAAAGCTTCGCCTTTTCGGGAAGTCGACGAGTAGTCCTTCCCTTCGATCACTTCGTCCGGACACCGAACCAGATCGATCAGAACCGGGCGCCGAGAACCATAGAAGGGTATGGAGTACTCGTGGTCGCCTTTGCCGATGATCTGGGCCTTGGGAACCCCCGTCATCTCCTCCATCGCCTTGTTCCACGAAATCACCTTGCCTTCGTGATCAACCACCATGGTCGCGTCGGGGAGGAACTCCACGATTTCTGTCAACCGGCGGTGCGCCTCGCGCAGCGCGTCTTCCGCCTGCTTGCGCGGGGTGATGTCCACGTCCACCCCGCGGTATCCGAGCAGAGTCCCCCTCTCATCGAGAATCGGCGCGCCGCTTCGCATCAGCCACACGACGCTGCCGTCTCGGGCCACGCCGGGGAATTCGATTTCGCTGAACGCTGCCCCCCGGTTGACGATCTTCAGAGCCTCCTGGAGCATGTGCCCGCCATCGGAGGGGTCGAAGAAATCGTGAATCCGTTTCTTGCCCACGACCTCCTCGACCTTGTACCCCAGAATCCGCTCGACGACCGGGCTGGCGTATGTGTACACCCCGTCAACGTCCACCTCCCATATGAACTCCCTGGCATTCTCCGCCACCTGGCGGAAACGCCGCTCCGAGCGACGTAACGCCTCCTCCATCAGCTTGCGTTCCGTGATGTCGCGAATCACGCCGATCGAGCCGGTAATCCGACCGTCGGAATCCCGCACGACGCTGAGGGAAATGTCGACATCGAGGATGTCCCCCGTTCCGGAGATCATCTTCGTTTCCAGGTGGTGCTGCATCCCTTTGCGTCGAATGCTCAGGGAGCAGATCCTCTCCCATTCCTCCGGAGGATACAGGGTCTCGACATTGCGCCCTCGAAGCTGATCTTCTCCGAGGTTCAGCAGGTGTTCGGTGAACTTGTTCCAGGAAACCAACTGCTTGTTCTCGTCGGCCATCATGATGGCGACCGCCGAATTCTCGAAGATGGTGCGATACCGCAGTTCCGTGGCCTGCAACTGGCGTTCCGCCTTCTTCCGCTCGAGGGCGTAGCGAATCGACCGCACGAGCAGGCTCGCGTCCACCTGGCCTTTGATCAGGTAGTCCTGGACGCCGATCTGCACAGCCTGGATCGCGGTCCGCTCGTCATCCAGCCCGCTGAGCACGATGATCGGCACCTGGGGAGTCTGCGCCTGAATGCGGTTCACGGAGTCCATGCCCTGGCTGTCCGGCAGACCGAGGTCGAGAAGCACCACGTCGAACGACGAACTCTTGAGCAGGTCCAGAGCGGCGCTCAGGCGGCTGGCATGTTCGACTGCGCACGTCCCGAGCGACGACTGCGCCAGCAGCCTCTCCAGCAGCTTGCGGTCTACGACATCATCTTCGACAATCAACAGGCGTAGCGAATTCGACGTAGCCAAGAAGGTCTCTCCTCACACTGTCGCACGATCAGCGGCCCGAGGGGCGTCACGCCTTCGGGTTGTTCTTGAGCGCCGCGTGAATCCGGTCCATCAGTTGCGCGAAATCGAACGGTTTGGTCACGTAGTCGGAAACCCCGCGGGCCGCGGCGGCGGCAATGTCCTGAGGCTCGCACCGGGCGGTGAGCATGATGACCGGGATATGCCGCAGCGCCGGGTCCGCCCGCAGGTGTTCGAGCATCTCATGGCCGTTCATGCCCGGCATGTTCGTATCGAGCAGAATCAGGTCTGGCTTCTCCGCGGCGGCACGCTCCAGACCCTCCTGACCGTTCGAGGCGGTCACCACGCTGCAACTGGCAAACTTCAGACGGTACTCCACCGTGCTGACGAGGTCCGGCTCGTCATCCACCACGAGGATCTTCACCTGACCGGTCTTCTTCTTCACCTTGAACAGTCCCAGCATGATGGCTTCTCCTTGGAACCCGAATCCATATTCAGTTCACTGGGCGAACGTGTCGCCTCTTGTTCGTGCGAATTCTCTCACTCATTGCCCGCCCGACTCCTGGGTCTCCGTCCGCAAGTTGCCCTCGGAGACCGCCGTCTGGGAGCCCGTTTTCGCCCCGGCCTCGCGATGCCGTTCCGACAGCAGAGACGTTTCCCGAATCTTCTTGTGCTCGGCCAGCACCGCCTGGGGGATGGGCTCTTCCTTGAAGATGCGGGGGGACAGAAGCACCACCAGTTCCGATCGGGTCGTCACCTTACTGGTGCTCCGAAACAACAACCCCACCAGCGGCAGATCGCCCAGAATCGGAATCTGGCTGACCTCTTTGACCGTTTCCACTCTGCGCAGGCCGCCGATGACGACCGTTTGGCCATCCCGCAGCAGCAGCGACGTGGTCGCATGGCGCGTATCGACGATCGGCACCCCTTTCGCGCTCTCGCCCGTCCGGACGCTCTGCTCCGTATCCACCAGAAGGAAGATGTCGTTGCCGTCCGTCACGGTGGCCGAGACCTGGAGATTGACGCCCACTTCTTTGAACTCCGTCGAAGTCAGCGCAGCGGCGCCGCCTTGGGCCGTATCGACGATCTCCTCATAAGGGATCTCCTCCACGGATTTGATCGTCGCGGTCTGTCCGCTGACCACCAGCGTGCTCGGACTGGCCAGGATCTCCACGTCCCGTTTCTCCTGGATCAGGTGCAGGACGTTTCGGACCGTGCCGCTGATGACACTCAGATCGCCGCCGGCGCCCACCGTATTGAACACCGTCGCGTTGCCGATGGTGTCGTCGTTGGAGATCGTCGACTGAAGTCGCGTGCTCGTCAGGTTCTGACGGTAGGTGATGTCGTACAGGTCGCTGGACAGCAAATCCCAGTTCACGCCCACTTCCGTATCGTCGCGCAACTGGACGTCCAGGATGACGACCTCCACCATGATCTGCCTGGGCGTCCGATCGGCTTTCTTGATTTCCGCCAGAATCCGGGTCAGGCTCTCGGGCGTGTCGCAGACGACCACGGAGTTGTTCTTCTCGTTAACGGCAACCGCGCCGTATTCCGAGACCATCTTATCGAGGACCTCTTTGAGGCTCTTGACCTCCAGGAACTTCAGCACCACCGTCTCCAATTGCAGTTCCGGGGGCTTGGCGACGCTCGGCGTCTCCGTCTCGACGGGCGTCTCGGGCGGCTGCTGTGCAGGCAGCGGTGCAAACGGATTCCGCGGGCCGCCCACGTCGCAAGGGTCCTCCTGGCCGTAGACCGGCCCAGAACCGGGGCCGACCGGCGCAATCCCCACAGACATCAAAACCGCCATCGCACACAACAGAACGAATTGACGAATGGAACCACTCATGGGTGGAGTTCTCCGGGTTGCACCGCAATATAGATGGTCAAGCCGAGCCGGCATTCCAACTGGTCGCTGCCGGAATCGACGAGTTCGATCTGGCAGGAATCGATCCAAGCCTTCTGAGGCCTCTCGCGCACCATTTGAAGAAACGCGACGATCTGGTCATACCGTCCCTGGATCGTGAGGTCCGCATGGAGGACCTCCACCGCAACCGGAATGTTGGGATCATCCCTCCCGTTGGCGTCCTGGTCGCGGGCGAAGTCCGCTGCAGTCGTGACACAACCCGCCTTCCCGACGAGGGCCTGCAGATCGTGAACGAACACTTTGGCCTGCTGGCGGGCATGAACGCCCTCGCGGACCGTCGCCAGTTCCGCCCGCAGGCTCCGCAGCAGGGAACGCTTCTGTTCGAGGGTCTCGCCGACCGCGTTGATCTCTTCCGCCATCCGGTCCATGACCGGCTCCAAACGATGCATGGCGCGCAGATAGCCGACGTGAGGGGAGATCGCCCAGTTGTACAGGGCCACGGCCCCGATGACAAACGGGGCGACTGTCAGCGCGCGTTTCGCCGATCCCGTGGATTCATGATTGCGATCTATCGGCACGAGCGGATTCCTCAGTTTTTGCGGGTTTCAGAGTGCATTCGATCTCGTACTCGACGACGGGCACTCCGTCCAGTCGCCGTTCCATCCGAGCGAGGCGAACCGATTGGAAGAGGCCGCGGTCATCGAGGCGCCGCATCAGCGTCTCCAGTTGTCTATAGGACATGGCCACTCCCTTCAACGAGATGGACCGGCCGTCGCCGGAGGCCAGGCGGATGAGGCGAGTCCCCGGCGGGGCCGACTGACTGATTCCATTCAGGAGGGTCGGCCAATTCACCTGGCGCTTCGTGCGGACGACGGCCAGGCCTGCCAGTTGCCTTTGAACTTGCGCGATCTCCTCGTCGAGGTACTGGTTCTGGGCCACCACGGCGGGCATCGTGCAGAGTTGCTCCGACACTCGGGCTTCTCCGATCCGTCGATGCATGGCATCCGTCGTCCTCGCCAGGGCGTGAGAGATCAAGCTGGCCGCCAGGAACCCGCCGGCCAGCACATTGGCCGCGATCCACAGACGTCGGGACGACGACTTCGCGAGGATCACCTCGTGCGGCGTCAAATCGACTCGCAGTTCATCGCCCTCGACGCCCAGCAGGCGCAGGGCGGCGCCGACCGCGATGGCCGACGGCGCACAGGAGACGTCTTCCGTCCCCTCCGAGAACAGGCGAAGGGGCTCGAAGCTATCCACAACGAAGGAGGACCTCGCGTCGGGAGCGAACAACGCGGCGACAGCGGCCTTGTCGTAGGACGCGCCGTGAATCGCCAGACGAATCTGCAGTTCGGACCCGGCGTCAGATCCCGCGGCACGCTGGTACTGCGCGACAACGTTCACTTCTTGCGTCAGCCAGGCGCACAACCGCTGGCAAGAGTCCATATCCGTCGGGACTTCCCGGATCCTGACGAAGTCCAGCGTGCCTTTGCAGAACAGGCAGATGACCAGGTTGCAGGCATCGAGCACCGCGATCAGCGTGCTGCCGCAACCCGCGTCCTTCTGGCTCGCCAGAATCGCGCGGGCATAGGCCAGCACGGCGGGCTCGACGCAATCCACGGCGATCCTCGCCGGGCCGCACATCTTCAGAGCCTGACGCACTTCCTCCGTGTCCGCTGCCACGGCCAGCAGTCGCTTCTGCAAGGCGGACCCCGTCCCGATCCCGCAGTAGTCCACGCTTCGCGGTCTGCCGGACAGCACCACGTACTGATTCAACTCCGCATCCACGAACTCCGCGACGTTCGCCGGCATGGGTCGCGGCAGGTCGAGCAGGCGCAGGATTGTCGAACCGGACGATACGGCCATTGCACTCCGGACGCTGCGGATCGTGTCACGTCGGCCGAGCGATCGCAGCATGCGCGACACTGCCCTGGCGCCCGCTCGGGGGCGAGAGGACGAGTCCGCGGGCAAGTCCGCGTTGGCCGCCGCGAGGAGGCGGAAGCCGTGAGGGGCTCTCTCCACCAGTGCGGCGCTGATGCGCCGACTGCCGATGTCGATTCCCAGAGCTGTCATCCTGCGAGGCTTCATGGATTGATCCGCAATCTGTCGATTCTGACCAGGTACGGCGGCCCGGCTTCCGCGATCGTCACGTCCGCTTCGAGCCGGACCGCGAAACCACGCGAGGTCGTCGCCGTCGAGGTGATGGTCGAGCCGTCGACCGACACCGTGTACGATCCGTCCCCCAGCGGCCTGTCCGCGAATCCATCGTGCCAGTTCGAAGCGCTTCGCAACTGGGACAGGGCGTCGTTCAAACCCGCTTCGGCAAGGGCCATCGCCTGTACGCCGTGGAGATGATTCTGCATGAGATGGATCTCCTCGGCATTAACCTGGAGATGGCCCATCACGGTGGCCGCCAGAAGGGCCACCAGGACCACGACGACGAGCAACACCGAACCGGATTGGCTGCACTTCATTCGCACGGCATTCCCCTCATGGCACAATGGCCCCTCTTCGCGGCGAGGCGGCGACCTCGACCTTCACAGCGTCCGTGAACAGGGTATTGGCTTTCTTGCCGGTCTTCTTGTCGTTGGAGACGACCAGCACGACGACGGTCGCGTCGCCGCCCACATAGGCGGATGGGCCGGCGCGGCCCGACCCGCTCAGCGTGATCTCCGCGTCGGTATTCCGGGAGGCCTGCACCAGATCGTAGCGAGACGATCTGAAGTTCCAGAGATAGAGGGCGGCTCCATCCATGCGGGAAGAGTGGGCATTGACGCCGCGGCCGATCCAGGTCACAACCAGGCTCGCCAAATCTGCCGGAGTCTCGTTGATCTGAAAGGCCGCCCGGAACTGCGCATACTCGGATTCGTCCGAGACCTCCACGGCGCAGGACTGACCGTCATCGGCTGAGATTGCGGCATAGTCATCGCCGTCGAGAACGGCCGCAGGCACTCCCAGTTCACTCGGCACTTGCGGCTTGCCCTGGTCGGCGAACGCAAAACTGTCCACGCCCGCCCGGCCTGTCGCGAAGCTGTAGGTCGTGGAGGTCTCCTCCGAGGTCACATTCCCGGCGCCGACGCGGAGATAACACGCGCCGCGGATCACCTTGCCCGACGCCTGTCGGCCGGAGTTTCGCAGCGAGGCCTCCCACGTCACCAGGCGGATGTCGTCTGGCGTCTGCGTGGAAGCGCCGGGATCGTTCCCGTCGTAGCCGACGAACCGCAGATACTCGACGGGCCCGACCAGATCGCTCAAATCTCCGACAGGCCCGAACTCGACGTAGCCGCCGGCTCCCACGTCGCAGCGATAGACGGCGCCGCCGGCCGCTTCGAACTCGACGTAACCGTCGTCGCTCGTGCTCGAGCCGATCGCGACGATCCGCGAGGCCCCGGCCAGATGGCGACCGAGGTGCTCATTCAGCACACGGGCATTCTGGACCACTTCCAGGTTGGCCCAGTGGGTCTCGGCGCCGTTGCGGACCCCGGCGAAGAGCGGCAGGATGGCGGCAAACACTGTCGCCATGATTGCCACAGCCACCGTCAGTTCCACAAGCGTGGTTCCCCGAGAGCCAGTCGTTTTGTCTTTCAGCACAATCATGCAGTTCTTCCGCGCACTCCATGCCAACACACACAGGGGTTATTCGGCATAACACGGAACGTGCATTACGGCGTGTGCGTCAGGATATTCCGCCGGGATGCCGAGAGACAGAGCACCGACGCTAATGCACTCGCCGACCCTCGTGACGTGCTGTTATAAGACCTCCGGGCAGGCTCAATTCGGGATCTGCCAGTTCTCCGCGAGGATGCCCCATAATCGGCGGCGTGAATCTCTGATCGGACATCACTGGGGCCCCGGCCATCGACGCGCCAGACGGGTCGTCAGACTCGCTTCGATCTCCTGGGTCGCCAGGACGCCGTCGGCGTTGAGATCGAAGCCGACCGCTACGGTCACGGTCCGCAGGCTGGGGTGCCCGTCGTCTGTCACCGTGCCCAGAAAGCCGTCCTGAAGCACCCGGGAACTCGCTTGAAAGGACTCTTCATAGTGGTAGACCGACCTGGCTCGGATTCGCTCCAGCTCCCGTTGCGCCAGAAGCAGGCTCCAGCTCCTGCGCTCGATGGTGCGATCCATGCCGTGCGTCGTCGTCAGCGCCTTGACCAGAGGGATGATGGAGATCAGCAGCAGGGTCGAAGCGACCACCACTTCGGTCAGGGTGACGCCGGCGCACCGGGCGAGGGAACGCCTGCTCAATCCGTGCAACGCGTCCATTTCACCGCTCCCGTGGCAGGCACGATTGTGAGCAGGTAGGTCTTGCCATCGCCTGCAATTCGCAGTCCCATGTCGCTGTCGCCTCGCAGATCGCCGAGAGGGCTGAATTCGAACCGTTCGCCCCCGCTGCAACAGACCTCGTCGGGGATGTCCGCGGAGGCAACGACGGTGGAATCGGACAGATCGACGATCTTGAAACCTGTGTAGGGCTCCCCCCCCGTCATGACCAGGGCGAATCCCTTCGAGTTCCACGCTGCCTGCTGAATGGCGTTGGCGCGGGCCCGTCTCAGATCCGTCGTGATCCGATGGAGGACCCCATCGGTCTTCGTTCCCGTCACCGCGGCCAGGTTGAGCCGGGGCACCGCCACACAGGCCAGGATCGAGAGGATCAAGACCACCGTGATCACCTCGACCAGCGTGTGCGCTCGAAGACGCCATGTTCGCGGGGTCGAAGGGGTTTGTCCAACGAGTCTCATGAGTGAACTTTCGTACTTTTCTTGAGGCATCATGCGGCCCTTGAGAGGGCTTCCAG
>DAOQWL010000053.1:0-44046 GCA_035342095.1 Sedimentisphaerales bacterium | reverse complement strand
AATCGGCCGTCACAAAAACCTGACCCATCATCAGTTGCATCGTGTGCATAGCCAACCTCTCTGCTGAATACCCGCGGATTTCACGGCCTCCCGTCTGTCTGGAGGCCCCGGCTCAGACCAACCCGGTCTCACTTCGCCCAGAAGCGGTAGATCGTCGTCGTCTGGTACTTCTCGCCCGGCTTCAGGATTGTGGACGGAAAACTCGGCTTATTCGGCGAATCCGGATAATGCTGCGTCTCCAGGCAGAAACCCCAGCGGTGCTTGTAGACGACGCCGCCTTTGCCCGTGATGGTTCCGTCGAGGAAGTTGCCCGCGTAGAACTGGATTCCCGGCTCGGTCGTCCAGACCTCCATCACGCGCCCGGTCGTCGGCTCGGCAACCTTGGCCGCCAGACTCAGGCCGGGGCCCTTGCGATTGAGCACCCAGTTGTGGTCGTAGCCGCCGCCGGCCTTGAGCTGAGCGAAATCCGCTTCGATCCGCTCGCCGATCGGCGTCGCCTTCGTGAAATCCATCGGAGTCCCCTTCACCGGCTGCAATTCGCCCGTCGGAATCAGTCCCGCATCGACCGGCGTGAAGCGGTCCGCGTTGAGCATCAGCTTATGACCGAGAATGTCCCTCGCTCCGCCGGTCAGATTGAAGTAGCCGTGGTGCGTCAGATTCACCGGCGTCGCCTTGTCCGTCGTCGCAAGGTAGTCGATCCGCAGCTCGTTCTTGTTCGTCAGCAGGTACGTCACCGTCGCCTTCAGATTGCCGGGATAGCCTTCCTCGCCGTCCTTGCTCAGGTACGTCAGCTCGACGCCGACTGCGTCCGGCCTCCATACGGGCTTGTGCTCCCAGACGACCTTGTCGAATCCCTTGTTCCCGCCGTGCAGGTGGTTGGTCTTGTCGTTCGTCGCCAGCGTATAGGTCGTCCCGTTCAGCGTGAACTTGCCGCCGCCGATGCGGTTGCCGTACCGCCCGACGATGGCGCCGAAGTACGGCGTGGTCTTCAGGAACCCGGCCAGGTTGTCGTACCCGAGCACGATGTCGTCCATCTGCCCCTTGCGGTCGGGCATCTCGAGGGACACGACGATCGCGCCGTAGTTCGTGATCTTGGCCGTGGCGCCCTTGGCGTTGGAGAGGGTATAGAGCTTGACTTCCCTCCCGTCCGGCGTCTTGCCGAACGACGTCACGTCGATATCGAGCGCCGGTTTCGCCTGGGTCCCGCCGAGCTTCCTGCACGCGCACTTGCACGAGCCCAGCATCATCGTTGTCGCCACCAGAACAACGGCAATCGCCGCCAACCGCCACGTCCTCGTTGACATCTTCAACCCACCTTTCTGATCTGCAAGGAACGATCCATCCTTGACCGCCGCCCGCCGCCACGCAACTCCAACCGTCTGCGCCACGCGAGACGGACAGCCGTCACAATCGGTCCCAAATACTAAGCTTCCCCGGCCAATTAGTAAATCCCCAATCGCAAAATAGCCACTCGGCCCACCACGGAGGCACCGAGGACACAGAGAGGAACAGGTGCAACTACTGAGACGATGGAGAAGCCCGATGTCACACTCCTAAACCGCCGAGTTTCACAACACGACTTCCGCTCTGTGCCCTCTGTGTACTCTGTGGCGAATATCCCGATTTCCAGTAGGAATAGCACAATTCGTGCAACATCTGAAAACGGAAAACGCCCCTGGCGCGAGATTTTTTCTAATCCCGTTCCGGCCTGGACTTATCGCGATTTCGCGCCCCCTCGAAACGCTGATTTTTCGACAAATTCGTGCAACATCGGGCAATTATAGAGGGACGTGATCTTCGTTCCGCGGCCCTCGCACGACCTACAGGAACGAAGACAGCGAGACATGAAGGCGCCGTCATGAGAACGTACAAGCAACGCACCGGACCCTGCCAAGCCCTCCACCCAATCACCCACGAGTCACGAGCCACGAGCGACGAGTCGCGGCTGCATCAGCCTTGCTGTGCTGCCTGCCTCTGGGCCGCGACGATGCGCGATGGGAAGCGAACGTTGCCGATCTGCGCGAACACGCCGGGGGCGCCGGGCGAGATCGTCCGCATCCAGCCCCCGGACTCGTGTCCGAACTTCCGGCGTAAGCCGGACCCGGTCCTGCGTGGCACCCCGCCCCAGTCCCCCGATAACAGTATCCGCTTCATCCCGCTGACCCAGGGCAAGTTCGCCATCGTGGACGCTGGCGACTACGAATGGCTCAGTGGGCGCCGATGGCACATCGTCGCGTCGGGCAACACCTACGCAGGCCGCAAGGAGCATGGCAAAACGATCTACATGCACCGCGAGATCATGAAGCCGCCCAAGGGCATGCTCGTCGATCACATCGACGGCAACGGCCTGAACAACCGAAGGGCCAATCTGCGAGTCTGCACAAACCAGCAGAACATGCGGAACATCCGAAAGAAGCCCGGCGCCAGTTCGATCTACAAAGGCGTCTACCACGACAAGAGACGCGACACATGGTCCGCCAAAATCTGTTGCGGCCGCAAGAGCACCCACATTGCCGTCTTCGCCACCGAAATCGAAGCCGCCCGAGCCTACGACCGCAAGGCCCGCGAGCTGTTCGGCGAATTCGCGAGGCTCAACTTCCCGCAGGAAGTCGAGCGTGGGAGCGTAGATGCGTTGAAGCGTAGATGCGAAGGAGAGACGAAGTCTCCTGTCGCTCGGCCCTCGTCGCCCGTCTCTCGTGCCGCCGAAGGCGGCGAAAGACCGATGAAGCCGCAGTAGTGACAAAGAGGCATCATCTGACGCTTCACGCCCCCCCCCCACCGCTCTTTGGCAACTCCATAATGAGCTTCTGTTCTGGTTCGACGGGCGCACGTGCCCGTCTGGTCCGACACACCATCCATCAGCGTAACCTCTCTCGACTCGATACACGGGCAATGTGGCACCGAGGCGCAACGCGTCACGAACAGCGCTTCGCATTCCTCCCCCTTTACATTTCTTCCTGCGCAGCCCTACAATGACACCTTGGATTCTGAACGAAGGGGTCCTTTGACACATAGAAGGGACTTCGGCCCAGGAATAGGGAAGTACCGCGATAGAACGTGCGATGCGCAGGCACGATCCTGGGTTCCGGTGCGGTGCAGCTTATGAGTAGAGTGAATGCCGCGAGTACAGCGTGGGATTGGAGGTTGTGGGATATGACTTTGCTGTTGGCGGCCAAGTGCGAGAAGGGGATCATCCTGATGGCAGACGGCCTATGCCGGGGAGTGAATCCGGACGGCACATCCTCAGTGCTTTCCGATGAGATCCAGAAGCTATTCCCACTCGGAGGCAGGCCGATCATCATCGCTCACCACGGCCAAAACGTGCTGAACGGCCGCCCAGTCGTCGAATACATCACGCGGATCGCGCCGGAAGTCGACAACGCAAGGACCGTCGCAAACATAGCGGACTATGTTGAGCAATCGTTGGATGGGATAGTCCGTAACACGCTCGCTGGACTTGCCGCCAGCGGGATAAACAGCGGATGCGGGTTCTGGATAGCAGGCTATGGGCCAGATGACTCCACAGCCACCCTCATCGAAGTGTTCTGGGAACCCATGTGAAGGGCGGAGCAAAAGTGCGGTGGGGGCTGTTGGGAATCGCGGCGGTGTCAGGTACTTTTTCCGATCCAGGAGGCGAGAGGCCGGATACGAGATAGACTGCAAACCAGGCCTTGACGCCGGGACGACGTATACGTATACTATGGTTGAAGATGTTACGTATAAGGGGTCGAATCATGGCGAAACTGACGTTGAATGCAGATCGAGACGTCATTGAGAAGGCGAAACGGCTGGCGGCAGAGCGCAATACCAGCGTTTCGGCCCTGTTCAGCCGGTTCATCCATGTGCTGGCCAATGGCGCGGGCAGCAACATGCCCATCGGCAAGATCGCGAAGAAGGCCTCCGGCCTGATCGAGCTGAAAGGCCGCGATTACAGGGACCTGCTTACCGATTCCCTCCGAGAGAAGTACAGGCTGTAGACATGAATGTGTTTGTCGATACGAATGTGCTCCTTGACGTGCTGGCCCAGCGCGAGCCGTTCTATACACACAGTGCTGGTGTCTGGACGTTGGCCGAACAGGGCCGGGTAAGGGGTTTCGTCTCGGTGATAAGTTTCAACAACATCTACTATGTCACGAGGAAACTGCAAACGCGTCCGGCCGTCAATCGAATGATGGTGTTCCTCCGAGATACGTTCGAGCCGGTACCGCTGGACAAACAGATCCTCGATCAGGCCATCGACGCCGACTTCAAGGACTTGGAGGATGCGATTCAGTATTTCAGTGCCATCCGCGCGGGTGCGGCGTGCATCGTCAGCCGGGATGCGAGTACCTTTCCGCGATCTGGACTGCCGGTACTGACGCCTGCGGAGTTGCTGACGACAGGCTCTTTCTGAGCGATGGCAGCCTCTGTTCTCGGAGATTCACCGCGTGGGTCAAGGACCCACCCTACACTATTCAGCCAACGCATTTACGCATCTACGCTTTCACGCTCCAACGCGCTACTCCGTCGTATTCAAGCCCACTTGCACGTCGGCGCCGGAGTCGTTCTGGATTGCGTCTTCGCCCCGCAGGAGGCAGGCGGAGATCGTTGCTGCTTTGAGGCCCTTTTGCAGGACCACCGCCTTCTTGCCTGCGGCCATGAATTCGCAGCCGCTGACGACCATCCGGCCGCCGTCGGCTCGGATGCACGGTGCGCCCTTCTTCGCGGAGTCCCAACCTGCGAAGTGGCAGCCGTTCAGGACGAGCGAGCTCGGGCCGTGCTTGACGATCTGCTCTGCCGTCTCCGGCACGGTCCAGAATCCGCAGTTGGCGAGTTTCACCGGGCCTCGGTTGTTCTCGCCCACGATAATCGTGGACATGAACTGGCCGTTGACGAACTGGACGCCCGCGTGGTCCTGGGTCCGGTCGACCCGGACTGCGACCGGGCAGATGTCCGAGCCCGACTGCGTGACGACCGCGTTGCCTGGGCCGTGGCCGAAGTCGTCGAAGTGGAAGCCGATCCTCGGGAAGATGACGAAGCAGTTCGACATGAACTCCCAGTCGGTCTTTCCGATCTTGAAGCCGACGAGGTTCTTTTCGAGGTACGCTTTGATATCGCCGCCGGGATAGCCCGGCTGGAGGGCCATGCGGGTCCAGAAGTTCGGATTGAAGTGGACGTTCTCGACGCGACCGATGTCCGTACACTGGTCGATGAAAAGGCCGGTCTTGAGGGGGCAGGCGAAGACGTTGCGGATCAGGTGCAGCTCGTTCCAGCAGGTGCCGAAGTCGAGGGCCTGGTAGGGATTCGTGATCGTGATATCGAGGACCTGGCACAGCTCGCCGTCGCCGCGAATGGTCCAGGGATAGGCGACGACCTCGGGCAGGGTCTGCTCGGGATAGTGGATCACGAGGTTCCGAATCACCGCGTTGGGCTTGAGCGTTACGAGGGGCTGGCCGTCGGCGTTGCCCTTGCCGGCGCAGGCGAGCAGGACCGTGCCGATCGGGTGCTCGGAGTGCGGGACGCCGCCGGAAGAGCCGTAGAGCGTGACCCCGGGCGGCACGATGAGAGAGCCGTCGAGCCGGTAGTGGCCTGCGGGCAGGTAGCACACGGGACCAGACTTCTGGGCGGCATTCAACGCACGCTGGATCGCCTGCGTGTCGTCGGCTTGGCCGTCGCCGGTCGCGCCGTGGTCCTTGGCGTTGACCATCGTTCCCGCCGGGCTGGTCGCGGGCTGGGGCGTCTGGCCCATCGCGACGCAGCAGACCAGCATCATCAATACAGCGATCAACTTCATCATCCTGCGGTCCATGGCAGCTCCTTTCCATCCATTCCCGGCCGGCAGCCAAGCGATTGCCTTTTCCGCTGAGAGTATGCAGGCTCGCGGCACGGATGACAAGAGGGAAGTGAGACGACTGGTTTGCGGCTGTCGTAGCACGGGCATCTTGCCCGTGGTCAGGAATCATGGGCGGGACGCCCATGCTACGATAATACACAACGGCGCCCCTGCGAACAAGGAACGCATCTACGCATCAACGCTCCCACGCATCAACGCCGTCGCTTGCGACGGAGCACGAGCGACGAGGGACGAGTCACGAGCGATGCGGAAATGGCGGCCAAGCCGTCATTTCCGGATGATGTCGGTGATCTTCATCAGGCGGGTGATGCTGTCGCGTTCGGCCTCGCCCAGCTTGTCGTTGATGAACTTGATCGTCTCGATGATGTCGGGAATAACCACGTGCTCCAGGACGTTCACGCGTCGGCGGGTCATCTGGAGCTCGACCGCGAGCAGGCGGGCTTGCTTTTCCTTCTGGGCCAGCTCGACGAGGCTGTCGATGGCTTTCTCGAGTGACTGGAGGGCGACGTCGAGCTCGCCGGAGGTGGAGCCGTAGCCGTAACAGAGGATGTCGCCTTCGATGTCCTTCGTGAGGCGCGGGACCTTGACGTTCATGACCGAGGCGAACTCAATGGCCATCTTGAACCGCTTGGTCGGGACCGCCATCGCGGCCTTGACGTCCTCGGGCTCCATCGTCGCGCGGGCAAGCATGAACCGCCGGAAGGTCAGGAGCAAAGCCTGCTCGACCTTCTGTCGCAGCGGCTGGATGTCCCTCGCAATCTGGATCAACTGGCGGGAGATCTCGTCGCGTTTCTCACTGAGCAGTCGGTGTCCCCGCTTCGCGAGGCTGATCCGCTTGCGAAGCCGAAGGAGCTCCATTCGAGTGGCGTTTACGTTGGCGAGCACGATGGTACCTCGTTGATGCGTAGAAGCGTAGATGCGTAGATGCGTTGGCTTCGCTTGTCCATAGCTCTACTTGCCTGCCTGATCGCTTCTGTTCGTCTTCATGTACTTGATCAGATTCAATGTCTTTCGACGAAGGGCCTCCACTTCTTCCAGCAGAGGCGTCCCTTTGAGAAATCCGAGCCTGTCCGCGATAATCACCTGCGTTTCCAGCTCCGATAGAGAGCCAAGGGACACACGGAGGAATTGCGTATATCCCCGTCTGGACGCCCGCGCGGCGCCCTCGGCAATATTGCTCGGATAAGACACCGCCGCCCTTCTCATCTGCGATTTCAGCCCATATTCTTCGTCTTTCGGAAGCCCTTGAGTCGCCTGATAGATGCGTACAACGAGCTCAATGCCCTGTTTCCAAATCTCCAGGTCCTTATGCGTATTGCCCATAACCGTTCTCCTCTCCAATCTCGAACCTCGCACTGTTGTGAGCCTTCGCATCCACGCATCTACGCTCAAACGCTTCTACTTCTTCCTGAATTGCGGCATGTACTTCTCGATGAGCTTGATGTCGATTCGCTTGAGCTCGTTGTTCTCGAACATGCTCAGCAGTTCCCAGCCGAGATCGAGGGTCTGGAAGACCGTGCGGTTCTCGCGGTAGTCCTGGCCGATGTACTTGGCCTCGAAGCGGTTGGCGAAGGTCATGTACTTGCGGTCCTCGTCGGAGAGGGCGGCTTCGCCCATGATGGTCGCGAGTTCCTGCATTTCCTTGCCGCGAGCGTAGGCGGCGTAGAGCTGGTTGTAGAGGTCCGCGTGGTCCTCGCGGGTCTTGTTCTTGCCGATGCCCTTGTCCTTCAGACGCGACAGGCTGGGCAGCACGTCCACCGGGGGCTTGACGCCCTGTCGCTGGAGGGAACGCGACAGGATGATCTGGCCCTCGGTGATGTAGCCGGTCAGGTCGGGCACCGGGTGCGTCTTGTCGTCCTCGGGCATCGTGAGGACGGGCACCATCGTGATGGAGCCCTTCTTGCCCTTGATTCGTCCCGCGCGTTCGTAGAGGGTCGCGAGGTCCGTGTAGAGGTAGCCGGGATAGCCGCGACGGCCGGGCACTTCCTTACGGGCGGCGCTGATCTCGCGGAGGGCTTCGCAGTAGTTCGTCATGTCGTTCAGGATGACGAGGACGTGCATGTTGCACTCGTAGGCCAGGTACTCCGCGGCGGTCAGCGCGAACCGCGGCGTGGCGATTCGCTCGATGGCCGGGTCGTTCGCCAGGTTGATGAACATGACCGCTCGCTCGATGGCGCCGGTGTTGTGCAGGTCGTCGATGAAGAATTGCGCGGCCTCGAATGTAATGCCCATCGCAGCGAAGACCACGGCGAAGGCCTCGCCCTTGCCGAGGACGGTCGCCTGGCGGGCGAGCTGGGCGGTGAGGTCGTCGTGGGGCAGGCCGGAGCCGGAGAAGATCGGCAGCTTCTGGCCGCGGACGAGCGGGTTCAGGCCGTCGATGGTCGAGATGCCCGTCTGGATGAACTCGTTCGGGTAGTCGCGGGCGAACGGGTTGATCGGGGCGCCGTTGATGTCGCGACGCTCGTGCGGGATGATCGCGGGACCGCCGTCCTTCGGGACGCCCAGGCCGCTGAAGACGCGTCCCAGCAGGTCCGGCGAGACGCCCAGCTCCAGCGGGCGGGCCAGGAAGCGGACGGTGCTGCGCGCGGTGTCCACGCCGCTGGTGCCCTCGAAGACCTGGAGCAGGACCTTGTCGTTCTCGACCTGGAGGATCTGGCCGCGACGCACGGAGCCGTCCGCCAGCTCGATGTCGACGATGTGGCCGTACTTGGCCTCGTCCACGCTCTCGACCAGCATGAGCGGGCCCTGGATGTTCGATACGGTCTGGTACTCTTTCACGGATAGCATGTCACACTCCTGCGTCCTTCGCGACGCGTTGGTTGGCTACTTGGCGGCCACGGCCCCTTCGAGCTGTCGGATCTGGTCGTCGATCTTCGTGCGGATCTGGCGGATCTTCTCGATCTCCGCCTGCGGAATGTACTTGGCGCGGGCGATGTCCTCGCGGACGCTCATCCGGGCGATCTCGACGGTCTCGACGCCGGCCTCGATCGCGGCCAGTCCCGCATGGTGGAAGTGCAGCACGGTCTTGAGCATTTCGTACTGCTTTTCCAGCGAGGTGTACGTGTCCACCGCGTGGAACGCGTTCTGGTGCAGATAGTCCTCGCGGATGGACCGCGACGTCTCCATCGCCAGCCGATCCCTCGGCGACAGCGCCTCGGCGCCGACGAGCCGGACGATTTCCCGAAGCTCCGCCTCCTGCTCCAGCAGGCTCATCGCCTCCTTGGTCATCCGCTCCATCTCGTCGCCCATGTCCTTGTTCTCGAACGCCCCCGGCAGATATTGGCCGTAGAACGAGTAGCTGGTCAGCCAGTCGATGGCGGGGAAGTGACGCTGATAGGCCAGCTCGCCCTTGAGGGACCAGAAGACCTTGACGACGTGGAGCGTCGCCTGTACGACGGGGTCGGAGAGGTCGCCGCCCGGCGGGCTCACGGCGCCGATGACGGACAGGCCGCCCTCGCGGTCGGGCGAACCCTGGCACTTGACGCGACCCGCCCGCTCGTAGAACGCCGCGATCCGGGCCGCCAGGTACGCCGGATACCCTTCCTCGGCGGGCATTTCTTCCAGACGGGTCGAAATCTCACGCATGGCCTCCGCCCATCGGCTCGTGCTGTCGGCCATCAAGGCGACCGTGTAGCCCATGTCGCGGAAGTACTCGGCAATCGTGATGCCGGTGTACACCGACGCTTCGCGAGCGGCCACCGGCATGTTCGAGGTATTCGCAATCAGGACCGAGCGGCGCATCAGGGGTTCACCGCTGCGCGGGTCCTTCAGCTCGGGGAATTCGGTGAGCACGTCGGTCATCTCGTTGCCGCGCTCGCCGCAGCCGACGTAGACGACGATGTCGGCATCGACCCACTTGGCGAGCTGGTGCTGCACGACGGTCTTGCCGGTTCCGAACGGCCCGGGCACGCAGGCGGTGCCGCCCTTGGTGATCGGGAAGAAGGTGTCGATGACGCGCTGGCCACTGACCAGGACATTGGTCGGCGCCAGCCGCTTGCTCAGCGCCCGGGGAATTCTCACGGGCCACTTCTGCATGAGCGTCAGCGGGCGCTCGGTCCCGTCGGCGTCCACACACACTGCGACGGTCTGCTCGACCGTATATTCGCCCTGCGAGATGCTCTTGATCGTGCCGCTGACGCCCGGCGGGACCATGATCTTGTGCAGCACGAGCGAGGTCTCCTTCACCTCGCCGATGATGTCGCCGGGGCCGACTTTGGCGCCCTTGGCGACGGTCGGCTTGAAGGACCACTTCTTCTCGCGGGACAGGCCGGGCATCGCGCTGCCGCGGCTCATGAAGTCGCCTTCGAGCTTCACGAGCGCATCGAGCGGCCTCTGGATGCCGTCGTAGATGCTCTCGATCAGACCGGGCCCGAGCTCGACGCTCAGCGGCGCCTCGGTGTCCAGCACCGGCTCGCCCGGCCCGATGCCCGTGGTCTCCTCGTAGACCTGGATCGACGCCCGGTCGCCGCGGAACTCCACGATCTCGCCGATCAGGTTCAGCGACCCGACGCGAACCACGTCGTACATCCGCGCCCCCGCCATCCCCTCCGCAACCACCACGGGTCCGGCGACCTTCATTACACGACCTTGTCTTTTCTCTGTCATTGTCACAACCTTTTAGCTACTCTTGAGAATGTCGATCCCCGTAGCGAGTTTCAGCACTCGACCGAGGGCCTCGCTGGCGAAGCCTTCCGATTCCTGCGTAAAGGGCACGACGACCACGCAGGGCGTCGGCTTGGCATCCGTGGCTGCGAGGACCTCGTCGGCCGTCGCAGCAATCGTCTCGGCCACCACGAGCAACGCGTAGCCGCCGTCGACGATCTGCTCGGCGGCCTTCACGACTTGCTCGCGATCCTGCCCCACGGCGTACGTATCGACCCCCAACGCCGAGAACGGCATCACGAAATCCGCGTCACCCAAAACTGCGACTTTGCCTTCCATCGTTTCGTACCTTGTGATGCGTGAAGCGTGACGTGCTTCACGAGAGACGATCCAGGATCAGTTTCGTATCCAATGCGTTGCGTTTGGCGGTCAGGATCAGGCGGACCGTCCGAATCTCGTGCTCCTTGGCGAGCAGAAACGCGACCACCGGCTGCGGGCCGGAGGCGACCTGCATCGTCTGCTTCAGGTAGCCCGTCAGATAGTCGTCGCACTGCTGCTCGACCTTGAGGAACGAGCCGCTCGACGCGACGTAGGCGCCGCCGGCTTCGACGACGTGATGGTACGGCGTCGAGAAGAACAACGCCCCCAGCGCCTCGTATGGCAGATCCAGCCCCTGGCGGAGACGGTCCATCTCGACGAACCCGCCCTCCAGGAACACGTCGCGAGGATCCGCCTGGAGGAACTTCACTCGCAGCATCGTGCGGAGGTTCGTCAGATCCGTCTGGATGCGGAACAGATTCGTCAGGAAGACGCCGCCATCCGCGCACCGGGCGACATCCAGCCTGTGCGCCGCCTGGGCGTGGTCGATCGCGTTGTCGATCTGGCGGACGTTCTTGTTCTGATAGTACGCCAGCGTCGCCTGGTCGGCGGCTGTCTGCACGTACTCGGGCAGGACCGCAAAATTCTGCTCCTCGAACGCCTGGCGCAGCACCGCCGGCGGGACGTTGCCCTCGTCGCTGAAGTCTTCGCCGACGGGCTTGTCCGTGAGCACACGCCGCAGGATCAGGCGGAGGTTCGCGTAGTCGCCCCGGCTGCGGAACACTTCCGCGATCCGCTCGTCGAGCATGAGATCCTCGAACAGACCGCGGACCGCAGTCCGACGCTGCTGGAGCATCGTCTCGATCTCGACCGCGCCGGCCCCCTGGCCGAGCGTGTATTCGCTGCCGCTGAGGGAACCCGCTGCGGACGCGAAATCCGACGCATTCGCCATGTCCGTCAGCGTCGTCCGCGTCAGCATCTGCGTCTCCAGGGTCCGGACCTGGGCGGTCTGGAACATGTAGGCGTAGTCGTCCTCGCCCACCGGCGGGTACGTGAAGAAATCGTGAATCCCGAGGTCCGTCTTGTCCACTTGCGTCTGGGCCATGTTTCGCTACCGGGACCGACCCGCGTCGGCGTCGTTGGAAAAGAGGTCTTTGGCCACCTCGATCTCGAGGTCCTTGCGGGCCTGCTCCACGAGCACGGTCAGCGAGACGTTCGTGCGGACCCTGCCCCGCTGGAGGAGGAACCCGCCGCCGAAATTATGTTTCTCGTCGGCCAGCGTCAGCTTGCCCTTGTCCTTGAGACGGGCATTCACATCGGCGACGAGCTTGGCGTCGATCCGGGCGTCGTTCTTGCCCGCGATCACCTTCTCCGTGCCCGTCTCGACCGCGGCCGCCATGAGCCTGGCCATCAGCTCGCGGTACTCGTTGTCCGGGAGCTTCTCCAGCTTCTGGCGGGCCTGGTTGAAGACCTCGTCGAGGAGCGAGGCCTTCGCGGAGGCATACTCCTTGGCCGCTTCCATCCTCGCGACCGCCAGTCGCTGCGAGCGCTCGTCCGCCGCGGCCTTCTCGGCCAGGGTCTTCGTCTGCTGCTCGAACCGGGCAAGGTCCTCGTTGACCTTGGCCATTTCCGCGGCTTCGCGCTCCCCGGCCTGCTTCCTGATCGCGTCGGCCTGGGCCCGCGCGTCCGACAGTATCTTCTCGACTACCTGTTCTGCTTGCATCTCGTATACCCTGTCACAAGGGATCGGTGTTTCTTCCGAGTTCTCACTGCACACCGGCGGCAGCCGCCGCGGCGGCGGGGAACTTGATGCCGAAC
The DNA here is from genome assembly GCA_035342095.1 of Sedimentisphaerales bacterium. Classification (GTDB taxonomy): domain Bacteria; phylum Planctomycetota; class Phycisphaerae; order Sedimentisphaerales; family Anaerobacaceae; genus PLanc-01. Next base: position 31,475 of record DAOQWL010000053.1, on the reverse strand, counting down.
AACAGGATGAACAGGGTCACGAGCAGACCCAGAATCGCGTAGATCTCGACCATGACCGCGTAGACGACGCCGGCCTTGAACGCCAGCTCAGGCCTCTTCGCCGCCATCAGAATGCCGCCGGCCGAGGTCTTGCCCTGCTGAATCGCGCTGAACAGGCCTGCGACGCCCACCGGCAGACAGGCAGCAAGAACCTGCAACCCGAGCCACGTGTTGACTTCCTGCGAGAGGCCGCCGCCGAAGAAGTTCATCTGGAGCATGACCATGAAGGCCCCGAGGAAGCCGTAGAAGCCCTGCGTTCCGGGCAGCACGACCATGATGAACATCTGCCCGTATCGTTCCGGCTTCTCGCTCAGCACGCCTGTGGCGGCCCGCCCGGCAATACTGATTCCGTATGCCGAGCCGATGCCCGCCAGGAAGGCCGCCAACCCAGCACCCAACAAAGCCAATGCCATTCCGAGAGTCATTCTGTTCGCCTACCTTTCTGAGAATCTGTTTTCATGCCTTCTCGATGTAGATATGTCGGTAATCCTTGGCCAGCGGAACGAACTCCCTGCCGCCGCTCGCCAGGAACTTCGGGAAGAACTCCACGTACTGCAACCGCAGCGTGTGTACGAACGCGCTGAGGATCGCGAGGATCAGGTTGAAGACGTGGCCCCCGACGAAGATCAAAATCGCGATGATCGGGCCAATCCACGGGATGCCGCCCGCAACTTGGGCGATAACGTTGATCGCCATCGCCAGACCCGCGCCCACCATGCCCAGCGCCATCAGACGCAGGTAGCTCAGCACATCGCCCAGATAGAAGATGCTGCTGAACACGTTGTAAAAGCCCATGCCCAGCCGGGCGGCGATGCCGCCTTCGCGATGGCTGAACAAGAAGATTGTTCCCGCTGCGACGAGCGCTGCGTATCCGAACACCCCGCCGATTGCGGAGGGGATCACCCCAGTCACGCCCAGCGCGAACACCACGATCGAATTGAGCAAGACGATCCAGTTCAACTGGTCGAAAGCCGCTGCGACGTAATTCCGCATCCGCAGGTTGTGGGCAAATCCGATGATCAGACCGCTGACGAGCTGGATGTATCCCAATCCGAGCGCGACGCCGAAGAAGACCAGCGGCGCCTTGAACGGGTCGAACGCCAGCGCCAGGTTGGCGTCCCTGCGAAGGACGAACTTCTGGATCGCGTCGCCGAACCAGCCGCCCGTCAGGGCGCCGACCACGACAGTGGCCCCCGCACACAGGGCCAGCATGACGAGCAGTCTCTTGTCCCCCTGCATCTTCTTGATGAAGAACGCCAGGATGCCCAGCATGAGAAGCCCATAGCCGGCGTCCGCAATGCACATGCCGAAGAAGATCGCAAAGAACGGCGCCAGGTACGGCGTCGGATCCACGCTCAGATGGTGCGGCATCCCGTACAGGCGAGTCACCACCTCGAACGGCCTGACCGACTGACGGTTCTGGATCTCGACCGGGGCTTCCTCGCCCTCGGCCGGCTCGATCCTTGCGATGGTCGCAGCGTTGAATCGGGCCACCAGTTGCTCGAGCTGCGGGTAGTCCTGCTCCCGGCACCAGCCCTCCAGGATCATCGTCTGCTCGGTGGCCGGGACGTTGTCTCGGGCATGCTCCCGCCCGAGGATATTCCGGTAGTGGTCGTACAGGATCTCCACCTTCAGGAGGTCGGCCGCCAGAGTCTTGGCGGTCGCTCTGCACTCCTCGAGCCGCTCTCGCAAGTCCAGGAGCTGCCGCTCGCACTCCGCGACCCGCACAGCGACCGTGCCGGTCATGCCCTCGAAGTTGACCACCTCGAATTCGTACGACCGGAGTCGTTTCTGGACCTGTTCCGCCTGGTCTCGCAGCGCCACGACAATACAGGCTTCCTTCGTTCCTCGCGTGCTCACCTGCTGGATGGCGACCCCCATTTCCAGCAAGCCGGCCTGGAACTCCGCGAAATGCTGCTGGGGCACCAAGCCCGGCCAGCAGACGCTGTGACGCAGTCGCGTCAGCTCCTCGATGGGCGTTTGCAGCGTCTTCCACGGCCCGAGCAGATCCAGAACCCCTTCGGTGTGGTCGATCTCGGTCCGCGTCTTCTCCATCGTCGCCTGGAGCTTGTCCGTCTGATCGATGATCTTGAGAACCTCGCGATCGGAGACGACTTCATCGTAGGAACGACGACCGACGACGGGACGCGGAGCCAACATGCTCGCCAGACCCTTTCGCGGCGCCGCGTGCTCTTTCAGGAAGCTCGTGCCTCGCTCCAGACGGACCACGAGTTCCTCCAGGTCCTTCGGGCGCTCTCGCGAAGCAGCCAACCCCGGCGTCTCCTTGCTGACCGTCGCCTCGTCGGCGTCGAGGACCTGGAAAACACCGGCGTCCTGCAACACCTCAAGCAGGTCGGAAACCTGCGAGCGATGGCTCACGATCATCACCTTGGCCATTGGGGTAATCGCCATGGATCAGCCTTTCTTGAGGTACTCGACCACCTTGGCGACGGCGTTCGGGACCTTGCGCTGCACCTGGTCCCGCAACTGCTTTCGCTGCTGCTCGGCCTGGGCCTTGAGGGTCTTGATCTCGCCCTGGGCGTCGGCCTTGGCCTTCTCGACCGCCGCGTCGAGAGCGCGTCGTCGGTTCGTCTCGGCCTGCTCCTGGCGCTGCTTGCGGTCCTGGCGGCCCTTGTCGGCCGCCGCCACGGCGTCGGCCTTGGCCTTCTCCACGATCTGATGGGCCTCGGCCTCAGTCTGTTTGATCTTGGCTATCAGTTCCATGTGCGGTTGTGCCCCTTTTTCCTGCAAACCGTATCCAAAGTCGCGTAGGTTATATCATCCGCCCGAACAAACACAAGGCAAAAAAGCGATTCCGAACGCAAAACCCACCCTGCCGACGCAGCGTTCTCAGAACCCCCAATCAGACAGCGGCTCAGAAGCCCTGAACACCCGAGCCGACGCAAACCAGCTCCACCAGGCGGGCAATTCTGTTTCGGCCATCCCGACATCAGTTCCTTGAATTTATTTTGGATTTCGCCGTTCGAGTTTCGGATCGCCTACTGCTCCAGCAGTTGGTCCACGCGGACGACCAGTTCCTTGACCCGCCCGAGCGACGCGTCGAACTGCGACTTCTCCGACGCGTCGAGATCCAGCTCGATGATCCGCTCCACGCCGGCCTTGCCCAGGACCGCGGGAACCCCCACGAAGCAGCCGCCTGCGCCGTACTGCCTGTCGCACCAGGCACAGCAGCAGATGACGTTCTTCGTGTCCCGCAGGATGGCCTCGGCCATTTTTACCGCCCCCGCCGCCGGAGCGTAATAGGCGCTGTAGCCCAGCAGATTGACGATCTCGATGCCCCCCTTGCGAGTCCGGTCGACCAATGCGTCGATTCGATCCTGGCCGAGAAGATGGGCAATCGGAATCCCACTGACTGTGGTAAAGCGGGTAAGCGGAACCATGTCGTCGCCGTGGCCGCCCATGAGGACGCACTGGATGTCCTCGACGTTAACGCCCAGCTCGGCGCCGAGGAAAGAGCAGAATCGGGCGGAGTCCAGCTCGCCGGCCATGCCCATCACACGGTTCTTCGGGAAGCCGGTGACCTTGCCGGCCACGTAGACCATGACGTCGAGCGGATTGCTGACGACGATAACCGCGGCGTCGGGCGAGAGTTCTGCCACCTTGCGGCTGACGTCCCGGACGATCTTCGCGTTAGTCGCCAGGAGGTCGTCGCGGCTCATGCCGGGCTTTCGCGGCACGCCGCTCGTAATGATGACCACGTCGCTGCCTGCGGTCGCGCCCCAGTCCGTGGTGCCACGGACCTCCTGCTGCGAGAGCTGGATCGGGCTCGATTCCGCCATGTCGAGCGCCTTGCCCTCGGGCAGACCCTTCACGATGTCGAGCAAAACGATTTCGCCCAACTTGCGGTTGGCGGCTATGAATGCGGCGGTCGCGCCGACGTTGCCGGCCCCGACCACGGTGATCTTCTGTCTTGCCATCGGCAATTCCCCAATCCTGACGCCACACGAAGCAACCCTCGACAAGCAAACCTCCCTGTCGAGCACTTCGTCGAAGAGGTGGAATCATATAGTGACGCGAATCACATGTCAAGAATTCCTCACGATTCGAAGGCCAGAGAGGTGTCTTTCTGTTGTGACACAAGCCTCGTTGCGGGAACCACAGAGCCAACGCCATCACGACCCGACGTCGCTTGGGCGGGCCGGTGGGTCTGTTTCGTCGGCGTTCGCCTTCAACAGTTGGACGAGGTCGGCGCGTCCGCGCCGTTCGGCTCGGTCCAGCGCCGTGCTGGAATGGCAGCGTCCAGCGAACGCCTCCCCATGCGACAGAAGAACGCAACCATCGTCATCCAGCCCCGTTCATGGGGACGCTACGAACAAAGCGTGGCAGTACGCCGTCCACGTCAATTCGATGGGCAGCCTATCGGCGTACGGCCCGTTCGGAGTGCCGCGTTTACGCGGTCTTTACCCGCCTAAAGGCGGAACTCCAAACGGCGTCCGCGGGCTTGTGTCCACCAATCTCTCTACTCCGAAGTGGCAAGACGGTGGGCACAGCCCACCCTACAGAAGATCCCTCTTCTGACGTGGGAAGATATGTCCCTTCGGTGAGTTCTTGCGAACACACGAACGAAGGCTTGCGGTCGCTCACCAGCGATGTTCGAGACCGGCACTGACCAGGTGGGTCGTTCCGTCGGCGCTCAACTCCGTGCCGTAGTCCAGGAACAGGCGGGTCTGACAAGTGAACCAGGCGTCCAGGCCCGCGCCGAGGACCGCGCTGTCGCGGGAGATCGACCCGTCGCTGACGCGGAAGGCGGCAGACGGGTCGCTCGCAAAGGCAGCGTCGAGGCTCGCCTTCGTATCGCCGAACTCGTGGACCCAGCGTGCGCGAAGCTCGAGGGCGGCCTTGCGGCCGTCGCCGCGATTCCAGAGTTGTCGGGTCAGCTTGGCGCCGAGCGAGCCCTTGCACGAGTCGTACCGCTGGTCGTCGAAGGTCAGGGCACTGTCGCCGCCGGACTCCGTGAAACCGTCGATGTGCAGGGTGGAGAACTGCACCGCCGCCAGAGGTTGGAGAAGGGTCCGCTGGGAAATCCAGCGATTCAGGCCGACTTCGAGGTAGCCGGTGAACAGATCGCCCGAGGAGTCGCCATCGAGACGCTCGGAGACGAGGTCCACGTACCGCTGGGTCTCGTAGTCGAGGTCCGCATAGGTCAGGATCGAATCGAGGTACCAGCGAGAGGTCTCGTAGCTGCCGTAGAGGCCGCCGTGAGTGGCGGAGACCTCGGAACTGTCGCGTGAGCCGGAGTAGTCGACATCGCCGTCGGAGTAGCCGGCGGTGACGCCCAGGAGCAGGCGGTCGGTGAAGCGATAATCCAGGCCGAAGCCGGCGCCGTAGACGGTGTAGTCGTAGCCCAGGGCACCGGACTCGCTGTCACGCTCGCCGAACAAGCCGTAGCCTTTGCCCCAGAGGCCCCAGGGGCTGCCGCCCAGGATAGGCGTGCCGCTGCCCAGCGCGAACAGATACCGGCCCGCATCGACGCCGACGGAATCCGAGCCCGACAGAGCGGCGACCGACGATTGCCCTCGCCCAACCGCATCCGCGAAACTGGCAGCGGGACTCCGCAGCCGGCCGGAGATCATGCCCACGTGCCGCGCCGCTGTCGCGACGGTGACCGGAGCCAGCGATGGCATCGTCTGGCCGCCAAGCTGATCGTAGGCGGCGCGAACTGCATCACCCGTCTGGAGCTGCTGCAGAGCGGTGGTGACGTCGTTGCCCCCGGCATCCGCGACTTGTTCCAGGGCCGAACCGAGCGAGCACTGGGCGTCCGTCCGCACGATGTTCGGGTCGTCGAATGGCAACACGGTCACACGCAGAAGGACCGATTCCCCCTCGCTGTCCGTCCTGATCGAGGAACGAATCAGACCGGGGTCTGAAGGCCAGACCCAGGTGTGGATGGGGATCTCGACGCTGCTTGCCTCGACGAGGGTGTACTCGCGCGTGGCATCGAGGGTCTCCAGCGGAACGGGCATCACCGCGTCATAGGGGAGGTACACGGAGCCTGCGACCAGCACCTTGTCGCTGTTGCCGCTATTGTCGATCTCCACTTCCAAAATGCCGTTCGAGCCCATGGTGAGGTCGCCTTCGATGGTCAGCGTGCCGATCGAGTTGCCCGGGCGGATGATGCCATGGTTGGTGATTTCGGACGCTTCGAAGACGCCGTCGCCCGTGAGGACGCCGCTCTCCCAGACGACCATGTCGCCGGTCTCGACGACGCCGCCATCGCGGACCGCGATCGTTCCACAGCCTTCGCAAGCCCCCGCGGCCGGCACGCCAGGATCGGCACGGTCCCCCAGGGTCAGCGTGTTTGTGTTCGTCCATCGCGAACCCGTCCCGGTCACGGTGACGACCGCAGCGCCGCCTTCCTGGCCTTTGACGGTCGCGCCACGGCTCGTAACCCAACCGCCCTGTGAGATCGTCAACTCTCCCCGGCCTGCCCTGCCGACATACAGAGAATCCGCATTCTGCCAGAGCGAGCCGGCGCCCTGGACCACCACGGAGCCTTCCCCGCCCGCCTGGTCGCCGATAGAGGCCGAGTAACTCGTCACGGCGCCGCCATCGGAGACGGACAGGCTCCCGTTTCCCAGTGCGCCCACGATCAGCTTCTGCTCGACGGCCAGCACGGAACTCGTTCCCTCCACCGCGACCATGCCCTCGCTGTTCCGCATGGCAGCAACGGTCGCATCCGCGGTCGTGACCGCCCCGCCGTCGCGGATCCCCAGACGAGCGGTCCCCGATGCGCCGATCTGAATGGCGGAGCTGTTCTCCCACAGAGCGTGTGAACCGCTGGCGACGACTTCCCCCACTCCGCGCGCATCGCAGCCGATGGAGGCCGTGTCACTGACGACCCACCCCTCAGGGCCAATCTCCAGCGTCCCATTGCCCGATCCCCCGATGGACAGATCGCCGCCCAGCCCGCTGTCGGGATCCGACGCGAGCAGTATCTGCGAACCTGCCGAGACCGCGATACTGCCAACCGCATGGCCTCCGATCAGAAGCTCCGTCGACAGAATCCAGGGGTCGGAGTCGTCGTAAGAAGGATCGACATCCCCCAGCGTCGTGATGGAGGCCGCCGTCGGCAAGACCCAGATCAACCCCCAGAACAACATGGATGCAACGATGGCGCAGACGGCTCTCGGACTCTTCTCCCTACATCTCATACTCAGCTCCCTACGATTGTCTACCATGACAAGAGTATTCGCAGGCAGGTCCCGTCCATTCTCGCGGGCATCCGACCCATGGCAGAGGACTGCCTTCACGCTGGTATGAGTGTGCCCAACCGGGCGTGAATCGTAACGGGAAAAAGGCGAGAGGTCTCAGCGCATACCGCAGGGACGTGCGGAGTCACCGCCCCCGCGGGACTCGGCGTCCGCTCCTCCCGCAGGCGGGCGCAGATGCGGCTGCGTGACCGACCGGCCCGGCCTACCCGTTCGCCGCCAGCCAGAGGTCGGCGAAGAGGAGCAGGTCGAGACTGTCGACGACACCGTCCCCGTTGAGGTCGGCGGGCGTGCCCTCCGCAGGGATCGGCTGGTTCAGCGCCCTGGCCAGGAAGGTGAAATCGTCGGCGTCGAGGTCGCCGTCACAGTCGAAGTCTCCCGCGCGGGGCAGGCCGCGATACAGGCGGACCTTGCCGTCGCCGTATCCGACGAGCAGGTCCCAGTACCCGTCCTTCGGGCCGAACTTGCCGTCGCCGGTCCAATAGCAGACGAAGGGACGCGAGCGCAGGCTGTCATACAGGTCGATCGCGACACCTTGGGACTGGACCGCAGTGTACGAGGAGAACTCGGGCAGCGACGGGGTGCCGGTGTTCTTGTAGAACAGGATGTTGCCGCTGGTATTGCCGGTGAGGAGGTCCTTCAAGCCGTCGCCGTCGAGGTCCACATACTCGGGACTCGACCGCAGGTTCGGGACCATCAGGTCGCGCGTGCCCGCCTGGACGTAGAGGCCGTCGAAGGGCATGAAGAAGAAGTGCGGCGGGACGGCGCCTCCGCAGCCGCAGTTCGTGTAGACATGGATCAGGCCGTCAAGACCGCCGACGACGAGGTCCAGCATGTCGTCGTCATCCCAGTGCACCAGGGTCGGCGTCGCACGAGAGCCGACGTCGAGCGTGACGGCGCCGTCGCTGCCCGTCGTGACGAGCGTGCCGGCGTCGAAGGCCGGCTCGTTGTCGTCCGCGATATTCAGGAAGACTCTCACCGTGCCGTCGGAGAGGCCGACCATCAGGTCCTTGCGGGCATCCTCATCCCAGTACACCACGCGAGGGAAACACCCCATGCAGCCTTGGCCGGCGCAGGTCAAATCGGAGCCGTCCGCCTGGGCATAGAAGAAACCACCGAAGCTCGGCTCGGACTCGATCCCGATGTTCAGGTGGACCCGGACCTTGCCCGGCGCCGAGCCGCTGCCTTCGCCGACGATCAGGTCCTTCAGGCCGTCGTTGTTCCAATCCACGAACGAGGGAACCGAATAGCCCGGCACGACGATGTCGCTGCCATTCGCCTGGATGACCTCCTCGGGCCCGAGATTCAGAACGCCCTCTTGGGCCAAACCCTGCGTACACAGCGCGAATACGAGAACGGACGCAACCAACGCCTCGCGACAATTCATCTCCAACCTCCTCGATCGATGCACAGAGCGCCTGTCGCAACAGGCGTCCACGACCCCAGAACACGCGGGAAGGACGCTCTTCCGGGAGAGTCCTCCATACTCCGATAGTATACCGCTCCAAGGGGGAAATGTCAAGAGACGCATGATCGCACCCATGCACGCCATAGGGGCCCACGGAGACCCCCGATTGTTATTCCCGCGAACGCGGGAATCCAGTTCCAGGGACACGTCACACCCCACGGCTTGTGGATTCCTGCTTGGCTTGGAGCGGCCTTCAGCCGCAACCCAAGTGCGTGCTATGGAGGAACGGACGGACCGATCCGGAATCCGCCGCGGTGCGGCGGGAGTTTGCCGTTTTGGAGCCACCAGCAGTAAAGGGGACTGCAACGTCCTGCGTGCTTCGCCAAACCTGCAAGCGAGCGCTTCGCTCGCGTTCACGCCGGAGGCCGCAATGCGAAAAACTCCCCTCGCACGACCGCTTCGGGCGTGCCCGCCGTCGATGGGAGTGGACGGTCCGATTCCCATATATCGCGGGCAATGTGCGTGTCCTGTCCGAAATGCTTGTCAGGAAAGCAAGACGTCGCGCCTTTGCAGCGCAGGAATGACAGCGCCCGGCCCATGCCTCGTCTCTGCAAGGGGGGCCACAACAGCGGTCATACGCCTGTGTGCGAGGCGAAGGGTAATCGCCTGGTCATGTGAGGAACTTGCTCAGGACCGCGGCGGTGTGGGTCGCGATCAGCATGAGGTAGTCGAGGTCGCCCAGGGTGTAATGGTCGTGAATCATGGCGTTGTCGATGTAGATCACGCCGTAACAACCAGAAGGTCCGGTAATCGCGGCGATCATCGCCGAGCGGATTCTCGCCTTCTCCTCGACGTCGGCCGCCACGCTGGGCATGACCAGGGACTGGCCTCGTTCGACCGACTGGTTGATCCTGTCGGCCAGCTTCAGCTCGCTGAGGTCCACCGCTTGTCCGTCCCGGCGCTTGCCCGCGTGGTAGGTCATCGGGCCGCTGGGCTGTTCCCGCAGAGCACACCACGTGTGGAAGGCGCTGAACTGCTTGAGCGCGAGGTTCAACAGCGTAACGAGCAGTTCTTCGAGGTTCTTCGAGCGACAGATAGCGTCGCAGGACTGCGCGAACTCAGACAAACGCTTGGCGGGCAGACGCATCGCAGGGGCATGGCCTGCGTCCGGCTTGCGGACCACCGTCTCATGGAGCGGGGTCGCCAGACCGGCCTCCAGGTTCAGCGTATCCTCGAACTGCGACTCCTGCGGCGCTCGCGCAGCCTCATCGAGGTTGATTTCGATCACGAAATCCGTGATGCGGATCGAGTCGCCGGTCTTGATCGAGGCCTGACGAACGGGCTCGCCGTTCAGGTAGGTCTTGTTGGCGGAATCGAGGTCCTGGATGTGCCAGGCCCCGTCGTCGCTGCACGTGATGACCGCATGCTTCTTGGAGACCGTGCGGTCGGGGAGAAAGACGTGACAATCCGCGGCCCTGCCGATCTGGATGGGGCCCTGGGCAAACTGATACTCCTTCGTCTCGCCGTCTTTCTGTTTTAGTACCAGACGCATGGTCAGTACCTCCACCACACACACGGTTCGTATTCCTGCCTTATTATTGTTCGTGGCGACCATCCTGTCAAGCCAGGATTGACCAGTCTTGTGAAACAGGTGCAACAGAACCCATCTACGGCGTGTATATCTACGGAGCATCCCCCTATCCGGTGCGGAGATTGGCCATGGTGCGGCTAGGATCTGCGTCGAGCGCGGTGGCGGTACTGGTCGAGGATCACCGCGGCCACGATGACACAGCCGGTGATGAGACGTTTGGTATACTCTTGGGCGCCGACCTGGGCCAGGCCCGCGCCGAGGACCGCGATGATGAGGACCCCGAAGAACGACCGGACGACCGAGCCCCGACCGCCCATCAGGCTGGTCCCGCCGATGACCACCGCAGCGATCACCTGCAGCTCGAAGCCGGGCGCCGCGTTCGGGTTCGCCGACGACATGCGGGCCGTCTGGATCACCGCCGCAACGCCCGTCAGCAGACCCGAGAGCGCAAAGACCGCCAGCTTGTACGGACGAGGGTTGATCCCCGAGAGCCGAACCGCTTCCTCATTCGTGCCGATGGCGATCAGGTACCGCCCGAACACGGTGCGAGACAGGGTCAACTGCCCCAGCGCCACGGTCAGAATCGCCAGGAAGAACGGTGCCGACAGGCCCAGCGCCACCGTCTGCGTGATCGCATCGATGGAGCTGATGTAGATCGTGCGGGAATCCGTCGCCAGGTAGGCGGCGCCGCGGGCCGCTTCGAGCATCCCGAGCGTGACGATGAACGAGGGCAGCCCCCAGCGGACGATGATCCAACCGTTGGCGGCGCCGCAGGCCAGACCGACGAGCAGGCACAGAAACACCGCGATCGGCAGAGGCAGACCCCAGTTGACCATGGCAATGCCGAGGATCGCTCCCGCCAGCGCCATCACCGAGCCGACCGACAGATCGATCCCGCCGATGATCAGCACGAACGTCATCCCCACCGCCGCGATCGTGATGTCCGCGACCTGGTTGGCGAGCGTTCGGAAAGTGGCCTGGGTGAGAAAGTTATCCGCCGAGAGACCGAAGACACCGATCAGCACCGCCAGCGCGATCGCCATGCCCAGGTAGTCGGCGAGCAGCCCGCGCACATTGCCCTCGTTCACGTCATCCGCCATGTTGCAGGACTCCACTGTTGACGTACTCGCTGAATGCGGCGGCCATGATCGCGTCCTCGCTCCAGGCGCCCCGGTCGAAGGTTCCCGCGACCTTCCCCGCCGACAGGACGAGGATGCGGTTGCAGATCGCCATGAGTTCCTTGAGGTCCGACGAGACGAAGAGAATGGCCTTGCCCCTGGCCGCGAGGTCCGCCAGCAGGCGGTAGATCTCGAATTTGGCGCCCACGTCGATACCCCGCGTGGGCTCATCGAAGATCAGGACATCGCAGTCCCGGTACAGCCACTTGGCAATCACGACTTTCTGCTGGTTGCCGCCGCTGAGCTGGCCTGCTGCCTGCTCGACGGACGAGCACTTGATGCCCAGCGACTTGACGTAGTCACTCGCCACTCGGCGCTCCTGCGAGGAGTCGATCCAGCCAAGCCGGCTCACCGCCCCCAGACGGGTGATCGAGACGTTCGCCCGCACGGGCAGCGAGAGGAACAAACCCTGCTCCTTGCGGTCCTCGGTCAGCAGGGCAATCCCCTGGCGGACCGCGTCGCTGGGACTTCGGATGCAGGTTGGCTCGCTGTCGCCGCACAGGTAGACGGCGCCGGCATCGGGGACATCGGCGCCGAAGATCGCCCGCATGGTCTCGGTCCGCCCGGAGCCCATCAGGCCCGCGATTCCGAGCACCTCGCCGCGATAGGCATCGAACGAGACGTCGCGGACGCGATCACGACAGGTCAGGCCGACAACGCGAAGGGCGACCGCCCCCCTGCCGCCGCTCGGCGCCAGGCATTCGCTGCCCAGGTCCCGCCCGACCATCATGTGAATGACAGCCTGGGGAGCCAGCTCGCTCGCCGCTCGCGTGCCGACGACCTGCCCATCGCGAAGGACCGTCACGCGGTCCGCGATCCGCAGCACCTCCTCGATCCGGTGCGAGATGTAGATGATTCCGACGCCCTCGGCCTGGAGCCGGCGGATCTGGGCAAAGAGCAGCTCCACTTCACTGTCCGTCAGCGAGGCGGTGGGCTCGTCGAGAGCCAGAACGCGACATTGGCGGGACAGGCCCGCCGCGATCTCGACCATCTGGCGTCGTCCGACGCCCAGGGAACTGACGGGCGTGGCCGGGTCGAGGTCGCCCAGGCCAACCTCTGACATGACCCGGCGCGCAGCTTCGTGGAGCTTGCGGTAGTCGATGAAGCCGAGCCGGTTCGGGAGCCGCTCGATAGAGATGTTCTCGGCCACGCTCAGAGTACCGATCAGGTTCAGCTCCTGCATAACCATGCGGACGCCGCAGGCTTCCGCGTCAGCTCGGGATCGCGGCTCATAGGGCTGGTCCGCCAACAGCATCCGCCCGGAATCGGGGACCTCCACGCCTGCGAGAATTCGCGTGAGCGTGCTCTTGCCCGCGCCGTTTTCACCGACCAGGGCGTGGACCTCGCCTGCACACAGGTCGAAATCGACCCCGCGGAGCGCGTGAACGCCGGGGAAGGTCTTCGTCACACCGGTCGCAACGAGCAGTCTATCGGTCGTGGGATCCATACGGCAATGCGTCAAATCCGAAGCACGAAACTCGGAATCAGAAACAAGCACCAATGATCGAAATCAGAGACTCGAAACGTCCGAGCGTCGGAGTCGCGACAGTGCTTCAGTCATCTGAGCGTCGAGCCTTTGGATTCGTCTCGGATTTCGGATTTCCCTTCTTCCGTCAGAGCATCTCCGCCGTGACCAGCTCGACCGGGGTCTGCCTGTCCACGGGCGGAGCCTTCGTCTTGAGCATCTCCAGGGCGCAATCGATCCCGCCCTGGGCTATCTTGTCCGCGTGCTGATCCACGGTGCACAGGATCTTGCCGTCCTTGAGCAACTGCCTCGCGGCGGCGATGTTGTCGAACCCGATCACATGGATCGCACCGGTCTTGCCGGCCTCTTTCACCGCGGTCACCGCGCCCAGGGCCATGCTGTCGTTGGCACACAGAATCGCCTTGAGGTCCGGATGCTCGTTGATCAGGGCGGCAGCGATGGGAAGGGCCTTGTCGGTCTCCCAGTACCCCGTCTGCGAACTGACGATGTCCAGGTTGCTGGCGAGCATCGCGTCCTCGAAGCCCATCTTCCGCTGGATGCCGTTGAACGCGTTGGGGGCCCCTTCGATGATCGCGACCTTGTCGCCGCTCTGGAGTCTGGTGGACAGGTAGACGCCCGCCAGCTTGGCCCCCTGGCGGTTGTCCGGGCCGACGAAGGGGATCTTCACCCCCTTGTCCGCGAGCACGCCCTCATCGAACTTGTTGTCGATGTTGACAACGACGATGCCCGCGTCCATCGCCTTCTTGCAGACCGGGACGAGGGCCTTGGAGTCCGCGGGCGCGATCACGATGGCGTTGACGTCCTGGGCGATGGCCAGCTCGACGTTGCGGATCTGCTCGGCGACGTCCGTCTCGTTCTTCATGCCCACGACCTTCAGCGCGTAGCGGTTCTTATGCTGCTCGTGGTGGGCCTTGGCGCCATCCTCCATGGTCTGGAAGAACTCGTTGGCCAGCGACTTCATCAGCAGAACGACCTGCGGCCTGTCGTCCTTCTTCTTGCAGCCGCCGATCAGACACAGAACCGCAAGCACCGCCAACCCCCGACACATCCACAGCTTCGCCTTGTCCATTTTATTCTCCTAATCTATGTGACCTGAGTTCTGGAAAATGGCAGATCAGGCCTATATTCTTCAAGGAAATCTCCTCTTTCGATTTCCTTGAAGAATGATCTGCCATTTTCCAGAACTCTATCTCCCAGGGATCATGCATTGGCCGCGATGAACTCTTCCAGCTCGTGTCGCGTAGGCATCGAGGGCTGGGCCCCCAGGCGGGTGACGGAGAACGCCGCCACCCAGTTGGCGAATCGGGCCGCCTCGTGAAGATCCTGGCCCAGCGCCAGAGCGACCGCCAGACTGCCGGTGAAGGCGTCGCCCGCCGCGGTGGCATCGACCGTCTTCACGCGAATCGCAGGGACGAATTCCATCGTGGTCCCGTCCGCCAGCAAGAAGCCTTTGGCGCCCATCGTGACAATCGCGGCCTTGGCGCCGCTCCGCACCAGCTTCTGCGCCGCCTTGCGGGCGGATTTCTCGTCAACGACCTCGATCCCCGTCAGAATCCGCGCCTCGCTCTCGTTGGGCGTCAGGACGGCCACCTTCTCCAGCAGCTCTCGCGTCAAGGGCTGGGCGGGCGCCGGGTTCAGGATGAAGGGAACGCTCGCTTCCCGGGCGAGTTCCGCGGCGCACTCGACGGTCGCCAGGGGCACCTCGAGCTGGGCAACGACCGCGCCGGCGGATTGGATCGCATCCGCCGCCCGACGGACGTCCTCGGGCGAGAGTCTCCCGTTGGCGCCCGGGGCGACCACGATCGCGTTGTTGCCCGCCTCGTCCACGGTGATGAGCGCCACGCCGGAGGGTGCGTCGGAGGTCAGGCTCACATACGTCGTGTCCAGACCCTCCAGGCGGAAGTTGTCGAGGGACTTGCGCCCGAAGACATCGTTGCCGAGCCGGGCAACGAAGTGTACGCGGGCGCCGAGCTTGGCTGCCGCGACCGCCTGGTTGGCCCCCTTGCCGCCCGGGACCATGAGGAAATCGCCGCCCAGGATCGTCTCGCCGGGGATCGGAATCCGCGCCGACTTGACAACCAGGTCCATGTTCGAGCTGCCAACCACAACGATATTGGGTACGTCCTCTTCCATGTTGGATCCTTGACTCATTGAATCGGGACAGTCGGGGACCGTCAGTTCCCGGTCAGCCTCGTGACGAGCCAGTCCTCGTACCCGCCGAGGTCCTTCCATTTGACTGCACAACGGACCTTCTTGGCGCCTTCTTCCACTCGCGTGAAACCATCGTCGGTGACGCGGAGGGGCAGTTCCCGAATCTCGGCCAGCTCCGGATGGATCGCCAGATAGATCGCGACCGTGTCGAACAGGGTCGTACTGCTGCTGGCGAGCTTGGCGTCCACCTCGCGGGCCAGATCGGCGTCGCTGAGGTCCTTGCGGTCCTGAAAGCCGTCGCGGAACCACTGGCGGTAGTTCTCCATCAGGTTCCTGGTGACGGCGCTGTCTTTCTTGAGCACTCGCTGGTACTTTTCGCCGCCCAGTTGGATCAGGCCGCAGGTGTCCAATGGCGTGATCGTCATGGGCCAGGCGGCGGTAAAGGCTTTCTGGGCCGCCGCGACATCCTGCTTGACGTTGTACTCCGCGTCGGGTTGGTCCCTGCCGCCGTAGCCGACGAAGACGCTGCCGTGCATCCCGACAAAGTCCGCCTTTTCCGCGATCCGCGGCTCATGCCGGAGGGCCTCCGCGATATTGGGCAGCGGGCCAATCGCGATCAGCGTGACGCGAGTCGGCGAGTTCATGATCGTGTCGATGAGGGCCTGCACGCCGTCCTTGTGGACCTTGCCAGGGTAGGAGGTCAGATCGTAGTCCCTCGCCCAGGCGATCTGGCGGTGCGAGCCGCTGCCCTGCCTGACCCCGATGCCGATGGGGATGTCGCCGCGCCCGACCCGGTCGAGGAACTGGGCGACGACCTGGGCCTTGTCCGCGGTATTGCCGACCGCGGTCGTGACGAGCTTGCAGTCCAGCTCGGGCGATCGCAGCAGCACCGCCAGGGCCCACGTGTCGTCGATGTCGTCGCAGATGTCCGTATCCAGCACGACCGGCCTGGCGCCGGCGTACGCGGACCCGGACATGGCCAGCGCCGCCGTCAGCAGGACCGCCGCCACCGCGCCCGCAGGAACCCGAAAAGAATCCACCATCGTTCATCTCCCGGCAATTTTTGATTTACGACTCACGATTCACGGTTTATCATGCCTTGTGGCATGATGCTGAATCATAAATCATCAACCGTCAATCATCAATAGGGAATGGCTTATGGATGTGATCCCCGCCATTGATCTGCGAGACGGCCAATGTGTCCGACTGATCCAGGGGCAGTACGACCGCCAGATCACGTATAACGACGATCCGGCCCAGCAGGCCCGTCGGTTCTACGACGACGGCGCCCGATGGCTGCACATCGTCGATCTCGACGGCGCCAAGGAGGGACGACCCATAAACACCGCGAGCATCGCCGAGATCGCGGAGCTGGGCCTGCTCCAGATCGAGGTCGGCGGGGGCATCCGCGACGAGGCCTCCATCCGCGAGCTGATCGACCTGGGCGTCACACGGATCATCATCGGGACCAAGGCGGTCAGTGACTTCGAGTGGTTCTCCGACATGGCGTACCGGTTCAAGGGCCGGCTCGTCCTCGGGCTGGACGCTCGCGGGTCCATGGTGGCCACGCACGGCTGGCTGGAGGACAGCAGCCAACCCTTGCTGGAGTTCGCGGCCCGGGCGGACAAGCTACCCCTGGCGGCCATCATCTACACGGACATCACCAAAGACGGCATGCTCACCGGCCCGAACATCGAGCGGACCGCGGCGCTGGTCGCAGCGGTCAAGACCCCGGTCATCGCCTCCGGCGGCGTCAAGGAGGCCGCCGACATCCAGAAGCTCATTCCCATCCGAGTCGCGGGCGTGATCGTCGGACGCAGCCTCTACGAGGGGACGCTCGACCTCAAGGACGCCATCGCCGCCGCGAAGTAGCGGCTTGCTGTGAGATGCAGGTCAGCACACTCTGGACCTGCGCACATACCCCAATACGGCCAGCAACCACAACAGAGTGAGCAGAACCGACAGGGCGCACAGCATCACGATGAGCACGATATCCCATTCGCATTCGCGGAGGACACCAGAGATTGCCACCTCGGGTGACATCGGCTCTTGAGCTATTCCGAGACCTGGGTCCATAGCCATCTTCTTCTCTGCCCTCGCCGCCAGGCCGCCATCTCAGGGCAACGATGCTCCTTTTCTTCAGTTCGCCAGCTTGGCCAGAGCCTCCTCCACGTCCAGTTCCCACAGGATGGCCTCCGGCCGGGTCTTGACCGCCTGCCAAGAGAAGTACGAAATCCACTTGCTGTCCGGCGACCAGTGGGCAAAGGCGCCCTCATCCGTCAAACGCTGGAGCTTGGAGTTATCCGCCTGGTAGACATAGAGCTTCATATCCCCATACTCTGTCCCACCGTCAAAGGCGAGGAAACAACCATCCGGCGACCATCTCAACACGCATGCTCGCTTCAGCCCCAGGTCGTTCAGTCGTACCAGCGTCCTGCGCTCGCCACCGGCAATCGGGAAGTTGGCGATGACCTCGTCGTCGTCCGAGACGACCGTTACCTCCGTGCCATCGGGGGACCACGCGTACCTCGCTGGCAACATCAAGCCGGCTTGCACGGAACGCCCTGTGACAAGCCTCGTCTCTCCGCCCGAAACCGGTATGACGCAGATCTGCAGATAGGCCTTTTCGGCGCGATCCGACGGGTTTTCCGAAGGTTGGGCAAAAAAGGCAAGCATTGCACCGTCGGGTGACCACATGGGCCATCCCTCCTTTTCCGGCGTCTTCGTCAATTGCCGGACGTTGCTACCATCGGCGTCTGCCACCCAGATATCCCAGTTGTGAATGAAGGCGATCTTGCTGCCATCCGGCGACCAGCTATCCAGAAACGCCTGCTGATCATGGATGGGCGGAACCATTCCGCCAAAGACTTTGACCGGCGGGCCGACGGATTTCCTCTGCGCCAACGATACCGGCACCGTCCATAGGTCCCAATCACCATGTCCTTTCCCCATGACGAGCAGGAGGTTGCTGCCGCCGGGGGAAAAGAGCCTTATGTACGCGTCTCGGCACATCGGCGTGTCGATCACCAGCGCCTGAGGGTCCTTCCTATCCAAGGGAACCGCCCAGAAGCCGCGCTGCTCTTCTCCTCGCTTGGCCTCGACCAGAATGCTGCGGGAGTCGGAAGCCCAGCAGGGAAGATCGAGCGAGTCCTCAAAGGACAGGTCGGGCCAGCCAAATTCCGCCGGTGGCCCGCCGGCGACAGAGACCACTCTCAAGGTCGTCTTGTCCTCATAGGAACGCTGGTAGAAGAACAGTTTCCTTCCCTGTGGATAGCCTTGGATCGGGCGGGCTGGCGTGGCAACCGTCACCTCGTGTCCATCCGCCAAGCGCATGAGCCGAAGGCGCTGACCTGCATCGCATGCCAACCACTGGCCGTCGGCTGACCAGGCAAGGGGACGATAATAGCCATCGCCGAGTTTTTTTGCTTCCCCGCCCGCGACGGCTTTCACCCAGACGGAGCTCGAACCGGTGTATTGACCGTCGGCGTATGCGACCGTCTTGCCATCGGGCGAGAGGAGACCAAAACTGGAGGGGTCTGCCAGCGGAGAGGGTTCTCCGCCCGCAACGACCAGCGTCCACGGGCTATAGACGCCCGCGTCCCCAGGTTGGTTGTCCCTCCGGGGGAACACAATCCTCTGGGAGTCCGGGGACCAGGCGGTTGGAGGGTATCGCTGTCCGTCCAGGAGTTTCCTGGGCGATCCTGCCGGCTGGCCGGTGTCTGGATCGACCTCGATCAACCACATCGCCCCGACGCCACAGAAGACCACCTTGCCCCCATCAGGCGACAGAAGCCCGCCGGCTGCATCGGGCATGTCCACAAGATCGAAAGGGGTACCGCCATCCAGCGGGACAACAGTCACGTGGTTCAGCAGGAACTTCCCACTCGGTGAGAGACTCATGCGCCAGGGGGCTTTGATCACATCGCTGGGACCGGTGATGCCCTTGAACTTCGTGAATCGGATCCCGCTGTTGGGGTCGACGAAGGCATCGCTTTCCACTGCGGCAGTGGCCTTCTCGGGCCCCGGTGCACCGCCAGTCTGCGCGACGGCCGATGCCTCTCTATTCGGCTTTTCGGCCCTCGCCATCGGCAGCAGAAGGATGCCGACAATGACAAGGACAGCCGTTCCGAGCATTCCAATTCTGGCACTCTTGGGTATGGGTCTTGTCAACATATGCGTGATCCTCCAGCGTAAGATTCTCTCGGATTCCGCGACGCCGATAAGGCGCAGCCCCAGATCGGCCTTCCACAGGACCACCTCGCCAATATCGATGAGGGTATTGCTGTAGTCCTCGGCTCGGCCCCCGAGGGCGACCAGGACCGTCTCATCCACAGCCTCTTCGCGGGTCCTACGGATCATGGCATTGGCAAACCACACAAACGGATTGTAGAAGTGGATGACCTGCAGGAGCGTCTGTGCCAGGTTGATCCACAGGTCGCCCCGCTTCATGTGGGCCAGTTCGTGGATGAACACCGCCTTGAGCCCTTCGGCCGAGAGAGTATCCAGAAGCCGGGCGGGAACCAGGACAATGGGTCTCACAAGGCCGCAAATGGCCGGGCTCGACATCGTGCCTGAGGCCCGCAACCGAATCTCATGGCGAATGCCGACCTGTCGGCCACACTCCTCTATGATCTGTCGGAAGCGCGCATCAACGGGCTCGCTGAATGCAACCAGTCCTCTGACGAACCGAAGACGCTGAACGAGGACCGCGGCAAAAACGAGCACACCCACAAACCACATGAGAAACACGATGCCTTGCCAAGTAATGGCGGTCACCCCGGCGGGATTGCCTATCGCCGGATGGCCCGCACCTCCAGCCCCCGGGATGGGTTCGGTATGACGGGTCTCAGGCAGTGCGGAGGGTCGTCCTGAAGGATGCCGGCCCCCCGCCTCAAATCCGGGCGCCTCCACGCCGCGGCTCACCACGGAGGAGACTGAAGGCAGTCGGCCACCAAGCCAATAACCGATCCCTGTTGGGAGAGCCAGTGCAGGAGGCAGAATCAGCTTCACCAAGACAAGGATCCACACGCAGTAGCGAAACACGGCTCGAACGCGTTTGCGCAGGAGCAGGTCGGCGACAAACAGCACGCACACCAGAACCGCAGATTGGATGAAGACACTGGCGGCATAGTCGCAGAACACCCTGCCGACACCATTCAAACCCATCACACAACGGTTGATGACGTCATTCATGGCTGGATCTCCCGTATGCCAGGTGGCCAGGCTCAATCCCCTTTGCTCACGGTTTTGCGCACGAGTCTGCGAAGCGCGGCGGCCTCTTCTTTCGAAAGACCTTCGTGCTCGATCAGGAACTGCACCAGGGGCGTCAGGGCCCCGTTGAAGGCCCTGGCCAGCATTCTCCGGAGTTCTCCCCGTCGGGCCTCCACTTCGCTGATGCAGGACCGGAATAGCTGCAGGTTGCGGATCTTCTCGATCTCCAGGAACCCCTTCTCGACCATGCGGTCCATCGTGAGTTTCACCGTGGCATAGCACCAGTCCCGGGTGGCGGCCAGCGCCTCTTGGACGGTCCCCGCCGCACAGGGCTCCTTCTCCCATACGACCTTCATGATCTCCCACTCGGCCTCCGTGAGCTCTGTGGTGGTCTTCTTTCGCCGTCCGGCCTTCTGCTGCTTCGATGTGCCCATATGCCAATCTCCACATTTGATTTTACAATATGATATTTGACCTAAATAAAATATGAAAGGCAAAAATCAAAGTTCTTTGAAAAAAACATGCAGGGTCTCTCCTCTGTCCGGGGTTCTTCAAACAGGCGCATCATCCCCATCGGGCGAAGGGATCCCGACAGTCAGGCGTAGCAGTCGGGCGGGCCGAGGACCGATTGCCACAGGCCGTTCTCGAAGAGGAACTGGCGGGCGTGCGTGCACAGGTGGCATTTGTCCGCGTAGGCGGGCAGTTCCTCGCAGCCCAGATTCATCGCTTCTTCGAGCAGGCCGCACGGGCCCTTCTCGCACAGAATCCCGACCGGCCCGTCCCCTTCGGGACGGAATCCCTTCCAGATCTCTTCGAGCGGAGTCTGGTTGACATTGCCGAGGATGATGCCGCTGCACGTGCCACTGAAGACGTTGCCGTGCGGATCGATGTGGACGCCCTTGGCGCCGAGGAATCCCGCACGACAGTGCATGTGGGCCAATTCCGCCGCCGGCCTGGAGGCGAGCAGATGCGCCGGGTGCCCCGCCGCCCGGCCGGTGAAGCGGAAGGGATACTCCTGGTAGGCCATGACGTATGCGCGGTCGCGTTCCGCCTGGGAGAGCCGACGGATGTCGGCCGGCTCGTCGAGATACTCCTCCCAGCGGACCATGATCCGATCCGACCCGAGAATCTCGACTGCCAGGGAGGCCAGACGCTCCACCGACCCGGCGTCCACGTACTCCTGGTGGAACGGATCGACGCTGACCTTCAGACGCTCCATGCCCAGCGAGGTCAGCAGCGACAGACGCTCCCTGACGAGCCGGTCGTCCGTCGCCCAGAAACCGTTCGTCTCGATCAGATCGACCGGGCCGAGGCCCTGTTCTCGCGCCTTGCGGAGGATCTCGACGAGGTGGTCCCAATAGAGGAAGGGCTCGCCGCCGGTGAGATGGACCTTGGCTCTGTCGCCGGCAATGGTCTGGAGGGATCGCCAGGCCGCCAGGCAGGTCTCGACCGGCATGAGTCCCCCTTTGTCGGGCGAGCAGGAGTAGTAACAGAATTCGCAGGCCGCATTGCACTTGTACGTGAGCATCAGCCCGGCCGACCGCCAGAGCTTGAACTTCGGCTCATCGCGAGACAGCCCGCAATTGTACACATTCTCAGACAGATCAAGCATGGGCACAGCCTACAGGATTCCGTGTCACCCGTCCAGCGATGGGATTCCCTGCAAAGGGCGACCATACGAGTTGTTCTCCAGCACATGGATGGAGCCGGATGGTGAACGTTCGGCTTCGATGAACCGACAGGCCGGGAGACTCGTGGAAAGGCAGGCACAGGATGACTCGCGAACAACTGCTCGGGCGGATTTCCATCGATCTTGAAGACGAGAAGCGGACAGCGGGTCACCGGTGGGAGTTCATCTTGGGGTATCTGTCAATTGCCAGTCTGTTGGGGGGGCTCATCCTGGGGGCCTTGGGACTGGTTCTGTAGCATTCACAGTGGAACAACCACCACTCTGCTTTCGAGAAGCTTGATTTCTTCGATAGGATCTGAGATAATTGAGATGTTATGAAAGCTGACGTCCAGAAGATCGCAGACCAAGTCAAGGCCCTTCCTGAACAGGAGTTGGAGGAGTTTCTCTCCTGGCTCGTGGAATATGACCGGGGTCATTCGGACGAGTGGGACAAGGAGATCGAGCGGGACTCCCATGAGGATGGAGCCCTGGATCCCATATTAAAACGTGTCCGTGCCGACATCGCATCGGGAAGGACCAAACCACTTGATGAGGTCATCGACAACTCCTGACTTCTGGGACGCCTACGCCGCCCTGCCGCCGAAGATCAAAGCAAGGGCGCGTTTGACCTATCGACTATGGCGACGAGATGCACGTCACCCTTCGCTCCGATTCAAGAAGACGGGAGAGGTCTGGTCCATTCGTGTTGGGGGAGGATATCGTGCCCTCGCCCTCCTTCAGGAGGACACTTTCTACTGGTTCTGGATCGGGGACCACGATGCCTACAAGAGGCTGATCGGCAGTCCGTAGGGTCTCATCTGCTGTTCTTCTTCAGGTACACCTGCAAGACCGTGATGTCGGCGGGGGTAATGCCGCTCAGACGTGAAGCCTGGCCGAGCGTCGCGGGCCTGAAGGCGGTCAGCTTCTCCCTGGCCTCGGCGCGGAGGTGCTGGATCTTGTCGTAATCCACGTCGGCGGGGATTCGCTTGGCGTCCAGGCCGTGCTGCACAGCGGCCAGACGCTCCTGCCTGGCAAGATAGCCCTCGTACTTTGCATCGATGGCAATCGCCTCCAGGACCTCCCGGCCGGAGGCGGCGAACTCGTCGAGCGATTTGCGGACCGCGTCGTGCGCTTCGCCATCCGGGCGACGGAGCAGGTCCCACAGGGTCACGCCTTCGCAGCGAGTGCCCTTGAGGCGCGTCTCCAATCGCTCAATGGCGTCGAGCTTGTTCTGGAACCGCTTCTGACGATCCGACTGGACCAGGCCGACGGCGATGCCCAGCGGCGTGAGTCTGCGGTCGGCGTTGTCCGAGCGGAGGGCCAGGCGGTGCTCCGCACGCGACGTGAACATCCGATAGGGCTCGTCGATGCCTCGCGTGAGCAGGTCGTCGATCAGGACGCCGATGTAGGCCTGGTCGCGGGCCAGGACGAGCGGCTCTTTGCCCTGGACCTTGCGTGCGGCGTTGATCCCTGCGACGATCCCCTGACCTGCGGCTTCCTCGTAACCGCTGGTGCCGTTGATCTGGCCGGCGAGGAACAGGCCGGAGATCCTGCGGGTCTCCAGGCTCGGCTGCAACTGCACCGGCGGGCAGTAGTCGTACTCGATGGCGTAGGCGTAGTGTACGATGCGAGCGTGCTCCGTGCCGGGCATGAGCCGGAGCATCTGTTCCTGCACGTCCCTGGGTAGCGAGGTGCTGATGCCGTTGCAGTAGATGCTCGTGCGGGCCTCGTCCTCCGGCTCCAGGAACACCTGGTGACGGTCCTTGTCGGCAAACCGCATGATCTTGGTCTCGATGCTGGGGCAGTATCGCGGGCCGACCGACTTGATCTGACCCGTGTAGAGCGGCGCGCGGTGCAGATTGTCGCGGATGAGCTGGTGGATCTGCTCGTTCGTACAGGTGATCCAGCAAGGGACCTGAGCCCGGTCGATCCGGTCATTCAGGAAGGAGAAAGGGACCGGGTCGGGGTCGCCCTGCTGGGCCTCCAGTTTGTCGAGATCGACCGTGGCCGCGTCGAGCCGGACCGGGGTGCCCGTCTTGAGCCGGCGGACCTCCAGGCCCAGGCGTTCGAGACTCGCAGACAGATCGTCTGCGGCGGGTTCGCCCAGCCGGCCGCCCGGGAACTGCTCGGCTCCAATGTGCATAACGCCGCGAAGGAACGTGCCTGTGGTCAGGATCACCATCGGCGACGAGAAGACAGCGCCGTCGGCGCATCGGACGCCGCAGACCTGAAAGACCGGCGTCGCGGACAGAAGGCAAGAAGGTGAGAAGGTCAGAAGGTCGGAAGGGTTTCCCCGATTCACATCTTTGGCGTTCGAGTTCGCCGGGCGTGCCAAGACCTCGACGGCCATCCCCTCGACGAGGGTCAGGTTCGGCGTCTCCTCCAATCGGGCCCGCATGAAGTCCTGGTACTTGTACTTGTCCGCCTGCGCGCGAGGCGATTGAACCGCCGGGCCTTTCGAGCGATTCAACATGCGAAACTGAATCCCCGTCGCGTCGGTCGCCAAGCCCATGAGCCCGCCGAGGGCATCGACCTCGCGGGCGATCTGTCCCTTCGCCAGGCCGCCGATCGCGGGATTGCAGCTCATCTTGCCGATCGTAGCTTTGCTCAGCGTCAGCAGACACGTGCGAATCCCGATCCGCGCGGCCGCATGAGCGGCCTCGATGCCCGCGTGCCCGGCGCCGACGACGATGCAGTCAAAATCACCTGTTCTCATTCGGTTGAGCCAGTGCGACCGCGGAGGCAATCGCGAAATTGGCGGTGTGCGTGATGCTCAGGCTGATCTGACGGATGCCGAGCTTGGCCGCAATGTCCTTCACCTCACCCGACAGGCGGACCTCCGGCTGGCCGGACGGATTGTTCACCACCTCGACGTCCGTCCAGGCGATCTTGCCCCGCCAGCCGGTGCCGACGAGCTTCAGAACCGCCTCCTTGGCGGCAAACCGCCCGGCGTACTTCTCCACAGAGTTCTTGTGGGCGCCCGCGTACCGCTGCTCGGCGGGCGTGAAGACACGATCCACAAACCGATCCCCGTGTCGCTCGATCATCTGCTCGATACGGGGGAAGTCCACCAGGTCGATGCCGTGTGCGATGATTTCCATGTTCGAGAATCCGTGAAGCGGGATTTGCAGAGCGTCCGGTGCAGGTCGTCGCGCCCCGGACATCTCCTACTGCGTCCCGGCGGCGGGCGTATCCTCGTCCATTTCCGCCCGGGTCTGCCGGTAGAGCCGTCCCAGACAGTGATCGACGAACTGACTCGTGTCGGCAGCCGCTGCCTGCTGGGCGATTTCCTTCTCCAGTTGTTCGAGGGCGGCTCGCCGACGGTCGCGCAGGATCTCCTGTCGCACCTGCCCCTGGACCTCTTCGAGGGGCTGGTATCCCGCATTCTGCTTGGCCTCCACCTTCATGAGGAAGACGTGTCCCGGAACCTCGATCGGACCGGCCACCTCGCCTTGTCTCATGTCTTTCGCCTGGCGCGCGAGCACGTCGTAGGGAGCCGCGAAGGCGTCGGGGGCCCTCGGACGCAACAGGCCGCCCTGCCCGCTGCGGGCATCGTTCGAGTACTGCTTCGCCAGTTCCGCGAAGTCCTCGCCGGCATCGATCCGTTTTCGCAGGTCTTGGGCCATCTGCCCGGCCTTCTGACGAGGGTCCCCATTCGGATCGTTCCGGGCCACCCTGGCGACCTCGATGTCGATCAGACGCAATTGCAGGCTGCCTTCGCGGAGATACTCCTGGTCTTTGATCTGCTCGTACTTCGCCTGGATCTCGCCGTAGGTGACGGGACGACTGTTGCGGAGCTTCGAATCCACTATGGACTGTGCGATGATGTCCCGCTTCCTTCGCTCCTTGAAGGTGGTCCGATTCAGGCCCCGGCGTTGCAGAGCCGCGTCGGCCGCGGCCCCGTCGCCGCCGCACTCTTCGAGAATGAACCGCCGAAGCTCCTTCTCCGCCATCGAGTCCAGCGCCATCTCATCGAATTTGTTGCCATACTCCCGGCGGGCCCGCTTGGCCAGCACGATCTGCGTGATGACGCTCCGCTTGAGCCGCTGCGTAACCAGGGGCCTGGCCTCCGCCAGGAACTGGTCGAGATCGATCATCCGCGCCCGTTCTACGAGTTCCTCTTTCAGCGTCGGACCGGTCGTGCCCTCCTCGGGCTGGGCGATCATCACATCCTCACAGGTGATCGTCTCGCCGCCGATGACCATCTCGTCGGAACGGGTGCGACGCTGGGCAAAAGTCTTCTCGCGAATCTCCTCCTCCGTCAGAGTCCCCTTCTTGTTGCCGCCGCAGCCGGCTGGGAGGACACACAGCAGCACGAGAGCAAGCAGACACAACGGCGCAAAGACGAGACCAGACGGCAGAGACCATGCCTCCCCGACCTTCTGTCCCTGCGATCGTCTCACTTTCTTCGGTTCTTCCGGGTCGCCCACCGCTGCCGCCGCGTGCGGAACGCACCCCATGGCTGTCCATCCTATCTGTCTCACGCCAATCCCTTCATAATCCCTGTACAGTCACGTCGCCCTTCAAACCGATCTCCCGAGCGGCCTCGCGCATGCCCGCAATAGCGTCCTCGATCAGTTGGTCGAGACCGACGCCGAGCATGGCGGCGCCCTTTTCGATGACCTCGCGATTCACCCCGGCGGCGAACGACTTCTCCTTCCATTTCTTCTTCACGGACTTGGGCGCCATGTCCAGAACGCTCCGGCTGGGCCGAACCAGCGCCGCAGCCGCCACGAGCCCGGTCAGTTCATCCATTGCGTACAGCGTCTTCTCCAGGTCCGTCTGGGGCTCGACCTCCGTGCAAATCCCCCACCCGTGCGACATCACCGCACGGATGCAGGACTCGGGCCACACGTGCTCGCGGAGGATCTCGGCGCTCTTGTGGCAGTGCCGGTCGGGAAACTGCTCGTAATCCAGATCGTGGACCAGGCCGATCACGCCCCAGAGTTCCACGTCCTGCCCGCGCTTGCGGGCGCAAAAACGCATGACCGCCTCGACCGCCAGGGCGTGCTTGACCAGGGCTTCGCTGCTGTTGTATTGCTTCAGGAGCGAGAACGCCTCTTCTCGGGTCGGCACGTGTTCCGCCATCTGCCACACTCCACAAGCGCCGAGGGCGGTTCAGCCGGCCGCGGCGATACCCTGGATTCCAACACCATACGCGCCGGTACTTTAACGCGGGCAACGCCCGATTGCAATGGGGATGTGGGCTTCGAAACGGGCAGGGTACTCGGGCATGGCCTGCCGGTGAAACGCTCAAACCGTGTCCTCGCAGCGGATCACAAATCCGCAAGACAAGCCCGGTCGATCCCACGACGTCTCCCCATGCGGCAGCCCAATGCGCGGGACAGGAGTCGAACCTGCAAGTCCTTACGGACACTACCACCTCAAAGTAGCGCGTCTGCCAGTTCCGCCACCCGCGCGAGTCCGGCGAACGTTGAGTATCGCCGACCGCCTTCGTGTTGTCAACCATGATTCTTGCGATTCTGATGCGATACTGGGGATCCCCCCCCCCTACCGACCCCGCTCGTTGCCCCAGAGAAAGACGTGCAGGCGGTCGCAGAAGCGAAAACCCCTCTGGCGGCATAGTCCCGCGACCATGGGCGCCCTCGCCAGCAACTCCTCCCGCGTCCTGGCCTGCGGCATGAGCAGGACCCGCTTGGGATCGACCGAAGGCAGACGCTCCAGGAGCCCGCATATCTCGCTGAGGTCTTGGGCGGACTCGATGACGAATTTCAACTGGTACGAGTAGGCGGCGATCAACCGGGCAAGGACAACAGGGTCGCAGGCGGCCGGCTGGCGGTCGGCTGAGGCCGAGTTGCCCAGCTTCGGGCTGATGCTCATGAGGTCACAGCACAGATCGGGCACGAAGAGGACGCCCGCGGTCTCGATGGTCACGTGCCTGCCCAGGGCCCTGAGTCGGGCGGTCAGATCCGCAAATCCAGCCCGTGGCATTTCGTCGGGTCCCATCATGGGCTCGCCGCCCGTCAGGACGACGGACCCGCACGACCACTGGGCAATCCGTTCCACGATCCGGCCCGGATCGAGTTCCTCGCCCGTCGAGTAGTCCCAGGCATAGGCGGTGTCGCACCATCGGCATCGCAGCGGGCAACCCGCCAGGCGGACGAACACGCTCGGCACGCCGACCCGCATCCCCTCGCCCTGCAACGAATAGAAGATCTCGGTCACACGCATGAACGGTCACCCCTGCGAAACGTAGCGGATCGGGTCCTGGAGACCCGCCTCGGCAAAGCCTTTAAGCCGCAGGCGGCACGAATCGCACCGGCCGCAGCTTCGACCCTGTGGGTCGGGGTCGTAGCAACTGTGCGTCAGCGAGTAATCCACGCCCAGTTGTGTGCCCGTTCGGATGATTTCGCCTTTGCTCATGTGGAGGATCGGTGCGTGGATTCGATATCGTCCCTTCCCCTGCACCGCGGCGGCAGTGGCCAGATTGGCCATCGCCTCAAACGCCGCGATGAACTCGGCCCGGCAATCGGGGTAGCCGCTGTAGTCCGTCGAGTTGACCCCGAGGAAGATGTCGAAGGCCCCCAGGACCTCCGCCCACGCCAGCGCGTAGCTCAGGAAGACCGTGTTCCGCGCCGGCACGTAGGTTGGCGGGATATCGACGCCCTCGCCCAGACCGGCGCGGTCCTTGGGCACGTCGATCCGCAAATCGGTGAGGGCCGAACCGCCGAGGGCGCCCAGGTCGATGTCGATCACTCGATGCTCGACCGCGCCGAGCGACTGGGCCACCCGCCGGGCGGCCTCGATCTCCCGGCTGTGACGCTGGCCGTAGCGAAAGCTCAGCGCGTGGCAGGCGAACCCCTCCTTGCAGGCCAGCGCCAGCGTCGTCGCTGAATCCAGTCCCCCGCTCAACAGCACGATGGCTCGAGCCATACCTGTGACCACCTTCGGCAAAAGACCCCAATGACTCGGCGGACCCCAACGCCCGGCCAGGTTTCATGCTATCGCACGCGCCGCGACCTGTCGATCCATTTCGTCAGGGCAGGCACGGGGGCCTGCCCCTACCCGTCCGCCACGATTCGTTCCCAGACACCCGAGGAAGACTGCGGGGCGATGAATCGCACTCACAGGCAATCTTCCTTGTTCCTATTCAAGGCCGGCCTTGAGTATTCGCTTGCGTTGTGGTAGGCTTCGTTGGAGTCGTGCGGAGGACTGTATAGTCCGGGGGCGGCAGAAATCGGAGTCCCTTGCAGAAGTCTCGAACTATGATGAAGCAATCGTGTCGGTGGTGTCTGATCGTCGGGTTCCTGTTCACCTGGCCCTGCCGGGCCCAGATGGCGTGGCCGCAATTTCGCGGGCCTTGGGGCAATGGGCTCGCCCACCCGCCGGGCGACGTCAACGCGCCCGACCTGCCGACTCGATGGAGCGAGACCGAGAACGTCAGATGGAAGACTGCGATTCCCCACCTGGGCTGGTCCTCGCCCGTCGTGATGGAGGAACAGATCTGGCTGACCAGCGCGACGGAGGACGGCCATGATTTCTTCGCGATCTGCGTCGATGCCCAAACGGGCGAAATTCGCTGCAACGAGAAGCTCTTCCACGCGGACAAGCCCGAGCCGCTCGGCAATCCGATGAACTGCTACGCGTCGCCCACCCCGGTCGTCGAGTCGGGTCGGGTGTACGTGCATTTCGGCAGCTATGGGACCGCTTGTCTCGACACGAAGACGTTCGACGTACTGTGGAAGCGGACCGATCTGCCCTGCCGGCACTATCGCGGGCCGGGCTCGTCGCCCATCCTGTTCGACAACCTGCTCATCCTGAGCATGGACGGCGTGGATGTCCAGTACCTCGTCGCACTCGACAAGAAGACCGGGCAGACCGTCTGGAAGACCGACCGCACCGCCAATTGGGACGACCTCGACGAGGACGGCAAACCCAGGACCGAAGGCGACCTGCGAAAGGCGTACTGCACGCCGCTCGTCGTGGACGTCAACGGGCAGACGCAGATGCTCAGCGTGGGCGCCAAGGCGGTCTACGGCTACGACCCCGCCGACGGACGCGAACTTTGGAAAGTGCAAACGCAGGGCTTCTCCGGCGCCGCCCGACCGGTGTTCCGCGATGGAATCGCCTACATGATCACCGGGTTCGGACCGACGCAGTTGCTCGCGATTCGCGCCGATGGGCGAGGGGATGTCACCGAAACGCACGTCGCGTGGAAGACCGCGAGCATGGTGCCGCAGACGCCGTCGCCGGTGCTCGTGGGCGACCTGTTCTTCATGATCAACGACACCGGGACCGTGACGTGCCTGGAGGCCGCGACGGGCAAGCAGGTCTGGAGGGAGCGGGTGCGAGGCAACTTCGCCGCGTCGTTGCTCTACGCGGGCGGCAACCTCTACTGCTTCAGCCGGGAGGGCCGCACGACGGTCTTCAAAGCCTCGCGCAACTACGAGGTCCTGGCGACGAATACCCTGGAGTCCGGTTTCATGGCCTCCCCCGCCGTCTGGGGCAAGGCCCTCATCCTGAGAACGAAAGAACACCTGTGTCGAATCGAGACAGCGCCATAGCGCCGCCGGTCCGCGCACGGATCGCGGACCAAGGAGCGAACATGAAACGCCGGTCGCTCGTTCTGCACTCGTTTCCCGCGGCATGGATCGGTCGCGACGGCAAGACGTTATGGTGCGTCTTCGACCGAGGCGATCACTTCAATCTGGCCCGATGCACATTGCGCATTTCCCGATGATATGCGATTCCGGAAGAACGCTTTTTGGAAGGAGAACTCGTCATGGCACAGAACTCTCGATCATCGAAGCCCACACGTCGCGAGGTGCTCCAGTGGAGCGGGAAGACTGCCGCTGTGTCCGCGTTGACGGGAATCAGCATCCCGATGGTGCACGCGGGCGAGGACAACACGATTCGCCTGGCCTTGATCGGTTGCGGCGGGCGGGGCTGCGGCGCCGCGGGCAACGCCTTCGATTCGCCCAACGGCCCGGTCAAGATGATCGCGATGGCCGACTTCTTCGAGAACCGCCTGGCGAATGCCCACAAGACCCTCAGCAACCAGTACGCCGCGAAGATGGATGTCCCGCCGGACCGGCGGTTCGCGGGTTTCGACGCCTGGCGAAGGGCCATCGACTGCCTCAAGCCCGGCGACATCGCCATGCTGGCCGGCTACGCGGGCTTCCGTCCCCAGCAGCTCGAGTACGCGGTCGAGAGGGGCGTCCACGTGTTCATGGAGAAGTCCTTTGCCGCCGATCCGCCGGGAGTGCGACGCGTGATCGCGGCGGGCGAGGCCGCGGAAAAGAAGAACCTCAAGATCGCGGCGGGCCTGCAATGCCGTCACTCGCGGAACCGCCAGGAACTCATCCAGCGGATTCGCGACGGCCAGCTCGGCGAGATCCAGCTCATCCGAGCCTACCGCATGCAGCCGTGCGGATGGCTTGGGCCGCGACCGGAGAACGTGAAGGACCTCCACTGGCAGATTCGCAACTTCACGCACTTCCTCTGGGTCTCCGGCGGCCTGTTCGCGGAGATGAATATCCACCAGATCGACGA
>DAOQWL010000052.1:0-44292 GCA_035342095.1 Sedimentisphaerales bacterium | reverse complement strand
ACAGGGAAATCCTAACATCGTCAATGGCACTACTTTCGGGGGATAAGCCACAAGGGGCTGTCGAGATACACGGTCAACACGTCCATCTGGTCACCTCGATCAGCAGCCCGACTGAATCCTGCTCCAACAACTGTCAATTATACCAGCCATGGGCGTATCTGCAAATGCCGATCACGGTTTCCCAAATTCCCCTTCGATTGGTCCGCTTTCGCGGGAATGACGGGGTCGAATCCGTGTCCGTCCGCGCGAATGCGTGTCGGAATAGAATAGGGGCTCACATGAAGCCACAGAGCCACAGAGGACGACGGGCGATCCGATGGGACTGCCTTCGTGCCTTTGTGGCTCTGTGTGAGAACCTGCGTTCTTCTTTGCGTCTGAGCGTCTGGATGCGAGACGAGCTTGTCAGATCTCCTTCCACTGGCCCGGCATGGGGACTGGGAACCGGCCTTCCGCGTCGGCCTTCACAGGGACCGGACTATCGTCGTTCAGGTCGTCGAGGTAGTCGCAGAACAGGAAGCGGGACTTCATCATGTCGTCCCAGGTGACCTTCTGGCCGATGTGGCAGGCGGCCCGGCCCATGAGGGCGGTGAGGTCGGAGTAGACCGCGCGCTTCAGCTCGTTGTACGGCCGGTCGTTGCGGATCGCGTCGACGAAGTCGTTCCACTCGTACTGCCACGGACTGACCGCGTCCTTCGTGGGCGTCCAGGAGATGTTGTCCTTCTCGATCCGCTGGTCCTTGAACAGGTGCACGGTCGCGGCGTGGGTCATGCCCGAGAACTGGGCGGCGCACTTGGCGCCGTGGATGAAGGTGGCGAACTCGCCGTAGGTGTGGTTCATCCGCCGGAACTCGCAGAAGGCCTTCGTCCCGTCCGCGTAGGTGTACTCGATGGCGTAGACGTCGATGTTCTGGCCGCAATCCGTGCTGCGAGGCCAGCAGCCGCCCAGGCCGTGAGCCGAGACCGGCCAGGAATCCTTGATCCAGCAGCATTCGTCGATCTGGTGGATCAGGTTGTCCACCATGTGACCCGAGCCGACGTAGAGCAGGTGTACCCGGCCGAATTCGAGCTGGCTCCTGAGCTTGTTGGCGTTGGCACCCATGTTGCCGAGCCCGCCGCCGCCTTCGTAGCGGTTGGCGCGGATCAGCGGGATGTCGCCCATCGCGCCGTCGCGGATCTTCTCGATCAGCGCCTGTCGTGCGGGCGAGTGGCGGCACTGGAGCCCTGCGGCGACCTTGACGCCTTTCCTCTGGGCCACTTCGCCCGCCGCGAGCAGACGGTGCAGGCCGCCCGGATCGGAGGCGAAGGGCTTCTCCATGAACACATTGATGCCCTTCTGGATCGCGTACTCGACGTGGATCGGGCGGATGTAGGCCCGCGTGGTGCACAGAGCGATGTCACCGGGTCGGAGGGCGTCGATCGCCTGGCGATAGCCCTTGAAGCCGACGAACTGGCGGTCGCGGGGGACGTCGATCTTGTCCTTGAACTGCTCCTGGAGGGCCTTGCGCTGGTTCTCCATGCGGGTGGCGTCGAGGTCGGACATCGCATAGAGCTTCATCGGCCCGCTGTTGGGCACGGACAAGGCGTCGCCGACCGCGCCGGTGCCGCGTCCGCCGCACCCGATCAGGGCCATGCGGATGGTGTCATCCCCAGCCGCGCGGAGCATCGGCGCGAGACTCCCGAGGATGGCGGCCCCTGCGGCGACGGAACCACTGTGTTGGAGGAACTCCCGGCGGTTGACCTTCGATGTGTCTTTCGACTGCGTCATGTCTTTCTCCTTGCCTTAGAGGTTATGACGCCATTGTAAGGCCGACCAGCGGAAAGGCAAACACGGATTGTCACATCACCCAAAAAGAAAGCCGCCCGAGGGGGCGGCTCGATGATTCAGAAACAGCAGCGTCCAGACTACGACTGTCCATTGGCTCCGCCGGGACCCTGGGGCGCGTAGCGGTCGTGCGCCATGTCCTCGCGAGGATGGGCGTTGTCGTAGACTTCCTTCAGCTTCTTCGTGGTCAGGTGGGTGTACACCTGCGTGGTCGAGAGCGACTGATGCCCGAGCAGTTCCTGGACGCTGCGCAGGTCCGCGCCGTTGTTGAGCATGTGGGTCGCAAAACTGTGGCGCAGCGTGTGCGGGCTGATCGCGGGATCGAGGCCGGCCGCCTTGAGGTACTTGTCCATCTTCCGGCGGACGCTTCGCGTGCTCAGACGCTGCCCGTGCTTGTTCACGAACAGGACCTTCGAGTCGAAGTGACTGTTGTTCTGGGCCCGCTTGTTGCGGTACTCCATGTAGTGCTGGATCGCCTGGAGGGCCGACGAGCTGATGGGCGTGATTCGCTCCTTCTTGCCCTTGCCGCGGATGTGGATCACTTCGCCCAGGAAGTCGATATCGTCCATGTTCAGCCCGACCAGCTCGCTGACGCGGATGCCTGTGCTGTAGAGGGTCTCCAGAATGGCCCGATCCCGGGAGCCCAGCCAGGAATCGGTCGGCGGCGTTTCGAGGAGACGTTTGACCTCTTCGAACTCGAGGAATCTCGGGAGCTTCTTCTCCTGCTTCGGCGTGCGAATCGCGGTGAGCGGATTCGAGTCCCGCCGATTCGTCTTCACCAGAAACTTGTAAAAGCTGCGAAGCGTCGCCAGCTTGCGCGCGATCGTGGCCTTCGAATAGCCTTTGTCGTTCAGAAAGGCGAGATAGGCCCGCGCCTCGTTGGCATCGAGGGCCAGGAGCTTCTGGTCGATTTCCACTTCGGTCTGCGTGGCGACCGCGGTGGCCACCCCGCCGTCGTGATGGTTCAGATCCGCGGAGGAGCCGGGGTCGCCGAACCCATCGTGGTGCGCCGCGCCCGCCAGGTCCGCCGAGTTCAGCAGGAACTCCGAGAACTGCGACAGGTCGGCGCCATAGCACTTGGCCGTGTGCTCCGAGAACCTCTTCTCGAACTTCAGGTAGTGCAAGAACTGCTCAATGACCGCGCTTCCTTCTTCCATATAGCACCTGTTTATCTGCTCCATCGGCATCATCGACCACCTTTTCGACTTATGACCCACGCTTGACAACCTGGAATCGGGGCGCCTCTCCGGGCCCCCGGCTCATCTCCTGCCGCCGTTCCTACGGCATCGTCCTGACATCCGAGTCTTCCTGAAGCAACTGTTCCGCCCGCCCGATGAGCGTCTGCGTCAGCTTGAAGCTGATCACCGCCGCATCGAACCAGTCGAAATCGGTCCGTCTGTCCTTCACCTGGTCAATCAGGGCGTCCAGCAGCTCGTCCTCCCGCCCTTGTTCATAGCGGAAGATGTACTTTTCCGCGCCCTTGTTGAGCACGAGTTGTCTCTGCGGTCTTTTCATGAGTACGCCTTACCGGGTGACCTTTCCCGCCGGACACCTCCGCCCGCGGCGGCCTTCCTGCGGTTCCTGCATGTCCGCCGACGGCCGGCCTTGGCCTCAGCGAAACACTACAACGCTTTTATCGGCCAATGGAACGTCCGGCTTTACAAAAAGTGGACTTATGTGCCGTTCATTTATGCGGTCCTTCCGCAGAATCTGTCACGGTGTGCGACCGCTGATGGTGGTCGGAGGGTGGCTTCAGTCCCTCGCTACGGCGCGTCCGGGCGAATGTGAAAATAGATAACACTCCCCCGCGGCTCGGAATGGACCTTCCCCGCGATCTGCAAATGGCCGATGTGCTTGGCTGCCTCATGACGGGTCATTCCCAGCCCGGCACAGATGTCCTCGATGGTGCAGGGCCTCCGTTTCAGCACTGAAATGACATCCGCCTTCGCCCTTGCCTCGTGGCGGTCACCCGGCCCGTCCGGCGCTTCGCCGATCACCTCACAGACCCCGCCGATGCGACGGGCGATCTCGTCGAGCGCCTCGCGAGACATCGCGAGTACGTCGGGCTCCGCCGGCGGGCGGACCGCGGTGTTCAGATGGATCCTGTCCGGCCGAATCCGTCGAATCTGAGATTTGATCTTCTCGATCTGCGCGTCATCCGTATTCACGCCGGCGACCAGAAAAACCTCCAGCCAGATCCGCCCGCGGAACTCGTCGCGGAACTGCTCCATCCCCGAAACCAGCTTCTCCAGGGTGATATCGGGGTTCGGACGGTTCACCGCCTGGAAGACCGCGTCATCTCCCGCGTCCAGCGACGGCGCCACCACGTCCGCTTTCGCACACTCGGCCCGCACGTCGGCCCGGTACAGCAGCGTCCCATTGGTCAGGATCGCTACCGGGATGTCCGTAAGCCGACGGATGCCGTCGATCAGATCGCCCAGACGGGAATTGAGCGTCGGCTCGCCGGAACCGCCCAGGGTGATGTAGTCGGTCGTGAGGCCGGCCTGGAGTTTCGACTCGATTTCGGCCAGGACCGCATTGATATCGACGAAATCGGCCCGCGTTGTGCTGCTGGTGATCGTGCGTCCGAGCTGGCAGTACACACAGTCCAGCGTGCAGATCTTCGGCGGGACGATGTCCACACCCAGGCTCAAACCGAGCCGGCGGGACGGCACCGGGCCGTAGGTATACGAGGTCGGTTCCTTCTTCTCAGCCATGGACAACCTCGAAAATGCCTTTGCAGGTCCGCACCAGGTCCTCCAGCCAATCCAGGGGCAGCATGGATGCGGCGTCGGAGAGCGCCTTTTCCGGCGTGGGATGGACCTCCAGGAACAGGCCGTTGACGCCGGAAGCGACCGCCGCCTTCGCCAGCAAAGGCGCCATCTCCCGCCGGCCGCCGCTGGCGGCGCCCAGGCCGCCGGGCTGTTGCGTGCTGTGCGTCGCATCGAAAACCACCGGGCACCCGAACTGCTGCATGACCGGGATGCCCGTCATGTCGTTGACCAGACGATTGTACCCGAAGAAGGTGCCCCGTTCGGTGAGGATCACCTTGTCGTTCCGGCAGGCTCGGATCTTATCGACCACGTTCCCCATCTCCGCGGGCGAGAGGAATTGCCCCTTCTTGACACTGATAGGCCGGCCCGTCTCGGCGCAGGCACAGAGCAGGTCGGTCTGTCGGCACAAGAACGCAGGCACCTGGAGGCAGTCCACGGTCTCGGCTGCTTCGGTCGCCTGGGCGGGCTCATGGATGTCCGTCATCACGGGCAGACCCGTTTGAGCTCGCACCTTCGCGAGGATTCTCATTCCCTCGGCCAGGCCGGGACCGCGAAAGCTCGAAAAGCTGCTGCGGTTGGCCTTGTCGAAGCTGGCCTTGAAGATCATCCGAACACCGGTCCGCCCGGAGATCTGCACCAGACGCTCCGCGATCTCCAGACACCCGGCCTCGCTCTCGATCACACACGGCCCGGCCATCAGAAACAGCGGCGCGTTCAGGCCCACCTCCACGCCGCCAATCTTGAAACTCATACCCGTCGTCACTACTGTCTGCTCACTTTCCACCTTGTTCGCACTGACCCAGATATACCTGGCGTTCGTCCCGTCCGAGCCGGGAAAGCTCCCGGTCGATCAGGCAGGCGTAACTGTCCATGATGTGGGGCGCCGCCTCCAGGTGCAACATCGCCTGAACCCTGGCGATGGTCTCGGAGTCGGGTCCTTCGATCTCGACGAACGCCCCCAGCAGCGGCAGCTCATCGAGCGCCACCTCGCACCCGCCCAACCGCCACAGGCGGCGGCGCTTGTCGAAGGCGAGCGCCTTGGCGTACCCCAGCGCCGCCAGGAGCAGCTCGGTCGTCTCGGCGTCGCTCACCTGCGTCTCCAGCTCGACGCGTTTCTTGTAGTCGTCCTTCTCTTTCGGACCCTTGTACGCCAGGATCTGCCGCTCGCGGCCATCCTTCGTATCGGTCCGCAGTCGCAGGGCCTTGTCGGTCCGCGTCAGGTCTCGCCCAGCGGTGTCGTAGTAGCGATCCGTCTGGATCGTCTGGCGGAGAAACGATCCGCCGCACTCGACGAGCCGACGCTCGACCGCTTGCAACGAATCCACCTTCAGCTTGGCCTCGATTTCCGAACGCATACGAGCATCACGCCACGATGTTCACCAGGCGGGACTTGATCACGATCACCTTCTTGGGCGTCTTGCCGCCCAGGGCGGCGACCACCTTTTCACTGCCCAGCGCGACCGCCGTGACGGACTCGTCGTCCGCATCGGCGGCGACCACGATACGGTCCTTGACCTTGCCGTTGACCTGGACCGCCAGCTCGACCTGCTTGTCTCGCGCCAGCTCCTCGTCATACTGCGGCCAAGGCTCGTAGGCCAGACTGCTCGCGTGGCCCAGACGGGCCCACAGCTCTTCCGCAACGTGCGGCGAGAACGGCGCCAGGATCAGGACGAAGGGCTCGACCACCGACCTGGGTCGAACCTCCAGGCGGGCGACGTGATTCACGAGGATCATCATGGCGCTGATGGCGGTATTGAAGCCGAACGTCTCGACGTCGCGGCCCACCTTGCGAATCGTCTGGTGCAGCAGTCGCAGCGTCTCCTCGTCCGCCTGGGCCTCTCGGACCGCGGGATCGAGTGCGTTCGTCTCCTCGTTGACGATCATCCGCCAGGCCTTCTGAAGGAAGCGGTAGACGCCCTGAACACCCTGCATGCTCCAGGGCTTCATCGCCTCCAGCGGACCCATGAACATCTCGTACAGACGCATGGAATCGGCACCGTACTCGTGGATGACGTGGTCCGGGTTCACGACGTTACCGCGCGACTTGCTCATCTTCTGGCCGTCCTCGCCGAGGATCATGCCCTGGTTGATGAGCTTCATGAACGGCTCCTTCGTGTGGACGCGCCCGATGTCATACAGGAACTTGTGCCAGAACCGCGAGTAGAGCAGGTGCAGGACCGCGTGCTCGGCGCCGCCGATGTAGAGGTCCACCGGCATCCAGTAGTGCTCCTTGGCCCGGTCCCAGCCCTGCTGCGGGTTCTTCGGGTCCGTGTACCGCAGGTAGTACCAGCAACTGCCGGCCCACTGGGGCATCGTGTTGGTCTCGCGTTCGGCCGGGCCGCCGCAGCGAGGACAGGTCGCTTTGAGCCACTCGGTCGCCTTCGCCAGGGGCGGCTCCCCCGTCCCGGGAGGCGTGTAGTCGGTCACCTCGGGCAGCGTCAACGGCAATGCAGTCTCCGGCAGGGGCACCACGCCGCACTTCGCACAGTGGACCACCGGGATCGGCTCCCCCCAATACCGCTGACGGCTGAACAGCCAGTCCCGCAGCTTGTAGTTGACCGCCCTGCTGCCCAGGTCCTGTTCCGCGAGCCAGGCGGTGATCTTGGTCTTGGCCTGGGCAGTGGGCAGACCCGTGATGGAGATGTCCGGGCCGGTGGAGTTCACCGAGGTGCCGTCTTCGACGAATCCCTGCCAATCCGTCTTCGGATCGGGCGGCTGGACGACCTGAATGACGGGCAAATCGAACTTCTTGGCGAACTCGAAGTCGCGGGTGTCGTGCGCGGGCACCGCCATGATGGCGCCCGTGCCATAGCTGGCCAGCACGTAATCCGCGATCCAGATCGGAATCCGGTCGCGATTGACCGGGTTGATTGCATAGTTGCCGGTGAAGACGCCGGTCTTGTCCTTGTCCTGCGAGGTGCGTTCCAGCTCGCTCTTGCGGGCGGCCTCCGCGCGATAGGCCTGGACGACCTGTCGCTGCCCTGCGGTCGTGATCTGCTCGACCAGCGAGTGCTCCGGCGAGAGCACCATGTAGGTGGCGCCGAAGAGCGTGTCGGGCCGCGTAGTGAAGACGCGGAGCTTGCGTCCAGCCGCCGGGCCGTCGGCGATCTCGAAGTCCACCTCCGCGCCCTCGCTGCGCCCGATCCAGTTGCGCTGCATCTCCTTGATCGACTCCGACCACGTGACGAGCTTCAGATCGTCGAGCAAGCGGTCCGCGTAGGCGGTGATCCGCAGCAGCCACTGCCGCATCGGGCGACGCACCACGTTCTGGTGGCCCTTGCGGTCACACTTGCCGTCCTTCACCTCTTCGTTGGCGAGCACCGCCTTGCAGCCCTCGCACCACCAGACCGGGACCCAATCCTCGTAGGCCAGGCGGAAATGCGACACGATCTTCTGCACGAGAACCTGCCGCTGCTCGCAATCGGCGGGCAGATGCGGCGCCACCGCCGCCAAGGGGGACGTTTGCCTGTCCCAGGGCCAGTTCCGCGTCGCGTTGTGCCACGACGCCAGAAAGGCGCTGCTCTGCCACTCGGATTGGCGCTTGGGCGTCTCCGCCAGCGCGTCCTCCAGCAGTCCAATGTCGGCCGCCTTGGCCCAGGAAGGATCGTAGTAGCTGTTGAACAGGTTGAGGAAAACCCACTGGGTCCATTGGAAGTAGGCGGGATCCGTCGTGTCCAGCTCGCGATCCCAGTCGTAGGAGAAGCCGAGCATCTTGATCTGGCGACGGAACGTGTCGATGTTCTTCCTCGTCGTGACCGCGGGGTGCGTGCCCGTGTCGATGGCATACTGCTCCGCGGGCAGGCCGAAGGCATCCCAGCCCATCGGGTGCAGGACGTTGAAGCCCTTCATCCGCTTGTACCGCGATACAATGTCGCTGGCGGTGTAGCCCTCCGGATGGCCGACGTGCAGGCCCTGACCGCTCGGATAGGGGAACATGTCCAGCACATAGTACTTCGGACGCGAGGCGTCGCAGTCCCTGGCCTGGAACGTCTTGTTCCGCTCCCAATACTCTTGCCACTTCCGCTCGATCGGACCGAAGTCGTATGCACCAGCCTTTTCACTCATGCTCTCAGACACCTCTTTCAGGTCCCCTTGCGCCGTGCGGGCGCAGAGGACCACAGAATTGCAGCAGTCCGTTCGCCGGACCACACCGGGCCGGACCGTCGCCCGACAGCGTGCGCGCTGCGACGCCGACGGGCGCCGCTGCATCGGGCCAGATACTATACACGATTTGCCGTCGGGGTTGTAGGGAAAGTTCTCCGCCCGTCGGCGGACAAAACAAAGGTGGCAGCGACAAAGCACCAGGCTTGCCGCTGCCACCGGAATGTTTCTGCAGACTGCGCGTCGTTCGACGGCAGGGTCAGCCCCGCCGGGTCGAGGTCATGCGAGCGAGGCCCGAGAAGCTCATCACAGGCCGGACACGATCTCGAATGGCAGGTCGCTCACATCGAAGACGCCGGGACGAGTCGTGCTCGACACCCGCACGAGGACCTCGTCTGAAACTACGAAGGGCACCAGCCAGGTGTATGTGCCGGCGTTGCCGACGTTCGGCGGATACACCTCGGTCCACGAGTAGCCGTTGTCGATGGAGAACTCGATGAGGGCCGTCTCGCTGACGTTCTCGCTCGTCCAGGTGATGTCCACGAGGTCACCCGCGGCCAGGATGTCGGCGCCGTTCGGGGTCACGACCGTGACCGTCGCAGCGCCGGCGGTCAACGTGGGACGCAGCTTGCTGAAACTCTGCGCGCCCCAGCGGTTCGGCGACCCGAACGTGCTGAAATCATCGCCGTCATCGTAGTCGGTCGAGCCGGCGGTAACCGTCGCGCTTGGATTGTCCTCCAGGCGGAAGATCTCGGTCCCGCTGATCCCGGAGGCAGGACTGACGCCCTCGCCGGCGGGTCCGAACACGACCTGCCCGGCCAGGTTGCGGATCCGCAACTGCCAGTTCGAGGAACTCACGGGGAACGAGGACTTCTCGATGTACAGGCCGTCGCCGTTGTTGTTGGCCTGGACATTGATCCACCAATCGCCGGCGTTCGGATCGTAGCTGACGTCGCTGGGCACGTCCTCGGAGACCGTGATGATCGTGCCGGCCCGCAGGTCCTGCCAGATCGGGTGCACGGTGAGGTTGAGGGTTTCGTCGAGGATGCCGTCTTCGTAGAGGTCCAGGCTCCAGCCGCGGATGTCCAGGTGATCTTTGATGACCACCAGCTCGAACCAGTCTCCGCCGTTGCCGGGGACGCGGCCGAAGTAGCTATCGGAGGCCCGCCCGCCGTTCTCATCGACCGACGAGTTGCCGCCGCCCAGGAACTCGTTGTTGTCGACGGCATTGTACTCGTTGAGAATGATGTCGGCCGCCCAAGCCTGTGCCGTCAAGAGGGCCAGCGTGATAAAGACGCCCGTGACTCGAATACTCATGATTCCACCCTTTCCGTAGTCGTATCGAAGACCAGTGTATGCCCGTGGCCGCCGCACCACAGGGCGCTTTCGGCCCATTATACCATTTCGTCAGCGAACCGACGCCGCTTTTTCTCCTGAGACCCCCGTCCGCGCCACCGGCATCGCCCCCGGGCCGACTTCCCACATTCCGTCCGGGCGGACCTGAAGAACCTCCGTGTCCCGATAGAAATTCAGCGTCGCGATGGCGTAGTCCGTCAGGGCGTCCGCCATGTCGTTCCTCGCGTCGCGCCAGTGCTCCAGCGCCGTCAGCACGCGTCGGCTGCTCACCCGTCCGTACCGGAGCAATTCGAATGTGTTGTCCACGCGGTCTTGCGCCAGACGCACTCCCTCGGACAAGACCCGGTACCGCTCAGCGCTCTCCAGCAGTTTGCGATGGGCATCGCGAACCTCATGTCGGACCGTGTCGGCGGTCAGGCCGTACTCGCGTTCCCGCTGGTTCAACATGACCAAGGCCTTGGCGTAGACGTTCTGCTCCGCCACCCGGTCCAACGGCAGGTCCACCGTAACGCCCGCGGTCGTGGACTTGTCGCCGTCGGTGCGAAGATTCGTGTTGGCAAACACATTGACCGCGGTGCGAAGTCCGTCGGCCGCGACGTACACCGCCCGCTGGGCGTCGATCACCATGTCGGCGTTGTTCGTCAGGTCCAGACGTCGAATCAACGCGGCTTCAATCGCCTCGTCGAGCGAGAAATCGGGGTAGGGAATCCCGTTGGCCTTCAAGGATTCGAAGACTTCGTAATCCAGGTCGAATTCCAGAGCGGGAGAGACTCCCAGCGTGATCTTGAGGAAATCGAGGAATCGATCATACTCTTTCGCGGCCAGGATATGGGAATCCCGGGCGCGCAGGGTCTCCTGGCGGACCTGGTCCAGTTCCTCCTGGGGGAGGCGCCCGCCCTCGACCATCTTCCCGACGCGCCCCTCCAAAGTCACAAGGTAAGCGATGCGGGCCTCCTCGGTCTTCGCGACATCCAGCAATTCCAAGGTCTCGTAGTACTGCGTCAGGGCCGCTACGACCCAGAGCTTCCGGGACCGGCAGACCGTCCGGATCTGGTAGAGTGCGTTGCGCTCCGCCTGCGTCAGGGGCTCGCGAACCACCCGCGGATTGCTGCCTCGCAGGAGGGGCTGCACGACGCTGGCGCCGAGGACGCCGGACCATCCGTGCCGGCCGCTACCTATCATGATGTCCGCCCATCGGGCGCCGATCGTCGTTCCGACCGCTG
Organism: Sedimentisphaerales bacterium; assembly: GCA_035342095.1. Taxonomy (GTDB): domain Bacteria; phylum Planctomycetota; class Phycisphaerae; order Sedimentisphaerales; family Anaerobacaceae; genus PLanc-01. The sequence goes on along the minus strand of DAOQWL010000052.1, from coordinate 33,017 downwards.
CGCCGGTCGCCAACAACCGGTTGAAACCGAGATTCGGCTCCACCACCACCCGCTCATTCAGGCCATCGTTGGAGTACAGAGCGGTGCCGCCGCCGAAGAACTGCATCTCATACGCGTGCCGAATCAAGCGCATGTCGAGAGTCGTCGTGTACAGAAGCTCTTTGGCGAGCTGGTAGTCGCGATTGCAGGCCAGCGCGATCATCGCCGCCTGCGGAACGGTGAGGATCCCCGTATCCGCGACGACCTTCTCCACGCGGGCCACCTGTTCGACGCCGATATCGTCCGGCCCGGCGGGGGCTCCGTGAATCCGATAGTTCGCCTGCGGGCCGAACTCGGGCTCCCAGTGCTTGTCCACGAACTTGTAGACCTGCTCGTCTGCGTCGCGCTTGTAGCTCTTGGGACCGCATCCCGCCAGCAGAACGACGCCGGCAAGGAGCAACAGGCTCTTCCCGGTCGATTCGCATTTGCAGGACACGTTCTTCATCGATCTCTCCTCGCCTCGGTCGCCCGGCGACGTGACGAAACCCACCAGTCGCCTACAACCCGCGGACTCCCACCAGCTCGCCCGGGACCAGATCGAGCCCCGGCGGCACCGCGATCACGACCGGCCGCCCCCATTGCGGAATCGTCGGACTGCGCCACAGACGCTGCGGCAGCAACTCGATCGTCGGCCCGATCGACCGGACGTTCGACTGCGCGATCTGGGCCGGATACCTCATCTTGACCAGTTCGACGGTCATGTCGTCTTTGAGATACCCAACCTGTTGCTCGTTGGCATAGGCAACGATCTCGGTGGGCTGCGTCTGGGCGACAGCCAGGATCGGGTCGCCTGCGGAGACGACCTCTCCGGCCCGTCGGATCGTCTCCTCGCCCTGCCGCTTGAGGAGCACCTCGTTGGCCCGCCCGGAGATCGGGATGACCACGCCATCAATCGGGGACTTCACCTCAACGGCGCTGCGGGCCTTGAACGCGGCGATCTGGGCCCGCAACCCCTTCATCAGCTCCTCCTGAACCCTGGCTTCCTTGCGAATGGCCTCCAGGGCGTCGTCGATGGACTGCTGAGGCAGTTGCTGCTGGGCGAACTCGTCACGCCGACGTTCCGCTTGCGCCTGATCCGCCTGGGCCTGCTCCAGCTCGACCTGGTATTCCTTGATCTTCCTGGCCGTGCTGTCGTACTGGATCTTGAGCTTCTCCAGTTCGAAGGGCACCACGACTTCCTGCTGGACGAGCTTCTCGGTGGCCTGGACATCCACGGCCAGACCGTTCAACAGGATCTCCTCCGAAGCGATCTCCGTCTGAATCTGAAGCACGTGCAGACGGGCGGCCTCGGCATCCACGATGAACCGCCTTTGGTTGTCCGCGTGGCTGATCTGCAAATCGGCTTTCTCGACGAGCAGTTGATCCTGCGTGGGGATCAGCGAGGCCATCAGTCGCTCGATCTCGGCCGCCGCGGTCGCCACCTGGGCCTGAAGCTCCGCTTCCGTAGTCAGCTCACTGGCGGGCACCGTGTTCAGGACCGCCAGAACCTGGCCGGCCGTCACGGGCTCGAACAGGTCGACGCGGATATCCACGATCCGGGCGGTGCAGTCCGAAGCCACCTGGCGGACCTCGCTCTGTGCAATGCCGACCATCTGAAAACTCTCGGACCGCTGGTAGAACAACCAGCCTACAACCATCACGGCGCCCAGCCAAACGACCATCGGCGTCAGATGGCGCACGTAGGAGCGTTTGACCGCGACACGACTTGGAGGGCGTTTCTCTTCCATATGCGTTCGCTCAGACTTCGAGCAGTTTCTCCTGCATCGTCAGGCTGATGTTCTCCATCCCATCCACTTTCTCCAACTCCGAGACGAACTCCTCGTTCCTGGAGACATTACGTATCATGATCTGGTAGGCGTACTCCGCGGGGCCGCCGAAACCGCTGTCCTGCGCGGAGATCATGATGAAGTTCCCGCAGAAGCGTCGCATAATGCCGGGCACCGGGTGATCCGGCCCAATCGGGCCGCGCAGGCTGAACCGGAGGAACCCGTTGTGCGGCTCATGCGACCCGAAGTCGGTGAAAAACAGGTAGACGGCGATCAGGCTCAGGACCGCAGTCCCCAGAATGGCAGTCAGGTAGCGATGCGACCCGCAGGCCATGCCCACCACGAGCGCAGAGAAGATGAACACGATGTCCCGCGTGTCCTTGACCACGTTGCGGAACCGGACGATGGCCAGCGCCCCCATCAGTCCGACGGCCGTGATGATGTTGTTGCCGATCACCGCCATCACCATCGCGACCACGACCGTAATCAGGATCAGCGATTGGACATAGGAGCGGGAGTAGGACAAGCCGCTATGCGTGATGTAGTACACCCAGGCGATGACCTGGCCGAGCACGAAGGCCAGCAGCAACGACAGCAGGATCGTCTGCGGACCGAAGGAGGTGCCGGTCATCGCGGTGTCCTCGATCAATTGCCACCATCTATCCATTCCACAGACTCCTCATGGCCGGTCCACAGAATCCCAGCCGGTGCGACTGTTCCATCGACGTGGCGAACTTAGAGATGGAGCGGGCATCCAGGTTGAAATGCCGCACCATCCGACTGAGCCACTCCGGGTAGCAGCCGGTGAACTTGATCTCCAGAATCGCATAGCCCGTCGTCAAATCGTTATGCTGCCAGCCGGTACCGCCCAGGCGCACCAGAGGTTCGCTGGTGACCTTGTAGTACAGTTCCCGGTCGAAAGTCACTCTCACGCGGTTCTCGGAGGTGCTCTCGAACGCCTGCCTCAAGTATCGGATCAGGATCATCGGTCCGGCGTGGATCATGGCGACGTAGAGCTGAAACTGACTCAGCGCCGTCTCATCCGTCGTGTACCCCTGGGGGGGTAGACGTTTGCCGCGCAGCAGGACCACGACATCCTGATCCATGACCCGGGCCCGGCTCTTCAGGATCACGCGATTGATTCGCCGCTTGATCTCGAAGAAACGCGGATACTCGGGCTCGTCCGTGTAGCTGCGAATGCGAAGCTTGAACCGGTTCTTCACCCCGAACAGACTCTCGCGGCACAACTGCAAGTCCGCCGAGTCCAGATACAGACTGACGATGGGATACATCCCATCCCGTTGCAGCTTCGAGTACTTGTCGTATTCCAGGAACGGACGCACATATCGGGTGATTTCGGCGGCTTCGATCTCGGTCACGAGGTACTTCATCTCGTAACGGCACGAGAGCATGCCGTCCACCATGACCTTCTTCACCGGACGCGGCTTCTGCCCGCCTTTGGGCTCGGCGCCGCTGCCGGTGGGATGCCTTGACTGACCTGAGACCGCGACGGCCTGCTGCCCGGAACCACCCAGCGCAACAACGTCCGACCTTCCCAGGCTCGTGTCAGTCCTGCTGTTACCCACGTTACTCTGTGTCCTTCCGCAAATCCATCGGAGAGGCAGGCAACATACCCCAACTCGGGTGTCTCCGCCAACACCCTCTCCGACACTGGATTGGATCGATTACCACCCCAATCCCTTGTCTATTTTAACACAAACCACACATTTCAGTCAAGCACCTGCCGGCGAAATGGCATCCGCCTTCCCAGATACCCAGACCTGGAGGCGCGCTCCCGCGAAGGGAAGATCCGCACATAGTACCGATCAACCGTCGCCGTTGACAACCCGGGGCTCCGCATTCTCCCGCGAGGGGGTGGGAGAGGACAGGACCTGCATCAGGCCGATCCCGTCCGGGTAGCGCCCGCACGACTGATCCCCGTACAGCTTCTCGATCGTGACCGAATCCAGCAGTGCATGCCCGTTTTCGAGCGTGTCGAACAGCCAGACCGTCTCCCCTTCGGACGAAAGCTTGAAATTGGCGTGCAGGCCCGGCTCATCCCCGTCGTCCTCGTCCGCCCAGACGAGCAGGTACTCTCCCGGCCCAAGCTCGGTCCCGTCCGGGAACCGCCACATAAGCGGATGGTTCGCGTCATCGCTCAGATACATCCCGCCCAGACGAATCGTCTCATCGCTGATGTTCTTCAACTCGATCCAGTCGTCGTATTCGCCCTGGGGGTCCGCCAGGACGGCCACGTTCTTGGCCATGAGTTCGTTGAAGACGATGCCGGAATACGGCGCCTGGGGGCATGTCACAACGTGGGAGTGGAAGCCATGCTCCGCGGTTTCGGGGTGGAAAGCCAGCGTACCGGCACTGTCGGCGGCGGTCGCCTGCACATAATATCGGACCACCGTGCCCGCTGGATAGCCGGAGAGCGTCGCGATGAACACCCGCTCGGTTGCCCTGTCCGCTCTCTGCTGAACGCCAAGATCCGCCATGGGCACAGGCGAGAAAAGGGCAAACGGGCCCTCCGCAACGAACAACTGCACGCTCGCGACAGCCGCCGTATCGCTCAGGCGGGCCGTGATGACGATGCTCTCTCCCGACTCCGTCTCGATCACCTCCCGCTCGACCGAGGTGATCTGTGGCGATTGGACGTTCACCTCCGTATTCGCCAGCAACACGGCCCGACGGTTCGTGACGAAACTCTTGAGGGTCGTAATCCCGCTCGTGAAGGCCGAATAGGTGTAGAGCTTCTTCGTGTCGGCCTGGACCTCCGCGTCGATCACGCCACGATAGGCCTCGATCTTCGCGAAAAGCGCGTCCTCCGTGAAAAGCGTATTCAGGATCGTGCGGACATGGGCGAGATACCGCTGGCGGTATCTGGGGATCGACATGAGCCGGTGCATGAGTGGGACCGACGAATCGTCGGCGCGATAGAAGATCGACCACTGGCTGTTCCCCATGGATTCGTTGCCGTCGTACTGCATCAGGTGGATGCGGCCGGTTTCGGGTTCGTAGTAGAGGCCGTAGTCGCTGCCCCGCTTGTTGACGTATCCGTCGTCGTCCACGAAGATGATCTCCATCGCACAGATCCACAGCGCGCCGTCCACGTTGAGGACGGGTTCCAGCTTGCCAGGCAGTTCCGCCAGCGTCGTGTTGTTCAGAACGTCGCAGACGTGGATCAGACTGGCCCAGGGGTCCACGAGACTTGTGCGCTTCAGCTCATACGCCGACTGGTACGGCGAGCTGGCCGTGCCCAGCCAGGTCAACGCTGCGCTGCCGGCGGTGACGCCGCCTTCGGCCATGTGGATATCGGCGATCGCGTCGTCTCCGGCAACGCCAATCTGGCCGGTCGATCTGCGGACCGTGCCGCCGGTCGTGCCTCCCCCGCCACCGGTGGTGCCGCCTCCGCCAGTCGTGCCCCTCATACCGTCTCCACGCCACTGGGTGCCGTCGTTGCTGGCGAACCAGTCGTTGAGGAACTGAGCGTTAAGTTGCTGGATGTTGGCGTAGACGCCCCAGTTCTCGCCGTTGATCTCGAGTACGACGAAGTTCGCTTTGGCGCTGGGGGCCACCTGCCGGCAGGTGTTCGAGTAGAGCACCTCGCGCATGAAGGTCGCGTCCTGATTGCAGTTGATCAGATTCAGCGTCTTGTAGCCCATCAGACGCTGCTCGGGGAGGGTATAGTCAATCGAGATGTTGAACGATTTCTTCTGCGAGTTCACCATGTAGGACGTGTTGCCGCGGAACCGTACCCCTACCCCCTCGTACACGACGCCATCGACCGTCAAGGTGGCAGCCAGGTCGGTCTTGCTCGAGTAGTTGTTCGTCAGGAGAGTGTACCAGTTCGACTGACTGAACCGCAATTGCAGGACAGATAACGTGCTCTCGTCGTAGAGGTCCGCGCCGCGCACCGTGCACGCCCCCCACAGCGCCGCCGCGATGGACAGCACAACCAGCGCCCTTGTCGTCATGTTTTCCTCCTCATGGCATCGGTGCCATTTCACATCATCATAAGTGTCTATCCTACCAGAACGGTTACAGGGAGAATCGCAGTTTCCCATGGGTAACCGGCCCCTATGAAAGGAAGTCCCCAAGTCCGACGGCGCACTGCCTGAAGTCATCCGCCGGGAGCGCCACCGTCCGCCACTTGCGGCTGCGACCCTTCATGTGCCGCACGTAGTCATCCAGGCGAACACAGAAGAAGACAAACCGATCCGAATCGAAGACGAGCACCTCATGTCCGTCGAAGTCCACGTCCGCCTGCGTCACTCGGTAGGCGAAGACGAAAATGGCCTCGTGGTCGGGTCCCAGCGCCCGTCTCCACACGCGAAGGCTCTCGATGTCATCCCGCGTGACCCAGCACTCCAGGCCGGCCCGTCCCGCCAGGGTCGTTCCCGCGAACGTCCGTCCCTTGACCTCGACGATCAGGGCGCGCCCCGATGGCAGGCGGAGCAGGAAATCGAAGTTCTTGACGGAGCCCTCGGAGGGCCCGAGCCGGTGGCTCTCATCGCTGCGAACGTGCGCAATATGGTGATCGAGCAACCAATTCTCGAATGCCCGCTCGTAGCGGTTCGGAGAGAGATCGTGCATGAGACCGCACCTCATCTCGCCAGCGGAGCCCCGATCCTTCGCGGCACACAGAGACTCTGCACACGCTGTCTGTGACCCGCGGCGCCTGCGATCAGCCGCCGGCAAGTCGCGACAGGAACTGGTCCATGTCCACGGTTTCCTGGACGCCTGTGGCCATGTCCTTGACTGCCAACTGGCGGCTGTCCCGGTACTCCTGGCCGAGAATCACGCACTTGGCCGCATTCTGGGCGACCGCTTCCTTCAGTTGCTTCGACAGACCACCCTGCTTGTAGCTGAAGCTCGCGGAGCGGCCCTTCGAACGAATCTGGGCGACGACCCAGTACATCGCCTCGGCCACCTGCGGGTCCGCGACGGCCACGAAGTAGTCGATGGTCCGTTTCGGGACCTGGGCGTCGAGCAGGCCTCGCTGCTCGAGCAGGATCTCCAGGACGCAGTCGCCCATGCCCATGCCTGTCGCCCCGAGGGGCGGGCCGCCGAAGTCCCGCAACAGGTTGTCGTAGCGCCCGCCGCCGCAGATCGCTCTCAGCTCGCCCGCGATGTCGTGTACCTCGAAAACGACGCCCGTATAGTACGCCAGGCCGCGGACGATGCCTGGATCGAATCCGCAGTACTCGCCCATCCCCATGGAGTTCAGAACCGCGAGGACGCCCCGGAGTTCGTCGATCGCCTTGCCCAGGGTCTCGTTGGGTTGGACGATCTGCGCAGCTCCCTCCACCGAGTCGAGAGCCATGAAGTCGAGGATCTTCCCGGCCTGGGTCTTGTCGGGCACCTGTTCGGCCAGCAATGCCTCGAAAGTCTCCGCCGGCAGCTTGGGCTTCTTGTCCAGGACCGCGTAGATCGGGTCCAGACGCTCCGCCGGGAGCCCAATGCTGGTGAGGACCGCCGCGAGGAGTCGGCGACTCGATATCTTGGCCCGGATGTCCTTGGCGGTCAGACCGACCGTGCGGAGGTAGTCCAAGGTCGTGAAGATGATCTCCGCATCCGCGTCGGCCCGATCCTCGCCGATGATATCGACGTTCCATTGAAAAAACTCGCGAAGCCGCCCTTTCTGGGGCCGCTCCGCCCGGCACAATCGCGGGACGCTGAACCACTTGATCGGGCGGGGCAACGCGTTGATCTGCTGGTTGACCATGCGTGCCAGCGTGGGCGTAATCTCCGGGCGGATCGCCAGGTCCCGCCCGCCACGATCCTGAAGGGAGAAGAGCTGCTCGACGATCTCGTCGCCGCTCTTGACCTGGTACATCTGCAGGTGCTCGAAGATCGGGCCGTCGTATTCCTCGAAGCCGTTGCGTTGGGAGACCTTCTTCCACCCGTCGATGATCCAGTTGCGCCGGGCCATCTGCGGCGGATAGAAATCCCTCGTTCCTTTCACTGGAGCTATCTTCATGCTCTGCGTCCCCCGGGCTTTCTGACCTTGTGCTTTTCGCTGATGTTGTTGTCGAATTTCACCCGGATGTACTCTTCCATCTCCCGGTCGTTGGTGAAATGCAATTCGTAGTCGTACTCGCCGGGGGTGAAGTCACAGTCCGCGTGTTTGTACTTGCGGCAGATCTGCGGTCGTCGATCATAAATCCGGCACAGATGCCCCTTCTCGGACAGATGGCGGCACTTGTTCTTCACGTTGAGGTACCAGTCGCCCTTCTCGACGAAGACCGTGATATCCTCATGGCAGAGGTACCAGCGTATGTCATCGTAGTCCTTCCGGGTCTCCGGCGTATCGATGGGCAGCGCGAAATACCGGCAACACAGCCCCGTACACCGCCCACATTGACTCTTCTCGGCCATTTCGACGATTCCTGCAAGGTCATCGGCCCTCGCCGATGGTGGAAAAAAGAGAACTATATTCCACCGTGTCCATGGCGTCAAGGCAGGTTGTCCAGGGCAACGGGGCAGTCGCTCACAGGCGTGATGGAGTCGCCTGTTGTGGAGGCGATCCGCCTGCGAGAGGTATCCTGGGCGAAATCAAGAGAGGTTTTTCCTAGACCCACGGGGTCCACCCTGTCTCGTCGCAATCGGGCGGATCGCAACATGTCCCTGATTGAATCATAAAGTCAGTTCTCATCAGGACTAAGGCGGCATTCAGGCCTTACCCTGTCCGCAGATGCAGTTTTTTTGAGAAAAATCCGGGAAAGCTGTTGACTTCGGTATCGGCATCGGATACGATAGCTTTTAGAGAACAGAAAACTAATTCGTCCACAGGCCCCCGCATAGTCTCGCTTCCTCTCCCTCATCAAAAAGCGGGGGCTTCTTTTTTATACTCGCTGGGCCCGTGCGGCATGTGAGATGAGAACACGACTCGCCGGCAGAATCGTCTTCTTGAGCACGCTCATCCTCGCGGGAGCGGGTACCGTGTCTTGCCGTCCACGAGCCATCGGGCAGTGCCGCGAGGCCGGCAAAACACCCACGATCAGTCCTGACTACGCCGGGGTTACTGTACCCGCCAATATCGCACCCCTGAACTTTCGGATTCTGGACGCCGGACGGGCGTACCTCGTCGTGATCCGCTCCGACCAGGGGCAGCCCATCCGAGTCTTCAGCAAGTCAGGCCAGGTTCGCATTCCCCTGCGCGATTGGCACGCACTGCTCGACGCCAATCGAGGAAAAGACATCTTCTTCGACGTGCACGTTCAGGACGCGGATCGCCAGTGGACGCGGTTCCTGCCCATCGCCAACACTGTTGCCCAGGAGGACATCGACGGGACCCTGGTATTCCGATTCATGAAGCCCCTCTACAACTGGTGGCGTCAGATCGGCGTCTACCAGCGCACGCTGGCGGATTACGACACATCCGTCCTCCTGCACGGGCGGTCTTTCGGCGGCGGATGCCTGAACTGCCACAGTTTCGTGGGCAACAAGCCGGACACGCTGTCGATCGCCTTGCGAAGCGCCACCCACGGCAGCGATACCCTCCTGGCCCATGACGGCGTTGTGGACCGGATCGGCGCGAAGTGGGGGTACACCGCCTGGCATCCCAGCGGCGCCCTCGCGGTGTATTCGATCAACAAGGTAACCCAATTTTTCCACGCTGGCGGGATGGAGGTCCGGGACGTGGCCGATCTGGATTCCGCGCTGCTCTGCTACCGGGTGGAGGACCGGAAGGCAACCAGCCCGAAGGACTTGGCCGACAAGGACCGCCTCGAAACCTATCCGGCGTGGTCCCCAGACGGCAGATACCTCTACTATTGCAGTGCCCCGATCTTGTGGAAGGACCGCAACACCGTTCCGCCTGAGAACTACGACAAGGTCCGCTACGATCTGCGTCGGATCGCCTACGACGCCGCGAGGGACCAGTGGGGTCGGGCCGAGATGGTCCTTTCCGCCGAGCAGACGGGCCGGAGCATCCTGTTGCCCAGGATCTCGCCGGATGGGCGATTCCTCCTCTTCTGCATGTGCGACTACGGCTGCTTCCCTGTCTACCAGCCCAGCAGTGACCTGTACATCATGGATCTCGCCTCCGCGGACAGGCAATTTCACAAGCTGTCGGTTAATAGTGAGTTCTCGGAATCCTGGCACAGTTGGTCGAGCAACAGCCGCTGGATCGCCTTCAGCAGCAAGCGACAGGGAGGACTGTTCACGCGGACGTATCTGAGCTATGTGGACAGCGAGGGGATCGCTCACAAGCCCTTCGTCCTGCCCCAGCGGGACCCGACCTACTACGATTCGCTGCTGGAGACGTACAGCGTTCCGGAACTCGTCAGCGGGCCCATCAGGGTGAGTCCGTCACGTCTGGCCCATGCGTCCCGGTCCAGACCTTCCGTGACGCCTGCGATTCCCATCACGGGCGCCAGCCCGAAGGCGGCGCCGTCCGATCCGTGGAAGGAACGCGAGTAGAATGGCCCTCAGAAACGAAGACAAAGGAGTAGTACCGGAGTCAAGGAACAGAGTCCCAACCTCCGACCTTCTGACCTTCTCACCTTCCTACCTTCTGTTCTTCGCACTGGCCTTCGTCTACCTCTGGCTGGCAGTCGAGCCGCACCTGATCTACTACTCATTCGGCACGATCCTCCCCGATGCCCCCCAGTTCGCCGGCGGATGGGCGTTTCTGCGAGACTGCGCCGGCACGCCCGGCGGGCTCGTCGCCTACACATCGGGGTGGCTCTCGCAGGGATTCTACCGGTCTTGGCTCGGGGCAGTAGAGATCGTCCTGGCTGGTCTCTGTATCGCGGAACTCTCTCGACGGCATCTCGCTCGGGCCGGCCTTCGTCGAGCCTCCATCCCGGCCTGCCTCCCGGCCATCGCGATGTTTCTGATCTACAGCCAGTACAAGCACCCTCTGATCCCCTGCCTGGCGGTGTCGCTCGGGCTGCTGCTTTCCCTTGTCTTCGAGAGGTGGGCCCTGCGACAGCCACTCGTCCGCATCGCGGCCTGCTGTCTCCTGGCGGCAGTGGGCTTCTGCATCGGAGGCGGTGGAACACTCCTGCTCTTCGTCGTACTGACCGCTATCTGGCGGCTCCTCGCCCACAGGGATTGGCTTACCACCTGCGTCGCCCTGCCGGCAGGCGTCGCGATCGCCTGGCTGCTCGCGGAATACGCGTTCCTCATTCCGGGCGGCCAGGCATTGGCCAGCCTCGCGCCTTTCTCGCCGGTCCTGATGGTGGGCATGGACACCCCCCTGAAGGTCCTGATGTGCCTGCTCTACGCTGCAACCCCTCTGGCCGTCCTGCTCGCACTTATCGGCAGGAACCTGCTCGTCCGATGGAAGCACAAGGCCAAACCGGTCGCGAAGAAGACGAAGGCGAAGGACAGGCACATTCCGGCAAAGCGAAAAACAGCGCCCTTGTGGGCATTCGCGAAGGCAAGTCTGTCCGCCTTGCCCATCGCGTTGATGGCTGTGGGTCTGTACCTGGGGCGCGATGAACTCCGCAAACCCTATGTCCTGTCGAACTGCTACAGCCGCCAGGGGCGGTGGGACCGGATCTTGGACCTGAATCGCCGCCTGCCCAAGGACAGGAACAATCCCTTCGTCAACCACGACCTGATCCGCGCCCTCTATCACACAGGCCGGCTCCCCTACGACCTGTTCCGATACCCGCTGAATCCCCATGCGCTGCTGCTGACGCACGAACAGAGGGAATCCGATCTGACCCAACAGAAGCTGTGCAACATCTTCCTGGAGCTGGGACACGTCAATATGGCGGAGAAACTGGCCTCGGAGTTGTTGGCGACGAAGAGCCACTTCGGTCCCGCGCTCGAGAAACTGGGGTGGATCAGCATCATCAAAGGGCACCCGGAGACCGCAAGGGTCTACCTGAACGCCCTCAGGAGGGACCTGGTCCACCGCGGGACCGCGGAATCCCTCCTTCGCGGCCTGGACCGCGGCTTCACGCCGGAACAGGCCGCCTATTTCGACAGGATTCACTCCTGCATGTGGGAACAGACCACCGCCATCACGGGCACCGAACCCGTCGATGAGACTTTGACCGCCCTGCTCGAGAGGAACCCGCACAACAAGATGGCCTTCGAGTACCTCATGGCCTGCCACCTGCTCACCGGACAGGTGGACCAGATCGCCAAGAACATCCACCGACTGGCCGACTTCGATTACCAGGGGATGCCGACCCTCTACGAGGAGGCGATGCTCGTCTACTACGGGTCCAGGCAGATGACGGTGGACCTGGCCGGAACCGGCATCCGCCCGGAGACATTCCAGAGATACCTCACCTTCGTCCGGGTCCAGAGCACGCTGCAGCCACACAACCAGCAGGACGTGCTCGCCCGCCTGATTCGCGACTTCGGGTCCACCTACTTCTTCTACTACTCCTTCGGCCGCGTCGGGCTGCAGTGAGAGGACTCCCCCGCTGCCCGGGGCGGACGGATTGGCGTCCCGATCGGCGTTTCGTATGCTTTCAGTAGACGGCGACGGCACCCTGCCGGATCTGTCCCTGTCACTGGCACGCAGCTCGGGGGAAATGATGAAAGCACGAGGCGGTTTCTCGTTGCTGCAGGTTATCATTGCAGCAGTGATCCTGGTCCTGGTGGGCACGTCCATGGCCCCGCGATTCTCGGACGCGGCCTCGGATGCGAGGACGGCAAACCTGTGCGAGAACCTCCAGACCGTTCGACGACACATCGAGGTCTATCGGCGTCTGCACGAGGGCCGGCTTCCCGCGTCACCGGGCGAAACGGGCGAGGATTTCATCCGGCGGATCACCGACGCCGGACAAAGCACGCAGGACGACAGTTCGGACATGCGTCTGGAGAGCGTGCCCGCCAATCCCTACAACCGGCTCAACACCGTCCGAGTCGGCGGCCCCCAGGCCGGGGCAGGCACCCACGGCTGGCGATTCGACCCGGTGACCGCTGATTTCCAGGCCGACGACCCGCGAGACACAGACGGCAACGGGATCCCCGATCACGCGAGCCTGTAGTCATCCGCCCGACATAGCCCGCTCTCCATGTCAGGCAGACGCTGAGGTTACAGCCGCCACGGGCGGCGCATCGCGCGCGAGAGCATGCGGTCCGCCTCAGGGTCATCGACGAAGCGTTCCCTCGCGGGGTCCCACTGCAGCTTGCGCCCCAAGCGCAGGCAGAGGTTCGTGATGTGACAGGTCGTCGTCGAGCGGTGCGCCACTTCCGGCGGCGCAATCGTCCTGGCCCGCGTCCGCACGCACTCCAGGAAGTCGCGATGATGGCCCTCCATGAACTCGTAGCCCCGCTGGGCGGCGTTGAGCTTTCGCAGGACGGCGTCGCTGGAGGCGGTGACTTTGCCCGTATCGTCGACGCTGACCCAACCCTCCGTGCCAACGTACTTGTTGCCTCGCGGCCCCCTGCCCGGCTCGGTCTCGTCGTGGATGACGAGCTTCACGCCGTCGGGATACGTCGCAGTGATCTCGAATCGAACCGGGGTGTCGTACAGGCCGTCCTTGGGGAACTCGGCCCAGCCCTCGTACTGGGTCGGGCTGGTATTCTCATCACCATGGGCCCACTGGGCCAGGTCCACGAAGTGCGCTCCGAGGTCGGTGAGCTGGCCGCCGGAGTAGTCGTAGATCCAGCGGAAGGTGCCGTGACATCGCCTCGGCGTATAGGGTTCCAGCGGCGCGGGCCCGAGCCACAGGTCGTAATCGAATCCCGCCGGGACCGGCTCGACCGGCTGCGGCGGACACGCCGGACCGTTGTGGTAATAACAGTGCAGAGTCTGGAGTTTGCCGAGCGCGCCACTGCGGGCGATGTCCACGCCGAACCGAAAGCACGCGATGCTCCGACGCTGCGTGCCGCTCTGATAGACCGTGTTGTAGCGATTCATCGCCTCGACCACCGCACGGCCCTCCGCAACCGTCAGCGAGATCGGCTTTTCGCAGTAGATGTCCTTGCCCGCCTTGGCCGCCTCGATGGCCAGGACTGCATGCCAGTGGTCCGGCGTCGCGATGAGCACCGTGTCGAGGTCGCGTCGCGCGAGCACCTCGCGGAAATCCCTGTACGCGGCGCAGTCTCCATTGCCGTAGGCGGCGTCCACCGTCTCCTTCGCCCGCTGGAGGTGGCCTGCATCGACGTCGCAGACCGCCAGCACGCGGACATCGTCGAACGTCAGAAAGCTCTTGAGATTGTGCAACCCCTGCCCGCCGAGGCCGATGGCGCCCATCGTGATCCGCCGGCTCGGCGTATTCGCGCCCCAAGCCACGGAAGAAACCACGCCGGGCATGGCGAACGCCGCCACGGCGCCGAGCACCTGTCGTCTCGATACGTGATGATCCATGATCCACCTCACAAAAGGAACCAATGGCGGACTTTGAGGAACAGAAGCTCCTCCTGGGGCATCGCGGCCCTTTTCTCCAGGAGAGTCTTCGCCTCACGCGGCACGTCCGTGATGATGTTGTCCACCCCGAGATCGATGAACCTGGCCATCTGCGCGGGTTTGTTGACGGTCCAGACGTGCACCTCTTTTGCGGCGGCGTGCGCCGCATCGATCAACCCCGGGGTCGCCAGACGCGATGCGACGCTGAGGAAATCGACGTCCAGCGCCGTCACCTTGCCAAGCGACTGGGACAGGATCAGACCCGTACGGACATTCGGATCCAGAGCGCGGATGTGTTCCACGACTTCGATGCTGGCCGAACTGACGATACACTCGTGGAGGGCGTCCTGCTCGCGAAGGATACGGACAACCCCTTCGGCCATTTCGCGAGGGGCACTCCCGGCTTTGATCTCTATGTTCAGCCGAATCCGGCCCTTGCAGAGCGCGACCACATCGACCAGCAGCGGAATGCGCTCCTCTCGAAACCTGGGCGAGAACCAGCTCCCCACGTCGAGCGATGCGATTCGCTCGTAGGGGAGGTCCGCCACGTTCCGGGCGACCCCGGCCACTCGGAACAAGTCCTTGTCGTGTACGAGGACCGCATGGCCGTCGGCGGTGAAACGCACATCCACCTCCGCGTAGTCTGCGCCTTCATGAATCGCTGCGGTGATGGCAGCGAGCGTGTTCTCCGGGGCATTCGCCGAACTCCCGCGATGGGCAGTGACCTGGACGTTGTCATGGACATCGAAACCGCTCAGGATCGTCGCCGCGACGGACAACGACACAACCCCCGCCAGGATCAGAAACACGACGGTCTGTCTGGGGTGCGCAGGACGAGATGGACTCAGCGATGGCAGTCCGGACGTCTCCGCCGGGGGCAACCCCCGCAGGCTGCCGTAGAGACGAGTGATCGTCAGACTGCTGAACGCTACCGTCACGAACTCCGCCAGGAATGAGATCGCCAGGTAGCCTGCCATGAGCGACAGAACCGTCGGCAGGTTCAACCAGTGCCGCTCCGGGAGACGTGCAAAGACTTCACCGCCAAACCAGTGGAATCCCCGCGCCAGGCCGAAGGGCAGGAGGATGATCGCGGCCCAGCAGGAGAAGACCGCGATTCCGATCCGCCATCTCTTGCCCCCGAGCAGACCGCGAGTGTACGTCAGCGCGGACGCCGCCGACAGGTTGTCGGCGACCACGGCCGGCAAGGAGAAGACACAGTGAAGATAGACTGCGCCGTGGGCCGCGAGCGCAACCGCGGCCAGCAACACACCGACCGCAAGACCCATCCACCGGGCCGCGGCATTCGCCAGGAAGAAGAAGTACACAGGCATCGACGAGAACACGAAACGGTAGGCAGCCGTCCCGAGGATCGCCAACGGAACAAGAAGAACTGCGTGTCCGACGATGTGGCGAGCGCCGAGCATTGTCAGCCCGGGCAATCGTTGGACGACGCACCAGAACGCCCGCGGGGCGCTCATCCTCCGACCCGCCATACCCTCCCAGGCAATCAGCATCATGCCGGCCTGCTTGACGTAGAGCATGACGACCTTCAACACTCCCACGAGCAGCACGAAGACGATGCCCCGCACCGAAAGAAGAAAAGACAGGACCTCCCCGTTGTTGACGGACAGCCGGCCCTCCGACGCAGCCATGAACGACACCGCCCAGGAGATCAGCGGGGTCCACAGCAGGAAACTCCACAGAGCGAGGGCAGCATCATACAGCAGCAACGTCCAGAGACTGCTGCGAAGGTCCCGCAGGACCTTGCCCGCCAAATCGAGTAGCCATCCTCTACGCACAGGTACTCGGTCTCCCAGAGGCCCCAACAAACGGAATCACGGCTGCACGAGCAGGCTGATCCGCCCCTCCTCGATGCGCCACAGGCGACGGTCCGCTGTCACGACGTTCACCGGCTTGCCGCAAACCAGATTCAGGAATACGTGAACCTCCGTTGGGCGGACATCCAGAGCATGGGGCACCGTGTGGGCCACCTCGTCGTGGTCAGGGCCCGCACTCCCGGAGTTCCTAAGGACCAGGCAGTCTTTGGTGAGGGCCCGATGCTCCAGGACCGTCTGTCCATCGGCAGACACCGTGGCCCGGTAGTGCCCGCCCACGAGGAGGAGGTTCGGATCGCTCGATGCGGCCAGGGCATAGGCCAGCCAGCCCGGCTGGCCGTCTCGCGGAAACACCACCGTGTTGTACGCCCCCGAGCACGGCGTCTGGACCGTGCCCAGAACAAGCTGCCGCGCGCTGAACATCGCGGCCTGGGTCTCGCTGAGGTCCTTGTCCACCAGGATGAGGTTCGGGTCCTCGCCCTCGGTGAAGGTGACGACGCACACGGTTCGCCACAGCTCCGGGTCGCCGCCGATGAAGGTCACGGCGCAGCCGTCCGGACGGCTCTCGGTGACCCAACCCCGCGTGCCCATCTCGACCAGATCCACGCCGTGGCTGTACATCAGACTGGTTGCTCTCATCGCATACTGGTCGTGCGCGCGAATCCGCCGGCCGAGGTCCTCCGCCTCTCGAAGCATGGGGACTTCCTCGGGGGCAACCGAAGCACCCGCCCGGTTGCTCGCAATTCGCTCATGACACCCAGCACCCAGAGACAGCATGAGCATCTCTGCCAGCACAGCGATCTTCTTCATACCAGTTCCCAGTTTGTCCTGCGCGGATTCGTTGGCATTTCCAGCCAGTCTACCCGGTCCGTGCCTGGCAGGGAAGCCTCGTGATGCCCCCGGAATTCACCGTCCACATTGCTCGACGCTCGATCTCGCCGTACAATGGCAAAATTCCGGGCGGCCTTGTCGCCGTGCGGCCGTCGAATGGATGAGAACATGGATACCACGAACGTTAAGGAGGTCGAACGATGAAGGTCCAACGCATCGGCTTGAAAGGGGTGGTCGTCGCGGCCGTCCTGGCCCTGGGCATGACAGCATTCGCAGGCCAACAACAGAAAGAAGAGGGATTCTCGCCGCTGTTTGCGAAGGACGGCGTGCCCAACGGCTGGCTCGTGCGAAGCTGGAGCGACGTAAACCAGCCGCCCGCCGACCCAAACACCCAGTGGATCGTCAAGGACGGCATCCTTCACGGCGGCGAGCCGCGAGGGAGCTGGCTGCTCAGCAAGAAACAATATGGCGACTTCATCCTGAAATTCGACTTCAAGCTCGGTCCCACCGGCAACAGCGGCTGCGCCCTTCGCGCCCCGCTGTTCGGCGACCCTGCCTTCGACGGCATGGAGCTGCAAATGGCCGACTACCGCTACAATCCGCAGGCCAAGGACTCCGAGCTCGCCGGCGGCATCTACCGCGCCATCGCGCCGCGCAAGCAGGTCTACAAGCCCACGGAGTGGAACTCGTACACCGTGACCCTCCAGGGCTCGCACCTGCACGTCGTGCTCAACGGCGACGTGATCCACGACCTGAACCTCGACGAGCAGACCCAGGTTGTGTTGCGTCATAACGGCAAGCCCTGCCCCAAGATCAAAGACCGTCCACGCAAGGGCCACATCGGCTTCCAGGAACTCAGCCGGGGCGCCGAGCACGTGATGATCCGCAACGCTCGCATCAAGGTCCTCGACGAAACGAACGAACCGCCGGCCCAGGGACAGAAGTAGGATGGTCGATTACACGCACACGTTCCCAGTCGCCCGCCGTGCGGTTCGCGACGCGAAGTTCGCAGTGTGTGTATCCTGTGGACAGACCCCGGGCTCTGGGTGATGGCGCCGGGGTTTAGAAAGGAAGCAAAGTCTGTTGGCATCTCCCCTCACAGCCTCGGAGGTCATCGGCATCGCCGGGCCGTGTTCTTCCTTTCTGTATGTATTACGCACCGTCCCATAACAAGTTCATATCACATCGTATTACTTGTATATTTACGGTCTCGCAGGCGGAAAGGACAAAACATGCGTCAATGGCATAACGTGAAGAAAACAGGGGTGGGCTGCGTCCTTGACGTCCCCGATGGAGCAGGCAACAGATCGGGTCTGGTGTTCCTGAGCTTGGCGACCGTGCTCATTGCAGCCGCCGGCGCCCAAGCAGCCCCGATCGCTCTGCACCCTCAGAATCCACACTATCTCCTCTGGCGGGACAAACCGACGATCCTGATCACCTCGGGCGAGCACTACGGCGCGGTGCTGAACCGAGCGTTCGACTACAAGCGGTATCTCGACACGCTCCACTCCTACGGCTTCAACCTCACGCGGACCTTCAGCGGGGCCTATTGCGAACCAGTGGGCGCGTTCAACATCGAGAACAACACCCTGGCGCCGGGCAAGGGCGATCTGCTGTGCCCGTGGGCCCGCAGCACAGAGGGCGGCTACGCCGGCGGCGGGAACAAGTTCGACCTCACCCGATGGGACCCCGACCACTTTCGGCGTCTGACCGGCTTCGTCGCGGAAGCGGGCAAACGAGGCATCGTCGTCGAGCTGGTCCTGTTCTGCCCGTTCTATGAGGATGCGATGTGGAACCTCAGCCCGATGAATGTCCGCAACAACGTCAATGGGATCGGCGACATGCCTCGAACGGAGGCGTACACGCTCCGGCACCCGAAGCTGCTGGCGGTGCAGGACGCCATGGTCCGCCGGATCGTCGAGGCCCTCAAGGATTTCGACAATCTGTACTACGAGATCTGCAACGAACCCTATTTCGGCGGCGTCACCCTCGACTGGCAGGCCCATATCGCAGAGACGATCACGACCGCGGAGGCGGGATTCGAGCACCAGCACCTCATCGCCCAGAACATCGCCAACAAGGGCATGAAGATCGAGGATCCGAACCCCCGCGTCTCCATCTTCAACTTTCACTATGCCAAGCCGCCAACCACCGTGGCGGACAATTACCCCCTCAACCGGGTGATCGCCGACGATGAGACGGGGTTCTCGGGCGACGACCGGGTGAAACCCTACCGCATCGAGGGATGGGATTTCATCCTCGCAGGCGGCGCGGTCTACAGCAATCTCGACTACTCGTTCGCCGTCGGGCGAGAGGACGGCAGCAACAAGATCAACGCCCCCGGCGGAGGCGGGCCCGAATTGCACAGACAACTGCAAATCCTCAAGGAGTTCATCCACCGATTCGACTTCGTCCGAATGATGCCGGACAACTCCGTCGTCAAGGGTCCCCTGCCCCAGGACGTCACAGTCCGTGTGCTCTGCGAGTCGGGGCGGGCCTACGCTGCCTACGTCAACGGGAACGGTCTCACGACGCTCGCGATCGATCTGCCTGCGGGCGAATACGGCGCCCAATGGGTGAACACCAAGACGGGCGGGATCAACAAGGACGAGTCCTTCCGGCACGATGGCGGCATCCGGACGCTCCAAGTGCCTGCGTACACGGACGACATCGCCCTGCGGATCGTCAGGGCAGCCTCCGAACGGAACTAGCAGGCGATGCCGTCTGTCAGCGACTCCGACAATCCAGGCGCCCTGGGCGACCTGCAAAAACGTCGCCCCCCGGCTCCCATGGGCAATCACCGCGCCAAGATTCGTTGTTGAGACGGACGCACCTGGCGGTTATAATGGTCCTCGATGCAGGCTGAGAACGATATTCTGAGTTTGCTGGAAGCACAAAGCGCCCGATCGGCCAAAGAGATGAAACGCGCGGTGATTCTACAGCCTGGCGCGTTGGGCGACTGCATCCTGACCTTGCCCCTGGTCAAGCTGCTCAAAGAGGCCTTGGATCTGGGCGGGGTCGATCTCGTCGGCCACTCCGATTACGTCGGCATCCTGCCGGAGCGGAGCTGCGTCGACGGCATCCGCTCCCTCGAGTCGCTGGATCTGCACAGGCTGTTCGTGGAGCCGACCCGATTCGACCTGGCGGACCGGGACCCGCTCATCCACCTGTTCGCCGATTACTCGTGGATTATCACGTTCCTGGGTGAGCCGGGAAGCGACTTCGAGCAGAACCTGATCTTCACGGCCAATTGCAGCCGGAACGCAGAGGTGGTCACGCTGCCGCTCAAACCCCCGGCGGGCCACGCGCGGCACATCACCGAGTACCACACGGAACAACTCGCCCGCCAGAGCGGCCTGCCGCTTGAAAAGGCCAAGGTCGACAAGAAGGGCGTCCAAGTCCGGGTCGCCGACGCCGATCGCGACCGCGGCGTCGAGATGCTCGAACAGGCAGGCATCGACCTGGCCAAGAGACTCGTGGTGATTCAGCCGGGCAGCGGCGGGCGGCAGAAGTGCTGGCATCTGGAGAACTTCCTGAACGTCGCGAGAACGCTCCGCGGGCCCGAGGTCGAAGTGCTCTTTCTCCTGGGACCCGCGGAGGTGGAGCGACTTCGCCCGTCGGATAAGGTGCAGATTCACAGCGTGACTCGGTGTATCGCGCACCCGTCGCTGGCCGAAGTGGTGGGCCTGCTCAGTTGTGCCGACGCCTTCCTCGGCAACGACAGCGGCGTCACCCACCTGGCCGCCTGCATGGGATTGCGGACGATCGCCCTGTTCGGGCCCACCGACCCGGCCGTGTACCAGCCTCTCGGGCCGAGAGTCACGGTGGTCCAAGGCCAGCCGGAGGGTTTCGCCGACAAGGTGTCCGCCACACTCCAGCAGACCGTCCTGGACCACCTCGTCTTCTGACGCAAGCCATCGTCTCGACTGCGTTGTCCTGAGTCCTGCAAAGCGGGTTGACGCCCGCCCGGCAACCGGTATGATACGGTTTTTGGTCGTTCTTGACTTCGCGCTGGCTGGACATCTGCAATCGATGGATTCGATGGACAATTCGACCCAGAAACGAACGCTTCGTGAGATCGCCGAACACGTTGGCGGACAACTGTGCGGCGACCCGGACACGACTATCCTCGGGGCCTCAACGCTGAGCGAGGCCCGCGAGGGCGACATCAGTTTCCTCGTCAACCGCAAGTACACGAGGCAACTGGAGACCACGAGGGCCAGCGCCTTGATCGTCGGTCGGGAGATCCCGGAGGCCCGCGTGCCGCTGCTGGTGGTCGAGGATCCCTATTTCGCCTTCAGCCAGGTCCTGGTCCTCCTGTACGGCCAGCGCAAGCACCAGGTCGTGGGCATCAGCCCGCGTGCCGCGATCGCGCCGGACGCGCAGATCGGTGAGGACTGTCAGATCCACGATTTCGCGACCGTGGCGTCCGGCGTCCGGATCGGTCGGGGATGCGTAGTCTACCCGTGTGCGTACATCGGCGAGGGCGTCGAGATCGGCGACGACACCATCATCCACGCGAACGCGGTCGTCTATGAGAGATGTCGGATCGGCAGGCGGGTCCTCATCCACGCAAACTCGACGGTCGGAAGCGACGGGTTCGGCTTCGCCACCCACAATGGCGTACATCACAAGATCCCCCAGATCGGCGGGGTGATCGTCGAAGACGACGTGGAAATCGGCGCGTGCAGCAGCATCGAGCGAGGGACGCTCTCCGACACGGTCATCGGCCAGGGCAGCAAGCTGGGCGACCTCGTGACCATCGGTCACGGCACGCGAATCGGCCCGCACTGCCTCATCGTCGCGCAGGTGGGCATCGCGGGGTCCGCCACGCTCGGGCACCACTGCACCCTCGGAGGCCAGGTCGGCGTCGTCGGCCATATCGCCCTTGGCGACCATGTCACCGTCGCGGCGCAGGCGGGCGTCATCAACAATGTCGCGGATGGCCAGATCGTGGCCGGCGCCCCTGCTGTCGACATGAACCGGGCGCGGCGCGCATACGCCATGATCCCGTATCTGCCGCAGATCCGACAGGATATTCGGGATTTGCAGAACCAACTGGAGAAGATTGCAGCCGCTTTGGAGGCTCGGCCCACGGACTCGGCCGAGCCGCAGGATGTCGAGTGAGCGTTCTTCGATGCAACGAGGCCGGCGACAAGCCGCAGGTGGTCGGCCTGATCGCCGGGGGCGGCCGGCTGCCGTTCATGGTTGCCGCCGGCGCCAGACGGCGCGGTCTGCGGGTCGTTTGCGTTGGTCTGGCCGGGTACGTCGACGAGCCGCTGGCTCGCGAGGTGGACGTGTTCCAGCCCGTCGCGGTCGCGCGTCCGGGCAGTTGGATTCGCAAGCTCCGAAAGCACGGCGTAACCCGCGCCGTCATGGTCGGGCAGGTCACGAAGTCGCACTTGTTCACCCCGTGGCGAATCCTGCGATACCTGCCGGACTGGCGGGCCTTTCGCGTCTACTACTGGCGACTGCGAGGCAAATCGAAACAGACGGACACCCTGCTGTCGGCGCTGGCCGCAGAGCTGGCCAGCGGCGGCGTAGTCCTGGAGAACTCCACCATGTACTGCGAGGAATATCTTGCCGAGGCCGGCGTCATGACGCGACACAAGCCGGGGACACAGATCGAACACGACATCGAGTTCGGCTGGCCGCTGGCCAAGAAACTCGGCGAACTCGACATCGGCCAGGCGATCGCGGTCAAGGAACGGGAAGTGATCGCGGTCGAGGCCATTGAGGGGACCGCGGAAATGGTCAAGCGGGCGGGCCAGTTCTGCAAGGCCGGAGGCTGGACGCTAATCAAGACCGCCAAGCCGGCGCAGGACATGCGATTCGATGTGCCCTGCGTGGGGCCCCAGACCATCCGGGACCTGGCCGCCGGCGGGGGCAAGTGCCTCGTCGTCGAGGCGGGCAAAACCCTTGTCATCGACAAGCCGCAGACGTTGGCGCTCGCCGACGAGCTGGGGGTCTGCATTGTCGGATGGTGACGGCATTCGCAAGAGCGAGGCAATCGAAGCGATTCCATGACCAGCGACTGGGGACAGGCACAGAGCGATGACCCGACACAGGCGGATCTCTCCCGCATGGCGGATGAACTCGCCATGAGTCTGGACGGCGCCTCGTCGGTCGAGGCGCCCGCGCCGACGTGCATCGCACGATATGGCGAGGTCGCGAGGCAACTCTCCGGCGGTACGGGCACACCAGCCTGATTCGCTCGCTCTACGAGACGTTCGCCAGTTCGCGGGCCCGGCGAGACTGCGCCGCTCAGCGGCCCGCGTACATCTTCTCGTAGTACTGCTGATACTGGCCGGAGACGACGTTGGCGAGCCACTTCCCGTTGCCGAGATACCAGTCAATGGTCTTGGCGATGCCCTGCTCGAACGTAACGGAGGGCTTCCAGCCCAGTTGCGTGATGATCTTGCCCGCGTCGATGGCGTACCGGCGGTCGTGACCGGGCCGGTCCTTCACGTGGCGGATCAAACTCTGGGGCTTGTTGACCCGGCTCAGGATGATGTCGAGCACTTCGAGGTTCGTCTTCTCGTTGCAGCCGCCGATGTTGAAGATCTCGCCCGGCTCGGCCCGCTCCAATACCCGCCAGATGGCGGTGCAGTGGTCGTAGACGTAGAGCCAGTCGCGGACCTGCAGGCCGTCGCCGTAGACGGGCAGTTCCTTGTCGTGCAGGGCATTGTGGATCATCAGCGGGATCAGCTTCTCGGGGAACTGATACGGGCCGTAGTTGTTCGAGCACCGCGTGATGTTGTACTTGAGACCGAAGGTGTGCCCGAAGGCCCGGACCAGGTGGTCCGCCGCGGCTTTGCTCGCGGAATACGGCGAGTTCGGGCTCAACGGGGTCTGCTCGGTGAACTTGCCCTCGGACCCCAGCGATCCGTAGACTTCGTCCGTCGAGACCTGGAGGAATCGCTCGATCCCCTTGTCCCGGGCGACCTGAAGCAGCGTCAGGGTGCCGGTGACATTGGTCTCGATGAAGATCTTGGGACCCGTGATGGAGCGATCCACGTGGCTCTCGGCCGCGAAGTTGACGACCGTGTCGATCTCGTGCTCGTCGATCAGCCTCTCCACGAGAGGGCCGTCCAGGATGTCCCCGTGTACGAACTCGTACCGCTCGCAGTCCTGGACCTCCGCGAGGTTCTCCAGGTTGCCCGCGTAGGTCAGCCTGTCGAGATTCACGACGCGGATGTCGGGATGTTCCGCAAGCACCATCCGGACGAAGTTGCTCCCGATGAAGCCGGCGCCGCCTGTGACGAGAATACTCTTCATGGTAGTTGCCTCAAGTAGAGTTCCAGCGGCTCCTGCCAGGGCGCGATGGGCGCGTCCAGGAGGGCCTGGATCTTGCCGCAGTGGAAGCGGCTGTTCAGCGGCCGGGCGGCGGGCGACGGGTAGTCGGACGTCCGGCACCGCCGCAGGTCCACCGGTCGCGACAAACGATCGAAGACGAACGCCGCGACATCGTAGCGACTCGCGTACCCGGCGCTCGCAAAATGATAGAGCCCGGTGATCCGTCCTTCCATCATCCGACACGCGACCTTGGCCACCTCGGCGACCGCGGTCGGGGCGCCGACCTGGTCATCCACCACGGAGACGGCGCCGTTGGCCGTTGCACGCTGGATGAGCTTCGTGATGAAGTTGTTGCCGTTCGCGCCGTACGTCCACTCCAGACGGACGATGCAATGAGCACAGCCGCTGGCCTGCAGCAGCCTCTCGCCCGCCAGCTTGCTGCGACCATATTCGCTGATCGGATTCGGTTCGTCGGTTTCGACGTAGGGGCGGTCCAGCCGGCCGTCGAAGACGAAGTCCGTGCCGAAGTGCAGCACCCACTTGCCGCCCTTGCGAGCCACTTCGCCCAGGCGACCGACCGCCTCCGCGTTCACGCGATGCGCAAGCTGCGACTGGCTCTCGGCGCCGTCGACATTGGTGTACGCGGCGCAGTTGAGGATCACGTCGGCGCCGTCCGCCGCCTTTCTCAGATGCTCGATATCGGAAATGTCGAACTCGGGCAGATCGTGCACGCGGACCTCGTACCCGCGACGACGGCACGCTGCGGCCAATTCGGTCCCGAGCATACCCCGACCTCCGAGCAGGGCTACCACGTGCTTACCCATCCCGCCTCGTCCAATCGTAGGGAATGTCGTTGTCGTGCGGATGGGTGCGGAACTCATCCGGCTTCTTGCAGTCGTACGCCTCGGAGACGATGTTGACGATGTAGGCTTCCGTCTCGCTGACGCACATCCATCCGTGCTGCACGCCCGGTGGAATCCGCACCAGACCCGGACAGTGCTCCCCGAGATAGACCTCGTTGACGGTGCCATGGGTCGGCGACTCGGGCCTCGCGTCGTACAAGCCGACCTTCACCAGGCCGCGGATCACGTAGAAATGATCGAACTGCCTGGCGTGATAGTGCCATGCTTTCACCACGCCCGGGTAGGTCGTGGTGAAGTAGACCTGGCCGAACTGCTGGAACCAGGGATCGTCGTTGCGGAGGATCTCTCCGAGCCGGCCTCGCTCATCGGGAATCACCTTGGCCCGACGGACGCCCGCGCCCTCGATCAGACGACCGGTGCTGCGGACAATCAGCCCTTCGTCGACGAGAACAGCCTTCATGGGCAGTACTTGCTTGGTCATTTCGGCGGCTCCCGGATAACCAGTTCGTTGGCCCGGACCAGCGATTCAAACGTGCCGGCGTCCGTCCACCAGCCCTCCAGGAAGTCGCACCCCAGGCGGTTCTTGCGAACGTACCAGTTGTTCACGTCGGTGATCTCCAACTCTCCGCGGCCGGAGGGTTTGAGCATCCGAATGATGTCGAAGACTTCGCCGTCATAGAAGTAGATGCCGGTGATCGCATAGTCGGACTTGGGTTGCTTGGGCTTCTCCTCGATCCCGACGACCTTGCCGTCGCGGATCTCGGCCACGCCGAAGCGATGGGGATCAGAAACCTGTTTGAGCAGCACGCGAGCGCCGCCGCCCTGGGCGAGGAACCGCTCTGCGTGCGGCTTGAGATTCGACTGGAAGAGATTGTCGCCGAGGATCACCGCCAGCGGCTGCCCATTCGCGAAGTTCTCGGCCAGCCCGAGGGCCTGGGCAATCCCGCCGGCCTCGTCCTGGACCTTGTAGGTGAACCGGCAACCGAACTCCCGTCCCGAGCCGAGCGAACCGACCACGCTGCCCATGTGCTCGACGCCGGTCACAATCAGAATCTCCTCGATCCCGACGGAGGTGAGCTTCTCGATGGGGTAGTAGATCATCGGTTTGGAACCCACCGGGAGCAGGTGCTTGTTGGTCACTTTCGTCAACGGCCGCAGTCGCGAGCCGGTGCCGCCTGCGAGCACAACGCCTCTGAGACCCATAACGCGTTCTCCAATCCATAATGAACCGGCCAGATTCTATGCCTCGATCCGCAGGACGTCAAGGACGCCGGGAGGACCCTATGTCGGCACGATCTCTCGGACGCAGGGACGCACGCCGTCTGGTCGTTACCCACCTTATCGGCACCCCCCTGGAACGACTCCAGCAAAAACACAGCCGGTGGACCATCCCCCTGAACCTCGTGGTTTGCCGGAAACCGCGTCGTTTCTTATCTCTTACAGAGAGCGGTTCTCTACCCGTCGGGCGTCCGATGCGGCGTGAGACCGATAACTCGTGTCTGAGGCGGCGGATCTCACGGGGCCCTGTGTCGATTCTCGAGGACACACAGGATGTCCGCCTTGTCGCGTTTTTGATGTGGGAGGTCAGTTATGGCGCCGGCGTTTGAGGAGCATCCGTCACAGCAGGATCCGACCGCGCAGAAAGAACCGCTCGTGGACATCAACACCGAATCCACCCCGGCGGGCGAGTCGGGCGCACAGGTCAAACCGCGGCGCAAACGACTCTCCGACATCCAGGGTCAGACGGACGAAATATCCTGCGGTCCCAAACCCCAACGGCGGTGCCTGTCGGACGTCGCACAGGCCCAGATCGAGGGACCTTCGCCCGCGCGCCCGTCTCCCAGGACAAGACCTCGCCTGGCCGTCGCGCCTGCTCCGACCGCGGTGATGGAGATGCCCGACGATTCGGGCACGGTGCCTATCTATGACGGAGCGCCGGGCTGCACTGAGCCTGACGCGACGGCACCGGCCCCCCAGGATGCGACCGGCGTCGAGCAGCCGATCGCCGAACTGCAGGACAAACAGAGCTTCCCGGTAGCAGCCGCCGGCGGCCTGTTGGCCGCCGTAGTCGGAGCCATGCTGTGGGCTGTCGTCACCACCATGACGAACCTCCACATCGCCTGGATGGCGATCGTCGTGGGTCTGCTGGTCAGCAGCGTGGTCCGCGTGCTCGGGCGGGGGCTCGACAAGTCGTTCGGCTGGCTGGGCGCCGCGCTGGTCCTCCTCGGCTGCCTGCTCGGCAGCCATCTGACCAACTGCATGCTCATCGCGCGGGAGGCGGAACTCTCCACGACCGCTGTGCTGGCACGAGGCAATCCGCTCGCCATTGTCCGACTGACGATCGACACGTTCCATCCCCTGGACATTCTGTTCTACGGCTTGGCCGTCTACGAAGGCTATCGGCTCTCTTTCCAGCGAATCCCGAAGGTCCAGAGCGCGCAGCCTCTCACCACAGCCGGGGTTTGTCAGAAGGACGCGATTGACTTGTAGCATGCCCGCGAGGGCATATCTTCATAGGGAGAACAGTGTCCTGCGGCGCCGCCACGCGCCGCCCTTCTCGCCTCCCCAAGCCCATGTCCCCGCCGTGAGAGTGCCCATGCACCCCATCGCCCCCTCGTCCGGCAAAATGCCTTGACACTGCAATTTCCGGCCCGGATAATGCGTCTGTACTCATGGAATGCAGTTCAGATCGGGCATTTCTTGGAAAGGCCGCAGGATGAGCAGGGTCCGAAGCACGCGACGGGAGTTTCTCAGGAGTTCAGTAGCCCTCGGTGCGGGGATCGCGGCGGCTGGCCCACTCCAACGAATCCTGACGGCGGCCACGCCGGGATCGAAGATGAAGTTCGGGCTCGTCACCTACCTGTGGGGACAGGACTGGGACCTCCCGACGCTGATCGCCAACTGCGAGAAAACCGACGTGCTCGGCGTGGAGCTGCGAACGGAGCATGCCCACGGCGTCGAGGCCACCCTGACCGAGTCGCAGCGGCGCGACGTGAAGAAGCGATTCGCCGACAGCCGGGTGACGCTCGTCGGACTCGGAACGAACTTCGCATTCCATTATCCCGAGTCAGATCGTGTCGCGATGGACATCGAGGGCGCAAAACAGTACATCAAGCTCGCCTACGACTGCGGCGCATCGGGCGTGAAGGTCAAACCGAACGATCTGCCCAAGGGCGTGCCCTATGAGAAGACCATCGAACAGATCGGCCGATCTCTCAATGAGCTGGGCAAGTTCGCCGCCGACTTCCGTCAGCAGGTTCGTCTGGAGGTCCACGGCAGTTGTTCTCTCCTGCCGACGATCAAGGCCATCATGGACGTAGCGGATCATCCGAACGTCGCGGTGTGCTGGAACTGCAACGGCCAGGACCTCGAAGGCGAAGGGCTGGCCTACAACTTCAATCTCGTCCGGTCCCGATTCGGCGACACCGCCCACGTCCGCGAGTTGAATCTCAGCGACTACCCCTACCAGGAGCTGATGAACCTGCTCGTTGCGACGGACTACGAAGGCTGGGTCCTGCTCGAGGCAAGGACCAAGCCCGCGGACCGCGTCCAGGCGCTGGCCGAGCAGCGAGAGGTCTTCGAGCAAATGGTGGCCAAGGCCCAGGCAGGCGGCGCCTCCGCCGAGGGGGTCAAGCTCACCGAGAAGGACGACCGCGTCACGGTGGAGGTCAACGGCAACCTGTTCACCGAGTACCGCTTCAAGGAGCCACAGCGTCCCTTCTTTTATCCGGTGATTGGACCGACAGGCCAGCCGGTCATGCGCCATTGGCCGATAGAGGAAAACAATCCGGATGACGATCGTGATCATGTGCATCAGAAGTCCCTCTGGTTCACGCACGGCGCTGTCAATGGCATCGATTTCTGGTCGGACGGCAAGGGTAAGATCGTCCACGACAAGTTCATCGAGGTCAGTTCGGGCCCGAAGGTGGGCGTGATCGCCTCGCAGAACAAGTGGGTCGCCCCGGACGGCAAGGTCGTCTGCACGGACGTGCGGACGCACCGATTCTACAACACGCCCGGCGGACAGATCATGGACTTTGAGGTCACCATCCACGCCTCCAACGGCGAGGTGAAACTGGGCGATACGAAGGAGGGCTCCATGGCCATCCGCCTGACCCCGTCGATGCAACTGGCACCGACGAAAGCCATGAAATCCAGGGGCGAAGCGGCCAAGGGACACATCGTCAACAGCGAAGGCCAGACCGACGGCGACGCCTGGGGCAGGCGGGCGAAGTGGTGCGACTACTACGGTCCCGTCCAGGACCAGATCGTGGGCGTGGCGATCTTCGATCACCCGAGCAACCCTCGTCATCCGACGTGGTGGCACGTTCGGGACTACGGGCTGTTCGCAGTCAATCCCTTCGGCATCCACGACTTCGAGAAGAAACCCGCCGGCACGGGCGATCTGATCATTCCCGCCGGCGAGAGCGTGACATTCAAGTACCGTTTCTACTTCCATAAAGGCGACGACAAACAGGGCAACGTGGCAGAACGCTATGCCGAGTACGCCGCGAAGTAGAAGCAATTGATTATGGATGATGGATGATTGGTCATTGAAAGAGCAGTCCGGACTTCCTTTGAAATCATCAATCATCAATTATCGATCATCAATCAGAAAGGAAGAGCCATGAGCAAGTTGACGCGTCGTGATTTCATTCGCAGTTCGATGGCCGTGGGCGCCGGTCTGGCGATGGCCGGGCCGACCTCCCGCGTGCTCGGAGCCAACGACGACATCCGCCTGGGCATCATCGGTGTCGGCAGCCAGGGCGGCGGCCACATGGGCTACTTCAGCAAGATCCCCGGCGTACGCCTCGTGGCGATCTGCGACGCCGACCGCGACCACGTCGAGAAGAGGGCTGCAAATTTCGAGAAGGACAACGGCGTCAAGCTCCAGACCTATACCGACATGCGCGAACTGCTCGACAACAAGGAGATCGACGCGGTGACTTCCGCCACGCCAAACCACTGGCACGCCCTCACGACGGTCTGGGCCTGCCAGGCGGGCAAGGACATCTACATCGAGAAGCCCGCTTCCCACGAGATTTGGGAAGGGCGCAAGATGGTCGAGGCCGCCCGTAAGTACAATCGCATCGTCCAGATCGGCACGCAGAAGCGCTCCTCCGAGGCGCATCCCGCCGCATACCAGTGGATTCGCGAAGGCAATATCGGCAAGATCCTCTGGTCTCGCGGCTTCTGTTACAAGGGTCGAGGTCCCAACACCACCGGGATCGTCTACGGGACAAACGGGCCCAAGGCCGTCCCGGAGAGCGTGGACTACAACCGCTGGTGCGGACCGGCCGAGATGGTCCCGTTGTGCCGCACGGAACTACACTATGTCTGGCACTGGGTTTGGAACACCGGCAACGGCGACATCGGCAACCAGGGCCCCCACGAGATGGACATCGCCCGCTGGGCGCTGGGCGATCCGGGACTCCCGACGCGGTGCTTCAGCATCGGAGGCCGGTTCGGCGTCAGCCACGTCGGCGACGTCGGCGAGACGGCCAACACGCAGATCGCCTTCTTCGACTACAAGCCCGCGCCGCTGATCTTCGAAGTCCGCGGCCTGCCTCGCAAGAAGGACGACAGGGCCATGGATCATTTCCGCGGGACGCGCGTCGGCAATTGCCTTCAGTGCGAGGGCGGCTACTTCGTGTCCGACGACGGCGGCGGCTGGGTCTACGACAACGAAGGCAAGAAAATCCAGCAATTCAGCGGCCGCGGCGGCGCCGGGCACCATGAGAACTTCATCCAAGCCGTCCGCAGCCGCAAAGTGAGCGATCTGAATGCCGATATCGAGATCGGGCACTTGTCCGCTTCGCTGTGCCACATGGCCAACACGTCGTATCGCTTAGGCAAGAAGGCGACGGTCGACGAGATCAAGGCCGCCATCGGCGACAACCCGGAAATGATGGACTCGTTCAATCGGATGCTCGAACACTTGGCCGCCAACGAGGTGGATCTGAAGAAAGAGCCCATCACGCTAGGCCCGGTCCTGACGATGGACCCGCAGGCGGAGCGCTACGTCGGCGAGAACAGCGGCCTGGCGAACATGTTCATCAAACGCAACTACCGCGAGCCGTTCGTGATCCCGGAGAACGTCTGACGAATTGATGATTGATAAAGGATGATGGATGATTGAGAAGAGACGGTCCGACCTCTTTCTCCAATCATCCATCATCAATTATCCTTGATCCATTGGTGACGAATGAAGTTCGCACTCTGCAACGAGATGTTCGAGAACGCGCCGATGGCTCAGATCGCCTCGGTCGCGGCCCGGCTCGGCTATCACGGCATCGAGATCGCGCCGTTCACGCTCGGGCCCTCGGCGACGGAGATCCCGGCCGCCAAGCGCAAGGAGACCCGCAAGACCATCGAGGATCACGGCCTGGAAACGGTCGGCCTGCACTGGCTGTTCGCGGGCCCCAAGGGCCTGCACATGACCACGCCGGAGCAGACCACCTGGCAGCATACGCGGGATTACATGGCCGCCCTGCTGGACCTGTGCAGCGATCTCGGCGGCAAGGTCCTCGTCCTCGGCTCGCCTAAGCAGCGAAACGTCCTCAGTGTCGAGGGCGTCCCGCCCTCGGATCGCGGGCAGGATGCCCGCGACACGCCAGCCTACAGGGGTGCCTGGAGACGGGCGGTCGATCTGCTCGCTTCCGTGGTCGAACAGGCCGGAGAGTTGGGCCTAGCGATCTGCTTCGAGCCGCTGGCCCCTGCCGAGACAAACTTCATCAACACCGTGGAAGAAGGCATGAAGCTGGTCCGCGAGGTGAATCATCCAAGCTTGAAGATCCATCTCGACGTCAAGGCGATGTGTTCCGAGGGCAAGCCGGTCGCGGAGATCATCCACTCGGTAAAGGCCGAGGACGTGGGCCATTTCCACGTCAACGACGTGAACCTCTACGGCCCTGGCATGGGCGACGTCGATTATGCCCCCATCGCCCATGCGGTCCGCGACATCCGCTACGACAAGTGGCTCTCGGTCGAGGTCTTCAAGTACGACCCCGACCCCGAGACGATTGCGAAAAAGAGCATCGACTATCTCCGCCGATTCTGGCCATAACCAACGCATTTAGCAACCCGAACACCCACCCACGAGGCAGGCCCCGAAGCCTGCCTCGCTTGTTTCTCGAAGGGATCACAGGCAATAGCGGCGTGGATGGCACACCCTGTGACAGCGACCATCTGGAAATGGGGGTCGTCCCGCCGCCATGTGGTCTGTTTGGAGTTCCGCGTTTACGCGGTCCTGACCCGCCTGAAGGCGGAACTCTAAACCGTATCCGTGACCCTCATCCACCGTTTTCGGGGGGACGGCGCGCCACAGGGAGCGCCATGTTCCCCTATACGCGGCAGGCGAGACGCCTCTTCAGCGCCTTCTTGGCCCGGTGAAAATGGACGCGGGCCTTCTGCGGCGTCGTCTGCGTTCGTGCGGCGATCTCCGTATAGGGCAGGTCCTCGTAGCAACGGAGGTGCAGGATGTCCCGCTGCTGGTGGTTGAGCCGGGCGATGGCGGCGGAAACCTCCCGCAGCGTCTCCTCGCGAACCTGGGCATCCAGGGCGCTGATGTCACTGTCGCACGCATCGGGCTCGGCATCTCGCGAGACGAGCATCGTTCGTTCGTAAAGGAACTGCAACCGCCGCCGTCGGAGCCGGTTGCGAATCTTGCTCCAGGCAATCCGGTAAATCCAGGGCCAGAACCGTTCATCGTCCCGCAACGAGCCGAGCCGGCGGAGCATCGTCAGGAGCGTCTCCTGGACGATATCCTCCGCAGCATCGCGGTCCAGCGTGGTCCGCAACACAAAGGGGTACAGCCGTTCCCAGACGAGCACAGCCAATCGGCCCATCGCGATCTCGTCGCCCGATCGGGCACGCACAAGAAACTGAATGTATCCGCTACTATCGCACATCGGAGTAGTCCTCGCCTGTATAAGGCCGGCAATCCGACGGGAGTAACGGGAAAACGTGAAGCGTTGAGACGCTATCTCAAAACCGCACTCCAGTATGTCATTGCGAGTCGTGAAGCCGCTTCGCGGCGGGTAGGAGGAAGAAACGGGTT
>DAOQWL010000051.1:0-45762 GCA_035342095.1 Sedimentisphaerales bacterium | reverse complement strand
AGATTCGAACTCACGACCTCTTGCATGCCATGCAAGCGCTCTCCCAACTGAGCTATGGCCCCGTTGTTCTATTGTCGTCGGACACACCAGGACGCAAAGACACCGATGCCGGCGACTGACTATTGTCATGTTACCACACGGAGTTGGAATCAGGCAAGCATTTTTTCTTCCTATTTTCTGTCGGCAGGAAGTATCATTTCCGAGAAGAAATCGTCGCTCGGGGAGAACCGGGCGGGTCGGCGTGTTCATGGAGCCCTGTTCGCGGGTCGTGCCGGTCTTCACAATTCCGTTCGAGCGGGTGCAGAGGGCAATCATGTCCGGCGATGAGGTCATGGCCTTGACGGTCTCGATAGGCGCAGCGGCGTTCGCCTGGCTCCGTTGGTACGCCGTCCTGCGGGTCCGGATGCCGGCGATTCGCAACGCGGGCCGGTCGGTCTTTGTCGCCGGCCCGATTGCCTGCCTCGTGATGCTCTTTCTGGTCCTGCGGTGGTGGGCGGCCGACGACGTTCGCTACAGCGGCGCCTACCTGACGTTCTACCTGGCGATGGGCGCCGCGTGGGTGGGTTTCTGCACGCACTGGCTGGGCCTTCTGGGCATCAGCCCGCGAGACGATGTGATCGAGCGTCAGAACCTCGCGGCGGCCTTCGCGACAGCGGGGGCGCTGGCCGGGATCACGTTCTCCTTCGCCGGGGCCAATATCGGCAACGGACCCGGATGGTGGGTCGTCGTATTCAGTGCCGGACTGTCCACGCTGGCGTTTTTCGGACTGTGGGCGGTGGTGGAGTGCCTCACTGTGGTCAGCGAGTCGGTCACGGTCGAGCGGTCCGGCGGCGCGGGTCTTCGCCTGGGTGGTTTCCTGGCCGCGACCGGCATGATCCTCGGGCGGGCTGCGGCGGGCGACTGGGTATCCGCCGGGGCCACTGTCCAGGATTTCGCAGCGGTCGGTTGGCCTGTCCTACCCTTGACGGTTCTGGCGGTCTTTGTCGAGCGGCTGGGCCTGTCGGACTCGGAAGCCCCCGATCGCGGCGGCCTGGGCGGACTGTTCGTCGCGGCGGTCTATCTGACTGTCGCCTGTCTTTATGTCTTCGTCTGGCAGGGGCAGCCGTGAAGCCGCCCTGGACCATTCCCGACCCGATCCCCGACGCTCAGTTCCGCGAGATCCGCCTGAGCCTGATCTTCGACCATCACAAGTGGGACAGCCAGTTCGAGGACGTCGCGTCGATCGGACGACGCTGCCTGATCCTCGACGCGGATGCCTGGGACCAGTTGCGCCGCCAATCGGAGCAACTGTACGCGGAGGCGCTGGCTGCGGAGGATGAGATCCTGGACCGACCCGACTTGTGCAAGATGCTCGGTCTTGGCCGTCGGTTGTGCAAAGCCTGCGCTCGCAAGGTCCCGTCCAAGGCCATGGCCAGGGTCATGCGTTTCGACTTCCATTTCACTGAGGATGGCTGGCAGATCTCGGAGGCGAATGCGGATGTGCCGGGCGGGTTCATCGAGTCGTCCGCGCTTGCCGAGCTGGCGAGCGGATGCTACTCGGGAACGAGCGCCGCGCCCGATGTGCGCGAGCAGTATGTCAGATCGGTCCTTTCGTCGCTGGGCCGGGGCGCCAGGATCGCCCTCGTACACGCGACCGCCTACACGGACGACCGGCAGGTGATGGTGTTCCTGGCCGAGAGGTTCGCAAGCGAAGGGCTGGAGCCGGTCCTGGCCAGTCCTGCGGACCTGTTCTGGAGCGGGGGAATCGCATCGCCGGCCGGCGGCGGGCGGGCCTTCGACGGGATCGTGCGATTCTTCCCGGCCGAGTGGCTGCCCAGCGTTCCGCGAAGGCACATGTGGCAGCGGTTCTTTCACGGCGGTCTCACGCCGCAGAGCAATCCCGGCTACGCGCTGATTCCCCAGACCAAGCGGTTTCCGCTTGTTTGGGACCAGCTTCGGACGAGTCTACCCACGTGGCGGGCGCTGCTCCCGCAGACGCGAGATCCTCGCGAGGTCGATTGGCGAAACAGCGAGGAATGGGTCCTCAAGCCCGCGCTCGGACGCGTCGGCGAGTGGATCGGCATCCGCGGAGTGACGGCCGACAAGGAGTGGCGGGAGATTGCCGGGAACGCGAGGAGACATCACAGGTTCTGGGCTGCTCAGAAACGATTTGCCGCGATTGCGGCCGAGGGCGGGGGCGAGCACCTCTATCCCTGCGTCGGCGTATTCGTGATTGACGGCAAGGCGTGTGGACTCTATGGGCGGGCGTCCCGCGTCCCGCTCATCGACAGTCGGGCACAGGATATCCCGATTCTGGTCGCCGAGCGGATTGCCGAAAATCGCAAGGCCCAAGTCGCTGCATTAGGGGAATGTCGATGACGGGAAAAGAGCTTTACGAGGTCTGGGCGCCGGCGTTCGATGAGTGGTCGCCGTGGGTCAAGCCGGTGTTGTTCGCGGAGATCAACGATTTCGCGAATGACGCGGGGTTCGTTCCCACGTCGGAGGAGCCTGGGCTGCGATGCCGGATCGAAGCGAGACGCGACACCGCGGTCGTCGTGGATCTGCCGGGCTCGCGATCTCTGCTGGCGGGCTTCGATCTGGCCAAAGCCGGCTATCGGCCGGTCTCTTTGTACAACACGACGTCGGGAAGACGTCAGAGGGTGCCGCCGGAGAAGTGCGTTCTGCCCCATGTCGCTGTGCTCGTGCGGATGCTGTCGATGCCGCTGGCGGAACACGTGCGAAACACGATCGTAGGGGAGACGCCGCCGGCCTTTCTGCTCGACTCTCGCCGGCTCCGCGGAGGGAATGGACCGTCGCCGGGCATGTATGACAATCGATGGATGGTCTTTCCGCAGGACTTTCCCTCCGCCGGGTTCCTCAGGTCGCGAGGGATCGCGCAGGCGGTCGTCGTGCAGGAGCAGATGGGTCCGCTGGCGGACGACTTGTCCCACATCCTGCTTCGCTGGCAGCAGGCGGGGATCGCGATCCTCCGTCAGGATGCCGACATGGATTCTCCGGCGCGTCCCGCGGAGATTCAGCAGCCCTCGCGTTTTCGCTCGACGCTCTACCGGGTCTTCGCGCTGATGGGCCTGCGGAGGAACAGCGCCGGCGGCTTCGGCTCGGTGGTCCCGATCCCAGGGCAGGGCGGCGGTTTCGGGTAAGGAGCGTGATGGAGCGAAGACGAATCCTGGTGACGGGTCGCGTCCAGGGTGTGGGGTTCCGGCCGACCGTGTACCGACTGGCCACGTCCCTCGGCCTGAGCGGTTTCGTGCTGAACGACACGCGCGGGGTCACGATGGAACTCCAGGGTCCTGGACCGCGGATCGACGAGTTGCTCAGGAGACTGCAATCCTCCGACAGGCCGCCGCTGGCGAGGATCGAGTCGTGCGAGGTCGCGGCTCTGCCGACGGTCGAAGGCGAGACGGGATTCGCCATCCGCGGCAGCCTCGCAGAGGGTCGCGTGCTCTCCGAGGTCTCGGCCGATGTCGCGGTGTGTGCCGATTGCCTGAGGGAACTCGCCGACCGCAGGGACTTCCGCTACCGTTACTCCTTCATCAACTGCACGAATTGCGGCCCGCGGTATTCGATTGTCCGGACGATTCCCTACGACCGGCCCAACACGACGATGTCTGTCTTCCCGATGTGCGAGCGGTGCGCCGGTCAGTATCGCGATGTGACGGACCGTCGCTTTCATGCCCAGCCTGTCGCCTGTCCCGCGTGCGGGCCCAAGATCTGGCTGGCCGACGGTGCGGGCGAGACCCTGCAGGCGGACAGCGATGAGGCCATTGCCGAGGCGGCAAGACTGCTGCGTGCGGGGAAGATCGTCGCGATCAAGGGACTCGGCGGCTTCCACCTCGCCTGCGATGCGTTCAACGACGATGCGGTTCTCGAACTGCGGCGGCGCAAACGCCGGGATCACAAGCCCTTCGCCGTGATGGCTCGCTGCGTTGACGAGATACGCAAGCACGCGGTTGTGGACCTCGCGGCCGAGCGGATCTTGAAAAGTCCCGAGAGTCCTATCGTCTTGCTGCCGAGGAGGGCGGGTGCGACCCTCGCGCCCGCGGTAGCCCAAGGCGTCGATTCCTTCGGATTCATGCTGTGCTACACGCCGCTGCACCATCTGCTGTTTGCGGAGGGGTTGGACGTCCTCGTGATGACCAGCGCGAACCTCTCCGATGAGCCGCTGATCTGCAAGAACGAACTGGCCTTGGAACGCTTGGGCGATGTTGCGGACGCGTTTCTCATGCACGACCGCGAGATCTACCGACAAGTGGACGACTCCATCGTGTACTTCGTCGGCGGTCGGCCGGCCGTACTGCGCCGAGCGAGAGGGTATGTGCCGACGCCGATTCTCATGGAGGCGGATTCGCCGCAGGAGATTCTCGCAGCCGGCGCCGACCTGAAGAACACGTTCTGCCTCGTGAAGAACAACCAGCTCGTTCTCAGCGAGCACATCGGCGATCTGGAAGACGCGGAGGTCTATCACCACTACGTGGGCTCGGTCAAGCACCTGGCCGGACTATTCGAGGTCAAGCCGAGCGTCGTCGTGTGCGACCTGCACCCCGGCTATCTCTCGACGCAGTACACCCGATCACAGCAAGGCGTCCGCGTGATTCAGGTGCAGCATCATTGGGCCCACGTTGCCTCGGTCCTCGCGGAACACAGGCTCGCGGGACCGGCGATCGGCATCGTCTGCGACGGGACCGGCTATGGCACCGACGACGCCATCTGGGGATGCGAGTGCCTGATCGCGTCGCTGACCGAGTTCACGCGATTTGCCCACCTGGCCTACTATCCGCTGGCAGGTGGGGACAAGGCGAGCAAAGAGGCGATTCGACCCCTCCTGGGGCTCCTCAAGCAGGCGTATGGAGCCGATTTCCATCTCGCCGACTTCGCGTGGTTACTCGACCGGATCGAGCCGGACGACGGCAAACTCAGACGGATCGACGAGCAGATTGACAAGCGACTGAATACCGTGAACACATCCAGTCTGGGCAGGGTCTTCGACGCGGTCGCCGCAATGCTTGGCTTGGGCAGCTACAACCACTTCGACGCTCAACTCCCGATGATCCTCGAATCGCTGGTCGAGCCGGGGATTGATGACCGTTACGAGTTTGATCTGCGTTCTGACGCGGGCGGGCCACTCCAATTGGACCTGCGCAGGATGATCCTGGGCGCTGTGGACGATGTCAGAGACAAAGAGTCTTCGGCGGTAATCGCCGCGAAGTTCCACTGCACGCTGGCAGAGGCCTTGTTGTCGATGGCCAAAGCGGGCAGGGAAAGCACGAACCTCAACGTTGTGGCCCTCAGTGGCGGGGCGTTCTGTAATCGTGTTCTGACGGGCCGGCTCGCCACACGCCTGCGCCAGGAGGGGTTCCAGGTGCTGTTGAATCGCGACGTCCCCACCAACGACGGCGGCCTTGCACTCGGCCAGGCGGCCATCGCGGCACACCTTGTATCTCGATGATCGATTAGATCGCTAAAGTCACCTCTCTGAACGGCCGATGGAAAATGCGGATTCCCATTGTTGTGTCGGCCTCTTGTGCATGACGCACAGGCTTCGTTTTGCCGAGGAACAAGAGACTATGTTTGATGCTGCTCCAGTGGCAATACAAGGAGCCGTTTTGGGCGGCCAAGATATCCGGACGGTCATATCTCGCCGGTCGGATCTGAGCACTTTCATCGTGCATTTGACACGAGATGACAACAGTGAGTTGGCGAAGGACCGTTTGAAATCGATTGTTCAATCACGCACAATCCAGGCGAGAACGGCCTTTGGATCGGCAGTCAAGAGGCTTGGAGATCACAACCGTGCACTCGATTCCCAGAAGTGCGTCTGTTTCACGGAGACCCCGCTTGAGTACCTTCACCTCCTGGTGGGGAAGATTGACGGCCGGCAGTACGATTTCAGGCCCTATGGTGTGGCGATCACAAAGAAGCTCGCACGGAAGGCCGGCGTAAATCCAGTTTGGTACGTTGATATCACGCCAGGGCATGGTTGGCTCACGAATTCGATCGATGACCTCATTAGCCACTGCAACGGCAACTTCCAGACCTCAGAGGTGTCCAAGATAGCGCCGTTTATCGAGCAGATGGGGACTGGCAAAGGTGGAACATATCAGCCGTATAAAAAGGAATTCTGGTGGGAGCGAGAGTGGCGACATGTGGGTCATTTCAATCTCCCAGCGCATGTGCTTCTGATTTGTCCGGAGAACGATTTCACCGAGTTCGAGAGTCTCGCGAACCAGAACGGGTACACAGCGCGCTGCATTGATTCAAACTGGGGTCTCGAGCAGATCATTGCCAGACTTGCGGGTTTCACTAAGCAGGATGTCGAGATTCTCTGAGTAAGGGGGTATGTCACGGATGCAAGGAGCTATCTGTCTGCCCTTGTCACGACACTCGTGTGGCTCGGATGTGCAATTCTCGGCCCATCCGGTTTTTGCGTACTTCTGCCTCTTTGGGGGCTCGGCCCCCAAACCCCTCGGCATTTGCCGCTTTGGGCCAGCAGCATGAGAACAACACTTGGGCTGCTCCTTGCTTGGGCTGGCAAACTCAGGTAGTCTATATCCGCTGCTGCGGAGGGTAGGGCTCTGCTGGCAAGCACCCCGAGCGCCACAGCAGTCCAGTGGCATGGGCGATGCCGTCAACCTGGCGGCATCGCCTTGCTGACATGGCATGCTGCTGGCCCAAAGCGTAAAATGCCAGGGGGCCGGGGACGGCGTCCCCGGTTGTGGGTGGCGGGCACACCGCTGGGTACGTACAAACCGGATGGGACTTCATAGTGATGAGGGAGTCAGCCAGAACAATTGCCTGTCTCCTCATACAAACCGCTCTGTCAACCCCACATGTGATTGCCCTGCCTTGATGTTGTGCGAGCTTGACCTGGGTTCAGCGTCCCCATAGAATGGCAGGGGTCTTGGTGGTCCGCTCCTGGTCGGGGGGTGGTGAACAGAAACCGCGGTCTTGACGGCAACGTGAGAGCGAAGAACGATGTGTTTAGCCATACCGGCACGAATCATTGAACTGGACCAGGACCGGGCGGTCGTGGATGCGATGGGCAATCGGTGGAAGGCCAAGACCACGCTGCTGCCTGGGGTCAAGCTCGGAGACGTCGTGCTGGTCCACGCGGGCTTTGCCATCTCGCTCGTGGACGAAGAGGAGGCGAAGAAAACCTGGGAGCTTTTCGCCCAGATCGACGCCTTCGAGAGCACGCAGAACAGGGTTTCCGGATAGCGAGCATGTTGGACAGGATCACCCACGCACAACAGACCATCGCGGATTCCTGCGGGAGCCTGGATCGGCCCATCACGATCATGGAGGTCTGCGGGACGCACACCGTCTCGATCTTTCGCAGCGGGATTCGGTCGATCCTGCCCGAGAAGGTCAAGCTGCTCTCGGGGCCCGGATGCCCTGTCTGCGTGACCGACCAGGGCTACATCGACGCGGTGATGCAGTTGGCGGATCGCGACGATTGCCTGATCGCCACCTACGGCGACATGATCCGCGTGCCTGGCAGCGACGGTTCCCTGGAGACCCGTGGATCGAAGGGCAACATCCGCGTCGTCCTCAGCAGCGAAGACGCGCTGCAGTGGGCGAGAGAGAGACCCGACACGACGGTGGTGTTCATCGCGGTCGGCTTCGAGACCACGGCGCCTGCGACCGCGGTGGTCGTCAAGGAAGCTGCGGCCGAGGGAATCGAGAACTTCAGCGTCCTTTGCGGGCACAAGCTGGTCCTTCCCGCCATGCGGGCGCTGCTGGGCGGGATGAACGACCGGATCGACGCGTTCCTCTGTCCCGGCCACGTCAGCGTCATCATCGGCTCGGGGGCCTTCGCCCAGATCGTGGCGGACTACCATCGTCCCTGCGTGGTGGCAGGGTTCGAGCCCGTGCAGATCGTCGAGGCCCTCGCGGAGATCTGCCGCCAGCTCGCGGCCGGCAAAGCGGAGCTGAAATCGCTCTACGGTGCGGTCGTGACCGAGAAGGGCAACGTCGCGGCCCAGCGGATCATCGACGAGTGTTTCGAGCCCGCGGACGGCTATTGGAGAGGTCTCGGGAGGATCGCGAAGAGCACGCTGGCTCTGCGGGAGCCATACAGACGATTCGACGCCTTCGAGCGATTCGGTCTGGAGGACGGGCCGGGCAGGGAGAATCCCGGCTGCCGGTGCGGCGAGGTCCTGTGCGGCCTGATCGAGCCGGCCGAGTGCTCTCTGTTCGGGACGCGGTGCACGCCGGAGAAACCCGTGGGGCCGTGCATGGTCAGCTCGGAAGGGACCTGTGCGGCGTGGTTCAAGTATGGGCGCGCGAGAGGGCGGGGAAAATGACAGCAGAACCCGAGAGAATCCTGCTCGCCCACGGCGGAGGAGGCCAGCTCACCAACCGGCTCATCCGCGAGCACATTGTGCCGAGATTCGCCAGCGATGTGCTCTCGGAACTGGGCGACTCTGCCGCTCTGACGCTGCCCTCCAGTGCGATCTGCTTCACGACGGACAGTTACGTGGTCAAGCCGCTGTTCTTCCCAGGGGGCGATATCGGCAAGCTCGCGGTCTGCGGAACGGTAAACGATCTGGCGGTGTCCGGATCGAGACCGCTGGTGCTGTCTCTGGCGCTGATCGTCGAAGAAGGGTTCGAGATGGCCACGCTGGATCGCATCCTCCAGAGCGTCGGCGATGCAGCCCGTGCCAACCACGTGAGCGTCGTGACGGGCGATACGAAGACGGTCGAGCGGGGCTCCGCCGATGGGATCTTCATCAACACGGCGGGCATCGGCGTCAAGCTGTCGAATGTGGAGTGTGGCCTGGGCAAGATCCGGGCGGGGGACGCGATCCTCCTGAGCGGCACGATCGGCGATCACGGCATGACCATCATCTCGCAACGGGAGGGCATCCGCTTCGAATCGCAGTTGGAAAGCGACTGCGCCGGACTCGCGGAGTTGACGTGCAGCCTGTTCGAGGAAGTGCCGGGCATCCGATTCATGCGGGACCCGACTCGCGGCGGTCTGGCGGCGACCCTCAACGAGATCGTCGAGGCCAGTCGCCTGAGCGTGGAGATCAACGAGCGGGAAATCCCCGTGCGGCCGGAGGTGCAGGCGGCCGCGGATATGCTCGGATTCGACGTGCTGAACTCCGCGAACGAGGGCAAATTCGTCGCGGTCGTGTCGCCCGATGCGGCTCACGAGTGCCTGCGCATGTGCAAGAGCCATGCGCTGGGACGGAACGCCAGGATCATCGGCGAGGTCGTCGAGACGCGGGATGCCCCGTTGGTCGAGCTGCAAACGAAGATCGGAGGGCGTCGGATCGTGCAGATGCCCTATGGACGAGAGCTGCCGAGGATCTGCTGATGCACGAGGCCACCGTAGCGCAGAGTTTGATCGAAGCGATCCTGCGGGAGGCCGAGAAACGGCGCGGCAGGCCCGTCCG
This sequence comes from Sedimentisphaerales bacterium, assembly GCA_035342095.1. GTDB lineage: Bacteria > Planctomycetota > Phycisphaerae > Sedimentisphaerales > Anaerobacaceae > PLanc-01. The sequence continues at coordinate 36,364 of DAOQWL010000051.1, read as the reverse complement.
CGCGAAGATGAGCTGCGGCGAGCTGAACAAGATCAACGATGAAGTCTTCACTTTCGCCTTCGAGGCCGTTGCGAAAGGCACGTTGTGCGATGGGATGACGCTGCGAATCGAGCACAAGCCCTTGCAGGCTCGATGCAGGACGTGCGGCGAGATGTTTGCCGTCGATGTGTCCAATACTCGGTGCCCGGGCTGCGAAGGCGGTGACTTCGAATTGCTGCCCGATGCACCGCTGGTCCTGGAAGAAATCGAGTTCGAAGGAGCAGAAGATGGAGAAGGTTGACGTCGGCAGGAAGATCCTGAGCGCCAATGAGACGTATGCGTTGAAGAACCGCCAGCTCCTGGACCGGTACGGCAAGCCGTGCTTCAACTTGATCTCCTCGCCCGGCTCGGGCAAGACGACCCTGCTGGTGCGCACGATCACCGACTTGATGCCAACGCTTCGCATCGGCGTGATCGAGGGCGACCTGCAGACGGACATCGACGCCGAGAGGATTCGCGCCACGAAGGCGCCCGCCATCCAGATCAACACGGACGGAGCGTGCCATCTCTCCGCGTCACAGGTGAATCGGGCGCTGGAGAAGCTGCCCGTCGAGAGTCTCGATATCGTCGTCATTGAGAATGTCGGCAATCTCGTGTGCCCCTCGGCCTTTGAACTCGGCGAAGATGGGAAGATTGTCGTGCTGTCGGTCGCGGAGGGCGATGATAAACCGGTGAAGTATCCTGGGATTTTCGCGAAGTCGAAGGTCCTGCTCGTGAACAAGATCGACATGTTGAAGGGCGGATTCGTCGAGTTCGATCTCGACCGCGTCCGCAGCGACGCGAGGAAGCTCAATGAGGCCATCGAGATCTTCCCGGTATCCGCCAGGACGGGCGAAGGGATGCAGAACTGGTATGACTGGCTGACCCGCCAGCTTCGCAGGAGGTCGTGACTATCGGTAGAGGTTGTGCTCGCGGATGTACTCGATCACGTCCGGATGCAGCATTCCGCTCACATCCTCGCCTGCCGCCAGTTTCTTTCGCACCTGCGTGCTGCTGATCTCGATCAACGGGGTCTGCACTACGTTTCGTTTGAGCTTGGCGATGCGTTGCTCGCCCCATTGAGACTCGAACGGGTCGAAGTCCGGCGGCTCGCAGCCTGCTCGCAGCATCGTCGTGAGATTGCACTCGTCGAGCAGCTCGGTGATCCGGTACCAATGGACGAGGTCTCTCACGCTGTCGGCGCCGAGCAGCCAGTGAATCTCGACATCCGGCCCATATTCACGGCGGAACAGCCGCACCGTGTCCAGCGTGAAGCTCGGAGACACGCGGGCCAGCTCGCAGTCGCTGACCTCGAAGGAATCGTTGTCTGCGATGGCTAGCGCCGCCATGGTCAGCCGGTCCTCGTCTCTCGCGTGCGGAGCGAAGCACTTCAAGGGAGAGCATTTGGCCGGGATGAAGATCGTTCTTTCGGCCCGAATTGTGCCGGCGGCAACCTGGACGACTCCCGTATGACCGAGATGGATCGGATCGAACGAGCCTCCAAAGAGTGCGATTGTTCTCTGTGTCATGCGATTGTTAACAGCCAACCTGTGTGTTTTGGTGCCGAGACGCGGCCGAATTCACGGAGATTCGACGGGCTCGACCGTGACTATAAGAACACTCTTTGAAGGCGAAAGTCAAGCCGCCGGTGCATTTTGCGGGGCACGTCGCCGATGTGTCACGAGACGGCGCGAAAAGCGAGCGTCACGTCATGTTTCATCGCAGCGAATGGTGAAGAAAAACGCTGTATGCGTGCATTCGTTGTCGTTCGGATGTGCGCCGTCGATGTCGTGACGCGAGGAGCAAAGACGTGCGTTGGCACCCTTACGACAGGATGATCCTGGCGCGTCGAATGGAGGTTCTCGTCATGGTCCAAGAAAATTTTATGAAGGATTCGGAAATCCTTGGACGATAAAGAACATAACCATTGTCAACATCGCGAAGACAATCCTGTTGACAATCGCATGGCGTGAATTTTAGTGTTAGTCAGTAGAGTACATACACAAACCAATTATTCGTTGGTCCACTGAATCGAAAAGGAGAAAACGGAATGGCCAAGAAGAAAGTAGCCAAGAAGAAGGTCGCGAAGAAGAAGGTTGCCAAGAAGGCGAAGAAGACGGCAAAGAAGAAGACTGCGAAGAAGAAGTAGTCTCGCGACGTCAGTCCAGAGCCTGCCCTCTTAACGCCGCGGCGGCAATCCCATGGCGGTTCGTTCGGGGATGCTCCCCGACGAACGCAGTCCGAGAGATCGAGCGTCCGGCGGCAGGCTTTCGAAAAATGGAAGGTTCTCCGATACGCAGGAGTGCCTTCCATTTCTTTTTGGGCGGGGGATCGGAGGGGGTGGGAGGGGCCTTTTCCGCCATCACGGCCCGGGCGACCTGCTCCTTGTAATCGTGCGGGATTCGTCTATACTGTCCTGCAATGCCGGTGGGCAGAGTTGAATCGTGGAGTGTGATCTTAGGAGAGAGTCCGTTCATGGATCTGTTTCGTTACCGCGACGGTGCGCTCCTCGCCGAGGGCGTGGACGTGCAGCTCGTTGCCGCCCAGGTGGGGACGCCCGCCTATGTCTACAGCAGGGGTACCTTCGAGAATCATCTGGCGAAGATACGACAGGCGTATCGCGAGCTGGATCCGATGATCTGCTTCGCGGTCAAGGCCTGCGGCAATCTGCACATTCTGAAGTTGATGGCCGAACGAGGCAGCGGATTCGATATCGTCAGCGGCGGCGAGCTCTATCGCGTCCTTCAAGCGGGGGGCGATCCCGCCAAGGTCGTCTATGCGGGCGTCGGGAAGACCGACGACGAGATCGTCCAGGCGATCCGGGCCGGCATCGGGTACTTCAATATCGAGTCGGAGGAGGAGCTGGAGAATCTCATCCGCCTTGCAGAACGACATGGGGACCCCAAGACCCGGATCAAAGCGGCGCTGCGCGTCAACCCTGACGTGGACTACCGCAGCCATGCGTACCTGGAGACGGGCAAGAAGCAGACCAAGTTCGGCGTGGACATCGAGCGGGCGGTCTCGGTCTTCGACCGGTACGCCGGCAACTCTGCGGTTCATCTGTGCGCGGTCCATGTCCATCTGGGCACGGGCGGCAAGACCATCGATCCGTTCGTCGATGCGGTCAAGAAGATCCTCCCGCTCATCGAGCGGCTTCGCGAGAAGGGACATACGGTCGAGGCGCTCGACCTGGGCGGCGGATACGGCGCCGACTACGAGACGCAGACCGTCCCCTCTGCCCAGCAGTACGCCGTGGGACTCGTGCCCCTGCTGCGAGGCAAGGGGCTCAAGCTCATCCTCGAACCCGGCAAGAGCATCATCGCCAACGCGGCCATTCTGCTGACGCGGGTTCTCTACACCAAGGAGGGCGGCGGCAAGAAGTTCGTCATCGTCGACGCCGGCATGAACGACCTCATTCGGCCCTCGCTGTATGGTGCGTTCCATTTCATTTGGCCCGCGCGCGTCGATGCGCGTTTCGTCCCGTCCTCACGCAACAAGGACCTGCACGTGGAAGGGGGCGAGGTCGTCGATATCGTCGGGCCAATCTGCGAGGGGGCTGACTTCCTGGCCAAAGACCGGTCCATTCCGCCTGTGAAACGAGGGGACTTGCTCGCGGTCTTCACGGCGGGCGCTTACGGCTCCACCATGAGCAGCAACTACAATGCTCGCGGCAGGGCCCCCGAGGTTCTCGTCGAAGGCGACCGCTTCCGCGTGATCCGCCGACGGGAAACCTACGAGGACCAAGTTGCACTGGAGAAGTAGCTCCTCTCCGGCGGTGTTGGAGCGACTCCGCAACCGACATCCATGCCTTCTCGGCCGGCTCAGAGGTTCCGCTCGACGAAGCCCGTATCGACCTTGCCCTTGACGAACAGGTTGTGCGAGAGGATCTCCAGGCAGGCGGGGATCGTCGTCTTGATCGGACGGATGATGAACTCCTGCAGAGCCCGGCGCATCGTGGCGATGGCTTCCGCCCGCGTCTTCTGGTGGACGATCAGCTTGGCGATCAGCGAATCGTAGTTCGGCGTGACCGTCCAGCCCTGATGGGTGTGCGTATCCACGCGGACCCCGTAGCCGCCGGGGGCGACGAACTGCGTGATCGTGCCCGGGCACGGCGAGAAGTTGTTCGACGGATCTTCCGCGTTGATGCGGCACTCGATCGCCACCCCCTGGTGCTTGATGCTCTTCTGACGCAGCTTGATCGGCTGGCCGCTGGCGATTCGGATCTGCCATTTGATCAGATCCTGTCCGGTGACCATCTCGGTCACCGGGTGCTCCACCTGGATGCGGGTGTTGACCTCGATGAAGTAGAACTTGTTGTCCTTGTCCAGGAGGAACTCGACCGTCGCGGCGTTGACGTACTTCGCCTCTTTGATCAGGCGGATGGCGGAATCCGCCAGACGCTGGCGATCCCGGTCTTCGAGCACCGGGCAGGGCGACTCCTCGATCATCTTCTGGTGGCGCCGCTGGATGGAGCAGTCCCGCTCGAAGAAGTGGACGGCGTTGCCCTCCTGGTCGGCCATGACCTGGACCTCGACGTGCCGCGGTTCGACGATGAACTTCTCGATGTACAGGGCGCCTTCGCCGAAGGCGGCCTCCGCCTCCGTGCGTGCGGCGTTGAACGCGGCTCGCAGGCTGATGTCGTTGTGTACGACGCGCATGCCGCGACCGCCGCCGCCGGCGACCGCTTTGATGATGACCGGGTATCCGATCTGGTTGGCGGTCTTCATCGCCTCGGCCTCGTTCGGGACGACGCCCTCGGAGCCTGGGACGATGGGAACCTTCGCCTTCTTGGCGAGCTTGCGAGCCTCGACCTTGTCCCCGAGCAGACGCATCGCCTCGACCGGCGGTCCGATAAACCCGATGCCGCAGTCGTTGCAGATCTGGGCGAAGTTGATGTTCTCCGCCAGGAACCCGTAGCCGGGGTGGATCGCGTCAACATTGGTGATCTCGGCGGCGCTGATGATCCGCGGGATGTTCAGATAGCTCTGGTTGCAGTCGGCCGGCCCGATGCAGATCGATTCATCCGCCAATTGAAGATAGGGGGCATTCTTATCGGCCTCGGAGTAGACGGCCACGGCGGCGATGCCCATCTCCCGACAGGCACGAATGACTCGCAGGGCGATCTCGCCGCGGTTGGCGACCAGGATTCTCGATACCATACGTGGACTCCTGCCCGTGGTACGGCCTGGGGGACGCGCCTCGGGCCCGCCCGCCGCAGGACTGCGCACAAGCGGTTCAGTCGGGCCTGACTCGGAAGAGCACCTGGCCGTATTCGATCGCCTGGCCGTTCTTGACGGCCCGCTCGACGATCGTGCCGCTGACTTCGGCCTTGATCTCGTTCATCACCTTCATGGCTTCAATGATGCAGACCACGGTTTGCGGGTCCACATGCGCGCCGGACTCGACGTAGGGCTCGGAGTCCGGGCTGGGAGCCTCGTAGAATGTCCCGACGATGGGGGACTTGATCTCCAGCAGGTCCGTCCGTTTGGCGGCCCCGGTGGGAAGCTGCTCCGCCGTCGGCGCCGGGCCTTGCGGCAGGAGGATCGGACCCCCGGCTCCCGGCAGCGAGGTCATGATCGGATGGATGGTTGCCTGCTGCGGCTCGGCACGCCGCAGCGTAACACGGTCTTCACCGTGCTGAATATCGATCTCCACGAGATCATTGGCCTTCATGATCTCGATCAACTCTTTGATCTTTTGGACATCGGCGTCTTTCTCTGCCATCGTCGCATCCTTTCCGGAGATCCGGACGGGTTGCTCAAGGTTGGTGCACCTCGTGCACCAACAAGGTTCAGGTGACTCTCGGGTCAGGTTGACAGTATAGCCATGGGAACAGGCATTGCAACAGAATTGTTCGTTCCGCCGTAGAGGGGCATGACCGTGGTTGCCACCTTTCAAAGGATGACGAAACGTTGCCCCGACTCTGTCATTCCTGCGCCAAGCAGGAATCCAGAAACCGTGGCACGCGACGTGTCCCAGGAAGTGGATGCCCGCCCCCGATCGGGTCGAGGGCAGGCCTTGCGCGGGAATGACAACCCGCGGCCTGTGCGAACCCCTGCGCCACGCGCGAATACGCCCATGCCCCGGCGGAGGGGGCGATTTCTCGGACGTCGGAGCCCCTCCGATCTGGATTTGTCCGGCGCGCAGGCAGTCCGTTCGTAGTGACGCCGCGAGGCGTTGTCTTCGCGTGACCTGTGCCCAGAAGACATGCCCTTACGGACGCGCTACAAGCGGGCAGGCCGGCGGGTGCGCATGAAAACGCCGCGGCCGGTGGGCCGCGGCGTGAGTTCTCTCCATCAATCCCCATTGCCCATCTGTCGGTAGATCCGCGTGGCGATGGTCTGCTCCTCCGGCAGCGCGAGCTGGTCGGTGTGCATCGTGACCTTGAACCGGGCATCGCCCGCGACGGCGCCGCGGACAACGACGCGCCACGTGGCCTTGTTCTTGGGCTCCAGGCCGCGCAGCGGCGTGAAGGTGACCGTCTTGCCCATGACCGAGCCGGCGGTCGCGCCTGCGGACGTGACGTACTGGAGCTTGTCGTCCAGCACGACGGTGATTCGCACGTTCGTGTCGGCCGCGGTTCCCTCGTTCGTCACCGTGATGATATACGTGTTGTTCGTGTTGACCTCCACCGGGTCGAGCTGGTCGATGACCTCAAGCCGGCTGGCGGCAATTCCCGTGATGATCGTTCTGCTCGAATCCGTGACGGGCTCGGCACAGTAGGCCGTCGCCGTCGCGGTGGCCATCAGTTCTCCTTCCCGCGTCGGGGTGTACGAGACCTGCACGGTCTTGGAGGCGTTCGGCGCGAGCGTGCCGATCTCCCAGATCAGCTTCGATCCGGAGAACTGAGCGCCTGCGGTCGCCTCGATGGCCGTCACGCCCGGCGGGATGATGTCCTCGATCATCGTGTTCTGCGCGGGACCATCGCCCTTGTTCGTGACCGTCAGCTCGTAGCTCATCGCGCGGCCCAGGTACTGACGCTTCGGACCGGCCTTGACGAGGGTCAGGACCGGCTGGCGGACGTTGGTCAGCGTGGGCTCGGACTCGGCCTTCAGGCCGGACGCCGACGTGGCCACCGCCTTGTTGACGTAGGTGCCGGTCTTCGTCGCCCGGAGCTTGATCGAGAACCGCCTGGATTCCCCTGCGGCCAGCGTCCCGGCGTCCAGCGTGACTTTGCCCTTGCCGTCCGTCGTCTGCAAGCCCGCAGGCAGCGTATCGACGATCTGAACGTTCTGGGCGGCGCCGGTGCCGGTGTTGGTGACCACGAACTCGACCTCGATCGGCTCGCACAGCAGCGCCTCGGCCGGCGCATTCTTCGCCAGTTCCAGCGTGGGCTCGACCACCTTCATGACGCCGCTGCCTTCCACGGTGTGCGTGATGGCCGTGCTGTGCTCCAGCGGCCTGGCCACGGTGGCGGTGCCGGAGATCTTGATGCTCTTGCTGGCCCGCGGGCCCAGCGAGTCGATTTCCCACACGAGACTGTTTCTGTCCACCCGGGCGATCGGCTCAGCTCCTTTGAATTCGAAGTCCTTCGAGATGGTCTCGGTGATCGTGATCTTGGTGAGCATCATCTCGGTGAGGTTGGTGACCTGGATCTTGTAGGCGAACGGCGTGTTCAGTCGGACCTCCTGCGGCAGGGTCTTGTCGATCTGGATGATGCCGTAGTCCGGTCGGGGATAGGTGATGGACAGGCTGCTGCCTGCCGGCTCGTCGACCGACACGAGGTCCCGTCCGACCGGGACCCTCTGGCCGTACGTCGAGACGAGGGGGCCCGAGAAGCTCGGCCCGACCCGATCGACGGAGGCCGTCATGACCTGCGGCTGCATCGCGGCGGGTGCGGCGCCGGTCGCCTCAATCGGCGCCGTCGCGACCTGGCTTGCCTCCACCGTCTGCTCCTGTACTGCCGGTCGCAGCGGCGGTTGCTTGGCTCGCGGCTGCGACACCACCGTGGGAGTGGGTCGGAGGTTGCTGTCCCAGAACTGGGCGCGTCCGCTGGCCGGCGTCGCGGGCTTGGCTTCGCCGAGACTTTGCAGATTGTCCGGGCCTTGGCACCCTGTAAACAGCACGCCGGACACGAGTAACAGGACTACGCAAACCTTCTTCATCACACCGCTCCTTAAACACCCGAATACTCGCCCCCGAGTCCACCCCACACCGCTGTGACACACTTCATCCAGTGGCTGGACAGCGAGAGGGACAAGCTCCGAGACAAGTCTAACGATGCCGCCGCCGGGGCATACAACAAGACTCGGACTCTTGCCAGTATTGCCTAAGTATACCATATTAACCTTTATCGAGTCAATACTTAGGCCGCATTAAATGAAGGCGAAACCCGCCTGCGATCGGCATGGGGACCGGCCCTTGCCGACGTCTCGGCGCCGGCCGGGAAGGGCGGGATCTTGGGCCGGGCCTCGTCTGATAAAACAGGGGAATCGGTTGCAGCGATTGTGCCGACCCGCGGTGTTGGGTCCCCCTGGTCCGATAGGATTCCCGTGAGAAGCCCCGCTCCGTCGAGCCCCAAGGGCGGAACACAGGGTCCCACCGAGCCGAAATTGTTTGCATCGGGGTCTGACTGCCGCTATTTTTCGGGTGTTTCGGTACGGATACCTTGCTAAGGGATAGAGTGCGTGGAACGATCTGCGTTTGAAGAACGAGTTGCCCAGCGGGTCCTCGTCGGCGACGGGGCGATGGGAACGATGCTGTATCAGCACGGCGTCTTCCTCAATCGGTGTTTCGACGAGCTGAATCTGACGGACGCGAAGCTCGTCCGGGGCGTCCACGAGAGCTACGTCGAGGCCGGCGCCGATTTCATCGAAACCAACACCTTCGGAGCCAACCGCCTGAAGCTGTCCAAGTTCGGCCTGGCAGGCGAAGTCGGAGCGATCAACCGCTCTGGGGTCCGCATCGCCAGGGAGGCCGCCAGGGGCGACACCCTGGTGGCCGGGGCGATCGGGCCGCTGGGCTGCGAACTGACGGAGCATGGGCCCATCACCCCCGAGACGGCCGAGCAGGCGTTCCAGGAGCAGGGCAGGGCCCTCGTGGAAGGGGGGGCGGACCTGTTGATCCTCGAGACCTTCTCGAATACCGAGGAGCTTCTGACTGCGATTCGGGCGGTCGCCGGGCTGGGAGAATTCCCGATCCTGGCGCAGATGACGGTCAACGAGAACAGCGAGACGATTTACGGGGAGCGGATCGACGAGGCCATCGCAAAGATCGACAGGCAGGAGGCGGTCACCGCGGTGGGCCTGAACTGCTCGGTCGGCCCTTCCGGCATGTTGGCCAGCCTGGAACTGATCCGGCATGTGACGCACAAGCCGATCGTCGTGCAGCCGAACGCCGGGATGCCGCGACGCATCGAGGGACGCCAGCTCTACATGTGTACCCCCGAGTACATGGCCGAGTACGCCAAGCGGTTCTACGAGAAGGGCGCCCGGATTATCGGCGGCTGCTGCGGCACGACGCCCGACCACGTCCGCGAGATTGTGCGTGCGGTCCGCTCGATCAGCAGGGCAGCAACCAGCGTCGTGGTCTCGGCCGGGTCGGGACCCCGCGTGACGGCCGGGCCCGCTCTCAAGGAGCCGATGCCCCTGGCGGCCAGATCGGGATTTGGCGCCAAACTGGCGGCGGGCGAGGCGGTTACGACGATCGAGATCACGCCGCCCCGCGGCGTCGATGTGACGGCTATCCTGGACAAGGCCCGCCGGTGCGCCGAAGCGGGAGTCGATGCGATCAATATCCCAGATGGACCCCGGGCGAGTTCTCGCCTGTCGCCCTTAGTCACCGCGGTGAGGATTCAGCAGGACGCCGGCATCGAGGCCATCCTGCACTTCTGCTGTCGGGACCGCAACCTGATCGGCATGCAGTCGGACCTGCTCGGCGCCTCCGCGATCGGCGTGCACAACCTGCTGATCGTCACGGGCGACCCGCCGAAACTGGGCGAGTACCCTAGCGCCACGGGCGTCTTCGACATGGATTCCGTCGCCTTGACCGCCGTCGCTCGCAACCTCAATCGCGGCGTCGATATCGGTGGCAACGGGATCGATCCGCCGACCTCGCTGGTCATCGGCGTCGGCGCCAATCCGGTCGCCGCTGACCCCCAGCGGGAGATCGACCGCTTCAAACAGAAAGTCCTCGCCGGCGCGGAGTACGCGATCACGCAGCCGGTCTTCGACGTGGACTGCCTCAGGCGGTTCCTCGACGCGACGCGGGATTCCCGGATCCCGATCATCGCGGGGATCTGGCCGTTCACGAGCTTCAAGAACGCGGAGTTCATGGCCAACGAGGTCCCCGGCGTCGTCGTCCCTCCGCGCCTGCTGGATCGCATGAGCCAGGCGACGACGAAAGAGCAGGGGCGTATTCTGGGAATCGAGATCGCGCAGGAGCTGGTCGAGCAGATCCGTCCGCACGTCGCAGGCTTCGCGGTCAGCGCCCCGTTCGGCAACGTCGCGACCGCGCTGGCGGTCCTGGGCAAAGCGGAAGCCGGCGTCATCGGATCGTGATCGGACGAGGAGTCGTAGGGTGGGTCCTTGACCCACGCGTTCACTCATGGAGCAGGATGTGTCTGAGATTCAACTGGAAGTGGAGCTGGTTGCGATTACGCCCGATCCGGAGAAGGTGATCGAGCAAGCGGGGCGGACCTGCTATCTGAGCTTCGACCGCATCGAGGAGGATTCCGCAGCGGCCTTCATTCGGCGTCTGATCAAGGTGGGGCACGAGTCGCCCCTCGAGCATGCCTATGCGACCTTCCGCATCCGCAACTGCTCGCGCGCCATGACGCACCAGCTCGTCCGCCATCGTCTCATGGCGGTCTCGCAGCAGTCGCAGCGATACGTCAACGAGGACCAGTTCGCCTATGTCCTACCCGAGACACTGCCCGCCGAGTACGTCGAGGACTTTCACCAGGACATGAAGACGATCCAGCAGATGTACCGCAAGTGGCGGGATCGTGGCCTCAAAAAGGAGGACGCTCGGTTCGTGCTGCCCAACGCCTGCGTCAGCGAGATCGTGGTCTCCGCGGACTTTCGCGAGTGGCGCCATATCTTCAAGCTCCGCCTGTCCGCCAAAGCCCAATGGGAGATCCGCAAAGCCTGCACGAAGATGCTCGCGATCCTCAAGCAGCACGCCCCCGCGTGCTTCGAGGACATCGCCGCCGCCCCGGCGTGACGAGCCAGCGGAAATCCGAAGCCGCGAAGCGCGGAAATCCGAAATTCGAATACCGAAATCCGAGACAAATCCAAAGCACGAAGCTCAAATGACCGAAACGCTGTCGCCTGCCGGAGGATCGGTTTGGGATTCTGACTTGTTCGGAGTCCCGCCTTCAGGCGGCTCGAGAAGACCGCGTAAACGCGGGGATACTGGGGACAACTACCGTTTTCCGGAGAGGGGGCCAGCGGTCAGAACACAGATTGCGGTAGTGGCGAGTCCATTCATCCGCTTCACTGGGAGGAATGTCGCGACCCAATCTCGGAATGCGCGGGGGTATCTTGCTGTTTGCGCATTCGCGTGACCACTGCGGTGGGCACAGCCCACCCTACCGCTGGCCCAAAGCGGTAGATCCCACGGGCCTGGGGACAGCGTCCCCAGGGCGTTTTGACGGGAGGGTGCAGGCCTACAGCCCCGAAACCGCCGTTTCCGGCGTGTTGCGCTTCGGGTGTTAATGCGCCCGGGCAGGCTTTTCGCGGGAATGACACGGTCGGGAGCAGCGTTTATCAGCGATCACCCGCGGTTCCTGCATCGTGATCCCTGATCCGTGACTCGTGCCCCGTCACCCAAAGATATGCCCTTACGGGCACACTACAAACAGCCTTCTCCGTGACCTCTGTGCCTCTGTGGTGAAGATTCTTTCGGGGCGTTTCGTTAGTCCCGGCGGGACGAGGGTTTAGGGCACAGAAATATGTACATAGTTCGTTAAATTGTGGTTGAACCATGATCGTGCGTATGGTACACTGGCGATGCGTGTCGCCCCATGGGGCGCTAAATCGTAAATAGTAAATCGCAAGGTTTGGAGGGATTGTCATGGCGACGATGGCACAGGTTCAGGCGAATCGTTCGAATGCGCAGAAGTCCACGGGTCCGCGGACGGCGGAAGGAAAGGAGAGGGCCTCTCGGAATGCTCTCAAGCACGGCCTCTTGGCGCGAGAGGCGGTCATCCAGGGGGAAGACCCGGCGGAATTCGAGGCCTACCGGGAGGGGATGCTCCAGGAGCTGGCGCCGGGCGGAGCGGTGGAGGCGATGCTGGCCGAGCGGGTCGTCGGGCTTTCCTGGCGGCTGCAAAGGGCCGAGCGGCTTCAGAACGCGGCCTTCGCGGCGCTGGACGATGGGGAGCCGGAACCGCTGCTGGAAGCCCGGCTCGAAGAGTGGAAGCAGATCAAAGGAAGCGACTGGGACCGGGGCATTGCCGGCGTGGTGGACGAGAACGCTTCCTTGGGCAAGCTGGTCGTCGAGGACTTCGCGGAGGCGCGGGTCCTGGACCGGCTGCTGATGTATGAACGACGGATCGAGAGCAGCCTGTACCGCACGATGGCGGAACTGCGGAGGGAGCGGGAGGCGCGCACGGCGGCGGCCGCGTTGGAGGAAGTCCCGCGTTCGGAGGACCGCCTCCCGGCGGGTCAGGAGGCCGTGGCTGGGGTGGAATTGGGTTCGTTTGGCGCAGACGGGGCGCCGGGTGTCCAGACGCGGAAGACCATGTTGGGGAGTTCAGAACCGCCTGTCGGCGTCGCCGGCGGCACGGAGACTCTGCACGTGGGTCAGAATCATGGGCGGGACGCCCATGCTACTCGCGGGCAAGATGCCCGTGCTACGATAACGCCTTACGGCGTTGCGGCGAATACGCCGGCGGGGTCCGCGGCCGAAACGCTTCACGATCCATCGTGCGAAACGAACCCAATCTCGGGAGGAGTCGGAAGTTGGACGTGTCATTCCGCGAAAAGCCTGCCCTCGACCCGATCGGGGGCGGAGATCCAAGGGGAAAGTGGGGCGTTCTGAGTGCTGCACGAAGCTGAAAGAGGCGCCGATCGATGCGTCGTGCGGCCTGAAGGCACGCCTGCGGAGTTCCGGTCAGTGGATTTCGAGGCCGACGAGGGTCAGGTCGTCCACTTCCGCAGGGTCGATGTCCCGGCTGCGGGCCTGCTCCGTCAGGCGATCCACGATCTCAGCGATCGGGCAGTCCTTCATCGCCAGGAACTCCTCGGCGAACTGGAAGCCTGCCTTGTCGTGCAGACGCCCGACGAGCAGTTCGGCGCCGTCGGAGTACAGCAGCAGCCTGTCGCCCGACTGCAACTGGACGCTCTCCTGGAGGAACTCGGCGCTCTCGAAGATGCCGAGCAGCGACCCGCGAGCTTCGAGCTGTCTTGGCGGCTCGCCCTTTCGCAGCAGGATCGGATAGGGATGGCCCGCGCGGGCGAAGGTGAGCTGTCGCGTCTTGACGTTGAGCAGGCAGTAGCAGCAGGTGGCGAACTGGTAGCCGGAGAGCTTCTGACCGGCCATCTTCGTGTTGAGGTTCTTGATCACCTCCGCGGGCGAGAAGATCCGATAATTCTTCTCCGTGGTCTGACGCATGACCAGCGCCTGCTTGATGAACATGGTCAGCAGGGCGGCGGGCATCGAGTGCCCGACCGCGTCGGCGACGTAGAACCCGATGTGCTGCTCGTCGATCCGGGCGACGTCGTAGATGTCGCCGGACACCCACTCGGCCGGCAGGAAGGTGACCGCCCACTGGAGGTCGTCGCTGTTGGGCAACTGGGCGGGCAGGAAATCCCGCTGGAGCAGGCCCGCCAGGCGGAGCTGCTCCTTCACGCTGTCTACGAACGACCCGTGTGCCTCGGCCGGGTCCGCGGGTTTCTTGTCCCAGAGCCTTTCGGACAGGCTGGTCGGGCCGGGGGCCTTGGTCGTGATCCCGGAGTGCTGGCGCTTGCGGTGGGCCAGATTCACGTTGATGCTCGCCCACAGATCGTCCAGGGAGATGGAATCGACGCTGTTGGCCATGGAGAAGCTGGTCTCGGAGGATACGAGCGAGAAGCTCCGAACGGGGCGTTTGATCCGCTGGGTCAGCAGGACGATCCCGATGTTGTCCCGTTCGAGGGCTTCGAGGACGCGTCCGAGCTGCTGATCCCGGGAGATGTCGATCCCTTCGGCATCGACGAGAACGGTCCCGATCCGGTCGGTTCGGGCGCGAATCTGGCTGTACTGATCGAGAGGCAGGAACTGGCAGGTCAGCTTCTTCTGGCGAAACAGCCGTCGGATCTCGGGCGGCATCTGCGGTTTATCGGACAGATAGACCACATCGATGAAGTCTTCCGGCGTGGTCATGTCGTCGGCGGTTTTTCTGAGCCCCATAATGATCGCCTTCTGTTCTCTGGCGTCGGGGAGGTGCGGCGCACGTCCCTGCACGCGGTTTGGCACCCTTTATGTCGTCTCAAACCGCGAGTCACTTTGAGGGTTTTTCTACCCGGCGAAGATGGCCGAGCCGATGCGGAGGATCGTCGCCCCTTCCTCAATGGCGAGCTCGTAGTCCGAACTCATGCCCATGCTCAGCTCGGTGAACTGATCGCCGACGATCTTCTCGCCTCGCATCTCGCAGTGCAGGTCGCGGGCTCGCTGGAAACAGGCCCGGATGACGTCCTTGTTGCGGGTCAGGGGGGCCATGGTCATCAGGCCGATCAGCTTGAGATGGGGGAGCGTCTCGATCTGCTCGGCCAGGTGGGTGGCCGCGCCGACCGGCACGCCGTACTTCTGCGGCTCGTTGGACGTGTTCACCTGCAAGAGTACTCGCGGGCACAGGCCCATCCGCGCTGCCGAGCTGTTGATCTCCTCCGCCAGACGCAGGGTGTCCACCGAATGGATCAGCGAGATGGCCGACAGGATCGGACGCACCTTGTTGCGCTGGAGGTGGCCGATCATGTGCCAGTGAACCTCCTTCGGGAGGGTCGGGTCGCCGGCGGATTGCTGAATGAACTCCGCGGTCTGGGAGGCGACCTTCTTCAACTGCTGTACGCGGTTCTCCCCGAGGTGGTTGTGTCCGAGGCGGATGACCTCCTGGATCTGCTCCATCTCGGCCGATTTGGTGACGACGACCAGGCGGACATCCTCCCGCTCCCGCCCGGCGCGGGCACAGGCTTCCGCGATGGTCCCTTCAACGCGTTCGATTCTCTGTGCTATATTCGTCATGTCCAAGCTGTGAGCGAACGTAGTGCATCAATCCGTTTTGCGACCGGACGCTCAGTCTGCGCCCTCAGTGTATGGGACTCTGGCGTTTCGCACAAGGGGTTATTGCTCGCGGCGTGCCGAATCCCGGCGAATCCGGCGCCCGCGCGAGGTCGCACCCGTTGCCTCGGGGGCAGGCCGATGACTGCGGGCCGGCCCAGGCGCCGCTGACACAGCCGTGAAAAATGTCACTTGATGGCCCTCCGCGGCGGGGTTCGCTGCAAAGGCTTGCTCGCAATGGACTTATCAGGGAGTCGCGATCTTGGACCATGTCAAAAAAAACAGGAGAGACCCCGTTTTTGTCTTGCATTCTCCCGACGCTTGGGGTATAATTCACAGACCAATGGAGTGGAATGGGGTGGGAGATTCACCCTGACGGATGTTCTCTTTCATGTTGTTGGGCAGGCAGCGACCAATCGTTTCATTGCTCTTTTGAATTCCGGTATTGATTTCCCGTATTGCTTCAAGCGGCATAATAAACCTCGGCGAGGCAGCGTGGTTCACCGGTCTCCCCCCCAGCCGGTCCCACCACCTCGCCATTTTTTTTGCGCTGCTCCGCATGGCGCGCCGGGACTCGCCACGGAGGCACAGAGGATGCGGAGAGGGGACAGTGCACGACCGGACGGTGGAACGCCCGCAGAGGATGCGAAGACCTCGCTCCGATGTCCCCGGCCTGGGTCGTGACATGACCGCCGCCGGGGCTCACTCGCCGCGGACCTGGACGATCACCGTTCGGCTCCGCGGGCCATCGAACTCGCAGAAGTAGATTCCCTGCCACGTCCCCAGAGTCAGGGACCCGTCCTTGACGAGGACCTGCTCGCTGCACCCGACGAGCGAACTCTTGCAGTGGGCGTCCGAGTTGCCCTCGTCGTGACGGTAGCCCGGATGCGACCGGGGGAAGACCTCGTCGAAGAGCAGGAGCAGGTCGTGGACCACTGCGGGATCGGCGTTCTCGTTGATCGTGATGGCCGCGGTGGTGTGGGGACAGAAGACGATGACGTCGCCGTTGCGGATGCCTGCATCCCGGACGGCCGCCTGGACCCGGCTCGTGACATCGACCATCTCCGTGCGGCTCTGGGTGCGAACGCTGAATTCTTGTTGGACGATCTTCATGGTCGCTTCCTTTACATTTGTTCGACAACCGCGATGCCGAGCAACTGGTTCAGGCCGTGCCCGATGGTGCGAGCCGTCTGGCCGCACAGGAGCAGCCGCGTGGGCCGACTGGCGCGCGGGGCGTCGAGGACCGGGCAGTTCGTATAGAACGCACTGAACCGCTGGGCCAGCTCGTAGAGATAGGCGGTCAGGTAGTTCGGCCGGTAGTCGGCGATGGCGGACTCGACCGCCTCCGTGTACCGGACGAGGTGTTTGGCCAGATCCAGCTCGCTCGGCTCGCTCAGATTCAGGGTTTTGACGCTCGCCAACTCGCTCGCGACGTCCACCCCCTTGGTCTGGGCCTTTCGCTCAATGGACCGGACGCGAGCATAGGCGTACTGCATGTAGGGGGCGGTGTTGCCCTCCATCGCGAGCATTTTGTCGAAGCTGAAGACGTAGTCGCTGGTCCGGCTGTTGGAATAGTCCGCGTACTTGACGGCGCCGATCCCGACCGCCTGTGCGATCTGCGATTTGGCCTTGGCGGATAGCTCGGGGTTCTTCTCTTCGACGACGCCCTTGGCTCGCTCGACGGCCTCGTCGAGCAGCTCCTTGAGCTTGACGTTTTCGCCGGAACGGGTCTTGAGCGGCTTGCCGTCCTCGCCCAGGACGCTGCCGAACGTGACGTGGACGAGATCGATCTTCCTGCCGTCCCGCTGGTCCCACCCGGCCATTTCGGCCACCTTGAAGAGCATCTGGAAATGCTGGATCTGGCGGGCGTCGGTCACGTAGACGATCCGGTCGGCCTTGAGCACGTTGATTCGGTATCGCAGCGCCGCCAGATCGGTCGTCGCATAAAGGAACGCGCCGTCGGACTTCTGGATGATGAAGGGCAGCGGCTCGCCTTCCTTGGTCTGGAACCCCGGCGGGAACACGCAGACCGCGCCGTCCGAGGTCACGGCCAGTCCGGACTTCTGCAGATCGCTGACGACCGCGGGCAGCTTGTCCTTGTAGAAACTCTCGCCGCGAACGTCGGCCATCGTCAAACCGACGCTTAGCTTCTCGTAGATACCGCCGCAGTGCTCGAGAGTGAGCTTTCGGATGAACTGCCAAGCGTCAAGCTCCTGGCGGTCTTGACGCTGCAACATGACGGTGATCCGCCTGGACAGCGATTCGTAGGGGATGTTCTCCTCCTGGTTGCGATTGATCGTGCGGATCGTCAGGCCCGATCCTGTCACGGCTTCTTCCAGGGCATTGACATACTGGTAGACGCACAGGAACTGCTCCCACAGCCTTTCGACATCGCGACTACCCAAGCCTTCCAGGAAGGGGACGAAACTCCGCTCGCCGGTGGGGTCGCTGCCCCAGTCCTGTTCATGTCGGTCGCGGATGCGCTGGCAGAGTCCCTTCAAATCCTCGTGGGACTTCGCGAGACGTCGAAGCTCGTCGAATTCCGTTCGGTAGTAGTGAGGGTCGCCGTGCTTCTCGGCCATGCACATGTGCCACAGGCCGAGAATGACCCGGCCGAATTGAGTGCCCCAGTCGCCGATGTGGTTCTGGCGGATGACACGGTGGCCTTCGAACTCCAGCAGCCGGCAGAGGCAGTCGCCGATGATCGTGCTGCGGAGGTGGCCGACGTGCATTTCCTTCGCGATGTTGGGACTGGAGAAGTCGACGACTACGGTTTGGGGCGAGGCTGCCGCTCGGATACCGAGTCGCTCGCCGTCTTCTTTCGCGATGCGAATCAGCTCCCCGGCGAGGTATCCGGGCTTGAGGCGCAGGTTGATGAAGCCCGGCCCAGCCACTTCCGGCGGTTCGCACAGGTCGCTCACGTCGAGCTGTGCGACCACGGTCTCCGCGAGCTTGCGGGGATTGGTCTTGATCTGCTTGGCCAGCGCCATCACGCCGTTGGCCTGGTAGTCGCCGAACCGCGGATCGGTCGCCGGTCGGAGGACCGCGGCGCAGCCGGCCTGCCCGGTCGCCTTCGCCATCGCCGCGGAGACTCGCTCCTCAAGGATGTCTACGGTGGATTTCATGCTGTCAATCACCCAAAGGAGGATTTCTTGCCACAGAGGGCACAGAGATCACAGAGAGGAGATGGGAAGTGGTGCTGCTCAGTTCTCATTCAGTTCTCTGTGTCCTCTGTGGCCCAAAAACCGGTTACACGGAGACGCGCTTAACGCCATCGATCAAACGTCTCTCTCCGAAGTTGATGATTAGTCCGCGTTTCAGATTTGTGGCCTTCAGATAGGAGATGGTCTGCGAAATCACGACGCCGGGCGTCTGCCGGATGGACTTGATTTCGACAACGACCTGTTTCTCGACCACCAAGTCAAGTCGTTGGCCTTTGATGACGCGGTCCTTGTAGACGATGTCGGCTGGCACCTGACGCTCGTACGCGATGTTCTGCAACTGGAACTCGTAGCACAGAGCCTCCTCATAGATCGACTCCAAAAGCCCAGGTCCAAGCGCCTTGTGGACTTCCATCGCCGCTCCAATGATTCGCTCAGTCAACTCGTCGGCCATGCAAACCGCCTACATCATCTCCCATTTCCATTCTCTTCTCTGTGCTCTCTGTGTCCTCTGTGGCTACTCATAGTCTACTCTTTCCGCGTCTCCCCAGAGGTGGTCGAGGTCGTAGAAGTCGCGGTACTTGGCGTCGAAAAGATGGACGACGACGTCGACGAAATCGACGAGGATCCATCGACCCTGTTCATAGCCTGCCCGGCCGAACCGGCTGATCCCGCGTTCTCGTCCCGCTTGGGAGACCTCGTCCGCGACGGTACGCATCTGTCGCTCGCTGGTGCCGGTGGCAATCACAAAGTAGTCGGTCGCGGGCGACAGGCCCCTGAGGTCCAGTACCACGATGTCGCTGCAGTGCCGTTCCTGGGCGATCTTGGCCGCCGCGAGGGCGAATTCCTTCGCCTGCTTATTCGGTTTTCTTCTCGCCAATCGTTTCTCACCTTATTCCAGAGGTTCACCCTAAAAGAGAAGGGTGGCCCAACGCGGACCACCCTTACTAGACTACAGTCACCGGCGGGCAGCGTCAACGGTCGCCTGCCGGAGTCTTGGTCACTGGTTGCCGAGATGGAGCCAGGCGCTGACCTGCGGCGCGAACTTCACGATCACGCCGGAGAAGACCACGCTGACCATCGTCATCAGCTTGATGAGGATGTTCAGGCTGGGCCCGGAGGTGTCCTTGAACGGATCGCCGACCGTGTCGCCGATGACCGCGGCCTGGTGCACCGGGTTCTTGGTGCCGTCGGGCAGCTTCTTGCCGCCGTGGGCGCCCTTCTCGATGTACTTCTTGGCGTTGTCCCACGCGCCGCCGGCGTTGTTGAGCGTGATGGCCAGGACGAAGCCGGTGCTCAGACCGCCGGCCAGCAGGCCCATGACGCCCGAGACGCCCATCAGCAGACCGACCAGTACCGGCACGATAATCGCCAGCAGGGAGGGCAGAATCATCTCTCTCTGAGCGCCCTTCGTGGAAATCGAGACGCAGCGTGCGTAGTCCGGCTTGCCTTTGCCTTCCATGATGCCCGGGATGCTCTTGAACTGCCGACGCACTTCCTCGACCATCGCGCCCGCAGCTCGTCCAACGGCTTTCATGGTCATGGCGCAGAAGACGAACGCCATCATGCCGCCAAGGAACAGGCCGCCGATCAGCTTCGGATTCATGATCGTCAGATCGTAGGCGTTGACGAAATCGGCCATCGTAGCGGTCTTGGCGTTGATCGCGCCGGCAATCCCGTCGGTAGCTGCGAAGGCAACCTGGCCCACGTGGTAAATGCCGTCGGCGCTCTCCTGGGCGAGACGCCCGATCCAGATCCGGACCTCTTCGATATAGGCGGCCAGCAGGGCCATCGCGGTCAGCGCGGCCGAGCCGATGGCGAAGCCCTTGCCCGTGGCGGCTGTCGTGTTGCCCAGGGCGTCCAGGGCATCGGTCCTCTTTCGGACTTCCTCGCCCAATCCTGCCATCTCAGCGTTTCCGCCGGCGTTGTCGGCGATCGGGCCGTAGGCGTCGGTCGCCAGGGTGATGCCCAGCGTCGAGAGCATGCCGACCGCGGCGAAGCCGATGCCGTAGAGGCCCATGGCGACGTTGGAGAAGCCGCCGGCGAAGCCGTAGGCGGCCAGAATGCCGATTACGATGGTGACGACCGGCAGACCGGAAGAGTACATGCCGTTGGCGAAACCATCGATGATGGCCGTCGCCGGACCCATTCTCGCTTGATTTGCGATGCCCTTGGTTGGCTTGTATTCATCCGAGGTGTAGTACTCGGTGAATTGTCCGATCAGCACGCCGGCGACCAGGCCCGAGACGACCGAGCCGAAGATGCCCCAACTGATCCAGTCGGTCATGGCCAGGATCGCGATGACGACCAGGATCAGCACGGAGCTGCCGAGCGTTCCGAACAGCAGGGCGCGGAGCAGGTTTTTCTGGCTGGCGTCTTCCTTGCAGCGGACCATGAACATGCCAACGATCGAGAGGAAGATGCCCAGACCCGCGACGAGCATCGGGGCCAGAACGGCCTTGATGGGACTCATGCCGCTGGCCTGAACCGCCGACAGCGGCAGGGCGGCGCCGAGGGCCGCGGTCGCGAGAATCGAGCCGCAGTAGCTCTCGTAGAGGTCGGCGCCCATGCCGGCCACGTCGCCGACATTGTCGCCGACGTTGTCCGCGATGGTCGCGGGATTGCGGGGGTCGTCCTCGGGGATGCCGGCTTCGACTTTGCCGACGAGGTCGGCGCCGACGTCCGCGGCCTTGGTGTAGATGCCGCCGCCGACGCGGGCGAAGAGGGCCTGTGTCGAGGCGCCCATACCGAAGGTGATCATCGTGGTCGTGATTTCCACGAGTTTATGGTGTTCATCCATGCCGGCCGGCACGAGTTGCAGGCCGAACAGCGTCAGGCCGTCCCTCATGTGATCCGCGGAGTAGACGAACCAGTTCAGGATGATGTACCACAGCGAGATGTCCAGCAGGCCGAAGCCCACCACGACCAAGCCCATGACGGCGCCGGAGCGGAAGGCGACCTGCAAACCGCTGTTGAGGCTCTTGCTGGCGCCCTGGGCGGTTCGGGAGGAGGCTGCGGTCGCGGTCTTCATGCCGAGGAAGCCGCACAGGCCGCTGAAGAAGCCGCCGGTCAGGAAGGCGATCGGCACGAAGGGGTTCTGGACGCCTTTGAAGGCGAGCACCCCGAAGATCACCAGGAGAACCACGAACACGATGGTCACGACGCTGTACTGACGGAACAGGTAGGCGTACGCGCCTTCGCGAACATACTGGGCGATCTCGATCATCCGGTCCGTGCCCGCCGGAGCCTGCATCATCTTCTTGTAGAAGTAGACCGCGAACCCTAACGCGCAAAAGGCGGCGATTGGCGAGATCCACCAGCTCCATGGCGTCTGCAACGTCGATGCGGTCTCGATCGTCCCGGCAGTCTCCGCGGCACTTGCCACGGCGCTGAGGGCCAGAACCGGCACCGATACTCCCAGAATCCTTTTCAACGCATTCACTTGTAGGCTCCTTTCGAATAGACCTATTTCGGCTCAGATACCCGTACAGAATCCAAGCAGTGTACAGGAAGAAAGCGGGTTTTCAACAGTTTTCCACCGAATCGGCGCGGAATTCACCCCTGGCAACCTGCTGGGTGGCGAGTGTGCCGGTCGCTTGCGAAAGCGACCTCTCAGCTACGTGTGGTAATCCGCGTTGATGTGGACGTATTCGGTGCTCAGGTCGCAGCCGTAATAGAAGTCGCTGCCCCGGCCGACGCCCAGATCGACGGTAATGACGAACTGACGCTGGGAGATGATTCGCGATGCCTCCTTCGCGTCGAAGTCAGTCGGCGCCCCTTTGCGGAAAACGTACAGGTCGTCGAGCTTGCACGAGAGTTTCTCGGGCTTGAGTTTCACGCCGGAAGAGCCCACTGCGCAGATGATCCGACCCCAGTTCGGGTCGCCGCCGTTGACGGCGCACTTGAAGAGCGGGTAATCCGCGACGGCCCGGGCGGCCTTCGTCGCTTCCGCGGCACTCGCGGCCCCTTGGACCACCACCTGGAACATCCGCGTCGCCCCCTCCGCGTCCAGCGCCATCTGGCGGACCAGGTCGGTGCACAGGTCCGTCAGGGCCGATGCAAACTTCTGGTAGCTCGCGCCAGGTCCGGTAATCCGTGCGTTCCCTGCCAAGCCGGAGGCCAGGAGAATCCCGGTGTCGTTCGTGCTCTGGTGGCCGTCCACGGTCAGACGGTTGAGCGAGCCGCCGATGGCCTGGGTGAGGGCCTTGCTCAGCATCGCCTTGCTGATGGCGACGTCGGTCGTGATGAACAGCAGGGTAGTCGCCATGTTGGGCCCGATCATGCCGGCCCCTTTGACGGTGCCTGCGATCTTCGCGACCGCCCGGGAGAGCTTGACCTCCCGATACGCCTGCTTGCAGCGGGTGTCGGTCGTCATGATGGCGTGTGCGAAGGCCAGTCCGGCCTCGGTCGAGCCCGACAGCAGGGGGGCCGCCTGGTCGATCCCGGCGGTCACCTTCTCCATGGGCAACTGGTGCCCGATGATCCCGGTCGAAGCGACGAGCACTTCCTGCGGCTGGACCCCCAGGTGTTTTGCGGTCAGGGCGCACATCCTGCGTGCGTTGGCCAGGCCCAGTTTGCCGGTGCAGGCGTTGGCGTTGCCCGAATTGACCACGACGGCGCAGGTCTTGCGGCTGGCCAGGTGCTCCCGGCTGACCTGCACGGCCGCCGAGGTGATTGTGTTCGTCGTAAACACGGCCGCCGCGACCGCCCCGGTTGGGCACACGAGCAGACCCAGGTCGGGCTTACCCGACACCTTCACACCCGAAGCCAAACCCGCCGCCAGGAATCCCTGCGGCGCGGTTACTGTCTCATTCGTCATATCGTTCTCCAATGTTCTTGGGATGAGCCATCTCATACCTGTGATCGGCTGCGTTTCCCGATAATCGCGCAGATGAAGTCGTACAGCGATTCTTTCAACTGATCCGTCGACTCCCAGCGTATTTGATTGTATTGAGCGGTGTCAAAATGCACCTTGTCTGCCTCGTCTTTGTGGACACTCCATATGACCGGCAACCCCAACCCAAGGGCGTATCCGGCCTCGAAGTAGACGCCGTTTTTCTGCTCCGTGACGTCGGCGACCACGAACCGCGAGTTCTTGATCTCAGCCATGATCTTGAAGATGATGTTGTCGCTATGGAGTTCTTCATCAACACGGTAGGCAGTATATCCAGCCTTCTCTATTGCCGGCTTGATTGCGCCTTCCCATATCGGCCTCATCTCGCCTGAAAACGACATGGCAACGAATGCCTGGGTCTTCTCTTCCACATCGGAGGCATGCTCGTCGAGATAGTCCCACCCGGCTGGGGTGATCTCAGCCTGTCCATCGAGCGTCGAGTTCGCCAAACCGCGTTCCTTGAGGGCTATGAGGTAGAATTTGAACTCCTCGAAACTACTCGCGTACGCCAGGGAGAAATCTTCCTTGAGATTCAACTTGATGGTATCCCCCGGTGCATGGGACCGTCTCTCCAAAGCTTGGAGGAGCTTCAACTGCTTCTGCAATGGCCTATAGTCGGGAATGCCTGCCAGGATGCTGTCAATCATTCGCTCGTTTGTGAATCTCACGAGTTCTTGTCGCTCATTCCGCTCGCGAACCCAAGCCGAAAGCTTGTGGTTGGGTGCTGTGCGCTGATCGTATTTGACGAATACGGTGAAAGGTATCTCGTACTCTCCGCAGACGGGACAATGGCAGTGGTACGTATGCGGACCAGTTCGGTCGTTCTTAACATCCTGGCTATGCTTGCAGATCGGACAAGTGCTGTGCGTGGTGTTCACGGTTCTTCCCTCCCTGTTCCTTTTCCCAAGGCTGTCTCCAGACTGCTCTTCCCGCGAGGTGGGTGATCTCACAGGCTCACGCCTTCCCTGACGGCTTCGCTAATGATGCCGATTTGTTGCCTCTTGGTCTCGAATTCCTCTGGTGTGTAACACAAGGGCTCGATTTCAAGGGGCCAATGTTGCCAGAAGTCGTACATCAATGCGGAGCGTTGACTGAAGAACACTCCCTGGAAGTCGGGAGAAACCAGGACGATGTCATAGTCGCTGTCTGCCAGGTGGTCTCCTCTCGCCCTGCTTCCGAAGAATATGGCCTGGGTGATCTTGTATTTCTCGCGCACTTTCTGCACGAAGTCCTCTATTCGCGAATCTGCTCTCTCACCCATTCGATGACCTCCTGGGCCGTCGTGAAATGGCGTTCTGCGATCTTGTCGTCATACAATTCTGCTGGGACTCCGGCGGCCATGTCGGGGTAGCGAGTGCTGAGATACTCGGGGTTCAAGTCCCGGACCCCGGATATCATTGACTCAGGGACCTCCAAGCGCTGTGCAAGATAGATGATTGAGTGTCCTCTGGGATATTCTTTCAGCTTGAATAGACACAGCGCCTTCAGCGACTTCTCCGCAGCCTGTTGGGATGCGAAGACCGACATGTAGTAGTCGCCAGCAGCTCGACTATTTCTTGCGCTGCGCAGGTCAGCCTCAGCCTGCTTGAACCAATTCAGCACCTCTTGTCTCATATTTCAATGATAATCCGGTAGCCGTGGCGGTTCAAGTGTCTACCTGCCAGGATGCTGGTAGGAACTAAAGGACCGTTACGTTCCGTGATCGCGGGTCGTCGAGGTCGCCGGGGCCGTTGGTGAGCCGGCCGGCGAGGGCCATTTCGCGAAAGCCCGCCATCGGGTCGTAGAAGTCCCGGTTCAGGTCCACGGTGTTGGCCATCATGCCCGGCCGGTTGAGTTTCAGTTGCTGAGCGATCACGCCGTCGGGCTGGATGAAGCACGACGGGTATGGCGAGTATCGCCTGCACGAGTTGGCCATGCTCACCCAGAAGTGGTTCGTCGCGGCGTGGCATTGCATCGTCTGACGCATGATGTGCGTGTGTACGCTGGCGCCTCGCTGGCGGGCGTTGTAGAACGACTGGAAGATGCACTGCACTCCCTGCTTGTACAACTCGCGATACAGTTCGGGGAAGCGCAGGTCGAAGCAGATCAGCAGGGCGCACTTGACCTCGTTGAGCGTGAAGGTGACGAACCGGTCTCCGGGCGTGAAGTGCTCCAGGTCGCCCGGCGTGCAGAACCGCTTGTCGTAGCGATCCGCGATCTTGCCGTCCGGTCCGATGAGGTACAGGCTGTTGTGCGGCCAGTTGGGCTCGGTCAGCGGGTGTGTGCTGCCCAGGACTACCCACAGGCCCAGCTCTCGTGCGAGGGCCATGATTCCGAGCGTCTCGTCTTTCAGCAGGTCCCAGTCATAACCCTCGAACGAGCTGAAGTCGGCGCCGACGTATCCGCTCAGGGCGCACTCCGAGAAGTGGACGATCTCGGCCTTCGCCTGCTGGGCCTTTGCCATGAACTGGCGGATGGCGAAGGCGTTTCGACGCACCGATTCGCTGACCGCGAACTGGCAGGTCGCCACTTGGATGGTGCCGCTTCTAGTCATGGCATCAGTCCACGAGGACGCTCTCCATCACATCGAGCGCGAACCGCGCTGAGACGGTGGCCCGCCCGCCGCCCATCTCGATCCCGACCTCGACGGCCTCCAGAACCTCCCGCTGGGTCGCGCCCGCCTTGGCGGCCTGCTCGATGTGCCACTGCAAGCACGACTCGCAGTCCATCACGACGGAGATGCCGACGGCGACCAGCTCCTTCGCCTTCTTGGAGAGCGCACCGTCGGCATAGGCGGCCGCCTCCATGTCCAGGAAGGCCCGATAGACCTTCGAGTCCAGGGCCAGCAGCTTCTGGTGGGCACGCTTTCTGTCGCGACAGATTTCCTCGATCTTGCCCATGATAGTCCCTTGGTCGCCCGGTCAGTCGAGGCCCATGGTTTCCCGCAGGCCGAAGAGGATGTTCATGTTCTGAATGGCCTGGCCGGAAGCGCCCTTCGTCAGGTTGTCGATGACGGAGAAGACCACGATCCGACCCTTGACCAGCGTCGGGAAGATGTGGCAGTAGTTCGTCGCACAGACGTCCTTGACCGCCGGCGCGGTCTTGCGGACCTGCACGAACGGCTCGTTTTTGTAGAATTCGTTATAGAGGGGCAGGAGCTGCTCGGCCTTCACGCCTTTCTTCGGCTGGCAGTAGACGGTCGAGAGGATGCCACGGTCGAAAGGCCCGACGTGCGGCTGGAAGAGGATCTGCACCGGCGAGCCTGCGATCTCAGAGGCGATCTGCTCCATCTCCGGCATGTGGCGGTGCGTCCCGATCCCATAGGCGAAGATGTTCTCGTTCATGTTCGGGAAGTGGAACTTGACCGAGGGGGTCTTGCCCGCGCCGGAGGCGCCCGTCACGGAGTTGACGATGATGGAATCGAGGTCGATGATCTCCTTCTTCAGCAGGGGCGCGAGGGCCAGCGTCGCGCCGGTGGGGAAGCATCCGGGATTGGCGACCAGGCGAGTCTTCTTGATCTTCTTGCGGAACAGCTCGGGCAGCCCGTAGACCGCCTCGTCCAGGTGCGTCGCGTCGGTGTGTACCACGCTGTAGTATTTCTCGTAGACCGTGACGTCCTTGATCCGGTAGTCGGCGCTGAAATCGACCACCTTGACGCCCGCGCTGAGCAGCTCGGGCACGAACTGCATAGAGACCTTGTGCGGCAGGCAGCACAGAGCCACGTCCGCCTGCTCCGAGAGTTTCTCCAGGTTCAGCGGCTCGATGGGCAGTGTGCAGCGCCCGCGAAACTCGGGAAAGACCTCCTCGGCCGGCCCGCACTCCTCCGGCAGGGCGGTCAGATAGGTCAGTTTGGCCTCGCTGTGCCGCAAGAGAATTCGAATCGACTCTGCGCCGGTGTACCCACTGGCGCCAATGATGGCCACTCGGATCATAGTCATTCTCCGTAGCATGGGCGTCCCGCCCATGGAATCTGAATCACGGGCAAGATGCCCGTGCTAGTAAAAAAAAACAGCCGCAAAGATCGTCTCTCGGCGGCTGTCGTTATCCAGTTGGCTTGCTTTCGGATTAACGTTTCGAGAACTGGAATCTCCGCCTTGCACCTGCTTGGCCGGGCTTCTTCCTCTCGACCATCCTCGGGTCGCGAGTCAGCAGTCCGTTGTCCCTCAGGGCGCCGGTGTAGTTCTCATCGTAGGCCTTCAGGGCCCTGGCGACGCCGAGCAGGGCAGCGCCCGCCTGGCCCGTCATGCCGCCGCCGCGGACGTTGACGAAAACGTCGAACGACTTCTCCGCGTGCAGCAGCTTCAAAGGAGCGACGACGGCCTTGCGGTCCTGATCTCTCTTGAAGTAGTCGTCCACCTCTCGCTTGTTGACCATGAGCTTGCCGTTGCCCGGTCGAATGCGGACGCGAGCGACGGAGGTCTTCCGTCTGCCGGTTCCCCACCAGTACCCGTACTTGGCTTTGCTCGAGTTCCCGGGCCCAATGACGACCTTGGGCTCGGCGGCCGGGGGCTGCGGGGCGGGTTCGACAGTCGTGTTTTCCGGTTTATTCTCTGTCATGGCTCTCTGATTCCACTTCGATTAGAACAGTTGCACTTTCTGGGGTTGCTGGGCCTGATGCTCGTGCTTGGGACCACAGAAGACCTTGAGTCGGCTCAGGGCCTTGCGACCCATCTGGGTCTTGGGCAGCATCTTGCGGACCGCGGTCTCGATGACCCTCTCAGGCTTGTGCGCCATCACCTTGGCATAAGGGGTGTAGCGATGCCCGCCCGGATACCCGCTGTACGACTCGTAAGTCTTGGTCTCGGCTTTAGTTCCGGTGAGCTGCACCTTCTCGGCATTGACCACCACGACGTAGTCCCCCATGTCCACGTGGGGCGTGTACGTCGGCTTGTTCTTGCCCATCAGAATCATGGCCAGCTTGGTGGCGATCCGACCGAGGACGGCCCCGTCCGCATCGACCAACAGCCACTTCTGCTCCACCTGACCCGGCTTAGCCATAAAGCTCTTCATAAGCGTACTCTCTTCTTTCTCTATGGTATAGAAACTCTGCATTCTAGCATCAGAAAACGCGATGTCAAACCATTTTGCCACGAATTTTCCGGATTTCGTTCCGACGGGACTGCGGAATCTTTCCCCCGGCGGTCCGTCAGCGTGGTATACTGGATTGAGGTTTCAAATACACGTTGAAGAGTGACTCAAGCGAGGTCGAGCGTATGGGAACGACGCACGTAACCGTCACAGTCCGCAATCCGGCACAGCCAGAGAAGACGTGGGAGGGGCTTTTCCTTGTGGACACCGGGGCGGTGGACTGCCTGGTGCCTGCCAAGCATCTCCGGTCGCTCGGTTTGCAGGCGGGGGCAAAACGCACTCATGAGTTGGCCGACGGCACCGAGGTGAGGCTCGATATTGCCACTGCCCAGATTGAGTTCATGGGGGAACTCGTCGGTTCCACCGTGATTTTGGGGCCGGATGACGCCGAGCCCATCCTGGGTGTTACCGCCCTGGAGTCCGTGGGCATCGAAGTGGACCCCCGGAGCCAGCGTCTGAAGCGTCTGCCCGCCGTGCGTTTGAAGTAACACAATGGAGTCTCAGTACTCTCTCAAGTTCACGCGACTTCTTAACGTCAAGCCTGGCCGCGTCGATGCTGACGGTCAGCCTCTGCAATTCGGAATGCGAGGCGGCTGGCCAGTCGCGTACCTCACGAAGAATTGCATTTCATCCGCTTCGCCGACGAAGGTGTAGTCGAGGATTACCCGCTTGTCGTCTGGGAACAACGCTTCCTTACGTGAGACAAGAGACTCGAACATCGGTTCCACCTCACGAGGCGATTGTCCGGGTTTGACCGTCTTAGCCAACAAGTCCTTGATGAGAGCGGGGCGTTCGTTTTCTGGCATCAAAGAGAGGTTCCAGCAAGCCATCACGATCATAAGCGACAAGCGACGATCGGCATCGTCTCTTGCGGAATCAAGCAGAGGCTGAGCTACATGCTCAATCGCCTCGGACAACTTGTTCTCGCCTGAAGAAGCCCGCTTGACCCATAGAGGAACCGCGTCATACTTCCCCGCCTGTCTCTTGAATCTTCTCAATGCGTTGCTCAAATCAGCCTCCTGAGAATCTGGCCTGCGAGGGGCAATGAGTCAGGTCGAAAGGTGAAGATGAGAAGAAGGGAGGTGCGCCGGATGATCGTCTTGCCTCTGCCTGCAGACATTGGTGGCAAGGTCCGCGGAACTTCAACTCCCAGGTGCGTCTCGGTTCACAGATCTGGCAAAGCTGCAGCTCTTAGAGCGTCAGATTGTCTGATCCCCGCGCACCAAGGACGCGCTTGCCTGCATGACCTAACCTACGATAGATAGGAATCTGCCTATCGTAGTCATAAATACCTCCGTTCTCGTGCTGAGCACGCAGAAGGTTGGTCACGACAGGAAGGCACGTCGCCTCCCTTGTTCTCATCTTCACATTTCAAATTGACCCACTACCTGACGACGCGCGACGAAAGCCGTTAACCCTACGAACAACCCATCGAATTCCCGCAGTTGAAGCACTTGTAGCAGGTGCCGTTACGGACGGTGATGGACCCGCAGATGTCGCAGGCGGGGGCGTCGTCGCCGAAGTGCTCGAACTGCTCGTTGAACTTCTGGATGAGCGTGGCCTCTGCCTGGGTCCCGTCATCGGCGACGTTGGCGACGACCGGGGCGAAGCTCCCGATCCGGCTGGGCCGACCGCCGATCCGATCCAGCGGGGAAGCAGGCGTCTGTCTGGCGGGGGCGTCGCTCTCCTTCGACTTGGCTTCGGCGCCCTTGGCGGCCTTCTTGCCGTTGCCGGGAGTGCCGGCGGCCTTGGCCTCCGCGATCTTGTGCGCGAGGTCCTGGGTCTTCTCCACCAGCTCGCGGGCGGTGGTTACGGTCTTGTTGCCGTTGCCGGCGACCGCGGCGGTCCGGTTGGGCAGGTTCTTGTCCGCGTAGCCTGGGATGAACTGGCAGCCGAGCCAGCAGAAGATGTAGTCGATCAGGCTCTTGGCGAACGGGATTTCCCGGTTGCTGGTCATGCCGGAAGGCTCGAACCGGGCGTGGCGGAACTTGTCCACCAGGGTGATGAGCGGTACGCCGTATTGCAGGGCCATCGACGTGCATGTGCCGATGACATCCATGAGGCCCCCGACGGTGCTGCCTTCCTTGGCCATAGTGATGAACAACTCACCAGGCTGACCATCCTCGTATAGCCCCACCGTCAGGTAGCCTTCATGTCCAGCTACGGAAAACTTGTGCGTGATGCTGTGCCGCGTGTCGGGCAGCCTCCTGCGGAACGGCCTGCCGGCCGGGGCCGCCTCGGCGCCCTTCTTGCCCTTGGCGTCCTTGTGCTTGTCCGTCGAGACGGGCTGGAGCCGCTTGGAGCCGTCCCGATAGATCGCGACCGCCTTGAGACCGAGCTTCCAGCCTTCCATGTAGGCCGCCAGGATCTCCTCGGTCGTGCTCTCCTTGGGCATGTTGATCGTCTTGCTGATGGCCCCGGAGATGAAGGGCTGGACCGCCGCCATCATCTTGAGGTGCGCCATGTAGTGGATGAACCGCTTGCCGTTCCTGGGCTTGAAGGCGCAGTCGAAGATGGGCAGGTGCTCCGCGGAGAGTTTGGACGCTCCCTCGATAGTCTCGTGCTCATCGACATGGTCGCAGATGGCCTTGATGTCCTCCGGGGAGTACCCCAGGCGCTCGAGGGCCATGGGCAGCGTCTTGTTGACGAGCTTGAGCATGCCGCCGCCGGCGAGGAGCTTGTACTTGATCAGGGCGATGTCCGGCTCGACTCCGGTCGTGTCGCAGTCCATCATGAAGCCGATCGTGCCGGTCGGCGCCAAGACCGTGACCTGGGCGTTTCGAAAACCGATCTTTGCTCCGGCGTCCACCGCTTCGTCCCAGGCGTCCTTGGCGGCGTTTCGCAGATAGTCCGGACAATGGGTTTCCGGCAGGTCGTTCGCGTGCTGGCGGTGCATGTTGACGACCTTGAGCATGGGCTCCTTGTTCTTCTCGAATTCCTCGAACGGACCCTTCAACTGGGCGATCTCGGCGCTGGCGGCATAGGCGGCACCCGTCATGATCGCACTGACCGCGGAGGCCAGCGACCTCGCCTGGTCCGAGTCGTAGGGCAGCGCCAGGCTCATGATGAGCGACCCGAGATTGGCGAACCCCAGCCCGAGCGGGCGGAACCGGTGGCTGTTGATCGTGATCGCCTTGTCCGGATAGCTCCCGTTGTCCACCAGGATCTCCTGGGCGATGACGAACAGGCGGACCGCCTTCTTGAAAGCGGCCACGTCGAACGACCCGTCCTCCCGACGGAACTTCATCAGGTTCAGCGAGGCCAGGTTGCAGGCGGAGTCGTCCACGAACATGTACTCGCTGCAGGGGTTCGATGCGTTGATCGCTCCGGAGTTCGGGCAGGTGTGCCAGCGGTTGATCGTGCTGTGGTACTGGACGCCCGGATCGCCGCAGATCCGCGTCCCTTCCGCGATCAACTGCATCAGCTCGCGGGCAGGGTACTGGCCCATCTTCTTGCCCGTCGTGACGGCGTGGGTGGTCCAGGTGTCGTCCTTCTCCACCGCCTGGAGGAACTCGTCGGTGATCCGGACCGAGAGGTTGGAGTTCTGGAACATCACGCTGTCGTAGGCTTCGCTGTTGTGCTCGCCGCTGTAGCCGGCTTCGATGAGAGCCCAGGCCTTCTTCTCCTCGACGGTCTTGCAGGTGATGAACTCCTTGATATCGGGGTGGTCGATCTTGAGCGACTGCATCTTGGCGGCCCGTCGGGTCTTGCCGCCCGACTTGATGACCGCCGCGATCTGGTCGTAGACCCGCATGAAGCTCAACGGGCCGGAGGGCTTGCCGCCGCCGGCGAGCTTCTCCCGGCTGCTCCGAAGGGTCGAGAGGTCGGTCCCGGTCCCTGAGCCGTGCTTGAACAGCATGGCCTCGGAGGTCGCCAGACGCATGATGTCCTCCATCGAGTCTTTCACCGACTGGATGAAACACGCGGAGGCCTGGGGGTGCTCGTAGCTGTTCTCGCAGGGGACCGCATCCTTTACCTTCGGGTCCCAGTAGTAGTTGTGTTTGCCGCCGGCGATGTCGTAGACGTCATAAAGGCCCACGTTGAACCAGACCGGGGAATTGAACGAGCCCGCCTGATTCACGCACAGCCAGGCCAGCTCGTTGTAGAAGGTCTCCGCGTGCTCCTGGGTGGCGAAATACCCATCCTTCAGGCCGCGATCCGCGATCGTCTTGCACACGCGATGGACGAGCTGCTTGACCGAGCGCTCCCGCTGGCCGCCCTCGATGTCGCCGTAGAAGTACTTGCTTGCGACCACCTTGGTGGCCAGTTGGCTCCAGTTGACCGGGACCTCGATGTCGTCCTGCTCGAAGACCGCTTCGCCGGTGTCGCTGGAGATCTTGGCGGAGCGTGTCTCCCACTCAAGCTGTTCGAACGGGTGTACGCCCGGCGTCGAGAAGAAAGGCTCGATGGGCAAGCCCTTGGCGTTCTCCGTCTGGGTGGCCTTCTTGGCCCGCACACGCTCGCTCTTGAATGGGTTCTCAGGGTCAAACTTGTAAGCCATTACGCGCCTCCATGCCGGCAAACCGAAACCACTATATATAGTAAGGGAGAACTGGGCTCAGCCCAGATGTTGTTGCTTGTTTCCACTACGAGTATTCGCAGACTACTGCCCATCTCTGCGTGTGTAAAGGTCTAAAAGAGAGAAATTCCGCGATTCGACAATAGGCATTCTTCTTAACCCTTGAGATTGCTGAATCTACGTGCGAAAAAAAAACTTTGGTGGGTGACGTCGGCCTGGGGAACAGTCGCTCGCCTGGGCCTTTGGGGCCGTTCAATCCGCGAATCCACGACCCTGCGGGGCACGCCGCAAACCGCTTCCGCCGGTGCTCCAGAGCGTATTCCCCGGTGTGTGCAGATGCACGCGGACCCCTCGTTCTGAGTGGTCGGGCAAGTAACTGGCTGGGTGTTAGTTCACGAAGAGCCGGCGCCAAACCAAGTGGGGCTGCCCGGCGTCCAGCCGCGTCGATCTTGTGCGAGAAATGGTCCTTGGCAGTTGCATGGTGTTCTCCTCGGTTCTACAATGAGAGCGGATCTGTCGGAGAACGATTGGCCCGAGCGGTCTATCTTAATGGCGATGTGCCGGTGGCACTCTTCTTAAGGAGGACCTTGGCTATGCGTGGCAGACGTGCATTCACCCTCATCGAGCTGCTCGTTGTCATCGCTGTGATCGCAATCCTGATGGCGATTCTGATGCCAGCCCTTCAGCGGGCCCGCGGTCAGGGACAACGGGCTGCCTGTCTGAGCAACTGCAAGCAACTGGGTTTGGCCTGGACCATGTACGCGGATGAGAACGACGACAAGATCGTCAACGGTGCGGCGGGCTTCAGCAACCTGGTCAATACGACCTGGGCCAGCCACGCCAACGAGAAGGCCTGGGTGGAGCAGTGCTGGGCCAGCGATTACGGGTCCGGCGGGCAAATGCCGGCAGATAACCAGAAGAGGGCGATTCAAGCAGGGGCGCTCTGGCCCTATGTGAAGCAGGTGAACCTCTACGCTTGTCCCGCCGGTACGCGAGGTGAGATGCTCACCTACGCCATTATGTTCTCCATGAACGCCGTCTGCTACGACTGGATCCGGAACGTCAAGGGGGCTCACGTCAAGAAACGAGTCGAGATCCGTCCCAATCCGGTCGAGAGGGTGGTCTTCATTGATGAGGGATGGGTGACCCCCGATGCGTACGCGGTCTACTATCTCCAGGAGATTTGGTGGGATGATCCGCCGGTTCGTCATGGGGACGGCACCAACGTCAGTTTCGCCGACGGTCACGCGGAATTCAAGAAATGGGTCGGCGTCGACACGATCAAGTTAGGCCGTGCAAGAGTGCGAGGGCACGGAGGCGCCGGCGCGGCGCCTACCAGCGACGACGGGTTTGCGGATTTGCACTGGCTCCAGAGGGGTTGCTGGGGCAAGCTCGGGTACACGCCTTCCCGCTGACGCGGCCAGGCGGGTCTTGGATCGCAAGAGAAGCCTCTCGATTGCCCGCGTCCCAGCGGAAACTGCGTTCTCATGGTGCTTTTTCGACCGATAAATCGGCTCTGCCGGTTGCAAAGGGTCCTCTTGGCGTGTAGAATAAACGAGCTTGCCGGGGAACACCTGGCCGTGGCGACTCATCCTTGTCTTGGATGTGTGAAAACGCCGACGGGGTTTCGTAGAAGGAGGATCTGAGCTATGGGTAGAAGGCACGCCTTCACTCTGATTGAGTTGCTTGTTGTCATCGCGGTGATCGCGATCCTGATGTCGATCCTGATGCCGGCCCTTCACCGGGCCCGCGAAGGGGGCAAGCGCGCCGCCTGTTTGAGCAACCTCAAGCAACTGACCCTCGCCTGGAACATGTATGCCGACGAGAACGACGACCGGCTCGTCAACGGCGCCACCGGCTACAGCAACAGCAACCAAACGTGGGGCGATCACAGGAACGAACTCGCGTGGATCGACGGTTTTCACCCGGACAACTACAACGCACAAATTGACGATATCAGGAGAGGCGCGCTGTACCCTTACCTGAACAACCCAGATCTCTACCAGTGTCCCACCGGGCGGCGAGGGCAGGCGCTGACCTACTCGATCATGTTCTCCATGAACGCGGTCTGCCACACGTGGGTCCAGGGGGTCAAGGGCGCCCACGTCAAGAAGAGGACGGAGATCAGGCCGAACCTCGCCCAGAGGCTCGTCTTCATCGACGAAGGCTACATGACGTCAGATGCCTACGCGGCCTATTACCATCAGGAAATCTGGTTTGACAATGCGCCGGTCCGACACGGGGATGGCGTGACCGTTTCCTTCTCCGATGGGCACGTCGAGCACTGGAAGTGGAGAGGCACGGAAACCATCCAGTACGCCAGGGATCACGAGAACATGGGTCCCACGGGTTGGACGCCTACCACGGACGAAGGCTACGCGGACCTCTACCAGGTCCAGAGAGGCTGTTGGGGCAAGCTGGGGTATACCCCTTCCCATCCGTAAGTACGCTACGGGTTCTGCCCGCCGGGGGTTGGGGTGGCCGCCTGCCAGTTGGCCGGGTCATTGCCGTAGGTCTGTGGGGCGATCCGACTCAATGACCGGCCTTGGCCGTCCGCTGCGACCGGCCAGGGGTCCACGCCATCGGCGAAGTCCTGCGGGTGCGAACCGTCGCTGTAGGCAACCCGGTCCACCCGAATCCACTGCCGCGATCCGTCGTCCTCCACTTCGCTGGGCCTGCTGATCTGCACCTTCTCGCTGCCGTTGGTCAGCCTGCCGAAAGTCCAGGCCAACACCTGCACGCCCGCCGGGACCGTGTACGTCGCGTTGAACGCGGTCAGGTCCTTGGTCAGAACGAGGTACTCGCCCGGCCCGAGCGTCACCGGCGAATCGCTCGGGAACAACAGCTCGATCTCGGGATCATCCGGGTCGTCCGTGAACCGCCAGGGGGCCTGCTGCATCGCGTCGTACAGGGTCGCCGCGGAATCGCTGATATTGAGCAGTTCCACGTACTCGGCCTCCTCGCTGCCCGACTGGTGGTACATGATCTCGTTGATGACGATGGGCCCGACGACCGGATCGGCGTTGGCCGCTCCCGGCGTGGGCTCGCTCAGGGCCACAAAGTTGTACGAGCCGGTGCTCTTTCGCCAGCGGCCGAACGACACGCCGGCATGGGAGGCGTCGAACTTCTCCTGCTCGCTGTACCCGGTCAGGACGCCGGCAGAGCCCGAGTGCAGGTAGACGGTCTCGCCATTCTTGCTCAGGCCGAAGGACGTGCTGCAGCCCGGATCGGCGCCGTTGCCGAAGTGCTGGTCCTGGTAGAAGACGACGTATCCCTTCGCCGGGATGCTGGTCCCCGCGCCAATCCGGTACTTGGTCAGATCGTCGGCGTCATCGCTGAGGTACCAGCCTCCGACACCGATTGCCTCGGCGGTCGTGTTGTGCAGCTCGATCCAGTCGGAACCGCCGCCGGCGGGGTTTGCCAGGATCTCGTTGATGACGACCGAGCCGGGCTCGGGAACCAAGCCGCTGTCGTTTGAGCCGGGCGAGCCGTCGGCATAGGCGC
>DAOQWL010000050.1:0-48738 GCA_035342095.1 Sedimentisphaerales bacterium | reverse complement strand
AGGAAGACGACTTCTCGGTGCGGGTGTCGTCTCCGGCGATGATTGTGGAGAGCATGCAGAAGATGCTCCAGGAACACGGCGCCGAGATCGTCACACGAATGGGC
Source organism: Sedimentisphaerales bacterium (assembly GCA_035342095.1). Classification (GTDB taxonomy): domain Bacteria; phylum Planctomycetota; class Phycisphaerae; order Sedimentisphaerales; family Anaerobacaceae; genus PLanc-01. Next base: position 48,634 of record DAOQWL010000050.1, on the reverse strand, counting down.
GAGCACCAGGGACGAAAGGTCCAGGTGCAGGAAATCTCACTCGCAAAGCACTTCAAAGGAATCGATCTCTACACCGTGAGGCTCTATGTCGATCCGCAATCGAAGCTGCTCTGCGCCATGGAGTCGGCGGCCTTCGACGCCAACAACGTCATCACCTCAGCCGCCAAGGCTACGTATGACTATCCCGCAATGGGACCGCGTGGCATCTACGATCTGGGCGTCCCGCGAGATGCGAAGATCGTGAACAAGATGCCGGCGAACGACTTGCGCAGCGTGCTGGAGCGATACCGGCAGATCCGTGAGGATGCGACAAAAGAGTACATCGCCGTGATTGCACACAACACCGCCGTGGACAGCACCGACGCCGTGAACATGCTGGACGCGGACTACAAGTCGGGCCACAAGCACCGCTGGGAACGCCACTCGGTCTTCGACGAAGGCACGATGTTCCGGGATTCCAATGACCCTGCCTGGGCAATATCCAAGCAGCGCCTTGGCGAAACCCTCGAATCCATGTTGGCAGGGAGCCACAGCCACATCACACATCCGGCCAAGACTTGGATCGACGTACGCCTCTACGATGGCGAATACTATGGTTTTGCGCACAGAGACCCCCAAGGTGGTTGGGGCACGCCGGCGAGTCGCTATGACCCTGACTACTCGGGGCTGCAGAATACCCTCGGTGATCTGGCTTGGCCGGAGATTTCATCCGATGCGCGGATGATCCAGGATGAGTATGCTACGGAACACAAGCTGATCTGTTTCGAGCGGCGGCAACAAGGACGTCTGTACAATGGAACGGTCTCCCTGCCGGGCCGATTCCTCTACTATCTCGATCCGGCCTGCGATTACCTGTGCCGCCGCCAGGTCATTGAGTGGCGCCCCGACGCCGATTGGCAGACGGACAAGGATTGGCTTGAGGGCACTGATCCGAATGAGGCAAGGAACGGTTCGATCATCATGGAGGAGATCACCGAGGCCTTCCAGGCTCCGAACGGCCATTGGTATCCCAAATCCATCGTCGAGCGGCAAACTGGTATTCGAAAAGACTACAGGCAAGCTCCGATCAAAGACAACTGGAGCAAACGAGTCTATCTCAACCTTGCACCCGAGTTCCCCGAGGGCATCTTCGACATCGACAAGCTCCCGGGGCAGTGACCTACCGACAGACCCGTATTCTCCAGGCCGGGACAGCGGAGCCCGGCCTTTTTGCTGCGCAGTCCTAACGAATTCCATGGACGCAGGACTATTTTGCATTTCGAGCCTCCGCCATTCGTTATTACAGTGAAGACAGGTTTTGAGGAGCTCGAATGTGAACGATCGTTCAACCGGGGATCAGACTGAGTCAGTCGAGGCGACGGACCCGACGCCGCACGAGCAGTTTGTGCGTCAGCACTACGACCGTGTCTTCGCGGTGTGCTACGGGATTCTTGTCAATGTACACGACGCGGAGGATGCGGCCCAGGAGACCATGCTCCGCGGGTTGGCGAAAGCGGCGCACCGGATGGCCCCCGAACGGATCGGGCCGTGGATTGTCCGGGTCGCCAGGAATCTGTGCATCGACCGGCTCCGGCGGCGCAAACGCAGGGGCCCGTCCGTCGAGCCACCCCCGGCGCCGTCCCGCCAGGACCAGAGGGCCTTGCAGGACTTGGAGCAGGCCATCAATCGCCTGCCTGCCGAGCTTCGCGTGCCCTTGTTGATGTACTACTTTGATGGGCGCAACGCCCAGGCGATTGCGAAGAACCTGAACCTTTCGCATTCCGGCGTATGCCAGAAACTCCGAATGGCGCGACGCCAGTTGCACGAGTTCTTGACGGAAGGATCACAGCGATGAACAGCGAATGCAACGAGATCCGAGACCTCATCGTCGATTCGATGACCGGGCCTCTCCCGGCCCAGCAGGCAAGGCATCTTGATGAGCATCTCCAGAATTGTCTGGACTGTCAGCGCTATCTCGACGCGATCCGTCATGAGGACCTTCTGCTCGGCCGGTTGGCTGCCCAAGTCACAGAAGACACGCCAGCCCGCACAGAACAGCTCTTGCACGACCTGTCCTGTCATCAGTCTAAACGAATCCACAATCCGACAGGATGGAGAAAAATCATGACCAGTCGAATGACGAAACTGGCAGTGGCGGCTTTGATCATCGCGGCAGTTGTTCTCGGAGCGCACTATTTCGATGGAACCCCGGTAAAAGCTGTGGAGTTCTCGGAAGTCACCAAGGCCATGAGCGAGGTTCCGTGGATGCACATGACGTCATCCGGGGGGTTCCCGGATGATATGAGCATTGGCGAGCAGTGGATCGGTTTCGAGTCGAGAATACAAGTACACAAGGACCCGGATGGGCAAGTGAGCTTCGCCAGTGAGAAGGACCACAAGCAGTTCACGTACAACCCCGGTGCCGCTACGATCACCGTCTCATACGTAGAGACGTTTCCGCTGGATGTGACTTCGCCGGCAGCACTGGTCGAAAGCATGCACAAGGCCCTCACGGACCAAGGCGCCGAAGTCGTCGTGAAGGCGGGCAAGTACAAGGGACGCAGGGCCCAGGTGCAGGAGTTCAGGCTTCAAACCTCTGGCCCCGACGGCGCTCAGACGCGCGAGCTTACTCTCTACATCGATCCGGACAGCAAAGTGCTGTGCGGCGCTGCACTGTCCGGGATCGACGCCAGCGGCAAGCTCGTCATGGCTGGAGAAATCATGTTCGACTATCCCAGGACCGGTCCGCAGAGCATCTATGATCTGGGCGTGCCGCGGGATGCGAAGATCGTAAGCAACATGCCGGGACTGAATGTGCACAGCACCCGGGAGCGGTATCGCCAGGTCTGGGGCGAGACCTCAAAGGAATGTGGCGTCATGGAGCGATACTGGCAAGCCCGCGACGAGGCCACGAGAGAGTACCTCGCTGTGATCGCCCACAATACCGCCGTGAATATCACGGACGCCATGAACATGGTCGATGTGGACTACAAGTCAGGCCCCAGGCATCGCCAGGAACACCACTCTGTCTTCGAGTCAGGCCAACCCATCAATGACGAGGTTTGGGCGAAGTCGAAGCAGCAGCTCGGCGATACCTTTGAATCCCTGCTGGCATGGAGTCGCGATCACTACGCGGGGCGTGGCAGGATCGATCTCTACCTTTACGATGGCCAATACGATAGCTCGGTTACGAGAGAGAATGACAACTGGGGGCCGCCTTCGAAACACTACCATCCCGAAGGCAGCATCGCGCCCGAGATTGCCCTCGGCAACTTGGCTTGGCCGGAGATCTCTCCCCCCGCCCGGGTCATCGAGGATGACTACGCAACCGAGCACGGGCTGATCTGTTTTGAGTGTCTGCAACAGGGGCATCTATACAACGGGAAAGTCTCCCTGCCTGGCCGATTGCTCTATTATCTTGACCCCGCCTGGGACTATATGTGCCGCCGCAAGGTGACCGAGTGGCGACCTGATGCCCCATGGCAGAAAGATGAAAATTGGCTCAACGGCGTCGATCCAACCCAAGTGCCAAACGGTTCGATCGCCGTGACGGACATCACCGAGGCCTTCCAGGCTCCGAACGGCCATTGGTATCCCAAATCCATCGTCGAGCGGCAAACTGGCATTCGAAAAGACTACAGGCAAGCCCCTCTTAGAACTGACACCATCAGGCGGGTCCATCTCGATCTCTCTCCCGAGTTTCCCGAGGGCATCTTCGACATCGACAAGCTGCCCGGGCAGTGACCTACCGACAGACCCGTATTCTCCACGCCGGGACAGCGGAGCCCGGCCTTTCTCGTTCGTGCTGTGCTCGTGAGAGCATACCTTCAATTCCGTATTCGCGCGGTTGCGGAAGATAACGCCTTACGGCGTCACTACGAACGGCGCCCCTCGCGCCGCTCCCTCGTCGGAGAATTTGCAGGCTCGACAGACCCAAACCACCCTCGCAGTTGTTATATTGGCGAACGGACGTTCAACGGGTGCCCGATAGGCCGGCCTATGATCGAAGACAAGCTGCTTGTGTTTCAGTCCAAACGTGGGAGCCGCGAGGCCCTCACGCGGATCTATGAGAAGTACAAGAGGGATCTGCTCCTGCTGGCCATGGGTCTGCTCAACGACAAGACCGCAGCGGAGGATGTCGTGCATGATGTGTTCCTGTCCTTCGTTCGCAACCTGGACCACTTCCGGCTGACCGGCAGTCTGAAGGGCTACCTGCTGACCTGCACGGCCAACCACGCCCGCAACTGGAACAAAGCCGAGCGCGTGCGAGGCTCTGCCGGTAGGGTGGGCTCGGCCCACCGATTTCCGTCGAATGGCGAACAGGAGGGTGGGCATAGCCCGCCCTGCGAAGGGGCCGGCCGGGCGCTGGTGGAAGAACCGCTGGAGACCTTGGTCTGCAACGAGCAGTTGGAACTGCTCAGCAACGCCCTGGCGGGACTACCGTTCGAGCAGCGTCAGATCGTTATGCTGCACGAGCACGGGCGGATGACGTTCCACGCGATCGCCAGGTCCATGCAGATCTCGACGAACACTGCGAAGAGCAGATACCGGTACGGAATTGACAAACTGCGGGTTACCCTCAACGGCGAGGTCACGAAATGCAACCAGCAGACGACATAAGAAGATTGATCCATCAATCACAGATCACATCGTCCGAGCAGGCCGACCGGCGGATCCTGGCCGACGCCCTGGCGGATTTGGAGAAGCGTCGGGTTTCGAGCACCGCTCATCCCGGCGTGTGGAGAATCGTCATGCACAGCAAAGCCATCCAATTTGCCGCCGCGGCGGTGGTCGTTCTCGCGGTCCTGCTCGGACTACAATTCGTCGGCACCTCCGGCGTCACGTTCGCCCAGGCCATCCAGCCCATCCTCAGCGCCAACACGGCCATCCTCGACATCGTCGTAGGCGTCGAGGACCCGAACACGCCGGTGATTCGCGACATGATCGTGGGCTCGCGAATCCGCCGAACGGTGGACAACATCGAAGGCAGCGTCAGCATTATCGACTTGGAGAGCAGTCGTATCCTGAGCCTGACCGAGAAAACGAAAGAGGCGGTCTACGTCGATCTCAAGGGCTTGCCCTCCATCCCGAACTACCTGGACCATCTCAAGAATGTCTTCATCAAGCTCCAGGACAGTCCCCACTTCGAGATCCAGGGCCTGGGCACGAAACAGATCGACGGGCGCGCGGCCGTCGGCTTCCTCGCCAGGCACCCGAATGCGGAGATCACTCTCTGGGCCGACGCCAAGACCGGCCTGCCCGTCCGCATCGAGCAGAAGGAAGGCCGGATGCTTGTTATCTGCAAGAACCTCCAGTTCGACGTGCCGATGGACGAGGCCCTCTTCAGCATGGAGGTACCGAAGGGCTACAGCGAGCAGAAGATGGAGATGGACCTGTTCGGCTCGACCGAGGCGGACTTCATCGAAGGTTTGCGAATCCGGGCGGAGATCTTTGGCGACGGGCGTTTCCCGGACGGCGTGGGCGTCGAGGATTTCATGCGGAGCATTGAAGCGATGCAGGGCAAGGGCGAGAAACTGGGCCTGCCAAAGGAGCAGGAGGCCGAACTCGGGATGAAGATGAACCGTCACCTCTTGTTCATCCGGTTCTTCAGGGGCGAGGGCAAGTGGTATTATCGCGGCCAAGGTGTCCAGCTCGGCGAGGCGGAAGCCCCGATCTTCTGGTATCGGCCGAAAGACTCGGCAAGCTACCGTGTTATCTATGGCGACCTGCACGTCGAGGATGTGGCCCCGGAGAACCTGCCCGAGCCGCTCGATCCCGATGATGTGGCGGAGGTCACGATCGGCTACCAGCAGTGGTCCAAGCCCGACTTCGTCGGCACACAGGAGGATTACTGGATGATCCTGCCGGAGGGGAAGGCCCGGGTCAAGGCATACGTGACGCTGCTCAAGGGCCCGACGGGCGTATCGTCGATGCCGGTCGCCCTGCCCTATCCGAGCGCCCCGCTGGAGGCGGTGCTGCTCGACCGGGAGCCACTGACCTTTCAGCAGACCGGCGAGGGAACGTACAACGTCGAACTGCCGTTGGACAAGCTGGCCGCCGGACCTGTGAAACTCCTCTTCCAGTGGCACGTCTCGTTGAGCGATCTGCCCCGCGAGGGGGACACAATCAAGACCGTCCTGAAGAGCCTGATTCCGGTGACCTCCTACGCGTTGAAGGTCGGCGTCGATCCGGGGAGCAGCTTCGAGCTTACGAAAGAGCCGGAGGGCCTGTGGGTCACGCCGTTCACCGGCGGCGCCCCCAAGGGACCAGTCACCACGTTCGGCTCCTGCGGCCTGATGATCCGCGCCCGCCAGTAGAGAGGCGTCAACACGTGGACTCACAAGGCCGGGCAAGCGGAGCCCGGCCTTGGCTATTCTTCAGATCACTCGTTGCTGACGTGTTTCCTGAAGAACTGCTCCATCTGGTACACGCACCGACGATTGACCGCTTCTGCAAGGTCCATCGCGTGCGGCCAGCCTTCATATCGCTCATAGATGTAGTCGATTCCCAGTTCCTTCAGCTTGTCGGCCAGCGCGTCGGCCTGGGCGACGGGAACCAGGCTGTCGATGGTCCCCTGGAAGATGAGCGTGGGAGGATCGTCCTTCGTCAGGTGAGACAGAGGCGACGCGAGCTGGAAGACCTCGGGGGCCTCCTCGAATGTCTTGCCGCCCAGGAAGTCCGTGATGAGCTTGTGGTTCCTGGCGTAGTCGGTGGTCAGGTCGGTCGGGCCGTAGAAATCGACCACGGCGAGGACCCGGCTGCTGACGCCCGGGTGGCCGCCATCGCCTTCGAGGGACGGATCGTCGGAATACCCGATCATCATGGCGAGATGCCCGCCCGCCGAGTTGCCCGAGACGGCGATGCGATTCGGATCCACCCGATATGCGGCGGCGTTGGCGCGAAGCCACCGCACGGCGCACTTGACGTCCTGGACCGCGGCGGGGAACGGTGCCTCCTGCAGTAGGCGGTAGGTGACGGTGGCGGTGACGTATCCTCTCTCCGCGAACTTCGCGCAGTAGTACTTCATGTCGGCGCGCTTGCCGCTCTTCCAGGCGCCGCCGTGGATGAAGAGGATGGCGGGACCCGCCTTGGTGCGTCCCGTGGGAACATAGAGGTCCAGCAGGAGCGGGTGGGAGCCGCCTTGGCCGTATTCGACGCCGAGCCTCTCCTCGACGCCGGCCGGCACAACGATGTCCTTCGCGTCGATCAGCTTGATTTGACGCATCGCAATCGCGGTCATGACCGCCAGCTCGTTCTCATAGCCCGGCGGGATCGGCGGCGCCTCCGCCGCCCACGCGGAAGCAAGGACAAACACATGGACGACTGCCGCCCACAGAAGAGCCTTTCGAGTCATTTATCTACCTCCTTTGTTGTGTCAATTGTCCAGCTTGCCCTGCATGGCCTGTTTGAAGAACTCTCCGCCCCCGGTCAGCTCGTAGGTGTCCCACGACTTCAGCATGTTCGGGCCCCACTCGGGATCGTACACCCAGCCGAGCCAACTGATCCCCTTGCCTTCGAGGTATGTGATGATGGCCTTGCCGTACTCGTTGCTCTTCACGTCTTCGCCGCGGCGGACGAAGAGCCCGAACTCAGTCGCCACGACCGGCCAGCGGCCCGCCGCGAAGCCAAAGTTCTCGTCCCACTTGGGCTCCCACGGCTTCGACCGCTTGTGGGCGTAAGGGTGCGTCACGTACCCGATGCCCTCCGCCTGGATCGGCTCGATGAGCAGCGGCGTCAGGTCGTAGGCCCAGTCGAGACCCGCGACCAATGGGATCGTCTCCGTGTCAAACGCGCGAATCAGCGCGATCATGTCCTCGTTCAGCTTCCGCCACTCGCTCCAGGACATCGTGCCGAGCTGGCCGCTGTAGATCGTCGGCTCGTTGAACAGCTCGTAGAAGGCGATTGTGTTGCATCCGCGGAAGTGCTGGGCGATAGTCCGCCAGAACTGGAACGTTTCCTTTTGCGTCGTGTCGTACATCGGGTCCTGGAACAGCTCCATCTTCAGGTTGCCGATGCTGTGCCAGTCGATGATGATGTACATGCCCAGATCGGTGCACCACTGGACCGCCTGGTCGAGCAGCGCCAGATATCTCTGCGGCGTACGCTCCCGCCAAGCCACCGGGTGAACCGGGATGCGGACGAGCATGGTCCCCATCTCCTTGACGCGCTCGAAATGCGCCTTGTTCCAGTGGCCTTGGTGCTCGATCTTGTCGGGATCGGAGATCGACAACCCGCGAAACAGGATCGTCTTGCCGTTCGGATCGACGAACTTGTTGCCTTTCACCGAGATCAGAGGCAGCTTCCTGGCGTCGGCGCTTCTGAACGGCCTGCCGAAGGGCTGATCCCGCCACCATGGATGGTACCCGGGGGCCTGTGAGTCTTGTTGAGCGTCGGCATTCGGGAGCCAGAACAGCGTGGTGCAGACGACGACAGCGAGCCGCATTACCTCTTTCATTCCTCGGACCTCCATTGAAGAGCACGCCGGACGAATTCACTCCTTGACCACGCAAAGACATTATCCCCGCCCACCAGCGGACGAGCCGGCTGATGTATCAGGCAATTGTAATGCATCGTCAGAAGAGGTACAATGCAGTACTGGAGTACGACCATGAGACGTGCTATCGAAGCCTTTCTTCTCATCAGTTTGTATCCCGCCGGAATCCTGGCCGGGAGGATCGACGGCCTGTCCCCCGATTCTGCCTCGGTTGGAGAGACGGTGATCCTCTCGGGTGAAGGCTTCGGCGATTCTCCGGGCCATGTCGTCGTGACCGGCCTTCGGCTGGCGCCGGTTCGTTGGTCCGACGCCGAGATCCAATTCATCTTGCCGCACGACGCGAGCACGGGCTGGGTGTCCGTATGCAACTCAGCGGGCGCGGGATCGAACCGCATGTGCTTCACCGTCCGACGGGAACCGGCCGCCGGCCAGTTCGAGCCGGCTGGGCTCGTGCTCCGGGACACCGGTTTGCTCGGGTCCGCCTTTCTTGTCGAGACGGATGGGTCCTATCTCTACGGGGTGCTGGGAGTCGAGACGTTGACCACGTACAGGATCCGGGACGACGGGCCGTACGAACTGTGCAGTCGCACGTATCTCCCGCAGAGGATCGGCGATATCAGAATCCACGACGGCTACCTGTTCTGTGCGGGGGACCACGGTCTTTCCGTGTATCGGTGCGCCGACCTGCAGGAGGGCGGGACCGAGGCTGTGGCGTCCGTCGCCGGAGGCTCCTACCTGGCGGTCGACGCGAAGACGAAGGCGGACCGGCTTGTGAACGGGGCGCTGGTGGCCGCGTGCGAATACCTTCCTCGCAACGGTTCGGATCGGTTGACCGTCGCTCTCTACGAGTTCGCCTCCGACGAGCTGGCCCGCCTGGGCACGTTCTCGCGAGTCGCAGTCGTGGGTGAGCGTCAACATGGCGTGGCGGTCGATCCCCTGAATGCGAAGGTGTACGTGTCCGGATACCGCAGCCTATTCGGCAGCGACAGGTACATCCTGGAGATCGATGTCTCCAATCCTCGAGAGCCGGTTCTCCATCATCGGGAGGAAACGGGCGGGATTCTGGCTTTCGACATGGAGACCCGCGGCGACATCCTGTGGACGGGGATCAGCGGTACGGGAACCGAGATGTTCCGTGCATACCGCCTCCATCCAGGCGCTGAGCCTCTTGCCTTGAGCCAGATCGTTCGCGGCCCGTTCGGCCTTGGGCGCACCACGCGCGTGAGGATTGTGGATGATGAAGCAACCGTGGGATCGGCATGGCTCGGCGCGCGGCCGGACGTCTTTCTTCTCAGCACGTTCACGAGCGGAACGTCTCCCCTGGCGGTTGCCAACTCGGTCGATTGGGCGTTCGATGTCACGGGTTTTTCCCAGCGGTCGGGAGAGGGGAAAATCCTGGTGGCCGACGAGTGGGGAGGATTCCTCACGTATGATTTCCACAAACACTCGGGATATGTGATCGATCACGAGGAGGATTATCGCGGGGTCGTCGGTGCGGCGATGACCGAAGGCCTCCATCTCGCGGGAGATCGAGTCTACGTGGCCGGTCGCGGTGCAGGCGTGTGGAGCGCGGATCGGTTTGCGCTCGGGGATGAATCCCGCTGGAGGACGGTGGCCTGGCAATGGTCGCAACCCGATCCTCAGCCGCATCCGATCAGCGCCGTGTGCACGAGGGCGGAACCCGGACAGGGCACCCTGATCGCCGCGCTGGGCCACGAGAAGGCCATGGCATGGGGCCGGGAGATCTACGGGCTTCTCTATGTCGAAACGGACGAAGACATCGTTCCGCTGGCGATGTCCGATGTGATCGATCCGCCCGGGGCGTTCAGCGACGGGGTGGGGGCCGTCTGGCCCGAGCCCGACCTGGTCTACATGACGACCGGAAGCGACGGTTTCCGCGCCTTCGTCGTGAATCCGAATGCGCCGAGCATCGTGATTCACCAGAGCTGCCGGCAGGCGGGATTCGGCGCCGGGCTGTTCGATGAATCGAACGCAGCGATCTGCCTGGACGACTACTCCGAGTCGCGCGTCCGCCAGCTCGTCGTAGGAGGCAAGCCGGGCCCATTTGTCGCGGAGCCTTCGCTTTTCGTGTTCGATGTCCTCTATCCTGAGGGTGTGCCGGATCGCAGGCATGCGGAACGGCCCATCACCATCCAAACGGCCGACGCACTCGAGTGCTCAAAGTACAAGTCCATCCAGGACGTGGAGGTCAGTTCCTCGGGACTGGTCGCGGCGGCCACGACCGGCGGCCTCATTCTGTTCCATATCTCCTGGATTCCGTCGCTCAACGCTCTGAACGATGCACAGGCGTGGAAGCGCATTGCCGTGCCTGCGGAGGCCCTCAGGCCGTGGTGGCAAGACGGATGGTCTGGCGCCTTCGAGGATGTTGCGTTCTCCGACGACCAGACGCTCTACGCGGTGAAAGTCCCTGAGGGCGTCTGGAGAATCAGCGTCGCGATCAACTGGGCTGACGGGACGCACCACTGCGCCGCCACCGGCTACTACCCGGGCGTCCAGTGCGGGATCAACTACAACCTTCTGCTCGCAGGCTGGTCGAACCCCGACATCACCACGCTCCACCATCCCTATGGCGTTACGGCCGACGACCGCGGCGTCTACGTCACCGGCTGGAGCGGCAAGGTGCAAAGCTTGGGCGTGGAATGACGCCGATTACTTGGCTTCGAACTCGGCGTCGATGACGTCGTCGCCGCCCTTGCGTTTGACTTCGGATTCCCCCGGTGCGGGTCCGGGGCCGGGCTGCGCCTGGGCCTGTCCTGCGGAAGCCGCCTGCTTCTTGGCCGCCTCTTCGTACAGGGCCTTGCCCAGTTCCTGGCTCGTCTCCTGGAGGTTGTCGATGGCCTTGCGGATCGCGGAGCCGTCTTCGCCTTTGATCACCTCCTTGAGGTTGTTGACAGCGCTCTCGATCTTGCCTCGCGTCTCGGAGGAGACCTTGGCGCCGTGCTCCTTGAGCGTCTTCTCGGTCGAGTAGACCAACTGGTCCGCTTGGTTCTTCAGGTCGATCACCTGCCGGCGTTTCTTGTCCTCTTCCGCGTGGGCCTCCGCGTCGCGGGTCATCTTCTTGATCTCGTCGTCGGAGAGTCCCGAGCTGGACTTGATCTCGATGGATTGCTGCTTGCCGGTGCCGAGGTCCTTGGCGGAGACGTGCAGGATGCCGTTGGCGTCGATGTCGAACGCGACCTCGATCTGCGGCATGCCTCGCGGCGCCGGCGGGATGTCCGTCAGTTGGAACCGGCCCAGCGTGCGGTTGTCCCGTGCGAACTCGCGTTCGCCCTGCAGGACGTGGATATCGACCGTCGTCTGGCTGTCCGCCGCGGTCGAGAACACTTCCTTCTTGCTGGTCGGGATCGTCGTGTTGCGGTCGATCAGCTTGGTCATGACGCCGCCCAGCGTCTCGACGCCCAGCGACAGCGGGGTCACGTCCAGCAGCAGGATGTCCTTCACGCCGGCGTCGCCCATGAGCACGGCGCCCTGAATCGCGGCGCCCAGCGCGACGACCTCGTCGGGGTTGAGACTCTTGTTGGGCTCCTTGTTGAAGATCTCGCGGGCGATCCGATCGACTTTGGGAATTCTCGTGGAGCCGCCGACGAACAGGACCTCCGCGATGTCCTCGGGGCGGAGCTTGGCGTCTTTCATCGCGGTGTAGCAGGGGGCCTTCAGTCGCTCGAAGACGTGGTCGCACAGCGACTCGAACTTGCTGCGTGTGATCGAGATTTGCAGATGCTTGGGCCCGGAGGCGTCGGCCGTGATGAACGGCAGATTCACCGTCGTCTCGAGCTGCGAACTGAGTTCGATCTTGGCCTTCTCCGCGGCCTCTTTGAGTCGCTGGTGGGCCATTGGGTCCTGACGCAGGTCGATGCCCTCGGTCTTCTTGAACTCGTCCGCAAGGAAGTTGATGAGCACCGCGTCGAGGTCGTCGCCGCCGAGGTGGGTGTCGCCGTTGGTGCTGAGGACCTCGAACACGTTGTCGCCGATGTCGAGGATGGAGATATCGAAGGTGCCGCCGCCGAAGTCGAAGACGGCCACTTTTTCGTTCTTCTTCTTTTCCAGGCCGTAGGCCAGCGCCGCCGCGGTCGGCTCGTTGATGATTCGCTCGACCTTTAAGCCGGCGATGGTGCCAGCGTCCTTCGTCGCCTGGCGCTGCGCGTCGTTGAAGTAGGCGGGCACGGTGATCACCGCGCGGTCCACCTTCTCGCCCAGGTAAGTCTCTGCGGTCTTTTTGAGGTCCTGGAGGATCATCGCGGAAATCTCCGGCGGCGTGTAGTCTTTGCCGCGCACGTTGACCTTGACCAGGTCGTTCGACCCGCCGACGACCTTATAGGGCACGAGCTTCTCCTCGGAGGCCACTTCGCCGTGTCTGCGTCCCATGAATCGCTTGATCGAGAAGACCGTGTTCTCCGGGTTGGTCACCTGCTGGTGCTTGGCGATCTGGCCCACCAGGATCTCGCCTTTATCCGTGAACCCGACGACCGAGGGGGTCAGTCGCCCGCCGGAGGCGTTAACCAACACCTTGGGCGCCGAGCCCTCCATCACGGCCACGACGGACAGCGTTGTTCCCAAGTCGATTCCGATGATCTTGCTCATGTTGAATGTCCTTTCTTTGCTCTGTCACAGGCCTCCGAAGACGGCCTTGCCGCCAGCGCCTCGGTCCGCCAATTGCGCGGAGCCATACGTCTCGTGTGCTGTGCAAAACCTGTGCCAAGTATGCCCGGAGAGACCGGCAGGCTGTAACTGCTTGTATGGTATACGGTTACACGTCGTGCGGCGCCTTGCCTCGTGGAGGTTTCGACAGAGACGCAGGCGCCTTTGCCGCCTCGCCGTGCCATTTTGGCAGGATGCGCGGTTGCCCGCGGTTCCGGCTCAACCCCCGCTGCGATTGTGCCGAAGACAAGGAAATGGAAAATGCTGCGGAGATCCCAATGGTAACTACTGAAAACCGATACGAACCGCGACTCGCGTACCGCTGGCCGATCTGGTTTGGCGAGGACATCGCGCGGATGATCCACGCCGGCCTGATGCTGAATGTCTCCAGTACGGGGATCGCCTTCACCATTCAGGCGGCCGATCGTTCGCTCGTGCAGGCCGGTCGCGGGATCGCCATCCGCTTCAGCCTGCCGCGATTCGATGGGCAGGACCCAGGCGCGACCGTGGGGGTCACGCGAACCGGCCGGGTCCGCTGGATCAACGCCATCGCCGGCGGCTACAAGATCGGTCTCCAGTTCGACACCCCGCTGTCCCTCAAACCGGCCGAGCAGGCCGCCGCAACCCCCATCTGCACGGACGCCAGGGAGTAGAGCTCGCCATTCGCCCACCTCTGGCGCTTGGACACGGATTCTGCCCCCTTGACTTCCCGCCCGGCGCCGTCCATAATCGAGCCTGGAATGAACGCAATACGGTGTGATTCACGGTCCGGTGCCACAGGCTCGCATGGTTGCCCCGCGACGAACACAAGGCGATGCAGTTGGCCGCTCGGCGGCTGAGGATGCCGAGACGCCGTCCCAGCCCCCATCCATCGGCACCGCCGGTTTCACGCTGATCGAATTGCTGGTGGTCGTCGGGATCATCGCCGTCCTGATCGCGGTGCTGCTGCCGGCTCTGTCCCGAGCGAAGCAGTTCGCCCTGAGCGTCGTGTGCCTGGACCATCTCAAACAGCTCCAGACCTGCTGGCTGATGTACGCGAACGATCACGACGGTACGCTGCCGCCCAATCTGTCGGTCTACGACCTGTCCACCGGCAAGCCCATCCCCGGCCTGGATCTGCGGATGACCTGGTGCGCCGGCGACGTCCGGGCGGACGTCAACACGGTCAACATCGAGAACGGGTACCTGTTCCCCTACAACCGCTCGACCGCGATCTACCGTTGCCCGGCGGACAAGGCCCGGGTGGCCGGCTCGTACGTCCGCCACACGCGCAGCTACAACATGAGCCAGTCCGTCACCGGCATCAGCTTCGGCGCCGTCCTGGGCTCCATCCCGACCTTCCAGAAGCTCACGCAGATCCGAAAGCCCGACCCCGCCGATCTGTTCGTCTTCATCGGCGTCCACGAGGAGGGAATTGCGGATTCGCTCTTCGGCATTCCGGTGCCCGGCGGCTCCTACGACGGGATGTGGTTCGACCTGCCCGCGGGTCGCCACAACGACGGCGGCAATCTCTCCTTCGCCGACGGACACGTCGAGCATTGGAGGTGGGCCGTGCCCAAGGTCTTCCGATCCCTCGGCCAGGCGGTCCAGCCCGAGGAGGAATGGCGAGACTACGACCGGGTCCGCGACCACATGCGAAAGACGATGAAGTAATGTCCTGCCCATCCGCATCGCACGCAGGATTGCCGCACAGCAATGCGAGACGTGTCCGGATGATGTGAAGTTGCGTTTGGCGCGGCAGGGTAATCGGCGGTAGAATGCTCTCCATGGCAACAGAGGTACCCAAGCTTTCGGACGAATTGGCAACGCGAATCACAGATGCGTTGACGCCGCTCCGCCCGCAGAAGGTGATCCTGTTCGGCTCCTACGCCTGGGGTCGGCCGACCGAGGACAGCGATATCGATCTCTACGTCGTGACCCGGGATGACTTCATGCCTGCCACCTATGACGAACGCATGCAGAGCCACCTGAAGGTGGCTTCTCTGCTGCGGGAGATCAACAAGAGGGTCGCCATCGACCTGATCGTCCACACGAAACCCATGCACGACGCGTTCGTCCGGCTGGACAGCATGTTCGCCAGGGAAGTCATGACACGAGGGCGGGTTCTTTATGAAAGAGATCACTGAACATTGGCTGCACGCCGCGCATGACGACTTGCGAGTCACGGAGAGGATCGCCTCCGACGAATCGCTCACTCACATGGTGGCATTTCACGCTCAGCAGTGCATCGAGAAGTCGCTCAAGGCCATCGTGGAAGAGCATCAGTTGGGTCACATTCGAATCCATAACCTCGCGAGACTGCTCGAGATCGTTCGGCCCATACTGGCGATCGATGCAGAAGCGATTCTGATAGAGAAGCTCGACAAGCTCTATATCGATGCCAGATACCCGGCCGAACTTGGCCTGCTTCCCAATGGCAGGCCGACGCTTACGGACGCACGGCAGTTCTATGCCCTCGCGCAGAGCACGTACGCCACGGCAAAAGCCCATTTGGAGGCTGTCCCTCCGGAGGCTACCGGGCTGGCTCGCTGAGGCCCCGGGCATTGCCGCCCGCGGGCCGGGCGTGGATCGGGGGACAAGGGGAAATCACAACCTTTTCCAGGACCGCCATGACGAAAGTCCCTATCTCAGAGCTGACGGACCGGATGCAGCGATTCCGTGCTCGCATGGACGCGGAGCACCCGAATTGGGAGCTGGCCGCGATCTTCGGCCGGATCAACCAGTACTACTTCACAGGCACGATGCAGGACGCCGTGCTGCTGATCCCCCGCGACGGGCGGGCCGTGCTCTGTGTCCGACGAAGCCACGAGCGGGCCTGTGCGGAGTCCCTGTTCCCGGACATCCGACCGATGAAGGGTTTTCGCGACGCGGCGCCCCTGGCGCCGGGCGAGCGGGCGGTCATCCACGTCGATACCGAGGTCGTCCCGGTGGCCCTGTTGGCTCGTTTCAGAAAGTACTTCCCCTGCAAGGAGGTCGCGGCGCTGGATTCGCAGGCCCTCCGCGTGCGGGCGGTGAAGAGTCCGTACGAGTTGGCCGTCCTGGAGAGGGCGGGGGCCGCCCACAGGCGGATCCTGGAGGAAGCGGCGCCGACCCTGCTGCGCGAGGGGATCAGCGAGGCCGAGCTCGGATGCGCTCTGTACTCGCTCATGGTCCGCGAGGGCCATCAGGGCGTCGTGCGATTCGGCATGTTCAACGTCGATATTGCGGTCGGGCAACTGGGCTTCGGGACCCATTCGATCTATCCCACCAGCTTCGACGGGCCCGGCGGGTGTGTGGGCATCGGGCCCGCGGCGCCGGTCCTGGGCAGCCGGGACCGCAAGCTCGCCAAGAGCGACTTGGTGTTCGTGGACATCGGCTTTGCCGTGGAGGGCTACCATACCGACAAGACCATGGTCTACATGTTCGGCCGGCCTTTGCCCGACGAGGCGCTCGCGATCCATAAGCGATGTGTCGAGATCCAACACCAACTGGCGTCGCTGCTCAAACCTGGCGCCATCCCCTCGGAAATCTACGCCGGCGCCATGGACAGCCTGGACCCGGAATTCCTGCGGAACTTCATGGGCTTCGGCGACAGGCGTGCGAATTTCCTCGGCCACGGGGTCGGCCTGCAGATCGACGAACTGCCCGTGTTGGCCGAGGGATTCGATGAGCCGCTGGAAGCGGGCATGGTCCTGGCCCTCGAGCCGAAGAAGGGAATCCCGGACATCGGGATGGTCGGCATCGAGGACACCTTCGTAGTCACCTCCCAAGGCGGTAGGAGCATCACGGGAGCCAATCCGGGATTGGTTCTCGTCAAAGGGTGATTCCGAAGGACGATCAACGGACATGCCGGCAAGTGCCGGTTTACCCCAGTATGCCCCAGATCAGGATGTAGGTACCGTGGCCTCCAAGTCCCTAATTGCTCAGTCGGTCAGTTTCGGCTCCTCGTCATCTGTAGGTATCTCTCGAATTCTGCCCGTGTATCGATTCGCTCAAGCTGGCTCGCATCCCATGGATTCTGGCCGGTGAAATGGGTGGTGTTATAGGCGGGACTGTCGATTCTGCCTTGCGGTCCTGTGATGCCGTATTCATCCGTCGTGTAGACATGTGCTCCTTCGTTCTCGGCAACCCACGTTCCCTGGCCGATTGTTGTCTGACGCCGCAGCCAGTGCACATAGTCCTGGCTCCGGCTGGCCTCCTGAGCGGTGTCGAGATACTCGTCAAAGGCCTGATTCCTTTCGGCGATCGCATTCTGAAGACCGCGGTTCAATTGGCGTTGCCGGCTGGCTTGGGCCTGCATGTGGGCCTGTTGCCATTGCGGATTGACCTGGAACGTCTCCCCGATCTTCAGATACAGAGGAAGCCATTCCTCCAATTCCGTATCAGGAGCCCAGCTTCCGTCCATGACGACCTGCCAGACCGGGCTCATTGGGAGGGTCGAGCATTGAACGGTATAGAGCCCTCGCAGGGTAGCGCCGGAAAACGCACTCTGGAATCGCACGTGCATCAGACGCGAGTCCACCTGGAGACCCTGCGAGCGAAGGTTCTGAACTGCCTGTGTGATTTCCAGTATGGCCTGTTCACCGGGCACCTGGGCCAGGATCTCGACGTTCGTGCCGGACCGGGTGAACTGGAAGACCAGACCGAGCGCCTCAGGCGGCGCCTGATAGGGGGCATTGATGACTCCAGGAACGGAGACCTCGGTCGGGATGATGGAGTAACTGACAGAACACATGCCGCGGCCGCGCGTCTGCGGATTGTCGAACAGCACGTATTGCTGTTCCTGGCCTTCAATCCCCCACCCCTGCGGAATCTGGAGCATGAGCGAGCGATCGGGAAGAGCCGCGGGAACCAGTGTGACCTGTCTGCCCGGTCCGTTCTTTGCCCGCTGAAGCATTGCGGCAGGGTTGAGAACTCGTCCCTGTGATCCTGTGGCGGCTCGAGCGACTTGCTCCCTGCCCTGTTGCATAACTTGCTCGATGCCGTCCGGCGTGTGCGCAATGTTCGCCGCGATGGCGGCCAGTGTCGGGTGCAATTGGGTCCACTCGCCCTCGCGGCACAGAAGAAGATAGACGGTGCCCACGCGCTGAGTGTAGAAGAAATAGCCGCGCCCGAATCCTCTCTCTCCCTCATCGGTGAACGAGATCTCCATGATGGTGCGCTCTTTGTCGGGAGTCGAATGGACCGTCTTCGCCTGGAAAGTGGAAAACTCACTCCCGAACTGCGTCATGCAGAAACCCGCAAGGGCAACCGAGTCGGCGATGGTTTCACGGACCCCAAGCGTGATAAAGACGACAACCGCCGTCTCCTGGGGGTTCGCCACCGTAATTGCATAACCTCTCTCACTGCGGTTCGATTCGATCACGCTCCAGTCAGGCGGTTTGTAGAGCATGATCGTGCCCATGGGAGACACGTATTGCTCCATTGCAGGCTGTACCCCCGCAATGTCTTGGGTTTGATTCTCGACCGGCGGGATCACGACCCGTTCGCCGCAGGCGGGGCAGAACTTTGCTCCTGCGGGCAGCGTTCCGCCACATTTCGGGCACACCGTCGGCGCCGCGGGGCGTACGATCTTCGTTCCGCACTCCGGGCAGAATTTCGTGTTGGCGTCCACGAGGGCGCCGCATCTCGAACAACGCAATGGTCCCGCCGCAGGCGGCGCGGGTGCCGCCGTTGTTGCCTGAGCCTGTGCAGGCCGGACATTGGAGGAGACGAGAGTTACGCTGAACTCCTGACCGTTGGTTTGGAGTTTCTGGTGCACGAAGCCTTGCCCATCCGCATAGTAGCTATCGGCGACCATGGCGCCCTGGCCCGGCACGCTTGCGCTGGAGCGAATCACAATGCACTGAAAAGTCCCGGCCTGTGTCTGGATCTGCTCCGTACCCAGCGATTCGAAGTCCGTTGTCATTGACGCGTCAAACAGGTTGGCGGCAGACGTCCACCTCTGGCCTTTCACGAAGGGAAGCTTGATACGCACGATCGGCGGATCATACGTGGCTTTTTGACCTGCGATCTCGAGCCCGTAATCCTTCAAACCCTGCGAATCCGCGGCATAGTATGCTTTGTTGACCTGCCCGCCCACATCGCTTTCGACGACGGCACAGCGAATGCCGCCAACATCTGCAAATCCGGTCACTGTCATCGTCATAGCTGCGCCGCTGGACATCGTGTACGTCCACTGATTCCCTTCCTGGAGAGGAAAGTACCCCTGAGCCGACGCGCCTGTGGCTGCCAACGCGGAAATCATGATTGCTGTGAGTATCGCCCGCATGGTACTCCTTTCCCCCCGAGGATGTGCGGCCACCGGGGATCGTATACCTATATGCCCCTGTTTCTCCGAGTTCGGCTCTCGGCTCTTCTACCGCTGCTTCCGCCTTCCTCCCGGCGGTGTATCCAACTGCCTGAAGCCTGCCTTGTCCTCGAACGTAGCCGCCAGAGGTTCATCTGCAGCGTCGGCCGGCAAGTATTATGGAGAGAACGAGGCGGGAGTGGCAAGGAAAAAGGGTCCGGCCGGCCGGCCGGCGCCGCGGAGTGTGTCAAACGCAGGTGAACTGCAGGCGTCCGGTCCGAATGGCACGAAGACCCTCACGCTCGGATAGTATTTGCACCATACGCCCCAAGACCTGCGCTGACACGGTCGTCTCACGCGGGGCGATTTTGCTTGCGGGGTTCGGGCAGTCGTGCTTACCGGGCGATGGGGTGCCGCGGTCAGCACACGGATGGAGATCATCGTGCTGATTGGCGCGTTACGATGGGGACGTACCCTACATCCAGGCCGTTCGGTGGAGTCACGAGCAGGGCCGGATCCAGTGTCACCAAGGTCCCGCTGGAAGGCGGCGCCATGTAGTCTCTGTCGATCGGCCAGTTGGCATGGATCTTCTCTACAAAGGCCTGCAAGGCTGCCTTCTTCTCCCCACTCCAATCGTACTGCTGAAAGGACGGCTGATCGACGAAGCGGTACCACGAGTAGGTCACCAGGGACCCGTCGGTGAGCCTGACTGTGAACGGCCCGCTCTTCGGGCCTGGTTGGCTCCACGCGCCGGTGGTCGGTGACGTGTAGGGCTCACCCGGCCCTGCCAGCTTGAACTCCTGAGTCAGCAACTGTGTCTCCGCGGGCACGTCCGCGACCGCGACCGCGATGCGTTCTTCTCCGACCTGTTTGAAATACTGCGGGAACAGGCCTTTGGGGCTGATGTCACTGTTGAACCACTCCAGGCCCCACACGTTGCTCTCGAAGACTCTGGTGTCAAAAACGCGCTCAACACCGCTCAGCTTCTTGCCGGCCTGGTCGTAGTGCGTAGTGCGTGTCGTCAGCTTGGACTTCCAGGCGCCCTTCTCGTCGAATCGTCCGGAGCAGGGCGGGCCGCCGTTCCGCCAGGCCCGGAAGGCATCGTACAGGGCCGCCTTCGAGTAGTAGGTCACATCCTGCACCAGGAACGCTCTTCCCTGGTCGTCCACCGGAAACTGCAGCTTGGGAATCTTCGAATAGACGACCCCGTGCGCATCTTGGGCATCGAAACGCGGCACGGTGTTGATTTCCATGGCGCCGCCCCCCATATTGCCCGGCCGGGCGTCGAGTCCCCGTCCATAGATGAAAGGATGGTCGAACAGTTTGCCGATCTTGCTCCAGGTTTCCGGAATGTAATAGGCGATGGGCCCCTTGAAATTGGCCGCACTCAGGAAACAAGTCCAACTCTGGTCGCCGGTAGGCGGATCTCCCGTGGTGGAGTCCGTAAAGGGCAGGGCCATCCAGGTGTAGCCCAGGAACTGGCCGTTGGGATTGCCTTGGAACGGCAGCGCGTCGGGCGGAATCAGCAGCCGGTTGCTCAGTTGGGCGATGCCCAATCTGTTGTCGGGCAGAGCTTCGTTGCCGTAGAAGAAGGACCACCCCGGCGATCCCACCTCATAGTCGTAACACTGCGGCGTGGCGTTCATGCTGAACTTCGGCGGGCCGTAGCGGAAGTGGTTGCCTGCCCAGTAGCCCAGCCCGCCTTCCACGGTTTGGAATACGCTCTCCCAGGTGGGACCCCGTTCCTTCCACGTCCGGGCCAGCGTACCCTCCGGAGCGAGCGGCTTCTCCTTGTTGTCGGAGTTGTCCGGAGTGATCCAGGAGCCGGCCAGACCGATCTGAAAGTCGGCCAGCGGTTGGCTGATCAGCGGCCAGACCGCGGAATAGAAGCCCATGCCCGCACTGTACTCGGACCGCGCGGGCGGACGAGTTGCGCTGAAGCCGATATATCCGTGCAGACCGTCGGAATGCGCCGTGACCTTGCCAGTCTCGGCTTTCCGCGCATCCTTCATCTGGCCTTCCTGTCCGGCGCAGGGCCATGATGTGAGGGCCAGGACAAGGATGAGCGGCAATGCGGTGTTCACATTCCTTCGTCCATCCATCATAGTCCGCATTCTACACTCGCCCTGTCAGATCCGCCACCCCTGAGGCTGCGGATTGCTCCTCAATCCCGCGCATCCGCGGATATTGGGGGCAGTAACCGATCTCTGGGGTCCCTAATAGGTGGATGTCCCCTGTTGTACCTACAACGACCAGGACGCAACCACCGCCCGCCAAGCGGCCGAGCAGGCGCTGGAAGTCTACAAGGGGCTGTGAAATAGCCCCGAAATCCGAAGCACGAGGCTCGAAACAAACTCAAAGCACGAAATCCAAAGGACAGAAACGTGGTACGCCGTCCACGTCAATTTGGGGACCGGCCAAGTCTGTGTCGAGGGCATCTTGCCCTCGAATCGCGGGCAGGATGCCCGCGACACGTTACGCGAATCGTGCCCAACATTTTAGGATGGACGTCGTAGTAGGGTGCGTACCACGCACCATCTCTTCTCCGCGTAGGGTGAGCGTCCCTGCTCGCCTCAACAGAATGGGCGTCCCGCCCATGAGTTCCGAACCAAGGGCAGGATGCCCGTGCCACGAGATCGTGCGAAGACGCACGACCTACGAAGAGGCCGGCCTGGGATCGACTCTCAGTTCTTCACACACGGTTCACAACGTGAGTTCCCCTCCATCAGAATGCGGATCACAAGAGTGCGTTTGTCGCATTCGGGATACCAGCGGAGAGGAGATGGGCTCCGTTCGACCCCGGTCCTTCCCGCTGGTATCCGCAAAGCGATAAACGCTCTTCTCTTCGGTAGACGTTCGGTCAGTGGGTCGCCGAAACACCTCTTGTGCTTCTGTTTCCGACTGTCGGCATATACTGCACATCCTGCCGGCCGATTGATGGAATCACAACACCCTGCGTCCACGCAGCCAGCCGGCAAGAGCGACGCCCATACCACCTAACAGCAGTGCGCCGGGAACCGGAATCGCTGGAGAGAGAACTACGTTGTCCAGACCAGCGGTTTCCCACCCGTCCAACCAATCGCCACTAATCCTCAGAGCGATCAAGTTCCCCAACACTTGCTGCATTTCGGCGTCTGTTGGTTGGGCACCAGTCTCCCAATCGTTAACGCGCCATCCAAGCGGCGTCATGGGAATGAGCGACCTGCCGGAAACGTCGGTTGGCGCCTGCGTCAGATAGTAGAGTGTTGTGCCAGAACCGACCAACATCACTGAGGGAGCCATCCCGGGATCAACCAACGGAGTTACCCACATGTCGAACTGGAGGAAGCCTCCATAGGCATCCGAATGATCCCCCAAGAATGCGGCTGGCGCGTCAAACCAAAACCAATAGCCGCTGGGATCCGTCATGCTGATGAAACCACCGGGGTTACCGCCGCTGGCATGGAACGTTGGACTGTAGTATCCCAACACCTGCGGCGGATTGGCGAGGGGATAATTGTAGATATCCGCGATCATCCAACCTTCCGCTCCGCTGGCAAACGTACTGCTTGTCCCCGCCGCCTGTGTGACTCGAACACCACTGAGGATTACCATTGCCACGATTGCCGCTGCAAACATGTACCTTCTCATCTTCGTACCTCCAGATCATGAATGATCCCCAAATGCATAAACGCCAATGTGGGAGTCAGGCGGCGGGCGCTCAGAGAGAGAGAGAGAGAGAGAGATAACCTGTGTGGGGAAGAAGCTTCTGTGCTTTCAGGGTCACGCGGCATATGCCCCTTTTGCGGGCATAGAATGCACTCTGTAGGCCATGTCTCCCCTTTCCGTAACACCGAAGATGCCCCTTCTGTTCTTATCGCGATGGTGTACTTCATCCTCCGTGACACAAAAATCGGACTTCTACGTCCGACCCGCACTTGTGGTCGATCTTACTCGACACCGGCGGCTCGTGTCAATCCGTATATGTACGTATTTCTTGAGTCTGGGTACCCACTTTTTGACGGGAAACGGACCTGCTCGAAAAGAAAACCCCATCACGGACAAGATGCCCGTGCCACGAAGAGCCCTCCCCAAGGCCTTCGGCCTTGAGGCTACCACCAGGAGACTCCGGATTGCGCGAGCTTGTGGCATCACCGGACATGCAGGTCTACGAACTTGCGGGCGGCCTCGATGAGGAGGGGTTCGGCGTGAGCGAGGGCTTGGTCCAGGGTCATGGAACCTGTCATGCAGGACAGCGCGACCTCGATTCCGGCTTGGGTGTAGACCTCGCGAGACAATCGGACCTGGCCGGCGAGGACTGCGACCCTCGCGCCCGCTTCGCGGGCGGCTCGGGCTACGCCGGAGACGACCTTGCCTCGCAGCGATTGGTGATCGAATTTGCCTTCGCCTGTGATGACCCAGTCGGCGTCGGAGAGTTCTTCCTTCAAGTGATTTTGGGCGATGACTTCGTCGACGCCACTGACTAAGCGTCCGTCGAGAAAGGCGACCGCGCCTGCGGCCAAGCCCCCTGCCGCTCCTGCGCCGGGTAAGTCCCTGATATCCAGGCCGAACTGGTCCTTCACGAGTCTCGCGAGGTGCGACAGGTTGGCGTTCAGAATTTCGACCATTTCCGGCGTGGCGCCTTTCTGCGGGCCATAGACGTGGGCGGCGCCGTGCTCGCCGCAGAGCGGATCGTCCACGTCGCATAGGACCTTGACCGCGACTGGGATTCCCGGCTGGTCTTGGGAGGGAAAAAGGCAGATCGGGCCTATATTATTCAAGGAAATCTCTTTGTTGATTTCCTTGAATAATGCAGGGTTCATGTCACTCGGCGCGCGTCCAGGGTTTGAGAGGGAAAAATCAAGACGGGGATTTTTCCCTCTCAAAGTAGGCCCGATCTGCCTTTTTCCCTTCCCCGGCGGGAGGATCTGGTCGATCTCGGACAAGTGGCCGCCGCCGAGGGCGATTTCCCGGCCGTCGGATCGCAGGAACCTCCAGCCGAGGGCCATGGCCGCGCCGACGCCGCCATCGACCGTCGCGCTGCCTCCGATGGCCAACAGGATCTGCTCGGCGCCGTGGCCTATCGCGGCCTGGATGAGCTGGCCTGTGCCGTAGGTCGTGGTCTTGAGAGGATTGTACTGGTCCGGGCGGAGCAGGGGCAGGCCGCTGGCGATTGCCATCTCGACGACCGCGGTCCGCGTCTCGGGCAGCCAGGCGAACCCGCCGGCCACTCGCATCTCGGGCAGCGGGCCCATCACCTCGACCTCGATCCACGTTCCACCAGTGGCGGCCATCAGGGTCGTCGCGGTGCCCTCGCCGCCGTCGGCCATGGGCTTGCTGACGATGACCGCGCCAGGCACGGCCGAGCGGATCGCCTCGGCGACGATGTCACAGGCCCGAGCGGCGGTCAGCGAGCCCTTGAACGAATCCATTGCGACGACGACTTTCATAGGACCCCTACGCTTTCACACGAACGCCCAGGCGGGTACACAGGCCGGTAATGCCGACGACAACAAACGCCATCGCGAGACAGCCGAGGACGTTCACGAGCAGGGGCAGGTCGGGACTCTTATAGAAATCGATGGAGACTCCCGCAATCCCGGCGGCCAGGTAGAGCACAGGGTGCAGGATGTAGGCCAGCAGCGGATTGGCTCCGGCGGGGCGGACGATCACGCTCCACGCGCGATGCCCGCGTACGTCCATGACCCAGTAGAGAACCGCCCAGACGAGCAGCGTCAGGAACGAACAGTAGAAGCACCAGGCGGGCGTCGCCTCGATCTTGTTGATCCCGAACAGCGGATCGAAGAGCAACCCGGCGACGAGCAGGCCCAGTCCGAACACGAGCGCCCAGCGCAGGCGTTCGCCGTGCGTTCGCAGGTCCGAGCGCGGCGCGAGGATGGAGCCCAGGCAGCAGCCGGCCATGCAGATCGACGCCAGCGAATCGCCGAAGGACACGTGGGAATCCAGCCAATTGGCAACCTGCTCGATCTGCCCCAGCGCCGGCGCCGCCCACGCGAGCCAGGCCCGCGATTCGACGCGATAGAACAGCCCCTTCTGCTCGGCGACGTAGAGCAGGGCCATCAGCGCGGTTGCGCCGATCAGCCATTCGCGGCGCCGGCCGAAGACGAGGTAGACCAGCGCCGCGGCCAGGTACGACCAGCCGATCAGGCCCAGAATCCCCCACCACGAATGGCGGAGCCAGACCGTGTCATCCTGGACCAACAGGGGCCCGAGGATCATGGGCCTGCCACCAGGCGTGCGATAAGCCAGTGACAGGACGATCAGCCCAGCGACGCCGATCATCCGTGCGACGAGAAGCACCCTGCGCCGCGGGCCGGGATCGCGCGGCGCCGCGGTGAACGCCAGGATCATCGCCAGGTAAGCGAGGAGCCCCCAAAGACCCCGATACCAGGGATTGTGCTCTTCGCCATTGACCATCATCACGCCCATCACGAGCAAGGCGAAGGTCCGGCCGAGCACTCTGCCCAGGAGCTGGATCGGCGTCCGCCCGGAGGCGGCGGCACGCTGAAGAGACA
The DNA here is from genome assembly GCA_035342095.1 of Sedimentisphaerales bacterium. Classification (GTDB taxonomy): domain Bacteria; phylum Planctomycetota; class Phycisphaerae; order Sedimentisphaerales; family Anaerobacaceae; genus PLanc-01. The sequence goes on along the minus strand of DAOQWL010000050.1, from coordinate 22,719 downwards.
GCGGGATCGACATCCCTGCGATGAACAGGAACGCGGGAAAGACAACGTCCGGCAGCGTCATCGCGTCCGCCTCGGCGCCGACGTGCCTGAGCCAGGAGGGCGCTCGTTCGACACCCGCGACGTCGTTCACGAAGATCATCAGCAGGATCACCAGACCCCGCACAGCATCGACCGACGCAACGCGCTCGGGCGGATCGGCCATCCGCAGCCGATCCATCGCGGGCATCTCATCCGGTTCAACCACTCTGTACACCATGCTCGACTGCCTCACGAGAAATGCTTTGAGAGTCTGTTCTGAGCCTGCCCACGCGGCCTATCGTAGCACGGGCATCCTGCCCTTGCATCGCCACGGGCAGGATGCCCGTGGTACTCACGGCCGGGACGGCCGTGCTACGGAACGCCTTACGGCGTCACTACGAGCGCTGTTGTCTGGGCCGACACGAGGCCGTCGCTGGAGGCAACCACCGTCACCTTGCCGGCTTGGCCGGGCTGGGTCCGCAGGATCAGCATGGCCTTGCCGAAGAAGAGCTTGCGATAGTCCGCCTGGAACGGCTCCAGCGAGAGCGGATTGCCGTTATCGACGCCTGCGATCTCGGCGGGGCCCTCGACTTTGAAGCGGATGAGATTATCGGCCAGCGGGCAGAGCGTTCCCTTGTCGTCGAGGGCCTCGACGAGGATGTAGCAGAGGTCTTCGCCGGAAGCGACCAGCTTCGCGCGGTCGGGCGTCAAGCGAATCGTCGACGGGTCGCCGGCTGTCCGCATGACGGCTTCGCCGATCCGCTTGCCGTCCTTGTAGGCGACGGCCTTGATTTCCCCCGGCTGGTAGACAACCTCGTTCCAGCGAAGGCGATAGGTATAAGTGGATTCGTAATAGTCGGATTCGGCGTGCTCCGGATAGGCCGCGAATTCGCGAATGCTGGTCCAGGCGCCGTCCTGCGTCGCGGTGAACTCGACGCGGAGGTAGCGGCTCTGCGCGTCCACGTCGTGGAAGATCTGGGTGGGACCGCCCCAGCGGGGATTCCTGCTTGTGCTCTTGGTCACAATCGTCCGCCAGGTCACGCCGTCGTCGGAGACCTTGATCTCGTAGCCATAGTTCTTCTCCTCCCGCTCGAACTCGATGGCCAGGTAGCGGATGGTCCGCGTCTCGCCCAGGTCCACCTGCCACCATTGCTTCGCATCCGCGGAGGCCGCGCACCAGCGGGAGTCCTTGTCGAGGTCGTTGGCGTGCTGGGCCGGATGCTCCGTCTGACTGGAGCTTGCGGCGGCGGGTTTGCCCCTGGCGTAGTTGGGCGGGCCCTCGGGAACGACGCCCTTTTGCCGTCGGCCGAGGGATTTGCCGTTGAGGAACAGTTCCGCGGAATCGCCGTTGGTGTAGACGAAGACCGGGACGTTCCGGCCGACGCGGTCGGGCCAGTTCCAGTGCGGCAGGATGTGTACGGTGGTCGCGTCCGGCCGCCAGTAGCTGCGATAGAGATAGAATCGGTCCTTGGGGATGCCCGCCAGGTCCACGATTCCAAAGTAGGAGCTCTTTGCCTCCTGGCTGAAGGGGGTGGGCTCGCCGAGGTAGTCGAAGCCGGTCCAGACCATTTCGCCGGCGACGAAAGCATCGTCCTTCATCAGCTTGAACTCGCGATCCGGGATGTCCGACCAATCCGCGGCGTTCAGATCGTAGGAACTCACGTGGAGCTGCTTGGAGTACTCGTTCTTGCGATTGGGCAGCGGCAGCTCGTAGAAGCCCCGCGTGCTCAGGGCCGACGCGGACTCGCTGTAGACGATGGGCTTGTCGGGGTATCGCTCGCGATAGGTGGCATACCGCCGGAGGTAGTTCCAGCCGGTCAGGTCCAGAGCGTCGAAGTTCGGCTGCTCCGCCAGGCCGGGGATGTGACAGCCCATGCCGACCGGACGGGTCGGATCGTACTTGCGGACGAAATCGCTCATGAACTTCACCCGCTCGGGCGTGATGCCGCTGCGGCCCCCGCCGCCCAGCTCGTTGCCGATGGACCAGACCACGACGCAGGGATGGTTGCGATCCCGCATGACCAGGTTGCGGATCTGCTTCTCGCCGTACGACTCGAGCGGGGGCTCGTCGCGGACGCGGTCGGCGGTCCCATCCCATTTGTCGAAGGCCTCGTCCCAGACAACGATGCCCATTCGGTCGCACAAATCCAGCACTTCCGGCGACGGCGGGTTGTGGCTCGTGCGGAGGGAGTTGACCCCCATGTCCTTCATGATCTCCAGTTGGCGCTCCATGGCGCGGGTGTAGAAGGCGGCGCCGAGCGGGCCGTGGTCGTGGTGCAGGTTCACGCCGAAGAGCTGCACCCGACGGCCGTTGAGGTGGAACCCATCGTCGGCGGTGAACTCGAAGGTCCGGACGCCGAACCGGGCGATGTCGCTGTCCATGACCTTGTCCCCCATTCGGACGACCACCTTGGCGACATACAGCTTCGGGCTCGCGATGTCCCATCGCTGGGGGTTCTGGAGCGTGAAGGACTGATCGAAGTCGCTCGCGCCACCCGCGGGGATGGCAATTCGTGATTCCTGGAGGCCCGTGGCCACGGCGTGACCCGCCGGATCGAAGACAGCCACCCCGACGACCGCCTGGGCCTCGGTGTCGAGGTGATTCTCGATGGTCGAACGGACCCGGACGGTGGCGGAGGAGTCGCCAACGCTCGGAGTCGTCACGTACGTGCCCCAATGCGCCACGTGCACCGGTTTGCAGATCGTCATCGTCACCTTGCGGTAGATGCCCGCGCCAGGGTACCAGCGTGTGCCGTGGTTGCGGGTGTCCACGTGGACCGCGATGAGATTGCTCTGGCCGAACTTGACATACGGCGTGGCGTCCACGCGGAACGACATGTAGCCATAGTCCCACTGCCCGGCCATTTGGCCGTTCACGTAGACCTTGGGGAAGGCCATCACGCCGTCGAAATCGAAGTAGACTCGCGAACCCTCGGTGGCCTGGTTCAGCGTGAAGATCTTGCGATACCAGCCTTCGCCCTTCCAGGGGAGCTTGCCGGCGTAGCCGTTCTCGCTCGGATTGAACGGGCCGGAGATGGCCCAGTCGTGGGGCAAGCGGACCGCCTGCCAAGCGGAATCGTCGAAGTCCGCCTTCTCGGCCCCTTCCTGACCGCCCCTGACGAACTTCCAGTCGAGGTTGAAACTCGCGGTCTGTCGGCCTTCGAGACGGAGCGAGGGCCCGGCATCGGCAAGTGGGAACACAGAACGATGCTCAGACCTGCACCCTGCAATGAAGACTGGAACGGCTGCGAATGCCACGATGCCTGCGATGCCCCTTAGGCGATCCATACCTTGCTCCTCAAAAAACAAAACGGGCCCTTCCTTGCGGATTATTGTACCTTGACGGCACATTTTCGCAAGGAAGGGCCGTTGAACCAGTCCCCGAGACCCCAGACACAAGTCCTCGGCGATTACTGCGGCGGGCGCCTCTGCATCATCCGTTCCAGCATCTCCGGGCTGAAGCCCATCGCGGTCATCTTGTCCTGGAACTGCTTCTGACGCTCCGCGATCAGCTTCTCGATCTTGGCGGCAGTCGCAGTCGCCTTCTCCGCCTGCGCGGAGGCCAGGAGGTCCTTCAACGGAGCCAGCGACTCCTGCTGCTCGGTCATCAACTGCCTCGGGTCCTTGAGCGTATCCATCTGTTTGGCCATCTCGGCCATGATGTTGGCCTGCTCTTCTCGCCTTTTGGTGAATTCCTCGCGCATCTTGGTGCGTTCTTCGTCGGTCATGTCCTGCGGGTTTCTGCCCTGCATTCCCTGCGGGGCCTGCTCCATCATGGCCTTGAGCTTGGTGAGCTGCTCCTGGATCGCGTTCAGTGCATTCTGGCGCATCTCCCGCATCCGGCCGAACCCGCCGCCTTGGGGGGGCTGTGCCATCGCGGTCCACGCCAGGGCCGCCGTCAACAGGACGCCAACGACAAGAATGGATCGTTTCTTCATGGTGCTATCCTCCAGGAATACATGTGTGCGTGCGCGCGATCGGCAGGCTCCCACGCCGGGAGCGATGGTCCAGGTCCACGCTCGTGTCGGTCAGTAAGACGCCCGACGTCCGACTGATATTGCAGCCGGAGGAAAAAGGGCACATCCGCTGCAATGGGAATCTGCGTCCGACCGTCTTATTATTGTTCTTCCTGGTCCGCTAGCGCACGAACTACAATGGGCACCGGGCGTATGGCTCGTCGGCATCTTACGACCCGATGGGTCATTGTCCACGACAGGCAACTGCGCAGATGGGGTAACAATGGCTCGCTGGTTCTCACATACGTCAGATCGCAGTCGAATCCTGTGGATCATGGCCTGGCTCGCCTTGACCGGCGGAGCGGCGCAGACTGCCATCGCGGCGGGACTCGACGCCTGTCGCGAACAGCTCCGGACCGGCCAGTACGCCGAGTGCCTCGAAGCCGCACGCCAGGCCGTCCGCGAAGGCGCGTACCAGTCGGACTGGCGAATCCTGGAACTCGAGTCCATGCTCGCGATGGGCCAGTACAAGGAGGCCGCTGAGTACGCGGACAAGGCCCTGATGGAATCCCGCGCCGACCTTCGCCTGCTGCGACTGGCGCACATGGCATATCAGCACAACGGCCAGGCCCGCCAGGCGGCCGCGATCCTGGCGACTGTCGCCCGGATCGGCTCCTACCGACGGGTCGAGTACATGAACAGCGGCGAGGCCGTGGCACTGGGCCAATCCCTCCTGCTGCTCAACGCAGAGCCTCGCCTGGTCCTGGAGCATTTCTACAAATGGGCCATGAAGAGCGACCCGAACTGCCGCGAGGCGTACATAGCCGCCGGTGCGCTGGCGATGGCGAAGCAGGATTTCGAGCTGGCGGCCAACCAGTACCACGAGGCACTCAAGCGATTTGGCAATGACCCGGACGTTCAGCACGGCCTGGCGCAGGCCTATTACTACAGCGACCGCAGCGAGATGCTCGCGGCCCTGGACGCAGCCCTGATCGTGAACCCCAGGCACGTGCCGTCGTTGATCCTGCTCGCGGAGCACCAGATCGACTGCGAGACGTACGAAGCCTCGGCCAAGACGCTCGACCGCGCGCTGGGCGTCAATCCCTGGCATCCCCAGGCCTGGACGTACCGGGCCGTCCTCGCCCACCTGGGCAACGACCCGAATGCCGCCCAGAGCTGCCGCGCCAACGCATTGAAGTTCTGGCCCGACAACCCCGAGGTGGACTACCTGATCGGGCGGAAGCTCTCCCAGAACTACCGGTTCAGCGAGGGCGCCGCCTCCCAACGACGCGCGATCCAGGCGGCGCCGGACTACCTGCCCGCCAGAATCCAACTGGCCCAGGATCTCCTGCGACTGGGCGACGAGGGACAGGGCTGGGTCCTCGCCGACGAGGTGAACAAGAAGGACCCCTACAACGTCGAGGCCTACAATCTCGTCCACCTTCGCGACACGCTCACCGAGTTCCGCACGCTGACCGCGGACGGGCTCGTCCTGAAGATGGAGGCCCACGAAGCGTCCGTTTACGGCGATCAGGTGCTGGAACTGCTCAAGCAGGCCAAGGCGGAACTGTGCAGACGTTACGACTTCAAGCCGGAGGGACCCATCACCGTCGAGCTGTTCCCCAATCAGCAGGATTTTGCGGTCCGCACGTTCGGCATGCCCGGCGGCGACGGCTTCCTCGGCGTCTGCTTCGGCAACGTCATCACCGCCACCAGCCCGCAGCCTCAGAGGCACACGAACTGGCAGGCCACCCTCTGGCACGAATTCGCCCATGTCGTAACGCTAGGCCTCACGAACAACAAGATGCCCCGCTGGTTCAGCGAGGGGATCTCCGTCCATGAGGAATTGCAGCGGGACTCGACCTGGGGGCAGAAGATGAACCCGACGTATCGTCGGATGATCCTGACCGGCGAACTGACTCCGGTCGGCAGGCTCAGCACCGCCTTCATGAGTCCCGCCAGCCCGGTACACCTCCAGTTCGCGTACTACCAGTCGGCTCTCGTGATCGAGTTCCTCGTCGATCGATTCGGTTTCGAGTCGATCAAGGCCATCCTCGCAGATCTGGCCCAGGGAGGAGAGATCAACGCCGCGATTGGCCGGCACGCTGGATCGCTGGAGACAATCGAGAAGGAGTTCGACGCCTTCGCCCGCGCGCGGGCCGAGAATCTGACGCCGACTGTGGATTGGGACGAGCCGTCGCGGGAACAGGTCGATCCCGCGGACCCCAAGGCAGTGGCTGATTGGCTCGACAAGCATCCGAACAGCTTCTGGGCGCTGAACCTGCACGCTCGCAGCCTGATCGCAGACCAGAAATGGGAACAGGCGAAGGCCCCGCTTCAGAAGCTGATTTCGCTGTATCCCGGCTGCGTCGGCGAGGGCAACGCATACGGACTCCTGGCCCAGGCGCATCGCAACCTGGGCGAGACACAACAGGAGACGCAGACGCTCGCTGCGCTGGCGCGACTGTCGGCGGACGCCGCGGATGCGTACAGCCGGCTCATGGAGATCGGCGTGGAACAGAAGAACTGGGAACAGGTCGCCGAGAACGGTCGCAGGTACCTCGCGGTCTTTCCCATGTTGTCCGCGGTCTACCGACACTTGGGCCAGGCGAGCGAAGAACTCGGCCGAGGTGAATCCGCCGTCGACGCCTATCGCCGACTCCTGCTGCTCGATCCCGCGGACCCGGTGGACGTCCACTATCGACTCGCGAAGCTCCTGCAGACGCGGGACGCTGCCGCCGCCAGGAGACACATCCTCGAAGCGCTGGCCGACGCGCCACGATTCCGCGAGGGCCACCGTTTGCTGCTGGCGCTTCCCGAGAACGAAACACCGACCGCCCAGGGGGCATCGCAATGATGAAGTCACGCTGGTTGTGCATCCTGATCGCAGTCCTGGCCGTGGCTTCGGCCGCGACTCTGGCACAGAGGTACTATGGCGGCATCGACCGCGGCGACGTGCCCGACTGGGAGCCGGACAAGGAGTTCTCGCAGGACGTGTTCACGTTCGTGCGAATTCAGTACTCCTCAGGCTACGGCGGGCGCGGAGGCGGGGGCAGACGCGGATACGGACGGGGTTACGGTCCCGGCGGCGGCAGTTGGGCGACGGACTATCCCGACAGTGATCTGAACTTCTCCTGGCGCCTGCACCAGTTGACCGCGATGCAGGTCAATCCGGCCCCGGAAGTGCTGGAATTGACGGACCCCCAGCTCGTCAACTACCCGTTCATCTACCTGATCGAGCCCGGTCGGCTCGTCTTCGACGAAGCTGAGGTCGAGGCCCTCCGCGGATACCTCCTCAACGGCGGGTTCCTCATGGTCGATGACTTCTGGGGCGAAGACGAGTGGTACAACTTCTACAACGAGATCAAGCGAGTGTTCCCCGACCGCGAGCCGGTCGAGCTGCCCCTCTCGCACCCGATCTTTCACGCGGTGTTCGATCTGAAGGAGAAACCCCAGATCCCGGCCATCAACGTGGCACTGGCGGGCCGGAGCCAGGGAATCACCTGGGAGCGCCCGGACGCCCAGGAGGTCCACTACAAGGGTATCTTCGACGACAAGGGCCGGATGATGGTCATCATCTGTCACAACACCGACCTCGGCGACGGTTGGGAACGCGAGGGCGAAAACGAATGGTACTTTCACGAGTTCTCGGAGAAGAAAGCGTATCCCCTGGGAATCAACATCGTGTTCTATGCCATGACGCATTGAAAAGGACAACTCCCTTGAGCAACGAAGCGTACGAATCGGAGCGGCAGGCGGTCGAGCAGATCAAAGGAGCGAGGGAGCGGATCGGCGCCGAGCTCTCAAAGGTGATCGTGGGCCAGCGGGACGTGATCGAGCATCTGCTGATCGCGGTGCTCTCGGGGGGGCATTGCCTGCTGACCGGCGCGCCGGGCCTGGCCAAGACCCTGCTGGTCAAGTCGCTGGCGGAGCTGTTCGACCTGAAATTCCAGCGGATTCAGTTCACGCCGGACCTGATGCCCGCCGACATCACAGGCACCGAGATCCTCCAGGAAACCGACCACGAGCGACGAATGACGTTCGTCAAGGGTCCGATCTTCGCCAACATGATCCTGGCCGACGAGATCAACCGCACGCCGCCCAAGACGCAGGCGGCCATGCTCGAAGCGATGCAGGAGCACCACGTGACCGCCGCGGGCGTCTGCTACAAGCTCAGCGAGCCGTTCTTCGTCTTCGCGACGCAGAACCCCATCGAAATGGAGGGCACGTACCCGTTGCCGGAGGCCCAGCTCGACCGCTTCATGTTCAATGTCTTCATCGACTACCTGTCGCAGGACGACGAGGTCGCGGTCGTTCGACAGACCACGACGACCGATCCCGAGCCGATCTCCCGCGTCTTCACCGGCGACGACCTGCTGCGGTTCCGCGCCGTCGTGCGGAAGGTCCCGATTGCCGAGGATGTCGTGCGGTACGCGGTGCGACTGGCCGCCGCGTCGCGTCCCCATCCGGACAACCCGCTGGAATTCGTGAACGAGTGGGTCACCTGGGGCGCCGGCCTGCGGGCCTCGCAGTACATGGTGCTCGGCGCCAAGGCCCGCGCCCTGCTCTATGGCCGATCCCACGTGACCTTCGAGGACATCAAGGCTCTGGCCGCGCCCGTACTGCGGCATCGCGTGCTCATCAACTACCGCGCCGAGGCCGAGGGCGCATCCGTGGACAGTCTCACCGACCGCCTGCTCACGTCGGTGAAAGAGAGAACATGATTCCATCGCAGTCACAGATCCTCGGCGGCATGATCGACCCGGCCACTCTCATGAAGATCCGGTCGATGGAGCTCCGCGCCAAGGCGGTCGTCGAGGGGTTCTGGAAGGGGATCCATCGCAGTCCCTATCACGGTTTCTCCGCCGAGTTCACCGAGTATCGCCAGTACACTGCCGGCGACGATCCGCGTCACATCGACTGGCGGGTCTTCGCGCGCAGCGACCGGTACTACATCAAGAAGTTCGAGGACGAGACGAACCTCCGCTGTCACCTGCTGATCGACCACAGCCGATCCATGGGCTACGGCTCCGGCGGCTACACGAAGTCCCAGTACGCCGGCACGCTGGGCGCCACGCTGGCCTATTTCCTCTTCACACAGGGCGACGCGGTCGGCCTGGCGACGTTCGACGACCGAATCCGCGAGTACATGCCGCCGCGGAACCGGCCCAGCTACCTGCGACGACTCATGACCGCCCTGGACGCACAGCCGCGAGGCAAGGCCACGGACCTCGGCGCCCCGCTGCAACGTATCGCCCACATGCTGACCCGACGGGGCATGATCGTCCTGATCTCCGACCTGCTGACCTCGATCGACCGGCTCGAACGCGACCTGGGCTGCCTCCGCGCCGGCGGCCACGACGTCGTGCTCTTCCACATCCTGGACCCGGCGGAGCTGCATTTCGACTTCGACGCGCCCGCCCTGTTCCAGGACGTCGAGAGCGGGCGGGACCTGTACGTCGATCCCCCCGCCGTGCAGAAGAGCTACCGACACATGCTGGCCCAGCATCTCCATGACGCCAATGCCATCTGCGTCCGGCTCGGCATCGACTATCACCTGTTCGCGACGGATCGCCCGTTCGACGCCGCACTGCTGGAGTTCCTGCAACATCGAATGCGCATCCGCAAGCAGGTCCGTCGGATTCGCGCCCCTGGCGGCGGGAGGCGGATATGAGCTTCCTGTACCCGCTCATCCTGGCCGGCATCGCGGCGGTGATGCTGCCCATCGTGCTGCACATGATCCGCCGGCACACGCGTAAGCGAGTGACATTCAGCTCCTTGATGTTCCTGCGGACCACAGCGCCGCGGTTGAGGAACCGCCGTCGCCTGGAGCACATCCCGCTGCTCGTCCTGCGATGCCTGATCCTCTGCCTGCTGGCGTTCGCCTTCGCGAGGCCCTTCCTGAGGAAACCGATCGCAGCGGCAAAGGCCCGGCCTGGAACGCGGGCCGTGGTGCTGATCGACACGAGCGCCTCGATGCGCCGGGTCGGCATGTGGGAGCGGGCTGTACAGGAAGCCCGCTCGGTCCTCGCGGACATGGGCCCGGCCGACCGCGCGTGCGTGATGACCTTCGACCGAGAAACGCGGACCGTGACGAGCTTCGAGCAATGGAGCGCGATGGACGCGCCGCAGCGCCTGCCGGCCGCGATGCAGAGCCTGGCAGGCGTCTCTCCCGGCTGGGGCGCGACAAACCTGGGTCAGGCGCTGATCGCGGCAGCCGAGGCCATCGAGGACGATGAGACCGACGAGGAACAACAGACGTCGCGAGCGCACCGGGTCGTGCTCATTAGCGACATGCAACAGGGCAGCGATCTGACGGCGCTGCCCGCCTACGAATGGCCCGAACGCACCGAGTTGATGATCAGGACAATTCCGTGCGAAGGCACGACCAATGCTTCCCTGCAATGGGTGACGACCCGCGATCCGCTGGCGCCTACTCGCAAGTGCGACCTCCCGAGCGTCCGCATCACCAACTCCGCCGACGCGACGGAGGATCGGTTCCAGCTTCGCTGGGCCGACGAAAGCACCACGGATCATCCCGGCACAGAGGTCTACGCCGCCGCTGGCCGGTCGGTCGTGGTCCCGGCGCCGCCCAGGCCCGAGTCTTCGACTGCGACCAAGCTCGTTCTGACCGGCGACGATCACGATTTCGACAACACGCTGTACATCGCCCCGCCGTGGGAGCAACCGGTGAACATCCTCTATGTCGGCGACGACGACCCGAACGACACCGACGCGATGCTCTACTACATCCGCCAGGCCTTCGGAACTGCGAAAGGCTCGCCTGTGCAGGTCCTGCGTCGAGCATCGGACCAGGCCTTGAATGAGACGGATATCACCGCCGCGAATCTGGTGATCGTCGCCGACTCGCCCACGCCGGAGAGCACCGCGCCTCTGCGCCGCTATCTCGACTCCGGCGGCACGGCCCTGCTCGTAATCCGATCCGCGGACACCGTCGCGACCCTCTCGGGCTTGTCGGGAATCGCAACCCTCGACGGTCGAGAAGCCGAGGGGGCACAGTATGCCATGCTCGACTCCATCGATTTCGAACATCCGCTGCTGGCGCCGTTCTCCGAACCACGTTTCGGGGACTTCACGCGGATTCACTTCTGGAAGCATCGTTGGGTCGACCTGACCGACCGTCCGCAAATCCGAGTGCTGGCTCGTTTCGACAGTGGCGGTCCCGCGTGGTTCGAGGTCAGCGTGGGCGAAGGGTCGCTGCTGGTCTGGACCAGCGGCTGGCATCCCTCGGACAGCGATCTGGCGTTGTCGTCGAAGTTCGTCCCGCTGCTGTACTCGATTCTCGAACACGGCGGCAACCTCGCGGAGCGCCAGTCGCAGTACTTCGCAGGGGACCCGGTCCGCATCGGGCCCGCCGCCCTACGGATTCGCAGGCCGGACGGCGCCGTTGCGGATATCGACCCTGCGGGGCAGGTCTTCACACAGACGGACCTTCCGGGTCTCTATGCAATCGAATCCGCGACGACCGGTCGGGCCTTCGCCGTCAATCTGCTCCCTGCCGAGAGTCGCACGGAGCCCCTGCCCATTGAAGACCTCGAAAGGATGGGCATCGCGATGAAGCCCGTCTCCGATGTCACACCCCAGCCAACCGGGCAGGTGACACAACGCAGCAGCTTCGCGCAGATGGAGTCCGAGCAGAAGCTGTGGCGCTGGGTCCTGGTCGCCGCGATGGCACTGGTCTTGATCGAGATCTGGCTGGGCGGATGGCTCATCCGTCCGAGCGATCCAGTAGCACGGGCTTCCAGCCCGTGGGGACATGGCCAGGATGACCATGCTACGGAGAACCGCCATGATTGAAGAAGCCCTCCGCAGACAACTGCAACCCGTCGTGGACCGCCGCAAGCACGTGTCCCTGGCGTGGCGGATGACCGCCTGCTGGCTCGTCGCCGGGCTGGCCGGCGCCGTCCTGACGGGGATCGGCTGGCTCTGGGGTTGGAGGTCGCCGTGGGCGATTGTCGCGCTGCTCGTCGTGACCGTCCTGGCAACCGTCTGGGCGATCATCACGTCCCGGCGGCTTCAGCCGGACTATCGCGCCCTCGCACGGACCGTCGAGCAGCAGAATCCCGACTTGCAGGCGCTGCTGCTGGCGGCGGTCGAGCAGAAGCCCGAAGGACCCGACGGCCAGTGGGGTTATCTCCAGAGACAAGTCATTGCGGACGCCATCGCGCACGCCATCGGCCACGACTGGCAGGAGAGCATCTCCGTCGGGCGGCTCTTCCTCGCGAATCTGGCTCGCGTCGCAGCGATGGCTTTGCTGCTCTTCGTCCTGCTGCAGGCGGCGCCGCCCACGTCCCTGGTGCTGCGCAGCGACAAGGGCATCCTGGCGGCGCTGGACTCCAGCGTCTCGGTGAGCCCGGGGGACACGGAGATCGAGGAGGGATCGCCTGTCGTGATCCTCGGGCGGTTCGAGGGACATCTGCCTGCGAGCGTGGATCTGGTCTTCGCGCCGCAGGACCAGGACCCGCAGCGAATCCCACTGACGCGGAGCCTCGACGATCCCGTCTTCGGCGGCATCCTCCAGGACATCCGATCCGACGCGAAGTACCGCCTGGAATACGAGGGCCGACGCACGCGAGACTACACGATCAGCGTGTATCAGAGCCCCGAACTCCTCCGCGCCGACGCGAAGATCGAGTACCCATCCTATACGAAGCTGCCCGAGAAGACCATCGAGGACACGCGCCAAGTCGCAGTGGTCGAGGGCTCCAAGGTCACGCTCAGGTTCACTTTGAACAAGCCTGTCGTCTCCGCTCGACTCAGTCCCAAGACGGGAATCGCATTGGCTCTGACCGTCGATGTCACGGACCCGAACGTGCTGACCGCCTCCATCACCGCGTCGCAGAGCGAGCGGTACGAGCTGCACCTGGCGGACGCCCAGGGCCGTACGAACAAGATGCCGCCGCGATTCGTGATCGACGTGCACAAGAACCTGCCGGCCGAGATCAAGCCGGTGTTCCCGAATCGCGATGTGGTGGCCTCGCCGCTGGAGGAGATCCGTCTGGAGGCCGAAGTCCGGGACGATTACGGCGTCACCGCCACTGGACTGTCGTATATGCTCGCGGGCCGGCAGAGCCGGGACGTCGTGATGGACCCGGACCCCGGTACCGCAAAGGCTGACGGCCCTGTTCGTAGTGTGCCCGTAAGGGCATATCCTCCTGCAGAGAAGAGAACGCCTTACGGCGTCACTACGAACACGCTTGACAGCGCCACCCAGCCGACCGTGACGCAGCAGATCAAGTATCTGCTGGCTCTGGAGGACCTCCAGGTCCAGCCGGACCAGTTGCTCACCTACTATTTCTGGGCCGACGACATCGGACCCGACGGCGCCGAGCGCAGGACCGTCAGTGACATCTACTTCGCCGAAGTGCGACCTTTCGAGGAGATCTTTCGCGAGAACCAGTCCTTCCAAGGCCAGCAGAGCCAGGACGAGCAGCAGAACCAGCAGGGCCAGGATCAGCAGCGTTCCGGCGAGCAGCTTGCCCAACTGCAGAAACAGATCATCACCGCGACCTGGAACATCAAGCAGCAGGCGGACCGATCGGGGGGGATCGCCGACCGCAAGAACGACCTCGACGTCGTGCACCAATCCCAGGCGGACGCCCTGGAACAGGCAGGCGAGGCGATGACGCAGGCCGAGGACCCCGCAGCGATCCAGTCCCTTCGGGGCGCAACTGAGCACATGCAGAAGTCCCTGGACCACCTCGCCAATGCCGGCCGGTCCGACACCACGAGCGAGCTGACCGGCGCGCTGGCCGCGGAACAGTCGGCCTATCAGGAACTGCTCAGGCTTCGCGAACGCGAGCACCAGATCGCCCGCAGTCGGAGCAATTCGAGCCGGGCCAGCGCCAATTCCGCGCAGTTCCAGCAGCAACTGCAGCAGATGGAACTGACGCAGCGCGAGGACCGCTATGAGACGCAGCGGACCGCCCAGTCCCAGCGGAGCGAGCGGCAGGAGGACGTCCAGGTCCTCAACCGGCTCCGCGATCTGGCCCGCCGACAGAACGAGATGAGCGATCGCCTCCGCGAGGCGGAGGCCGCCCTTCGCCAGGCGCAGAATCCGCAGGACCGGGAAGAAACGATGCAACAGTTGAAGCGGCTGCGGGACGAGCAGATGGAGGCGCTTCGCGATGTGGACGACCTCCAGCAACGGATGGAGAGCCCGCAGAACCGCCAGCGACTGGCGGACGCCCGCGAGCAGCTTGACGACTCCCGCGCCGGGATTCGCGAATCGACGGAGGCGCTCGAACAGGGCATGGTCTCGCGGGCCATTACGTCCGCCGCACGCGCCGGGCGCCAGCTCGAGCAGATGCGCGACGAGTTCCAGCGCCGCACCTCCAGCCAGTTCACCGATGCGATGCGGGACATACGAGACCAGGCCCGGCAACTCGACGAGCAGCAGAACCAGATCGCCGAGGAGATACAGCGACAGATCGACGCGAGGCAGAAGTCACTCACCGGCGCCGAGGTGAGCCGGGAACTGGCGGATCGCGTCGAGGAGCAGAGACAGGCAATGGAGGAACTGACCGACCAGATGAAGACGACGAGCGAGCAGGCGGAGGCCTCTGAGCCGCTGCTGTCCCGCAGACTGTACGACACGCTGCGCGAGGCGAGCACGGAGAACCTCGACAGGACGCTCCGGACGACGGGCGAACTGCTCCGGCGCGACTTCCTCCCCCAGGCGCGAGAGATCGAACGACGAGCGAGCGACGGGATCGACGGACTTCGTCGGGGCGTCGAAGAAGCTGCGGAGAGCGTGCTGGGCAACGAAGCCGAGTCGCTCCGGCTGGCCAGACAGCAGCTCGACGAGCTGATCCGCGATGTGAACGACGAGGTCGCTCGCGCTACCGGCCGAGGGAACCGCCAGGCAGGCGACACGAACGAACCGACGGGCGCGACCGGCCCGCAGCAGGCCCACGCTCAGTCCCAGACGCAAAGGGATCCGACACGCCGTGGCGACGCGAGGGAACAGGCTCCCGGCGGCAGGACCCGCGCTGAGGCTGGCGAGCGAAGCGATCGTACCGGCGCCGGCGCTTGGCAGAGTGAACCGGGGGAGTGGGACGACCAGGGCACGCGCGGCCCCTTCACCGGCGAGGACTTCATCGAGTGGGCGGACCGACTGCGGGATGTCGAGGACATGCTCCCCGAGCGGGAGCTTCGCGACGAGGCGGCCACCATCTGGGATCGCGCCAGGATCGTGCGGGCGGAATTCAAACGCCACGGCACGGAGCCCCAATGGGACCTGGTCCGCAGCCAGATCATGGAGCCGCTGGCCGAGCTGCGCCGGCAGGTGAACGAGAGGCTAGCCCAGCTCCAATCGGATAAGGTGCTGGTCCCCATCGACCGCGACCCCGTGCCCGACCGCTTCGCCGACAGGGTCCGGTCGTACTTCGAGAACCTTGGGCAAGAGGACCGATGATGCACCTTGCGACCATTGCGATTCCCAAGGGCGAGTGGCTCTGGCCGGCGGCGGCACTCCTCGCGGCGGCCCTGATCCTGCTGACCTGGTCCTACCGGCGCAATCCGGGCGCCGGCGCCGCTCAGCGGATCGCCTTCGGTCTGAAGCTGCTCGGCATCCTGGCGATCGCGCTGTGCCTGGTCGAGCCAATATGGAGCGGCCAACACGCGACGACAGGCGCCAACGTGCTGGCGGTCGTCGCGGACAACAGTCGCGGCATGACGATCTGCGACGACGGCGCCGGCCGGACCCGCGCCCAGATCCTCGCGGACACGCTGCAAGCCGGGAAGGACACCTGGCTGGCCGCGCTGTCCGGGACATTCCAGATTCGCCAGTACCTGTTCGATTCCCGATTGCGCCGCACGCCCGATTTCGCCGATCTCACATTCGACGGGACCGCCACGCTGTTGGGCGCCGCCCTGCGGACGCTGGCTGCGCGATACGAAGGCCGACCGCTGGCGGGCGTGCTCCTGCTGACCGACGGCTGTACGACGGACATAGGCGAGCAGCTTCCCGACCTCGCGGGTCTGCCGCCGATCTATCCGGTCGTGATCGGGCGGAACCAGCCCCCGAGGGACCTGGCGGTAGGCAATGTCGCAGTCAACCAGACCTCGTTCGAGGATGCGCCCGTGACGATCCAGGCGGACGTCGAGGCCGTCGGATTCGCAGGGCAGAGCGTTGCGGTCGAACTGCTCGACGCCGCAGGCAATCCGGTCGAGCAGCAGTCGTGGAAGGTCGGGCGCAACGACGCGAAACAGAGCTTCCGGTTCCGCCTGCGTCCGGACAGGACCGGGGTCTTGTTCTATCAGATTCGCGTCACCGATGCGTCCGACGATTCGTCGGAGGCGACGGTCGCCAACAACGCTCGCACGATCGTCGTGGATCGCGGCAAGGGGCCTTACCGCATCCTCTATGTGGCCGGTCGGCCCAACTGGGAACTGAAGTTTCTCAAGAGAGCCGTCGAGGAGGACGAGCAGGTGCAGCTCGTTGCGCTGGTTCGGGTCGCGAAGCGAGAGCCAAAGTACGATTGGCGAGGTCATTCCGGCGAGACGACCAATCCGCTGTACCGCGGGTTTGAGGTGCAGGACAAGGAGCAGGCCGAGCAGTACGATCAGCCTGTCCTCGTTCGACTGAACACGCGAGACGGGACGGAGCTTCGCGAGGGATTCCCCAAGACGCCGGAGGACTTGTTCGAGTACCACGCGGTCATTCTCGACGACGTCGAGGCGGCGTTCTTCACGCAGGACCAAATGGACCTGGTCCGTCGGTACGTCACGGATCGCGGCGGCGGCCTCTTCATGCTCGGCGGCGCAGAGTCCTTCCAAAAAGGCGGTTTCCAGCGAACGCCCATCGGCAGTATCCTCCCGATCTACCTGGACCCGATGCCGCCGGGCTCGGCCGGCGGGACGCGACTGGACCTGACCCGTGAGGGCTGGCTCCAGCCGTGGGCCAGGCTGCGAGACAACGAGCAGGACGAGAAGCAGCGTCTCGCGGACATGCCCGAATTCCAGGTGGTCAATCGCGTCCGCGCCGTCAAGCCGGGTGCCAGAGTGGTGGCGGCCATCGACGTGAACGACACCCGGCGACTTCCCGGCCTGGTCGTCCAACAGATCGGCAACGGACGCTCCGCGGCCCTCGTCGTCGGCGACGTCTGGCGCTGGGGCATGCGAAATCCGCGGGCACGCGAGGACATGGATAAATTCTGGCGCCAAACCCTGCGATGGCTGATCGCGGACGTGCCCGCCCAGATCTCGCTTCAGGCGAAGCAGCAACTCGACGAGACGAGCCAGCCGGTCGTGCTCCAGGCCCGGGTCCGCAACAAGGCTTTCGAGCCCGCGGACAACGTGTCGATCTCGATGACGGTGCTCGACCCCAACGGCCGGGAAGTCCGACTGACGGCGACCCCCTCGGCGACGGAGAGCGGCCTGTTCGAAGCCACCTATGTCCCGCACGCCAACGGCGGCCACTTCGCACGGGTCGCGGCGACCGGCACGACAGGCGCCCCGCTGGGCACAGCCGAGACCGGCTGGGTGGTCGATCTGGAGGGCTGGGAGTTCCAGTCCATCCAGGGCAATCGGGCGCTGCTCGAGAGGATCGCACGTCAGACCGGCGGTCGCATCGTCGAACTGGATGAACTGGACCGGTTCGCTCGCGAGCTGCCCTCGCGGAAGGCGCCGGTCAGCGAGATGTGGGTCAGACCGTTGTGGGACGTGCCGGGAGTGCTGCCTGCCCTGTTCCTGCTGGCGATCGGCTGCTTCGTCGCCGAGTGGGCGATTCGTCGTTGGAAGGGACTGCCATGAAGACCCTGTTGACCTCGCTGGTGATCGCGCAAGCGGTAGGGTGGGCTCTGCCCACCGGTTCGGCCGCCGACCGGAAGCAGACCGTGATCGTCGTCGTGGGCGCAGCCGGCGCACCGGAGTACGCGCCCGAATTCGCCCGGTGGGCGGGCCTCTGGCAACAGGCGTGCGCCAGAGGCGACGCCGGATCCATCGGCATCGGTTTGGAGGACGAGGGCGAGTACCAGGATTGCGAGAGAATCCGCACGACGCTGGCGGCACAATCTCAGGAGACAGCGACGCCATTGTGGCTCGTCCTGATCGGTCACGGCACGTACGACGGCAAGACCGCTCGGTTCAATCTCCGCGGGCCGGACCTCGCTGCGAGCGATCTGGCCGAATGGCTCAAACCCATCGAGCGGCCCCTTGCGATCATCGACACCGCCTCAGCGAGCGCACCGTTCCTGAAGGAGCTGTCCGCGCCGGGACGAGTCGTGGTCACCGCCACCAAGAGCGGATTCGAATACAACTACGCGCGATTCGGCCAGTACCTGGCGGAGGCGATAGCCCAGCCGCAGGCCGATCTCGACAAGGACGGCCAGACCTCTCTGCTCGAAGCCTGGCTCACCGCTTCGCACAGCGTCGCGGCGTTCTACACCGCCAACGGCCGGCTTGCGACCGAACACGCGCTGCTCGACGACAATGGCGACGGGCTGGGCACGCCAGCGGAGTGGTTTCGCGGCATCCGGCCTGCACAGAAGGCCCGCAACGACACGACGCTCGACGGCTACCGGGCCCACCAGTTTCACCTGGTCCCCAGCGCGACCGAGCTGGCCATGCCGTCCGAGCTGCGGGCCCGACGGGACCAGCTCGAGCTGCAAATCCTGGAGCTGCGCGACGCGAAGGCCCAATTCCCAGAGACCGAGTACTATGGAAAGCTGGAGGCGCTCCTGCGAGGAATCGCAAGCGTCTACGAGCAGGCTGAGGCATCCAGCGTCACTCGCTGATCTCTTGGGCGGATTGTCGCCGCAGGCTGATGTGGACAACGGCCGGCGAACGGGATACAGTGGAGATTGCGAATCCGTTCAGGATCGAAAGAATCAATCGCAAATAGGAGACCTGATCGATGACGAAGAACCAGAGCATAAGCCGTCGCGACTTCCTGTTCGCGTCCGCGGCGGCGGTCGGCGCCGTCGCAGCGGGACCGGCCATCGTGCCCTCGACGGTCCTGGGGGCCGCGGCGCCCAGCAATCGCATCACGATGGGGCTCATCGGCATGGGCCTGCAGATGGGCGGTCACTTCAGCGGAATGCTCAATCGCAGGGAGGTGCAGGTGCTGGCAGTATGCGACGTGGACCGCACCAAACGCGAGAACGCCAAGGCCCGGGCCGAGAGGACCTATGCCGAACGGACCGCAGGCGGGACCTACAAAGGCTGCGCCGCGTATCTGGAATACGAGGAACTCTGCGCCCGGCCCGACATCGACGCGGTGATGATCGTGACGCCCGACCACTGGCACGCGATGTGCTCGTTGGCAGCCATCAAGACGGGCAAGGACGTCTTCTGCCAGAAGCCCATGACGCTGACGATCCGCGAAGGCCGGCTGATGAGCGATGCCTGCAAGCAGTACGGCACGATCTTCCAGGTCGGCTCGCAACAGCGTTCGGAATGGGCCTTCCGCAAGGCCTGCGAGATCGTCCGCAACGGGTGGATCGGCAAGGTGCACACGATCTACGCGAGTCTGGGCCAGTTCGCGCCGCCGATGACGCTGCCCGAGGAGCCGATCCCCGACGGGTTCGACTACGACCGCTGGCTGGGCCCGACGCCGTGGTATCCTTACAACGCGGAACGCGTCAAGGGCGACTACGGCGGCGGATGGCGGCGATTCTGGGAGTACGGCTCCCGCAAGAACGGCGACTGGGGCGCCCATCACTTCGACGTTATCCAGTGGGCCCTGGGCATGGACGACTCGGGTCCCGTGAAGTTCATCCCCAAGGGCTGGGGCGGCTACCAGTGGCAGACCCACTACTACGCCGACGGCACGAAGGTCCTCCGCGACCATCCCATCGAGGGCGGCCACATGATCCACTTCATCGGCACCGAGGGCGAAGTACTGGTCAGTCGCGGCGCGAGGATCGACACGAAACCCGCGGAGTTGGCGCACGCGCCCCTGCTGCCGAGCGAAATCCACCTCTACGACTCCAAGGACCACGACGGGAACTGGATCGAGGGCATCCGCACTCGCAAGCCGACGATCTGCCCGGTGGAGATCGGCCATCGCACCGCGACGATCTGCCACCTCAGCGGCATTGCGGAGCGCCTGGGCCGACCGATCGAGTGGGACCCGGTGGAGGAGAAGATCCTCAACGATCCCGCGGCCGAACGGTGGTATGACCGCCCTCGCCGGGCGCCCTACGTGCTGTAATCCCGACCAGATAGGAATGCACTTTGAAGAGGAACCATACAATGACACGCAGCCTCTTGAAGATATCAGTTACCGCGATGGCGACGGTTGCCCTGTTCGCAGTGGCGTCGCCCGCGCTCGCCCAAAGCGGGGAGGACCTCGTCAAACAACTGTCCGGCAAGGCCGAGGCCCCCGCTCGCGACGCGACACAACTGGCCCAGGCCTATCAGACGGCCATCGAGTACCTGGTGCCGTTGATGTCGGCGCCCGATGTCGGCTCGCGTTACAGGTATCAGATCATGCTCCAGGACATGGGCTCTCACGCGGCCCGTCCCGGCGCCCAGGCCGAGCGGGAGACCCTCGCGAAGGCGCTGGTCAAGACCGTCGAGCAGTCCGCGATCGAGAACACCGTCCGACATTGGATCGTCCTGCAGCTCGAGCGGATCGGCAAAGGCGAGTCCGTCCCCTGCCTGGCGAAACTGATGACGGACCCGGATGAGCATTTGCGGGACTACGCCCGCCGGGCCTTGGAGAAGAACCCCGACGCGAGTGCAACAAACGCTCTGCTGGAAGCCTTGAGTGAGGCCAGGGACGTGAAATGGAGAATCGGACTGGTCAGTTCGCTCGGGTCGCGCGGGGATCGAACCGCCGTGCAGTCGCTTTCCAGAGCCCTCAGCGATCCGGATCGCAAGGTCGCAGCGGCCGTCGTGACCGCCCTCGCGCGAATCGGGGGCCAGGACAGCGTGCGGGCCCTGCTGGGCGTCGTGGAGACGCCTCTGAGCCCGATTCACATGAAAGCCGCCCAGGGCCTGATCGACGTCGCCCAGGAGATGGCTCGGCACAATGATCTCGCAGGCGCTGCAACGATCTACGGAACCCTCTACGACTGCGCCACGCAGGCCGCAGAGAAATCGGTTGACGTGAACCCGTTCAGCATCCGCGCCGCCGCGATTACCGGGTTGATGACGTGCAACCCGGAGAAGTCCGCCGCCCGGATTCCCGAGCTGATGCGGGACAGAGACCCGAAGGTCCGTGCCGCCGTGGTTCAGGCCGCGAGAAACGTCGAGAGCAAGGCCCCCATGCATGCGCTGGTCGTTCTGCTGCCCGATCTGGACCCGCGGTCGCAGGTGCAGGTCCTCGGCCTGATCTGCGACCGCGGCGATCTGTCCACGGTCAAGCCGGCCATCCGCGTTTTGAACAGCAGCGAGGACTCCGTGCGTCTGGCGGCCATCGAGACCCTGACGAAGATCGGGACCGACGAAGGGGCCGAGGCGCTGCTCCAGATCGCGGTCGCCGATGGTGGCACCCCCGCCCTCGGGGGTGATCGATTCCCAGCCGGGGGCGGCTGGGCCACTCAGAAGGCCGCACGCGAAGGCTTGGCCCTGATGGCGGGCCCGCGCGTGGATGAGACGATTTCCGCCTTCGCCGCCTCGGGCGAGGCCAATACCCGCGCTGTAGCGATCGGCCTGCTGGGCAAGCGACGCGTATCAGGATCGGCCCAATCGCTGCTCAGCTACGCCGCCGATGTGGACGAGCAGATCTCGCGTGCGGCGTTCGGCGCTCTCGTCGATCTCGCCGATACGGTCGATGTCACGGCCCTGACCGATCTGGTGGCGAAGACAAAGAGCCCGGCGGTTCGCGAGAGCGCCGTCGCGGCCCTGCGGGCGGCCCTGGCGGTCGCCAAGGACAAGGACGCAACGGCCGACGCGGTCCTCAGCCGGATGAAGACGGCCGACGCGGAAACTCGGATCGCCATGCTGAGCTGCCTCGATGCGTTGGGCGGGACCGCCGCTCTGGCCGCGGTGTGCGACGCGGCGCAGTCGGCGGACGACGCGCTTCGCGAGGCCGGGATCCGAACGCTCGGCAACTGGCCCGAGTTCGAGGCCACCGAGACGCTGGCTGTCATCGCCTCCAAGTCCGAGACCTCGCTGACTCACTGCGTCCTGGCGGTCCGCGGCGCCCTGCGATTGATCGGCGCGAGCCAGTCGGCCCCGCTGGAGGATCGAATCACGCTGTGTCTGGCGGTGCTGGATTGCGCCCGTCGCGACGACGAGCGAAGGCAGGCCATCGCGACTCTCGGCACGCTGCCCGGTCCGAAGGCCATCGACCGACTCCAGGAGCTTCTCCAAAGTGAGACGTTGAAGGCCGAGGCGGGCATGGCGCTGGTCGATCTGGCCGGGCGTTTGACTATGACGGACCGGGAGGCGGCAAGAAGCCTTGCCCAGAAGATCCGCGACCTGAACATCTCCGACGAGATCAATCGTCGCGCCGACGGCGTCATCAGCGGACGCGGATGGCGACGAAGATAGAAGGTGGGAAGATCAGAAGGGAAGAAGGTGACTGGAGAAGGCTTGGAAAAAGGCGAATCGGGCCTACTTTGGGATGGAAAAACCTGCTCCTCGGTTTTTCCATCCCAAACCTCGGACGCGCGCCGAGGTATGGGACCTACTCATTCTTCAACGAAATCGAACCAGGAGATTTCGTTGAAGAATATAGGCCCGATCTGCCTTTTTCCTCGGCTGGGGCTTCAGGTCCCGAAGAACCGGCAGACGCGACGGAAAGCGCGCCAGTCGTCGTCGAGATCCAGCC
>DAOQWL010000049.1:0-48826 GCA_035342095.1 Sedimentisphaerales bacterium | reverse complement strand
CTGGCTGGTTTTGACCCGATCCCCGGTGGCTGGGTTTAACCCGATCCGTGACACCAGGAAAATCCAGACTACGACAGGTCAAACCCGGAGTCATCCAACAGATCGCCTTGGATGTCACTGCGAGTCGTTGAGGCGCTTCGCGGCCGGTAGGCAACAGAGGATGGGTTCTTCGGCCAGTTCGTACATAAACCATGGCAGTTGCTAGGCTTGTGACGATTCTTCTCGTCTGTTGCGGAACCCATCTTGTTACGAGCAGCGAAGCGACAAAGCAATCCAAACTCCCGCAGTGGGAGATTGCTTCGCTTGGCTCGCCATGACACCCCGCGGCGCGTCTCACACCACATGGCGATTACCCTTGTGCACTCCCCGTCCGCGGAGTAGATGCTCCACTTGGCGCCGGATGACCAGATAGGAGGCGACGCGAGCAGTCGCAGGCTCATTTGCGGGTCGCGTTCTGCTGCCTCGCCTCTTCCAGGACCGAGGCCAGATCGACCCTGACGCCGCTCTGGGCCTTGGACTTGTCCGCCGCGGTCATGAAGGCGAGGATCTCGATGGTCTCGTCGGGCGAGATCGGGGCCTGACCCGTCTTGAAGAACTTCACGATCTCGTCGACCAGGTGGCCGTAGCCCTCGTAGCCCTTCTCGCTGCGGACGATCCCTTTCGAGCCGTAGACCAGGGCGCCGTAGTCCTGTTTGCCCGCCCGCAGCCCGCGGAACGTGCCGATCCGCCCGTCCTTCCAGACGCCCACGAGCAGTTCGTAGTTCTCCGTCTGGACCCGCTGGACCGACTCGCAGCCGGGTCCCATGACCGTGAAGAGGATCTCCACGCCGTGGATGCCGTACCAGTAGATGTCCGGATGGTGCGGCTCGAGATGGCATGGGCTGAAGGCCTCGCAGCCCATCACTTGGCCGACGTCCTCGCGGTTCTTCATGCCCGCGATGCATGGCCCGAACCGCAGCGACGAGCTGGACCAGCACGGCACGTTGTTCTCCTTCGCCAATCGGAAGATCTCCAGACCGTCCGCGAGACTGCCAGCCATCGGCTTGTCGATGAAGACGGGCTTCCTGGCCGCGATCACCGGCCTGACCTGCTCCAGGTGCGGCCGGCCGTCCACGCTCTCCAACAGGACACCGTCCACCTTGCCGCAGAGTTTCTCGATGCTGCTGACGATCTCGACGCCGAACTTCTCCTTGAGGGTCTTCGTGTACTCGGGCACTCGCCCGATGGAAGACTCGATGTCCGGCGAGCCGCCGGGATAGCCCGCAACCACCTTGCAGCCGTAGTTCTTTGCAGGGTTGTGGAGCAGTTCGGTGAACGCAGTGACGTGCGACGTGTCCAGTCCGATGATGCCGATCCGAAAGACGGGGGTCTCCTGTGCCGCCCAAAGCGGACCACCGACCAGGCAAATCACAGCGACAATCCAAAGACTCCTGCGAAGCATCGTTCCAACCTCTCTTCCTTTTTGTACTATGCGACCCGACCGCCCGCCAAACGCCCGTCCAGGTGCGACCGCGGCGGCCACGGTCGCCAGTATACCAGTCCCCCGCCGTCTCGTCACCTGGATGTATGTCGAATTGAGGCAATGGCTCGCGGGCACGGACGCCCTGCGAAGCCGGCCAGAATCCCGTTGACAGGTCGTCCGCCAGGTCATTAGACTGCGGGCACTTGGGAAAAACAAGCGCCCGTAGCTCAGTAGGATAGAGCACCGGTTTCCTAAACCGGGGGTCGTAGGTTCGAATCCTGCCGGGCGCATTTGCGGCTCTCCGACTGCAGCGACGGACGACGCGGGAGATTCAGCCCTACAACATAGACACGGGCGGGAGCATATGATGTCATCCCTGGTCGCCATGGCGTGGGAGAGAACCAGCGAGGATGCGGACGCATGTTGCTGACAATCACCACAGACCACCAGCCGGCGGCGCACTTGGGGTATCTCGTCCACAAGCACCCCGGGCGATGCCAGTGTGCAGAACTGAGTTTCGGCCGGGTGCACGTGTTCTTTCCCGTGGCCACGGAAGCCGTGTGTACGATGGCCATCCTGCTGGAGATCGACCCCATCGAAATGGCCCGTGGGAGACACCGGCAACCAGGCGGATTGCCTCTGGAGGCGTATATCAACGATCGCCCGTATGTCGCGTCGTCGTTCTTGAGCGTCGCCATTGCCCAGGTTCTCGGGTCGGCGATGAAAGGCGACTGCCGGGAGGTCCCGGGGCTTGCGGAGACGGAGATGCCCCTGCACGCGAAGATCGTCGTTCTTCCCTGCCGCGGCGGGGACCAGATCCTCCACCGGCTCTTCGAACCCCTCGGATACCAGGTTTCCGCAATCCGCCATCCGTTGGACGAGAAGTTCCCCGAGTGGGGCCAGAGCCCGTACTACACCGTCGACCTGGTCAAACGGACCCGGCTCTCGGAGCTGCTCACACACTTGTACGTACTGGTCCCGGTGCTCGACAACCAGAAACACTACTTCATCGGCAAAGAGGAGGTCGAGAAACTCCTGCGCAAAGGCGCAGGGTGGCTGAAAGACCATCCCGAGCGGGAGATGATCGCTCGTCGGTATCTGAAGAACAGGTCGAGCCTGGCCGAAGAAGCACTGACCCGATTGAACGAGGATTGTCCCCCGGGTGAGGAGCGGCCCGGTTTTGGGCAGGCCGAACCCGAGGAGAACGTCGAGAAGCTGCTCCATCTGAACGAGGCGCGGATGGGGAGTGTGCTGGCGGTACTGAAGTCGGCCGGGGCGAGACGCGTGCTTGACCTCGGGTGCGGAGACGGCAAGCTGCTTGCGGCCATACTGAAGGACAGGCAGTTCGAGAAGATCACGGGAATGGACGTGTCTGTTCGCTCGCTGGAAATCGCCGGCAGACGGCTGCGACTCGCCGACCTGGCTCCGAAACAGCGGGAACGAATCGAGCTGATCCACGGTTCGCTCATGTATCGTGACAGACGGTTGGAGGGCTACGGCGCGGCGACGGTGACCGAGGTGGTCGAGCATCTCGATCCGCCTCGCCTGGCGGCATTCGAACGGGTCGTGTTCGAGTTCTAGCATCCGGGGACCGTGGTCCTGACCAGCCCGAACAGGGAGTACAATATCGTCTGGGAGAACCTGCGCGATGGGAGTTTTCGCCACGGCGACCATCGCTTCGAATGGACGAGGAGCGAATTCCATACCTGGTGCGACGACGTGGCGCAGCGTTTCGGCTATCACGTTCGGCTTCCTGCCCGTCGGTCCGGAGAAAGAGGAGATCGGCAGCCCGACCCAGATGGCCGTGTTCCAGCGGTGAGCGAGTTCCAGCATTGGCGGTTCACACCATGACGATCACAATACCCAAACTCAGTCTTGTCGTACTGGTCGGGCCTTCGGGCTCCGGGAAGACCACGTTCGCTCGGAGACACTTCCTGCCCACCGAGGTTCTGTCGTCCGATTCCTGTCGGGCCCTCGTCTGTGATGACGAGAACGACCAGTCGGTGACGCGCGAGGCCTTCGAGATCATGCATTTCATCGTGGGCAAGAGACTCGCGGCGGGTAGACTCACCGTGATCGACGCGACGAACGTGCAGCCGGAGGCCAGGAAACCCCTTGTCGAAATCGCTCGGAGCTACCACTGTCTCCCGGTCGCCATCGTCTTCAACTTGCCTGAGCGGGTCTGTGCCGCCCGCAACGAAGGACGACCCGACAGGGATTTCGGAGCCCATGTCATACGCCAGCAGCAATCACAGATGAAACGGTCGCTCCGCGGCCTGAAGTGGGAGGGATTCCGTCACATCTTCGAACTGGAAACCGAAGACCAGGTTAACGTGGCGGAGATCGTGCGGGTGCCCCTGTGGAACGACAAGCGGGATGAACACGGGCCATTCGATGTGATTGGCGACGTCCACGGCTGCTGCGATGAGTTGACGCAGTTGCTCGGGCGGTTGGGCTATGAGGCGATTGGCCGCGCTGATGATGGACCGCTGAGCGGACCGGTCTACGGCTATCCTGAGGGTCGCAAGGTCGTGTTTCTGGGAGACATCGTGGACCGTGGCCCCAGGATCCTGGACAGCCTGAGGATTGTGTGCAACATGGTGACGGCGGGCCACGCGCTCTGCGTGCCGGGCAATCACGACATGAAGCTCGCCAGGAAACTGGGCGGCAAGGACGTGCAGATCACCCATGGTCTGGCGGAGTCGCTAGCGGAGATCGATAAGGTGCCGGACCAGGAGAGACACGCTCTCGCGAAGGCGATTCGGGACTTCCTGGACGATCTGGTCAGCCACTACGTCCTGGATGATGGCAAGCTGGTCGTCGCTCACGCCGGGCTCAGACAGGAAATGCAGGGTCGGGGTTCGGGAAAGGTCCGCGACTTCTGCCTCTATGGCGAGACTACAGGCGAAACGGACGAGTTCGGACTGCCGGTCCGGAACAATTGGGCTGCGGAGTACCGGGGAAAGGCCGCTGTGGTCTACGGCCACACCCCAACCGTCGAACCGGAATGGCTCAATGGAACGATCAACATCGACACCGGCTGCGTCTTCGGAGTCCTGGCGCTCGAAAGCGAGCCGGTGGACCCGCGATTGTAGCTGTCCTACCGGGCCGACGAAGCAGGTCGGTAGCGAAGGAGCAGGCTTTCCCCTTTCTTTGGCAGGCGGAACTCGAAATCTGTGAGCAACTCGTGCCCAGGGATCGTTCGCTCCTGGCGGGTGCGGGACTCATCGATGATCTCCACCTTGTACCGGGCGTCGGCCTTCAACGCGTGCAGGCCATCCTGCAAGACCGGGAAGGGACACTCGCTGCGACGGAACGCCAGCACGATCCCTGCGTCGAGGTCGGGACGGTGGAGTTGCCATGCGACGAAGGCGTCGGGCCCCGCGCCGGCGCCGGTCAGAGGATAGAAATCGCCATACCAGAACTTCTGGTTGGCCTTGACCTCCGCCATCGCGGCCTGGGCATCTTTCATTGAGAAGTCGTCATTGAGGTAGTCGAACTGGGTAATCGAGCCGCCGGTGGCGACGCTGCGAAGCGTGTATGCCTTGGGCTCCCAGGCACAGCAAGTCGACAACGGCAGGTATTGGTTCAAGCCCACGGTCTGGATCTGGTCCCAGTCGGCGTGACCGGGCGAGCAGCCGGTGTCGCTGCGCCACAGGGTCACGGACCGCATGAGGGTCTCCAGATCGATGCGTCGGCCGCCGCTGGCGCAGTTGTCAATCCACAGGCCGGGGTGCCGGGACCGCAGCTCGTCCCACATGGCGTAGTGGCCCTCGACGTAGCGGATCTCCGTGATGCCCTGCCGGTCGGTGGCATCTGTGGAACGCCAGTAGCTGAGCGGGTCGATGTTGAAATCGTTGCGATAGACGTCGATAGCATATTCGGTGATGCGACTGGACAGCAGGTCCGTCAGCCAGCGACGGGCCTCGGGCTCGTTCAGCTTGAACAGGCCGCCTTTGTCGCCTCCGAAGATGAATTCGGGATGCTCACGGGCGAGTTGCGTGCCCGTTGCGACGCGTTCCGGCTCGAACCAGACCAGGAACTTCAATCCGAGCCGATGGCAGGCGTCGCCGACGGGCTTGAGGCCGTTGGGGAAGCTCTTCGGTTTGCAGAACCAGTTGCCGACGCCGTTCGGGAATCCGCCTTCGAACCAGGCGGCGTCGAACCAGTGCGTGTCGCAGCCCAGGTCATGAGTGGCTTGCACCGCGTGAAGCTGGCCGGCCTCCGTGCTCCAGTCGGGCTTCGTCCAACTGTAGCGGTCGAAACACTGCGCCGCGACGGGCAGACGCAACGGACGCCCATCGAGCCTCGGCACGTACTCGAACAGCAACAGACGCCGGAACCGATTGTGACCCGCCAGGCGGTCGCCCTTCCACGGCATGACCAAGATGCGGGGACTGCGGACCTGCTCACCGGGATGAAGCACGAAGTGCGTCTTCTCCATGCCCGCCTGCAACCGAGTCGGACCAGTACCCGAGCGGGTCAGGCTCGCGGCCCATTGGCCCGACCAGCCGATGGCGGTGATGAGTCCCTCGTCGCCGTACCGGGTGTCGAAGAATGGGAACGCGCCGTTGGAGGGTCGCCCGCCCGTCGGTGCAAACGCCGTGGGCTTGCCGGCCTCGAGCGTCGTCTCCAGGGGCAGGAACGACTTCTCCCCGCACACGTCGCCAGTAAGCTGGTGCAGGACGACCGGCTTGCGGTAGTATCCTGTCCGCAGTTGGGCATCGATTGCCTGGATGTTCTCGATGATCGGGGTGTCCTGCGTCCCGGTGTTCTCGAAGTGGAGCAGCCACTCGACTGCGGCGTATCGCTTGAACGCAGTGACGAGAGCGGTGACCTTCAAGCCGGTCTTGGGGTCCGTCCAGCGAACCGTGCGGACGACGCGACCGCGCTGCTCCTTCGTTTCGACCGAGCGAGGCCAGCTCTTCAGCAACTCGGAGGAGGACACCCCGCCGTAGACGAACGAGAACGGCGTGGCAGCCGTCACGAACGATTGACGGTCCTCATCCGCCCAGATGCGACTGCCGTCGGCCATGATGATTTTGGCGTCGGCCCAGTCGGCTTGGTCGCAGGCCGGCCCATCGGGCGTTGTGTCCACCTTGAGCGTGATCTGTCGCGTATCCGCCGGTAGATCGACGCGGACCGCGACCGGCGCGTCGCCACCCTTGAGCGTGGGGGTCTGGGATGCGCTGTGACCGCCGATCTCGACGCTGAACTGGGCGGTGCCCCGCGTGCCGCCGGTGTCGAAGTTGTTGTCGATGCCGACGAATGCCTCGAATGCCTTGGCGCCTGCGGGCAGATGGAGAATGATCTCGCTGTTGGCGTGCGTGCCCAGTCCATGAGCGAATTCCTGCTCGCCGATCTTGATCGGGGTCTCGATGCAGGACTGGCCGAACTGCAGCACGCTGTGATCCTGTCGCTTGAGTTCAACACGGACTGCGGGCTGCCCCCCCGATGATCGCCGGCCGGTGAACGCGACGGCGGCCCAGTCGAGCGACTCCTGCACCTGCTGCTCCGAGGGCATCACTTCGTCCTGGACCGGGTCCGTCGGAATCTCGGAATCCTCCATGGCCCAACCCGTCGCAGACAGAGACAGGAACAACATCAGAGCCAATCGAGTGAGTCGTGACATGGTTTCTCCTTTCAGCGATTCTGCCCTTGGGCATGACGAATGAGGTTCAGCAGCAGCCTGTCTGCGGCGGGGTGCGAGTCGAGGTTCTCCAGGATGTACGGCGTACTGAGGATCAGGCGGCCCTCGCCGGACTTGTACAGGGCGATCAGCAGGCACGAGCCGTAGCCCTTCCCGAATTGCGCGTTGCCGGTGGCGAACCCCGCGACGATCGTCTCGTCCGGCGTGTCCTGGCCTTCGAAGATCTCTCGCGGAATGGTCGGGCCGTAATAGTCCCAGTCCAGGATGCCCGGCCCAGGCAGGCCGTCGAAGACGGGACTGCGATTGGCCACGCAGAGCTTGTGGTAGAGCCAGTCGTGGACGGCCCGGTAGCGGCCCTTGTTCTTCAGCGGCAGCCAGTTCATCCCCGCCTTGCCCTCCTGGAAGGCCTGGCCGCTGAGGAACACGACGCCTGCGCCCTGGGCTAGGCGGGCTGTGAGACTCTCCCACACCGCGGGATTCGTCTCGGCGTCCGCGGGTTTGCCCACCAGGACCACTTCTCGCGGATTCGAAGCCTCCGCAGTGAGCGGGTGACAGCGGAGCCCATGAGCCGCGAGCCATTGCTCGGTCTTGCTGTCGATTCCCCAGAGCGCTGCGTCGCCCGCCAATTGCGGCAGCGCAGTCGCGTCAGAGACATAGAACGCAAGTCGGCCACCGGTTGGCGAACCGCCCTGTTCCAGGTTGGCAGCCAAGGTGTACTGCCCCGCCGGCACATGGAACTGGATCGTCTCGCGGATCGCAGGGACCGCGAGCACAGGCGGATCGGGGACCTTCACGAGGGTCTGTTTCTCCCAGACCGGCCCGTTCGGCCCGAAGACGCGGAACCTCGCAGGGTACTCGCCTGGCTTGAGCACGTCCTCGTTGGCCAGCACCGCTTCGATCAGCACGTCGCGTCGCGCGTACACGTGGATCGGCTCGACGAACAGGCACCATCGCAGGGGCGACCAGCCGTCGGAAACCGCATCGAACGTCGCGGGCTTCCAGCGACGCCAGAAGGTCCAGAGGCCCTCACCGGTCATGCCGTGGTCGAGCATGCCCGTCAGGTTGTAGCCGCAGAGCCTGGGATTCGACCGGATGCAGTTGAAGCCGATGGTTCGCTGCCGAGCGTGCAGACGCTGGCTCTCGCGGAGCAGATCGTCGGGGAAGGGATACACAGCGTCGAATCCCAGGCGCTTCCAGTCGGCGATCAGCCCTTCGCTCTGCTCGCGGAACATGGTTGCGTCTTCGAGGTCGGGTCGGGCGCCGACCTGCTCGTAGTGCCGCCATTCGTCGATCACGTCCATCAGGCTGCCGATACCGTACTCGGAGAGGAACACCGGCTTGCCCTCCTGCCCGAGTTTGCGGATGAAGCGATCCGTCTGGAGGGACTGCGGCACCGCGGGATACCAGTGTGCATCGCCGGCGTGGGGGGTGTAGCCGCCCCCGCCCAGCGAGGCCGGCGCGGCGCCGGGACCTTCGATCCCCCAGACCGGTTGCCATTCGCTGGTGCCCGGATTGCTGGCGGAGCCGATCGTCCACTGGCCATCCCATCGCCCGCTGCCGAGCAGGACGAGCCTCGTCGGGTCCAGATCGCGCAGCTTGGGCAGGAAACCCACCGCCTGGCGGAAGACCGGCCCGTCCTGGGTCTCATTCAACAGTCCCCAGATGGTCAGGCTGGGGTGGTTGCGATCTCGCCGGATCATGGCCGACGTGCTGCGATCGAACCGCTCGGCCATCTTCGGGGAATCGCCCAGCAGCCAGCTCGCGAAGCATTCTTCGTAGACCATCAGGCCGAGCTCGTCGCAGAGGTCAAGCTGCTCGGGGTAGCCCACGCCCGCGATGAATCGCACCATGTTGAAGCCCGACGCCTTGGCGTAGATCAGGTCGCGACGTCCGAAATCCGCGGTCACGCCCGCCTGCTGGCCGATGGGCATAGCGTTGCCCGTGTGCGTGCTCTTCAGGAAGATCCGCTTGCCGTTGAGGTGAAAGTAGCCGTCCACGATGCGAAAGTCGCGGAAGCCACAGCGGACGGAGGATTGGTGCGGCTGCTGCGAGGAGGCCGTTACCGACGCCGTGACCCGGTACAGGAACGGGTCGTCGAGGCTCCACAGGCGCGGCTGGCGCACCCGCATGGCCGACTCGTGCTGTGACAGGCCCACGGGGAATTGCACGTGCTGGCGGACTGTCTGCAGTACATCGCCGCCGGCGGCCGGAGCGAGGGACAGATCGAGAGGCCCCCCTGCCGTCGCGGTCCCGCGATTCTGCACCGTCACAGTCACTGCGATCCAGCCGGTCTGCACATCGGGCTGAGCGAAGACATCGGCGATGTGGACGGGGGGAACCCGCCGCATCTCGACCGGATACATGATGCCGCCGCTGTTGAAAGAGCAACCGCACATCGGCGGAATGGTCTTGTTGCGGTGAGGGGTCTCGGCCAGGACACAGCCGTCGATGGGAGTGCCGGTCGGGTTCAGGACGCGCACAGCCAGGAGGTTCTCGTCCTCCGCCCGGATCGAGTCCGTGACGTCGAACTCGAAGGGAGTCTCGCCGCCCTCGTACGCGCCGAGGTGCGTTCCGTTGAGCCAGACGTCCGCCAGGTAGTCCACGGCGCCGAATCGGATCAGCGTGCGGTCGCCGGGCGTCCCGGCGGCGAGGACACGGAAGGAATGCCAGTACCAGGCGACGCCATGATAGGCCGGGAAGACCTGTTGGATGATGCCGGGCACCGGCGCGTCCTGCGCCTCAGGGCGGACGCCATCGAACCAGCGATCTGTCCGGCCCCTATTCTCGGGATCGACCGCCAGTTTCCACGTCCCACTGAGCGTTTGGACCGTTGCGGCAGTTCCCGGCGTCCGGTGCGAGCCGTCACTCGGAGCCGCCCCGCCGTCTTTCCAGAGCGATGCTCCCACAATCAGCACGGCAAACCACGTCCATCCCGGCTTACGCTCGACTCCCGCTTGCATTGTGATCTCCTTCCTGCCATCGTCCAATACGGACAAACCGCCTGCAGGGCGGGCCTGTGAGTGCCGCGGTCTGGAACCACGTCCGCACCGGTCCGCCCTGCGGCCAATCCTATCAGGTACTGGGGAGAATGAAAGGAATACGTCACATTTCGTCGGACCGGGGATCGTCGGCGCAGGGGTCGAAAGAAAGAATGTCGCAAAACAGGGATATTTTCTCTGGAGAATCGCGGCGAAAGAACGGATAATAGCATTGTAGAGGCAGGCGGTTTGTGTGCCTGCCGCCGCGGGCTGCGCGGACGCGGAATGCTCGACGGCAGGGTGTCATTCGTGTTCCCGCCGATCTGCTGCCCGGAGGAAGCATCAGGAAGGAGGTCGGATCAAACGCGGACAAGCCGGCGCCGCTAGAAGCGGGCCGTTTTCGATCAACCACACGCTTATAGACAGGAGGATCACACGATGAATCGCAAGTACACATGGTGCATCTGTTGTGTCGCTCTATGGGGTTTGTGGGTATGTCCCGCCGGGGCTGTTGGGCCGGTCGGACACTGGCGGTTCGATGAAGGCGCCGGCACAACGGTCGCCGACAGCTCGGGAAACAACTTCACCGGGAAGCTGGTCGGCGACCCTGCATGGGTCCCGGGCAAGGTGGGCTCCGGCGCCCTGAGCTTCGACGGCTCGGACGGCATGGTGGAGGTGCCCGAGGGCTCGGCGCTCGATTTGGACAGCAGGCTCACGATCAGCGCCTGGGTGAATCTGACCGACTTCTTGACGTACTACTTCATCGTCTGCAAGTCGCCTAGCGGCACGGCGCCCTCCAACTATCCGGGCAACTACGAATTCCGCGTCCAGCCGGCGACGGGTCTGCTGGAATTCGGTCACCAGAGCGCACAGGGCACGGCACACATCTTCTACCCCTCCGCCACCCCCATCACGACGGGACGGTGGCACTTCGTAGCGGTGACACTGGAGAAGGGCGGACGCGTGGAGTTCTACATCGATGGGATGTCCGCCGGGGGTGCGGCCCAGACCGCGAACTTCGGCATCCTGAACAACGAGCCGGTTCGCATCGCCGGCCGCAAGGACGGCTACTCCTTCTTCAACGGCCAGATCGACGACGTTCGCATCTACAACCGCGTGCTGACCGCCGAACAGATCGACGGACTTCACAGCGGGATCGACCCGACCTTCTTCAAGGCAGGCATCCCCTCGCCCGCCGATGGGGGGATGCTCGACAAGACGGCAGGCCTGCTCACCTGGCGGGCCGGCGATCTGGCGACCTCCCACGAGATCTATCTCAGCGACAATTTCGAGGACGTCAACGCCGGCACCGTCGATCCTTTCACGGCGAAGCTCAGCTCGCTCGCGGTCGGAGTCGCACCGCGCTATCCGACGGGTCTGACCCCCGGCCAGACCTACTACTGGCGGGTCGACGAGATCAACGAGTCTCAGGCCGGCAGTCCATGGCGAGGCGACGTCTGGTCTTTCCGTGTCCGACCGCTGATCGCGTGGGACCCCATGCCCGCCGACGGGAAGACCCTCGTCAGTCCCCAGCAGGAGCTTGCCTGGCAAGCCGGGATCAGCGCGATCTTCCACACGGTCTACTTCGGCACGGATTTCGAACAGGTCAGCAACGCCACCGCGGGTTTCGCGACCACCGACACCACATACGATCCTGGCTCAATGGAGCCCAACACAACATACTACTGGCGGGTGGACGAGTTCGCCGGCCAGATGCGAACGGGCGACGTGTGGAGCTTCACGACGGTGCCGCAAATCGAGGTCGCGGACGAGGCGCTTCTGGGCTGGTGGCGGTTCGACGAGGCGGAGGCCGGCTCCGCGGTGGACTGGTCGGGTCACGGCCTGCACGGCATGATTCACGGCGATCCCGGATGGACCGAGGGCCCCGCAGATGGCGCGGCGCTCCTGGACGGCGTCGATGACTACTTCGCCACGTCCGCTCCCGCCGATGTCGACCTTGCCGCCGCCACCATGACCGCCTGGATCATGCCGACCAAGGTCCATGGCATGGCCGGAATCCTCTTTCATCGCGGCGCCGACGTCTGCGGCATGAACCTGATGGCCAGCAACCAGCTCGGGTATCACTGGCTTGTTGCCGGGACCTGGGGCTTCAACTCCGGACTCATCGTCCCGACGAACGAATGGTCGTTCGTGGCGCTGGTCGTAGAGCCCGATCAGGCGACGCTCTACCTCGATGGCGGCGACTTCTGGGCCGTCAATGGCATCGCGCACGACCCGGCCCTGTTCGACACCGGCCTGATGCTCGGGTACGATCCGGCCGTCTCAGATCGCTGCTTCGCCGGCGCGATCGACGATCTGAGGCTCTATACCAAGGCGTTGACCGCCGAGCAGATCGACGAGATCATGAACCACGGCGCCAAGCCCGCGCCGGCGGACGATCCCCTGATGATCGACAGTTTCGACAGCTACAACGCCTACAACGAGGCCACAGGCGAGAACGTCTGGGACGTCTGGTCCGACGGCTTCGGCGGCAACGCGAGCGGCTCGACGATAGGATACACCACGTCGCCCCTCATGGAACGAATCGTCACCGTCGGCGGCCATCAGTCCGCGCCGATGTACTACGACAATTCAGGGTCGTTTGTCGATATCTCGGGCAAAGCCGTCACGGCCACCCATTCTGCGGTCAGTCGCACCTTCAGTCCGGCCCGGGATCTCACGCGAGACGACGCGGTCTCGCTGGTCTTCTGGGTGCGGGGCGCCGCTGCCAACACGGTCACAACAGGCGACGTTCTGTCCGTGACGTTGGACGACGGCCAGAAATCGGCACGGGTCGTCGTCGCACAAGCAGACGACCTGAAACTCGCCCTCTGGCGCAAGATCAAAGTCCCGCTGGCGAGTCTCGACGTGAACACGAAGAAAGTCACACAACTGACGATCACCGTAGGCACGCCGGCCGCCGCCGCGCCGGGCGGCAAGGGTCTGATCTATCTCGACAACATCGCCCTGGAGACAGAGTAGCCGTCGAGGCCGTCCACATGTTGCCGCCTTGGAACCAAGGCATGAGAACCGCAGGCCGGGGAGAAAAGAGATTGCCCCGGCCTGCTTCATCCAAAGAAGGGTTCATCCCAGGCCCAACAACTGTTTTGGCGTCTCCTGCAGGAGCTTCGTCGCGATCTGCAGGGCTCCCTGCCGGGTATACTGGCCGCGTTCGACCCTCTTCGCCAACGCTCGAGCAAGCTCCGTTCGCACCAGACGGGACTTGGCGTACAGCCAGTCGACGCAGTAGGCGTCGGAGAAGAACCCGATCTGCCGGTTCGTCGGGAGCATGTCCAGGCGCTCGTCGATGACTTGGGCAATGGCACCTGGGAAGAAGTTGTGCCACCAGTATCCGGCCAGACTCAGGTTGGGCAACTCCCGGCACAGCGTGCACAACGACTGATTGGCATGTTTGCTCGACAGATAGCAATGGAACCGGATCTTCGGATGACGCGAGACGATCTCCGCGAGTTGCTTGATCGTGGTCTGGGCGAGCCGGCTGTCGGTTTCAAACGGAAGGGGCTCGGCGCCCAGCGAGAACTGGAACGCGATATCCGCATGTTCCTTCTCCAGCTCCAGCAGAAGATGCTCGAAGAGATACGAAGCGTACGCATCTCGCTCAGCCGGACCGGCCTTGTCCCGGCGGTCCAGGGCCTTTTGCATCTGCTCAACCGTCAACAGGGAATAGTTGATATCGGTCGAAACGTGGTGGGCGGTGGACACGATCTGGTCATAGGGTATCGCATGGCAGTAGTGCCCCATGGCCTCGTGGACGTCGGCGACGGTGGCGATCCGCCTCTTGACCGGCTCTCGCTTGGCAAGGGTCACGGGCAGCGGCCTGACCGGCCTGTCGAACTGCCATGCGTGCTCCAGCTCGTACAGGGGCGCGTCGAATACGCCCCACTGGTTGCGGGTGAAGAACGCCCACTCCAGCGAATAGAACAGGATGTCGTCGTGGGTCCCGTCGCCGCGGAGCGGCAATTCCGTGCACAGCCGCTGCACGTGCGCGCGTCGAAGAATCTCTCGCGGCCAGTCGGGGTCCCTGCTCTCGCTGCGGATACGTGCGTCCAGGTCCCGCCAGTTCGCGAGCGTGACGGGCTGCTTCCACTCATACAGGTCCGACAGGATCGTCCTCATCAGCCAGCAGCAGGATGTGTTCTGAATGTGTTCCAGGAATGGAATCGCCTCCTCGATCCGACGGGCGGTCTCCTCGTCGTCGGGATCATCCGACAGGCGCGCCCCGCTCGGGCAGCCGGCAGCGTAGAGGTCGCTGATCACCATGTGATAGAGCATCACGTCGTGCAGCCCTCGGGCCGCCAGGTGAGAGGAGTTGATGTGCGTGTGGGCGTCGATGGCTTCGATCTCGTCGATCTGCCGACGGAGAACGGAGAACACCTCGCTGTGGTCCATGTCAAACCTCCACGATCTCGCGGCTACAGTCCCGCGAAGAGACGGATCTTCTTCTCGGCCAGCGCTCGGGCCGCTTCTCTGGGCCTGCGAAACACCCCAGGGACATTGTACCGGAAGCTCGGCTCGGCATGTTCGTTCGCGAACGTGTCGGCGAAGGCCGCGACGAACTCCGTGCAGATGTTCACCTTGCAGATGCCGAGGGTCACCGCCTTTCGCACGTCGGCGTCGGGCGTCCCGGAACCGCCATGCAGGACCAGCGGGATCGGCACCCTCGCGGCGATCTTCTCCAGCAGGCCCAGGCGGATATTGGGCTTGCCTTTGTAGAATCCGTGCACGGTGCCGATGGCCACCGCGAAGGCGTCGATGCCGGTCCGCGTCACGAAATCCACGGCCTGGTCGGGATTCGTGAGCTGGGCATCGTCGTCGGCGACGTCGACGCCGGCCTCGCCGCCGCCGATCCGGTCCATCTCGCCCTCGACGCTCACGCCGGCGGCGTGGGCCGCGCGAACCACCTCTTGCGTCGCGGCCAAATTCTCGGCGTACGGCGTGTGCGAGACATCCAGCATGACGGAGGTGAAGCCGTGGTTGATGCACTGCATGACCCGCTCGAACGTGTCGCCGTGGTCCAGGTGCAGCGCAACAGGCACCGCGGCCCGCCTGGCGTGGAAGATCGCTGCATCCGAGATGTCTTCCAGGCCGGCATAATCCGCTTCGCCGGGTCCGACCTGAAGGATCACGGGCTGCGCGAGCCCCTCCGCCGCACCGACTACGGCTTGAATCGACTCGAGATTCCAGATCTCGAACGCGCCGACCGCATAGCCGTCACGGCGGGCCCGAACCAGTATTTCTGCCATTGGCATTAAGCTCATTCGGTTCTCCAATAGAAATCAGGGTGTGTGTTCGTTCAGGAATCGGTCCAACTGTGCGGCCGTCGGAATCCCGGATCGGCCGCCCAACTGCGTCGCGCACAGCGCCGCGGCGCCCGACGCGAATCTCGCCGCGGGCACAACCGCCAGCCCCCTCGCCAGAGCCAGCGCAAAGGCGCCGTGAAACGTGTCGCCGCAGCCCGTCGTATCCACAACGTCCACTTTGAACGCGGGCAGCGTGAAGTCCCCCTGGGGGCTCGACCCGGCGCAGCCGTTCTCCCCTCGCGTGACAATGACCGTCTGCTGCGGGTCGGTCCGCAGGGCCGCCAGCATTTCCATGACGTCGCCAGCGCCGGTGTAGCCGCCGGCAAATTCCTCCGAAACGACGATGTGCGAGGAGACCCGCATCGCCTCGGCCACGTGGGGCTCGTCCCGCTCGACGTCGATGACGACAGGGATGTTGTGGCGACGGGCGATTCGGGCTGCTTCGATTCCCGCGGGACCCGATTCGAAGTCGATCAACAGCACGCGGGTCCGCCGGACCCAGTCGTGCTGGGGGAACTCCCACGGCATGGGGTACTGCACGCCCTGGCGGGTCCAGAAGATGTTCCGTTGCCCGCCGCGGCGTTCGATCAGAATCACAGCGACGATGGGCTCCGCCTCCTGCGTCTCAATCACGAACGACGTATCGACCGACTCGCTGTGAAACGCTTCGACCGCGCGCCGTGCCAGCTCGGAGCGGCCGAGTTTGCCCGCGAACGCAGCCTTGCCGCCCAGTCGGCTTACCGCCACCAAGGCCGTTCCGACCAGGCCGCCGTCACAGATCGCGAAGCGATCGAGCATCGTCTTGCCCCCCCGGGCCGGCCAGGCAGGCACGGTCCCAACGAAGTCCACCGTGACCGAACCGAGCCCGAGGACATCTATAACGCCGTCCGATTCCCTACGCACTTTCCTGCTCCTTGTCCCAATGTCGCTCTGCCCATCACAATCCGCCAGCAGTTGACGCATGAAGTCCCTCAGCTTACACAGAATCGGCGCCAACGCAAGCGGTGTCAGCCCGAGTCGGCCGCGAGGGGCGTATGACTGCCACTGCGTCCTCCGATGGGCCGACGAGGCATGGGTAGGACGCTGTCATTCCTGCGATGATAACGCGCGCGGTTGGAAAATCGGGAGTGCCTCAGCCTTCGGGACCAACCTCGACCCCAGCCACCTTCCGTGGCAGATGGCGGACTCCGCGTCTCCCCCTCATCGATCGCCTTCGACGAGAACTTCCAAAAAAAGAAGCGGGGCCCATGTCGCAAGACACAGGCCCCGTCGTCAGCATCCTGAATGGCGATACTGATGTAGTCAGGCGGGCCGCGTTCAACTACTGAAGCGTGGCCGTGACCAAGACGTTGTCGATGGCCCACCACCAGTCGTTGCCGGCGTCGTAGAGACCCCAGGTCAGGACCATCGTCTTGGCCCCTGTGGGCGGAGCGATCTTGATCGTGACCGTCTCATTCGTCTGATCGGTATGGAAGTTGGGGCTGGAGCTGTCCGACTCCCAGAGAAGCAGTAACTGCGTCGTACCGTCATCGAAGGTGACCTTCACGTTGGCTGTCTGGTGATAGTTGCTGTCATACTCGGGACGCCAGCTCGAATCGAACGTCAGCACGATCGTGCCCGCCTTGGCGGCCGAGATGTCGATGGCCGGGGTGGACATATAGGTCTTGTACCAACCCGCGGAGGCGGAATCGGTATGGCTCGCGTCATCCCACTCGTCCGGGTCGGCGATGGCGACCGTACCGGTTCCCTTGGTGAACTGGGACCGGTTCTGATCGCCGGCCGTCGCCACCCACCAGAGCCTGTCGGCGAAGGCCCAGCCGGCCCATTCGGTCACGCCGTCGGTTGTCGGATCGCCAATGCCCGGGATTCCGCTCCTGTCGACGCTCCAGCCGGCCGGAGGCGTATTCGTCCAGACGGCCTCGCCGGCCACACCCTCATCCACGTTCGGACCCAAGGGCAACCCCTCGAAATCCTCAGCAAACAGCACGGCTCCCTGCGCAGCGCCCGGGCCGCCCACGTAGATATCGTCGAAGAAGAGAATCCCGCTGCCGGCGGGCGTCTTGCTCCCGCGAACGCCCACGCCGATGTACAGGCTCTCGACAGCGGTCAGATCCACGCCCGCGTCACTGAACGTGCTGAGTGGGATCTCCCACCGGGTCCACACGGGCACCGCAAGGTCGTTGGAATCCGGGTAAGTCGCCGTGCCGCTCTTGCCCCGGTCATCCTCGACGATGACGTAGAGGGGTTCGACGCTGTTGGAGGATCGGCCACGGAAGAACATGGTCAGGACGGTGGCGCCGCCGGCGGTCCAGTCCATCGCATCTTCGAACGTCCGCGCGGCTTCGGAGTAGCAGTACGGCTTGCCCACGTTGTTGTAGTCGAACGGCATGGACTGCAGACCGCCGTGAACGAAGACCCGCTCGGCGAACGGCGCGTTCATATGGCCGACGGTCGAGCCGCTGTTCCCGTCGGTGAAGCCGTCGATCCAGGTCTGCCAGATCGTCGTGCCGTTGGCGTCGCTGTCGTCGTAAGCCTCGAAGTCGTCGATCGGCAGGATCGTCGTGAATTCCCAGACCGGGCCCGTCGTGACAGCCCCGCCGAACGCGCTGGTCTCATCCACGCGCCAGTAGTAGGTCGTC
This sequence comes from Sedimentisphaerales bacterium, assembly GCA_035342095.1. Classification (GTDB taxonomy): domain Bacteria; phylum Planctomycetota; class Phycisphaerae; order Sedimentisphaerales; family Anaerobacaceae; genus PLanc-01. The sequence goes on along the minus strand of DAOQWL010000049.1, from coordinate 30,776 downwards.
ACAGGCTCCAGCGTTCCCGGCGAGAAAGAGGTCGTGTCCGCCTCGCCTTTATCCGCCGCCGCGGCGCCCTGCGTAACTGCATCGAGACTGTCGCTGAAATACACACGATGGGCAGCGGCGTCGGTCCCGGGCATCCACGTCAAGGTGGGCGTCAGGCCGACGTCGGCGGCACCATCCGTCGGCGTGGGGTAATATGCCGTCGTTGCCTGCGTGATGAAGCTCCAGACGTCGCCTGTGACGACTGTGACCCCGTCCCCCTGGACCTCATCGACCCGCCAGTAGTAGGTTACGCCGGGTTCGAGCGTTCCCGTGTAGTAGAAGAACATCGCCGACGTCAACTGGGCGCCGACAAGCTGGGCCTCGGTCAGATCGGGCGTCGTACCCAGGTAGACATTGTGTTTTGCGGCCCCGTCGCCCTTGGTCCACTGAAACAGTGGATTGACGACCCCCACCATACCGTCGGCGGGGTCGGGGTTCGACGCCTTGGTCCCTGCGGCCGCCACGCCCGCAGCCAGACAAATGCCAGTCAACACAATCCAGAATACCCTCGTTGCGCTCATAGGTCATCCTCCTTCAAATCCGGTCTTGATACGATCCTGCGGCAGAGGGTCTACGCTCCACCCGCCGCACTACAATGGCAGACTGTTTCCGGGACTGGTCTTCACCTCCTTCCCCCCGCACAGCGTCGGAAAACGCGGCGCAGAACCAGGGCGATACCGATGGGAATAGAGCACACACTCACGCCTGTGGCGGAACCTCTGTTCATCTCCACCCGTCCTGGGACCGCAGAAATGTCGATCAGAAACCAACCGAGAGCACGAATCACACACCTCTATATCCTGTGGTTTACCACATTTGCACGGACATTTCAAGAGAGAATGTCCTCCCCGGCAAGATTCAACACTCGGACCGCGACGCACGGCCGGTTCCGGGACACTTCCCAGGTATTTAACCAGGTCCGTGTTCGCAGCCGATTAGGGGGGCGTGAGAAGCTCATTAATTTGGCGGACCCGCCCGACGGACCCCTCTCGGCTGCTCCGCAAGCCGCTCAGTGCGACAGGGCGTAGGTGATGATGTTGATGCCCATTTGGATGCTCTTGCGGTACCCGTCGGGGGTCCATTCGATGCCGTGGCTGTCGCACCAGCCGCAGTGCAGGTCCGTGGAACTCAGGAATACCGCCAGCCGGTCGCCGAAGAAGAGCCCGCGAGCGCCGTGATTCTGGCCGTGGTGCCCTAGTCCCATGGCATGTTGCAGATAGGGCAGGCCGGTGTCGCCGAGGTCGAAGACGTTGTGAAAGACCTCGTGCTCGCGAGGAATCATCCGGATACTGCCCTGGCCGAACAGCCCCTCCAGGAGCAGGAAGCAGCTTGTGTAGAAGAAGTCGCCGCCGGAGGCCACCACGCAGTCGTCCATCAGGATGAACCCGCCGGCGGTGAGATAGTCCTTCAGGTTGCCCTTCTGGTCGGAGGTGAATTCGAAGTGGTTCTCGCCCGTCATGAAGAGGAAGGGATAGTGGCGGAGCCGCTCGGGGTCGTCGAAGGTCACGACGGCATTGAGCTGGCCCTCCGCGGCGTAGTTCGGCTGCCAGTCGATCGCGCCCTGGATGGGCTTGGTCCGGCAACGGACGACACGACTCAACTCGCGGAGCAGGTTGGCGTCGGCGCCGGGACGGACGTTCCAGACATCGGGCCCCTTGCCCCGCCCCTTGAACGGCAGCTCGACCACGCGGACCCTGGGCAGGATGAAGTCATACTCGTCGAGATCGGTGGGCTCGCCCTGTGCGCTGGGGTCATACGGAGTCTTGTCCGGGCCGGAGACAGACTGCCCCTGCGGCCTGTCATGTCGTGAGGCGCCTGCCGTCGCGGCGCCAACGAGTGCGCCGCCCGCGAGCTTCAAGAAGTCCCGTCTGTCTATGTGATGGCGCATCATATTCCCTCTCGCGTGGAGGTCACAACCAGGCGGGCGGCCCATCGGCCGTCCCCGCCGTCCTGCTCGTGGCGCCAGGGCCGCTCGCTGGGCCGACCGTCGCCATTGTCGTCTATGCCGGGGGTCTCTGTGGGCAACAACTGTCTGTCCTGATACCACCGTTCGATCTCGCGCGCGGCGACGGCAAAGGCTTCGAGCACGGAGACGCTGCCGTTGTGATCGGCATCGCTCTCGGCCCTCGCCAGGGCCGGCACGAAGTGCAGTCCAAACCGCGGGGCGCACGCCTGCTCTTCGGTCGAGGCCAGGACGACCACCCTGCCCGGACGGGCGAGGGCCTTGGCCGCGACCGCCGCATAGGGACAGTCAAGAACGACGAGTTGACTGTCCGCTTTGACCCCTGCGAGCCACTTGGCCAGCTCCTCCTGCGTGATGTCCGGACCGGGGAGATTGAACCGCAGCGAGTCGCCGACAGCGTTTGCCTGTCCGACGTAGTAGAACACGAGCCGGTCCGCCTCCGTCATCGCGGAGGCATAGGCGCGAATCGTCTCGACGATCCTGTCTGCGGTCGAGGCCCGCTCGCTGTCTGCATCGGGGACGAGCACCGTCAGCCGGGCCGGCTTGACCGACGCCTCCTCCAGAAGATATGCCGAGAAACCCCGCACGACCTGATCGCGGGCCTGGCGGTCCTCGGGGCCTTTGCCAATCCCGCTGACGATCAGCGCATACGTGTCCCCGCGAGTGGGGGCCTCTGACGCATCGGTCTCCGCTGCGACGGACCCCATCGAAACGATCACAGCAGCAATCAGGACAATCATACAACCTCTCAAACAAGTCCTATCGCCCGGCGGATGAACCAGCCCGCCGAGAGCAGCGCACACAAAATCACAAACACAGACCACCTGGGCCACACACGGGTGACGGTCTCCTGGACGCCTGTCTGACGCCTGGGGACGAAGAGCTGCGCATCCTTCTGCCCCAAGTCGTCGATATACACATAGCGGGCGTTGACCCGCTCGGCCAGCGCCCGCAGAAACGGCTCGTCCAGATCGACGCACGACATCTCGTCCCGCATGGGAGGCAGGTTCGCTGCCAGAGTCCGTTCGCCGAGGAAGGTGCCGTTGAGTTCCGCCTGCGCGGTGGCGACCATCGCCTGTGCGGTCCCCCAGTCCAAGGTCGCGCGATAGTACCCGGGGGCAGTCGGCTCCATGCTCACCACCCGCTCCCCGGCGGTCAGGAGCACATTCGCCCCCCCTGCCGGGCGAAACGTCTTGTCCACAACATAGGCGTTGAACACGACGCTCGTGGGGTCATCGCTCACTCGTTCGGCGAACAGCTCGATACCCGCCCCCCGCACGGGCGTCCGTCCGAGGTAGGCGACCAGGCCGCAGATCATCTCGGCCAGCGCGCCCCCCTGAAGGTCCTCGCGATACAGGGTGAACAGCTTCGATGCGTTGAGCAGGCACACCCGGCCGCGACCGACCCGGTGTGTCAGGAGGATCGGTGTCTCGCCGACCGTGGCAAGCGCCGTGCCGGCGGGCTTGGCGTTGGCGATTCCATAGTACGGCGAGACCCTGTGACGCGGGTCTGCGAAGGCGTTCGGATCGAAGAGCCGGCCGATCTGCGCCTCGAACGAAGGTTGGATCGCATCTCGGACGGGCGGCCACAGCCGCGGGTCTTCCTGGCCGAACACCGCGGGCAGGAGCGTCCGAGCCCGTTCGTCACCCCCGTTCGCCAGGGACGCCACGGCCCGGCCCGCCAGGAGAAGCAGCCCGCCCCCCCGCTCCGTGACGAAACTGTACAGGCCGTCCCATTGGGCTGCTGTCAGGCCGCGGACGTCGCAGGGACCCAGGATGATGACGTCGTACTCATGGAATCCCTCTCTCGCCTGAGGCAGCACCGCGTACCCGAGGTCAATCGCCGCTCGGCCGGCGATCGGCTTGTCCTGGATCACATCGAACGCGAAATCCAGGCGTATCCGTTTGTCCCAAGCCAGCGCCTGGCGGAGCTTGCCCGTGTCGAACGCCGCCCATTGTGTATACAGCAGGACCCTGAGCGACCGCTCCTGCGTCACCTCGACGGACACGCTGCGAGAGTTGTTCGCGAGATTGATCTCGCCGCGAAGGGGCTTGGCACGGACGGTGAGCACGTGCGTCCCGAGTGGTCCGGGGGGCGCCGCCAGCTCGACGAGCGCCTCAGCCGGCCCGGAGCCGGTTCGACGAAACTGCGCCGGAGGGATTTGCAGCGTCTGGATCGCCTTGCCGTCCCAGACCAGTTCGAGCGTCACCGGACCGGTCGGTGTGCTGCCGGCGGCGACGACCGCGGCCGCTTCATACGGCGTGTCAGCCCAGGTGATCGCCGGGCCGGAGAGCGTCTTGATTGCCAGATCCGGCCTGGCGGTGCGACTCCCCACCCCGACGATCACGACGGGCACATCGTTCCCCTGGATCGGCAGGTAGCGCCGCACATCCCGGTCGTCGGCGCGGCCGTCCGTGAAGATCACAGCGCCCGCGACCGCGCTCTGCGCCCCAGCCGATTCGCCAGACGCGGTGGAATCCGCGATCAGCGAGATCGCCTCGTGCAGACTGCTCTGGCGACCCCAGCGCCGAAGCAGTCCCGTCGAGCCGCAGTAGTAGACGCTCGCGTCGAGGCCGTGGATGCGGTATTCCGGCCCCGTCTGGCCTGTTGCGTCGAAACACTCTGCGAATCTCGCGAGGGACTTGTCCAGTCGAGTCGTGCGGCCGTCGTCGGCGATGGACATGCTCTCGCTCGCGTCGAAGACGGTCAGGACGGTATTCCTGCCGAAGACCTCCTTCTGTCGCCGTGCCGACGGGTCCCAGAGGATCACGAGCAACAGCAGAATCGCGGCACAGTGCAACGAGACCAGGAGCCAGCGATACCCGCGGCGTTGCGGAGCTGCCAACTGGTCCGTGCGAAAGGCCAGGGCGAGAACCGCCACCGGCGCGGTCACGAGGACCAGAGCAACGCAATGTCCGGGATAGTTGGTGAAGATCATCGCCCGGCGCCTCCCGATCCAAACCGCGCGGCCTGTTCGAAGAACTGGTTCTCCTCCTCGAAAAACTCGACGTCGCGGGCGTCTTCTTCGACGGGCCGGCTCCGGCGTTTCTTCGCCTCCAGCGCCATGGACCAGAACTGCCGCGCCAGGAGCCTCGCGGTGTCGGCGGCACTCGTGTGCGGGTCCGTCGTGTAGACGTGTCCCGCGCCGGGCCCGCCGCCTCGGGACACCGGCGACTGATGTGCCCCGGCCATGCTCTCGAGCAGACGTTTGGCCGCCTTCAGACGATTCTGCATCGCCAGCTTGTCGGCTTCGCTGAGTGATTCGTCGTATGCCTGGGCGTCCTGGGCGAGCTGCTCCGCCATCTCCCTCGCTTTGTCGGATGAACTCCGGCCCTGGTCGGAGAGCCCTAGCTGGATCGCCCGGCCCGCCTCGGCCAGTCGGCGAGACGCCGAGTCCGCCAGATCGGCGATATCGGCCGCCCGGACGGAGTCCGCAGCTTCGTAGCGAGCGTCCGCGATGCGTTCCTCGAACCGCTTCATCGTTTCGACGGCCTCATCCAGATGCTCTTTCGCCTGTTGGCTTGCGCCCCCGCTGGGCGACGGTTCCGATGCGGACAGCTCGCCCACTTGTTCGCTCAGTCCGGCCGCCTGCTCCCGCAGAGCCTTCTGCCTGGCCTGGATCATGCGCATCCGTGTATCCGTCTGGGCGGACGCCCATCCAGGCTCTTCGCCGGAGTCGGAGGAAGGCTGCCCCTCGGGAGATTGCCCTGGGCCGGACCGATCGCTTCGTCCGCTGCCCGGTTGGCGCCCTTGTCCATTGCCGGCCTGACCATCTTGGCCACCGGCGGATTTGCTGCTCTGCTGCCCTTGTGACTGCCTACCTTGACCCTGGCCGGGTTGCCCGTTTTGTGCCCTACCCGGTTGACTGCCTTGACCGCTGGTGGACTTGCTGCCCTGCTCTCCTTGTGCTTGTCCGCTCTGAGAGGTGCCCGATTGCCCTTGCCGGCCGGCTGAAGATTGCTGGCCGTGCTGATCGTCCGATTGCCCGCCTTGTCCATCGCGGGACTGCTGGCTCTTGTCCCCGGATTCGCTGGAGCCCGGAGAGCCGCCCTGCTGTTGCGATGCCTGGGCGGCCTTCTGTCCCTTGCCCTGGCTGCCCTTCGTCGCAGCCTGGGCCTTCTGGGCAGACTGGCCGGTCGCTTTCGCCTCCTGGTTCTGCTGGAGGACCTTGGCGGCGTCGTTCTTGAGCGAGTCCTGCTGTCGTGCGAGCAAGTCGATCTGCTGCTCGATCTCTCTGAGCCGGCTCTCGATCCGCTCTTTCTCCATCTTCGGTTCCTGCGGCTGCTCCTGGAGCTTGATCCGCTCGGGCTTCTCCTCCGGCGCGCTCGGCGTATCATCCGGCGGACTCCACTTCAGATTCAGCTCGTCGATGAACATGCGCAGGACGCGATAGGCTTCCTCTGCGGATGGCAGGGCGCCCTTCGCATCGTGGTCGTCAAGATGTCCTTTGGCCTGCTCGTAGAGCTTCAGGATCCCGTTCATCACGGCCTTGTCGCCCTCGCTGAACTTGGCCTCCGGATCGTCACGGATCTTCGCCAGCTTCTCGGCACAGTACTGTACGTCGTTCGCCAGGGCGTCCAGCTTCGGACGATCCTGTGCAGCCGTTCCCGGCGAGCGGGCCAGCGTCCAGGTCTTCTTCACAATCGCCCGCGTGTATTCCAGGATCGTGATGAGGTCCTCCGCAGCAGGCATGGGCATGGGACTCTGCGACTTGCCGCCCGCCTGCACGTGCCAGTACTGCCGATAGGGGCGGATCTCGATGAAGTAGATCTCGCTGCACACGTTCGGGTCGGTCCGCGGGCGGCCCGTGCGGACGTCCCGCGCCGTCGCATGGAAGAGAATGCCATCGCCGACGTGCAGATCGTACTGCTCCAATTCGAGCACGCAGGTCAAGGAGCATTGCCTGGCCCCTGCGGGCGACGCGGACACGACCACGACCGGCTCGGCGCCCGGGAACTCGCAAACCAGCTTGGCGTCGTCCAGCCCGAAATTGTCTGTCACCTCGAAGGTAATCGGGACGCTGGCGACATCCGTCGTCAGGTAGTCCCCCTCGGGCGAGACCAGCTTGAACTGCGGCGGCTCATCCGACTTCAGAACGACCTTCACTTCTTTCGCGTCGGCGCTCGTCAGGCCGTCGGCGCTGGTGCCGCTGAAGTGGATCGACGAAGACTGATCGGCCGTCATTTCGAAGCCGAAGTGGTCGGCGCCGCCGAGCGACTGGGTCCTGGCCTGCCCATCGGGCCCAACCACAACGGCCTCGCGCATCGGCATGGACGCCTGCGCCTGGAATTCCACGCGACTGTGGGGCAGCACCGCCAGCGGCTGATCCGTCACCTCCTGCTCGTACGGTTGTACCGGCGGCAGACCCTCCTCGACAGGTGGAAACACCTTGGCCATGACGCGCTCGATCGAGGGCGTCTCGCACACCCGAATTTCGTGGGAGTCGGAGCAGACGTCGCCCGCTTCGAAGCGGTATTCGAATTGCGCCGTGGCGTCGAAGGACTTCGTCGCGGCGAATCGCGTCACGCCGTCGGCATCGGTTGTGCGGGTCATCTCGATCCGCTCGACCTCCCGCGGAGGCTGGTTCGCGTCGTTCGGGTCTCTTTGCGTCAGGACGAGATCGACCGACCCAGGGTCGCGACCCTGGACTTCGACATTGAACTTCACCGGACTGTCCACCCCCGCGACGAGGTCCTGTGTCACGGAGGACAGCACGGTTGCCGGCACGGGCTTGACCGCGGAGAACGGACGGACCAGCCGGGCCAGATAGGAGGACAGGTAGAGCACATTGCGATGGACGAAGAACCCGACGACGCACACGCCCAACAGGACGACCCCTGCGAGGAGATACCCTTGCCAGCGCTCGACGGTCGAATCAAAGCGATAGCCCTGAGCCGCCTGGTCCACCTGCCGAACGAGCTGGCCCGCTAGAACTCTGGAATAGGGATAGTCGCCTTTGCCCTCGTAGTACTCGACTGCCGCGACAAGCTGCTGATCGAAGCTGTGCTTGCCCTCGATGTAGCTGGCGGCGCGGGCATAGGTCATGTCCCGGCGCAGCACACGAAGGACACAATACAGGCCGACGGCGATCATCGCCACGAACAACGCCAGCGACGCCACCCGGCCGAGCGTGTCGAAATGGACCTGGTGATCGAGCCAGGCATACAGGCCGATGTACGCAGACACGCAGGCCAGGCCCGTTGCCGCGATCCGCAGCGTGCTGAGGGCTAACAACCACCGTCGCACCCGTCCCACGCGGGCAATCAGGTTTTCCAGGATGTCGTCAACACCGGTGGTCATCGTCGGGCACTTTCATCGTCTCAGCCTGTTCGTGATTGCCGGCTCCAGGAGCAACAGCAGAACCGCCGCCCAGGCGAATGCCTTCCAGAGGGGCTTGCTCTGCATCGCGGCGCCCGCACGAGCGGGCGTCTGCGCCGGATCAGTGTCCGTCACGAACGCGCGCGTCATCGCGTCCGCAATCGCCTGCGCTGCCGGTCTCGCCAGGTCCGTCTCGCCCGGGTCCAGATTGACACCGGCGTGGATTGCTTGCTCGCCCAGCGTCTTCATCCAGCCCATCGCCTGCGGCCTGGGCAGGACCATGCGTGTCCCTTCGACAACCGCCTGCGCCCGGCTCTCGTCGCAGGCAACAACCGGCACGACGGTCCGTGCCCTCGTCTGCATCGCCTCCGGCAGAGTCAGCACCGGTCGCTCCTCAACGCGAAAGCAGAACTGACGCATTCGATCCGACTCGCCCAGCAGGAACCGGCAGAAGGCCACCCATGCCCCGGACTTGGGCAGCAATCCCAGCGAGCCGTCGATGCTCGTGTTCACGAGGATCGTCGAGCCCCCTTTGGAGGAACGACTGTAGAGGAATCCCGGTCCGTCGGCGAGACGCCAGAGGCATTCGCTCTCCGCCGGGACCCGGCACTGCCAATGACCCTTCAGAGCGATCGTGTCGAACCGATAGTTCGACAGGGCCTTGGTCACTCCCTCACCGAGTGAGACTCCGCCGCCTCCAGCGGGCAGCGGCTCGGGGTACGCAATTCCCTGGACCCACTTCTGCGGGAGCGCCGCCAAGAGACCTTCCCGCACAAAGAGCTCGGCCACCTGCAGATTGCCAAGCCGTGTGGCGAAGAAAACGAGCCGGCCGCCGCGGGCCAGGAGGGCCTTGAGTGGTGCCACCGGGCAGGTGAAATCCGTGGGCAGCGAGGAGAACACGACCACATTGGCCCACGCAAGATCTTCAGCGGCAAGCCGATCTGCTGTGACCTTACGCAGAGCTAGCGTGCCGGACGGGCCCTGCCCTGCGAGGGCTTGGATGGCCGTTTCGAAGAGAAACGCCTCGTCGCCCTGATGGACGACGAGCACCTTGGCTGACGCAGTCTGTGGGATACAGATGCCGACGCGGTAGACATCGTCCGCCGCAAGGCCGTCGCCGGGCTCGAGACTGGCCTCCAGCGGCAGGCAACCCTCGACGACTCCCTGGGCCGGGGGTCCGAGGTCCATCTGCAACCGCACCACGCGGCTCTGGCCCGCCGCGAGGACCACATCGGTCGAGACAGGCAATCGGTCGTGGCTCTTGATCGTCAGCCTGCGGCGCTGCGTGACGTCGCCACGATTGGCGACCACGATATCGACGTCGAGCTTGTTGTTCGCCGCATCTATCGCATGAGTCTCCATGACACCGGCGTTGTTCACAGGTTCGGTCGCTGCGATCGCTTCATAGGATAGCGCCGCGATGGCCGCGGGCTCTCGCACCCGCTCGAACTCGCGAAGGACCTCCGGCGTGAAGTCGCTGAGAACGACTGCCGAGATCGCGTCGCCGGGCGAGGCGCCCTGGCTCGCCTGCCTGAGAGCCTGCACGAAATCCGCGGCATGGGCGCGTCTGGGCGCCACAGCCAGACGCTTGATCTCGGCCAGGGCCTGGTTGCGGCTGAGCCCTTCGGTTCGCCTGCCGGAGGCTAGTCCGCAGATCGTGAACACCCCATCGTCCGGTGCTTCCCGGACGGCATCGACCGCCCTCTCGACCATCCGCTCGAACAGGCTCGACCCGCCTTCCTCATACGCCATGGACGCCGAGTCGTCCAGACCGAGATAGTAGATCGACCTGCGCTGCGAAGGCGGCGCCTTCACTCTCAGCACAGGCTGCGCGAACAACACAGCGATCAGCACGATGATCGCACAACGCAGCAACAGGACCAGCAGGTCGCGGATCTTCCGTCGCGAGTGGCTCTCGTGCCGTCCCGCACGGAGGAACTGGACCATCGTGAAGGGCACCCGTCGGAAACGGGGCTTGGCCAGCATGTGAGCCGCGATCGGCCCGATGACCGCGGCCGCTCCGAACAGGAATGTCCATGCCAGAAAGCTCACATCAACCTCTTTCGCTTGAGCAGGTACGCAATGAATGCCCGATCCAGCGGTTCGGAGGTCTCCAGAAGGCAGTAGTCGACGCGGCTCTTGCCCAACGTCTTCTTGACGTTGTCGAGGAAGTCGGCGACCCGCTGCTGATATCCTGCACGGATCGACTGCGGAAACGTGCGGATCTTGTCGCCCGACTCCAGGTCCTCGAACTGGATGAGACCCTCATATTCCAGGTTCAGTTCCTGATGATCCATGACGTGGAAAACGATCACGTCATGCTTGAGGAACTTCAGGTGCGCCAGGCCGCGAAAGATGTCGTCCTGGTCGTCGAGCAGGTCCGAGATCAGGACGACCAGGCCCCGGCGTTTCGTCGTCTCCGCGACCGCATGGAGCACCGCCGCGAGGTTCGTCTGTCCCGTCGTCGTGTGGCGATCCAGGGTTTGCAGAATGGCGTGCAGGTGCGTTCGCCGAGACGCCGCCGGCACCTGAGAGAGCACCTTCTCCGCGAAGAGCATCAGACCCGTGCTGTCGCCTTGCTTGAGCATCAGGTAGCTCAATGCCGCAGCCAGGAAGCAGGCGTAGTCGATCTTGCGGACCGAACCGCCCGCAAAAGACATGCTCTTGCTGATGTCGAGCAGGATGCAGACCGTCGTGTTCGTCTCCTGCCGGAATCGCTTGATGCACAGGCGGTCCGTGCGGCCATAGATCTTCCAATCGACGAACTTCACTTCGTCGCCGGGATGGTATTCGCGGTGGTCGCTGTATTCGACGCTGAACCCCTGGAACGGACTCGGGTGCAGGCCGGAGAAGAAACCCTCCACCGCACACCGCGCGACGAGTTCCATGTTCGCCAGCTTGTTCAGAAAGATCGGATCGAGATATTCACGATTCGACGACATAGAATAGAGTGAAACATGATTGTTGATGGTTGATTGTTGATTTGAGGAAGACGGCCGTGCCTGTTTCACAATCAAGCATCAAACGTCACACTTTGAACATCCCATCACTTCGGTGCCGATACCTTCTCCACGAGGTCGCCCAGGATCGCTTCGGTACTGATGCCGTCCGCCTCCGCGTTGAAATTCGGGATCACCCGATGCCGCAGGACCAGTCTGCTGACAGCCTTGACGTCCTCGAAGCTGGGCGTGATCCGGCCCTTCGTCAGCGCCAGCGCCTTGGCGCCGAGCGTCATGAACTGCCCGGACCGCGGCCCGGCCCCCCACTTGAGGTACTTCTTCACCATGCCGGTCGCGAGCGAATCGGTCGGTCGGGTCGCCCTCGCCAACCGGATGCAGTAGGCAATCACCGTATCACTGACCGGCGCCATCCGCACGATCTCCTGGAACAACACCATGTCCTCCGCATCCAGCACAGGGGCAATCGAGTGCTTCTTGCCCGTGGTGGTCTGCTTGACCATCAGGTGCTCTTCCTTGGCGGTCGGATAGTCGATGTAGACCATGAACATGAACCGGTCGAGGGCCGCCTCGGGCAGCGGATAGGTGCCCTCCTGCTCGATGGGGTTCTGCGTCGCCAGGACGAAGAACGGCTCCGCCAGCTTGTGCGTCCGCCCGGAGATGGTGACTTCCCGCTCCTGCATCGCCTGGAGCAGGGCCGCCTGGGTCTTGGGCGGCGTGCGGTTGATCTCATCGGCAAGGACGATATTCGCGAAGATCGGGCCCTTGACGAACTCGAACTTCCGCTGCTTCGACTGGGCATCCCGCTGAATGATGTCCGCGCCGGTGATATCCGAGGGCATCAGGTCCGGCGTGAACTGAATCCGGTTGAAGTGCATCTTCATCGCGTCCGCGATCGAGCGGAGCATGAGCGTCTTGGCCAATCCCGGCACGCCTTGCACGATGCAGTGCCCGCCCGCCAGCATGCAGCAGACGACCGAATCGATCACCTCATCCTGTCCGACGATGATCTGGTGCACCTGACGCTTGAGCTTGATGCACCCCTCGTGTAGCTTGGCGATCAGTTGGTCATGATCGACCGTCGCCGGCGGTTCCGCGCGGTTGTTCCCTGTCGCCGGTTCCACGTCTTGTGTTTGGCTCTTCTCCATCGCTGCCATAGCCCCATACCGCCTTTACATCAGTATGACAATCGGTTGTCGCCAATTAGACGCAGCGGCGTCCCTCCCGTTACAAGATTCCCCCTGCCCTCCTGCAAATCGTACCAGGCGTTCCACGCGTCGTCTACCCTGCGTCTCGAAGGGATGACGCCCGCGCGATCCACACCGGCAGCGATTGCAGCAACTCTTTGCTGGAACAGAGGTTATGTGCAGTCCGACCGCGAGCAGGACGACAATACGCGTCGGCCGGTGCGTTTTGCACTTGACAACGCCTGCTGCTGATGCCATCGTCTAGTCTGCTGCAATTCTGATCTGGGTTTCTCTGAGACGCAAGACACAACAGCATCGGGCCCGGCGAGACATCACTCGTGCGCCGAGGCCCGCCGTAATCTGCGGGCAGAGGCGTTGCTTCCTGATCCCGCCTCCTTGCTGAAGCCTCTGACCCCGCCTCAAGTGGATAGGGAATCGTCGTCCCTTCAGGCATCCCGTACGGGTTGCCGTCGTGGCGAAGGGCGGGACAACTGAGTCTTTTCATCAGGAAGGAGGCCGTTATGTGCGGCAACACACTCGTCAAGCTGTTGTTCGTGGTCCTGGTGTGCTCGACGTGTCTACCGACGTCGGCAAGCACCAGCCAATGGGGACTCTATCCCATTGAAGAAAACGACTTCAAGGACAGTTCCGGCCACCACCGCGACGGCACGGCGCTGTACGAAGCGGTGACCACGTTCGACCCACAGCGGGGCTGGGTCGCGGACTTCACGCAGAATGCCGAGGGCTCGCCGCAGGTGCAGTTGCCCCCGACCGGCGACCCGGCCAACACCGGCGAGCTCACCATCAGCGCCTGGGTCAAATGGTTCGGGCCCGACGGCAGATGGCAGGGTATTGCGGGCAAGAGCTTCAATTCGTCCAACCGGGGCTGGGTCCTGCAACTCCAGAACACCGACGGCGACGTCTGCTGGCCCGACGGTCCGACGGGCGTCGTCCTGGACGAGGACTGCTGGCTGCACCTGGTCGTCACCTTCGCCCAGGGCATCTCGCGAGTCTACGTGGACGGGCGCGTCGAGCACGAAGCATCGGATGTCTCGCTGCCTCAGGTGGGCAACTGGGACGCGGCCCACGTCACCCTCGGACACGCGGAGGATCGCACGAACGCGTCGCTCTGGTTCAATGGGTACCTGGACGACATCTATCTGTTCAGCAGGGCGCTTACGAAAGGCGAGGTCAAAGGTCTCTTCGACGGGATCGTTCCCTCGTTCCTGAAGGCCCGCAACCCGACCCCGGCCGAGGGCGCAGCCGGTGTGGCGATGCCGGCACTGCTGCGGTGGACGCCGGGAGATACCGCGTCCTCGCAACGCTTCTATGCAGGGACCGACTGTGAACTCACGCAGGCCAATTTCGTCGCGGTTCTCGATGCGAGCATGATCGCGTACCTGTACAATCCTCTTACGCCGGCGAGCGGCACGTTCTGCTGGCGCATCGATACGGTGGACGCAGCCGGCGCAGTCCATGTCGGAGACACCTGGTGCTTCAGCACGGAGCCATCGAGAGCCTCCGAACGCGGTGTCGTCAATCCATGCTGCGATCCGGTCTTGACTTGGCCGCCCGTGCCGGATGCGGTCATGTACCACGTGTACTTCGCCACAACCGAGATGGGCTTGGACTCGCCGGCGGCGGACAAAGGAACGACCACGCGGACAAGCATAGCCCTGGGAGCCCTCCAGGGAGGAACGACCTACTACTGGCGCGTGGACGTGATTGCCGCCGACGGCACGGTTTATGCTGGCGAGGTCTGGAGCTTCACCTCGCCGATGTGTGAGACCGGCGGAGTGGTCCGCGAATGGTGGCTGGACCTTCCGGGAACCACCATCGCCGACCTGCGGAACAGCCCCCGCTTTCCGTCGGTGCCGGATGGGCGGGAGTGTCTGCCTTGCTTCGAGGGACCAACCGACTGGAAGGACAACTACGGCACCCGACTCTACGGCTGGCTGTTGCCGCCCACGTCGGGGGCATACACCTTCTGCATCTCCGGCGATGACAACCAGATGCTCTTCCTGAGCCCGGACGAGAACCCGGCCAATGCCGTCCTCATCGCCCGCGTAGACAACTGGACATCGCCGCGGCAGTGGAACAAGGAGACCAACCAGGAGTCCGGTCCGATCTTTCTGATGGCCGGCCAGAGGTATTACATCGAGGCCCTCGGCAAGGAAGGCACCGGCGGTGACAACATCGCGGTATCCTGGCGACGGCCCGGCATGATCGATCTCGAGATCATCTGCGTCCCGTTCGTGGAGAACCCGATCTGTGCGTCCACCATCGCCTACGCTCCCGCTCCGGCCGACGGCGCAACGGAGGTCGCGACCACAACAAATCTGAGCTGGGAGGCCGGGCACAACGCCCTCCAGCACGACGTCTACTTCGGCGATGACTGCGATCTCGTGGCGACCGCGACGCCGGTGCGGTGCGGCCCCTACAGGGGCCGGCAGAGCGCGACCACATACGATCCCGGCGTGCTCACGCCGGGCAAGACGTACTACTGGCGGATCGATGAAGTCAATCCGCTCTACGCCGCAAGTCCGTGGAAAGGCTGCGTGTGGACCTTCACGACGGGCGATTGCAGCCTGTCCATCGACGATTTCGAGAGCTACGCGAGTTCCGCGGAACTGCAACAGACGTGGGAGGGCACGCCGTTTCCCGTGGGAATCGAGCAAACGGTCGTCCACGGCGACCAGCAATCCATGCGATTGGACTACGCCTATATCCCCATCCCCGGTTCCTCGGGCTCCGAGGCAACGCGAACCGAATCCGTCCCTGTGAGCTGGCCCGTCGCGGGTGCGACGACCCTGAGCCTGTGGATTCACGGGCAGCCGCCCAAGTTCATCGAGACCTCGCCTGGCTGTTATCTCATGAGCGGTTCGGGCACGGACATCTGGGGCACTGCCGACGAGTTCCGTCTTGCCTACAAGCGGCTCGCAGGCGACGGCACGATCACCGTGCGAGTGCAGGAGATCGGCAACACCGACAGTTGGGCCAAGGCCGGCGTGATGATCCGTGAGACGCTCGACCCCGGTTCCCCTCATGCCATGGTCGTTGTCACTCCCTCGCAGGGTGTTTCCTTCCAGCGTCGGCGTATGATGTGGGGCGCCAGCGAGGATACGACGGTGCCAGGCGTCACGGCCCCATACTGGGTGCGCCTGACACGCATTGGCAACGTCTTCACGGCGGAGCATTCGTACGATGGCAGCACCTGGACCAGTTTCGCGGGCGGGGACAGCGTGGTGACCATACCGATGCCTGCGAATGTGTACATCGGCTTGGCTGTGACCAGCCACAATCCCAATGCCCTGACGACCGCCAGATTCTCCAAAGTCGCCATGGGCGGCGCCATCTCGGGAACGTGGAACGTCGCGGATGTCGGCGTGGATCAGCCCGGCAACGATCCAGCTCCCCTGTACGTACGCGTGAAGGACAGCTCAGGTCATATCGCTGTCTCGACCCATGCGGGCAACCCCTATGCGGTGATCATCGACGCCTGGAGACGATGGCAGATCCCGCTGACCGATTTCGCAGGCGTGAACCCGGCACACATCAGAGAGCTGACCCTCGGCGTGGGTGAACCCATCGCTCCGAGATTGCATGGCGTCAGTCAGATCTACATCGACGATATCTGCCTGCGGTGACGCGCTGCGCCTCTCGCAGTGCCCGGCATTCCGAGAATAGGCCCGCGGGAATCCGTGTCCGTGACGGATTCCCGCGGGCCACAGGGGAATTCGGTGCCCCGATATGCGATCACTGCTCGACGGGCAACTGCGGTTCCACCTTCATGACACCCAGGTAGGTGAAGTGGTAGCTGTTGTTGTTCGCCGCGGTCGGGGCGATGCTGATCGTGATCTGCCCGGACGCGTCCGGCGCGACTCCGACGGCCTGGACGAACCCGTCCACATTGTTCCCGCCGTCGAAGGCTGCGAAGTGCGAATCGGCGCCGACGAGGGTATAGCCCGTCTCCCGCTTGTCGCTGACACTCAGACGCGACGCGTAGAAGGTGAAATCGTAGGTCAGTCCTGCATCCAGTCCGGTCAGCTTGAAGCTCGGGAAGATGTTGCTCGATCCGCCGAAGAGTTCCGTGTTCCCGTAGAGCGAGTCACGGGTGGCGTCAGCCGGGAAGAGGGTCGACGCGAGCGTCCCGTTGGTGTTGGCCCCGTTGAACCGGCTGATCATGACTAGGCTGGCCCCCGTGACGGTGCCGCGGACGGTCACCAGGTTCGCCAGCACACCGGTGGAGGAACTGCCGATCTGGTCGGTCACGTTGTTCCAGACGTTGTCGGGATCGTCCGCCGGATCGGTGGGCGTGCTCGCGGAACCGAAGTCGAACAGGAACGCCTCCGGCCGCACCTCTCCTGTCGCGACGGCGCCCGCCGCGATCTCGTTGCCTGCCAGGTCGCGCAGACGGCTCACGCTCACGCTGAAAACGCCCAGCAGCCGCCCGCTTAGGGTCAGGGTGACCGTCTGCCCGTCCTCGCCCAACGCGGCGACCATGACGCGAACCGCTCCGTCATTCACCGTGTAGTTTCGCACGGCAGTAGCCATCTCGGGCTTGAGCCGCTCGTCGAAAGAAAGCACGATCGTCAGCCCGTCGGGCGAATCCGCCGCCAAGAGGACCGGCGCGTTCACATCCGCAAGCACCGTCAGGACGGCGCCCGCACTGATATCGCTGTAGACCAGGTTGCCGACGCTGACGGAGAACACCGCGCCATTCATACCGAGCGTGGCGGATTCGATCGTGTAGCTGAACTCGTCGGCGCCAGGAATCGGATCGCCATCTCTGAACCACTGGATGAAGTAGGGACCTGTGCTGTCGACCGCCGCTTCGAAGGTGACCGGCCGACACTCCATCACGGTCTGGCTTTCCGGCTCCCGCGAGAAGACGATGGGTTTCTGACTCGGAATCTCCTCCACAACCATCGCGCCGAGGTAGATGAAGTGATTGGCGTTGTTGTTGTTCGCGGTCGCCGCCAGGCTGACCGTGAGTTCGCCCGCCGCGTCCGGGACCGCTCCCACAACCTGGGCAGTCTTGTCCACGTTGTTCGCGGCGTCGAGCGTCGCATACAAGCTCGTCGCGCCTGCGACCGTGTAACCGGTCTCACGAACATCGCTGGCGCCGGTCCGCGAAGCATAGAGCGTAACGTTGTAGACCCGGTTCGGGTCCAGTCCAACCAGCTTGAAGCTGGGGAACACGTTGGTTGCACCGCCCCAGATCTCCGTGTTGCCATAGAGGGAGTCGCGGGTGGCATTCGCCGGGAACAGCGTGGAAGCCTGCGTGCCGCTGCTGTTGGGCCCGCCCGCGCTGAACGGGAGCACGATCTTCAGACCGATCCCAGTCGAGGCGCCCTGTGTATTGAGCAAGTCGGGCAACTCTCCGTCGGCGACGGAACCGATGGTCTCCGTCACGTTGTTCCAGGCGTTCGCGGGATCGTTCGGTGCTTCCCCGGTGGCGGTCGGCGTGCTCGACGAGCCGAAATCGAACAGGAGCGTCTGGCCGGTGTGGGCCGACCAGTCTTTCAACACCGGCTCGACCACCGCCTGCCACAGCGCATAGCCGTCGGCATTCATGTGCAGCATGTCGGAGAGGAACAGCTCGGCCCGCGGCTGGCCGTCCCCGCCCAGCATGGGCGTGAAGACATCCATGAACCACAGGTGATATGCCTTCGCGGCCAGCGTCTGGAGACGGGAGTTCAGTTGCCGCGTCACCTCCAGATATGCCGCCCGGCTCGGACTCGGCTTCGTCGCGATGAACGCCACCTCCGTCCCGGGCAGTTTCTCCGCGACGAGCGACAGGAAGGTCATGTACTCCGCGTAGACCTGGTCCACGGACTTGCCGCCGGCCAGATCGTTGTCGCCCTCGTAGACGACCACCAGCGCGGGCTTGTAGACGGCCACGACGCGGTCGAAGTAATACAGCAGGTCGCTCATGTGCGAGCCGCCGAAGCCGCGATTGATCACAGGGTAATCCGGAAACGCAGCCGCCAGATCGGACCACATCCGCAGGCTCGACGAGCCGACGAACAGAACGGGGTCCGCCGGCGGCGGGCTCGTGAGATCCGCCTTCTCGAACGCGACGATGTCGCTCTCAAAGCGGGTCGGGTCTTGCCCGTGAACCGCCGCAAGCGGGAGCAATGCGAGAATCACGCACGTCCAGCCGACAACCTCGGCAAACACTCTGCTGCTGCCCGATCTTCCGCGAGCTTTCATACGTCCTCACTCCTTCCTTCTCGATGATCTTGTTCCCATCCGGCTCATCCCCCACGATGCGCCCGATGTCATGGCCCGGTTGACCCGGTAGGGTATCATTATACCACACCGAGCCTTGACGACAAAGAAAACG
The DNA here is from genome assembly GCA_035342095.1 of Sedimentisphaerales bacterium. Taxonomy (GTDB): domain Bacteria; phylum Planctomycetota; class Phycisphaerae; order Sedimentisphaerales; family Anaerobacaceae; genus PLanc-01. The sequence goes on along the minus strand of DAOQWL010000049.1, from coordinate 11,963 downwards.
GTGTCTGTTCTCCGTTGAGGACCAGGCCTGAGTCGATTCCGGGAGCGCGGCGCGTGTGGCCGACTTACCTGAAGAGACTTCTGATCTTCGAAATGAAGCTCTCGCCAGAGAGGGCTTCCAACTCGCCGCCGTCGAGCCACTGGCCATAGCAGACAGAGCACTTGTCGCACCTGTCAACCTCCACCTCGCCCACTGTCACCGGCCGCAACTGTCCATCGCATTTCACGCACTGCATCAGTCACCTCCTTATGCGCAAGCGACGATAGCACGCTTCGCTTGACGCGTCAACGGAGATTGCACGGGAAGCGGATCAGTTCCTCCTGGTGCCCAGATCGTGGGAGTTGCGCGGCAACTGGCGGCGTTCGATCATCGCCCGGATGCCCGCCAAGGGCAGCGAAGCACTGGCCAGGTAGTTGGGGAGCTGCCGCTCGTCCTGGAAGACCCATTCGCAGGCGCCGCGGGCCTGGAAGTCCTTCACCAGGTCGAGAACCGTGCGATCCGCCATCGCGGGATCGACCAGATCGAGCGTGTAGACGAACCAGCCGGTGGGCGTCGCCCAGAACGCGCCGTTCTGGTACGTGTCCCGCTCGCGGGCCTTCTCCCAGTAGGCGCCCGCAGGCAGGTGGCGAATCTGGCCGTTATGGACGATGCCGGCGTAGTTCTTCTGGAAGCACGTCGCGATGGCTCGCGCCTGCTCGCGATTCGCGACCCCGAGACAGACCGCAAAGGCGGAACCCCAGATATCGTGCTCCCGACAGGTGACGGTTGCCGCACGGAACAGGCCGACCTGCGGGTCCCAGAAGACCTCGCGAACGCTTTCCGCCACGCGGTCTGCTTCCTTTTTCCAATCCTCGGCCTCGGCAGCCCGCCCGGCCCAATTCAACAGGTCGCAGAGTTGCCGACTCGCCTGCACATAGAGGAGCGAGCAGAACAGCTCGTCGCCCTCCTTGCGGACGGTGTCGGTGAAGCCATAGGGACATCGGTCCCACGGATCTCCCGGCCGAATATGCACAAGACCGGTCGCGGGATTGCGGGGGACTGCGTTCATCGTCTTGACGAGCGGATCGATGCACTCGCGGAGCAGTTGCGCGTCCTTCGTCCTGTGGTACGTGTGCCAGGCGACTGCGACAGTGAACTGCGAGCCGTCGGCGACCGGGTTGGCGCCCATCGACCCAAAGCCCGGCTTGTAGATGGGCGTACCGTCGAACTTCACGCAATCGACGCCGGCGCCGTCCGATCTCATGCTCCGGATGAACAGCCGGCAGGCATCGGTCAACTCCTGATCGGAGTAGGCATCGACCGAACCTTCGAGCGTGTACTCGTAATCCCGCAGCCAGAATGCCTCGTAGCCGAGGCCCACCTGAGGCGGAAACGCCGCGGTCCCATCAGACATGGTCCGCTTGGAGGCCCGGATGAGCCGATGCGACTCGGCCTGAAGCCAGGCGACCGCGCCGGACAACGTCGCGGGCTCGCCGCCCGCCGCGAATGTCGCTCCGGCCAGGGACGCCAGAACAATCGAAACCACTATCGACCGCCACCGAGGCATCGCAACCTCCCAGTCGTTAACCGATCATCTCTCGAATCGTACCGAGGCTCACCTTCTCCAGGGAACCGACGACCAAGTCCGCGCCGTGCAACTCGTTCGCGGGCACGGTATTGGTCACCGCGATGCACCTGGCGCCCGCGGCCTTGGCGGCCTGGACCCCGCTGGGCGCGTCCTCGAAGACCACGCAGCGGGCCGCGGGAAGGGCCAGTCGACGGATCGCGATCAGAAAGATCTGCGGATCGGGCTTCTTCTTTGTCACGTCGCTGCCGCTGACGTAGGCCATTCGCTCATAGGGCACGTTCACCGCGGTCAGAATCGCCTCGGAAAGCTCTCGCGATGCGGAGGTCGCGATAGATAGCCGAAAACCGTTCTGCCCGAGGGCGGCGTGGATCAGGTCGAGCACGCCAGGGAACGCGGGCAGCCCTTCCTCGCGGATCGTCTGCGCCAGACGGTGCTCGCGGACCTCCGCGGCGGCGTGGGCCTGCTCGTCGGTCAATTCCAGGCCGTGGACCCTGGCGCCCGCCTTGACATATGCCTCCGCCCCCCTGCCGTAGCCGAGAGTGAAGTCCTCGTCTTTGACGTTCTTGAGACCGAACATCTCGTCCAAGACCCGGATCGTCACCTTGGCGTTGATCGGTTCCGTGTTCGCGATCAGGCCGTCCACGTCGAAGATCAAACCGTATTCTGCGTTCATTGTTCATCCTCAAGTCATTTCCGAGAGGGCACATGATACCTCGCGTGGCACTCCATGGCGACTGTTTTCCCCCGCCCGACCGAGGTCGAATGGGGTGTGCAGGCACTCCCCGCTTTTTGGGGGTTCTTCACGGAATTGCGGGGAAATCGGCACGGCTCTGAGAGAGACGCAAGGCACTCGTTTGTTCTCCACGTGCCTTGATTTGGGGGCGCGGCCCCCAAACCCCCGGCATTTGGCGCTTTGGGCCAGCAGCATGAAAATGGAGGAAGAGACGGCAAGACAAGCTCTGGTGGAGCGACCGATTCTTCCACCTCCATGCTGCTGGCCCAAAGCGGAAAATGCCCGCCGCAATGCGGCGGATTCCGGAGATGTCCGTTTCTTCCTTCCGACAGGCGCCCCGCAGTTCCGTGATGAACCTCTTTTTTCGGTCCTTTCCCTTGACGCGGAAAGACAGCTCCTGTAGAGTAATGCCGTGAGACATCACGAAAGGACTTGTTGGCTGTATAGGTTCAGAGGAGGAACACTATGACAAGCATGAGGAAGAACACCGGAAACCTGCTGGCGGTTGCTGTCTTGCTGGCCTTTGCCGGGCGGGCACTTGCCCTATCGACCATCGACTACAGGCCTGCGGGAGCCACCGTTGACTTCTCATTCTATGACGACGAGACCACGATCACGAGTCCCGTGTCGCTTTCGTACACCGGGGGAGTTGCGACATTCTCGATTTCCGGCGACAGCTTCAAGAAACTCACGCAGGAATCCACTTGGTATGGCTGCTTCGCAGAAGGCGACGCCGTCTTATGGACAGCCGGCAATGCGGGTCCCCTGACCATCGAGTTCAGCAGCGGCATCACCGCCTTCGCCACGCAGATTCAGAGCGAGCAGTATGGAGAAGGGACGGCTTGGATCTCGGCCTATGACGCCTTCGACACGCTGCTGGGCACGTTCTCTGTACCATCCACAGCGAGTGGATACAACGACAACTCCGCCGCATTGATCGGCGTCGCCGTCGATGACGGGGACAACCTGATTTCCAGGATCGAACTCGACATCGCCGGATTCGACGGCGTGGATTTTGCCATCAATCGGATTTCGCTGACGCCAGGCACGATTCCCGCTCCCGCAGCCATCCTTCTGGTGGGTGTGGGCTGCGGCCTCGTCGGCTGGCTCCGGCGTCGCGGCCTGGTGTGAACAGTCCGAGGTATTGCACGAATCCGAAGAGACTGTTCCTCGTCGTGCAGTCCCGGCGGTATCATGGCGTCAGGCGTTCGAAAGGATATGGTTGACTGAATAGCAGATTCGGAGGAGAAGCACCATGGCAAGCAGCGGGAAACGCACAGCGAGCGTTGGCGTATTCGTCATCCTTCTGGCCGCCGCAGGGCAGGTATTCGGCGACATATCGCAGATTTTCGACAGACCTCTGGGATCTGAAACAATCGACTTCATGTCTCTTCCCGATCGCATTCTTGATCCCGACGCAGAGCCGATCCCAAACCCCTTCTCCCTCTCCTATTCGAGAGGGACCGCTGGGTTTTCCATTCTCAGCGGCAGTTGCGAAAGACTCACGGAAGGGGCGACTTGGTCAGGTTTCTTCACTAACGGCGAGGCCGTTCTGTGGACAAACTACAATCCGGGTCCCCTGACCATTGAGTTCAGCAGCGGGATCACCGCTTTCGCCACACAGATTCAGAGCAACTGTTTTGAGGACGGATACGCCCTGATCTCGGCCTATGACGCCTTCGACACGCTGCTGGGCACGGTCGTCAGAGTGCCGTCCATCATCAGCGACGACAACACCTTCGGCGATGGCTCCGCTGTTCTGATCGGTGTCAAGGCGACTGGCGACGACGTGATCTCCCGCATTGTTCTCGACATAGACGGTTTCAGAGTTGATGATTTCGCCATCAACCAAATCTCGTTCGTGCCCGTCCCCGTCCCGGGCGCGGTGCTTCTGGGCCTGCTTGGCTTGAGTACTGCCGGCCTGAGGCTCCGTAGACACGGCTGAGCCCCCTCACGCGGGCGATCATTGGCGTCGTGGATTAGCCGTGATGAGGGTGTTCAGTGCTCCCGCAAGGGTGGCTTTCCAACTCTGGCCGGGAATTGGCGGCACCCGGGTTGCCCCAGATATCCGCACGTGACGCTCAGGTGTGGAAGGGCCGCCTGGAGAGCAACGATTCCCTCATCCGTAACGGCCGTGTTGTTCAACGCCAGATGCTCGAGGAGCGGAACCTGTTTCAGATACTCCAGGCTGGCATCTGTGAATCGGCCCCCTTCCACATCCAACCCGAATCGCTGCGGGATTTCCTTGAGCACGAGCCACCGTGCATCGGGAAACGTCGGGTTGATGAAATGGACGTCCGTGATTCGCGATAACGCCTTGTCATAGTAGAGAGTCTCGAAGATCTCGGTCTTGGGATTCCAGTACACCCGTCCGCCCAGGCCTTCGATGGCCCATGCGGCGTCCTTTGCCTGGCTGTGCCGCGACAATTCACGTCCCATGGGCCCTCGCAGTCTCAGGGCCAGATACGCGCAGGTCGCCGTGCACAACAGCACGACCGCGAGCAATATGAGCCGGCGCCTTCGCTTGCTCCGAGGATGCAGATCGCAAAACGGACTCATGGGCTCATCCATCGACCGGTCTCCTTCTTCGTGCCTCGATCATAGTAGCATAACGCATGGGGCAAGACAACCGGGAGCCGCTGATTCGGCCCTCGGCCGAGGTGCGGGCGTTTTGCGCGTTGCGGGGTGCCCGCGAGTACAGAGAAGATAACGCCTCACGACGTCACTACGAGCCGCCTCTGTGTTCCCGGTACTCTCTGTGGCCAATCGAGGATCGTCGGCTGAAGAGATCGCCGCGGCGACCGCATGCCGGTCGCGCCTGTTTCTACTCCCAGCGGAACAGCGGGATGGCGATGGCGGTGATTGCGACGCCGATGCCCGCCAGGATCGCGCACTCCGGCAGGACATCGAGCCAGGACTTGCCGAACGACATGACGTCGTGAAGCCCCTGGACCGCCCAGTACGACGGCGTGAACCGCGCGATCGTCTTGAACGTCTGGGGCACGACCTCCAGCGGCCACCAGCAGCCGCCCAGGGCGGAGAGCGTCATCGTCGCCAGAATGCCGAACCCGTTCACCTGCTGCTCCGTGCGGAAGACGACTCCAAACAGCAGGCCGAGCGAGCCGCAGAAGAAGGCAAGACACAGGACCACCGGAATCAGCGCCGAGGGGTGGTCGCCCAGGTTGACTCCGAAGAGCGTCACCCCCGCCGCGATCAGCAGTCCGCCTTGCAGTGCCGGCTGCACCATGCGGCCGAGCATCTTGCCCATGAAGATCTCCGGCACGGAGACGGGCGCCGCGACGAGACGGCTGATTCGCTTGCCCGACCGCTCGTGCACCAGCGTGATGCCGCCGTACATGATAGTCATCATCATCGTGAACATGACCAGGTACGCGGGCAAGGTGAAAGCGAAACCGCTGGGCGGCGGTCGAAGCGAGAAATGCTGCTTGTTGTCGAGCGAAAGCTGGCTCGGCTTGGCAAGCTCCGCGAGCAGGTCGTTCTTCGACTCCTGCGACCAGCCCCGCTCGATCAGGTCCGCGGCCGCAACGGCGGTATTGAATCGGATCAGGGCGCGAACGAGCAGGGTCTGGGCGGCCAGGGTTTTCTCATCGCTGCCCTTGCCTTTCGCCAGGGTCAGATCGACCCGCCGGCCGGCCAGGATGTCCGCGGAAAAACTCGCAGGCACGATCACCGTCCGCGACCAGTCCTTGACCCAGCGTTCGTCGTCGGCAGTCTTGACCTCGATCCAGTACTTCTCGGCCCGAAGCTGATCGATGAAGACATCCGCCAGCTCGTGCTCGTCCAGCTTGATTACGGGCAACCACGTACCGTCCTGTGTCTGATCCCGGACCATGAAGCTGAACATGAACACGAACGCCAGGGGCATCGCCAGCCACCAGACCAGCACCATGCGGTCCTTCAGAACGACGCGAATATCGTTGAGAGCTATGCGCAGGACGTTCACGCGATCCTCCCCGACTCGAATCGTCTTCGCAGGACTCTCGTCCCCGCCGCGGCCAGGAGGACCCCTGCGGCCGTCAGATAGAGGCTGGGTCCAAGGGAGTCCCAGATCCCGCGGGACAGAAAGAGGCTCTCGACGCCGTAATTGCCCATGCGGATCATGGTCCACCGCCCCACTGTCTGCAACATCTTCGGCAGTTGACCGAAAGGCATGAAGCTGCCGCCCAGCACGGATGCGAACAGGAAGACAAATACCGTAATCGCGTTGGCCATCTCAGTGGATCGGGAATAGCCATAGATCAGGGCCAGCGCACCGATCACGAAAACGTTGAAGGACGTGAAGACCACGAAGAGCATGGCCGGATTCCGCCAGCCGATACCGAAGACAATCGCGGTGAACAGAATCAGAAGCAGCTCGCAGATCCAGCATACGACGAGGCAACGGACCGTTTTCGACAGCAGAATCTCCCAAAGCGTGACGCCGCCCGCCAGCAGGCGGGAGATCGTGTGCCCCTTGTACTCCTCGAAGATGTCGGCGAACACACCGTTGGCTATGAAGCAGACCCACATCAGCATGAGCCCGGGGAAGACGGCCTGGAACACCTCTTTCATGAGTTCGGGTCCTCCATTGCCGTGGCATTCGCACTCGCGGTGGGGACGTAGTCTGAGGCATTGACCGTCTTGAACTGCACGAGCGGCGGAAACAGGTACGGCTCTACCGTTCTCATACGCTCGATGGAACTCGAACCGATCTGGGCAACTTCCAGGGAACGCGGCATTTCGTCCCGCTCGATCATGTCGCGAATCCCTTTGATCTGCGGTTGCAGGAGGTCGAGGGCCTCGGAGACGCCGATACAGACGATGAGCAGCCCCTCCTCCACGACGCGAGGCAGGATGGCCTGGGCTGGGTTCTTGTACAACGTCAATTTCGTGGGGGCACCGTCGAGCAGATCGACCGTGAGGTTCTCCGGCAGTACGACGAACGCAGAGACCTTCCGCTTCTCGACCAGCCGGATGCCTTCGGCCTCCGTTTTGACAAGGTGCAGTCGGAGATTCTCTGCGGCCTGGCCCTGTCCCGCGACAGATCGCAGCACACGGGAAAGGAAATCATCATCCCGGTCGAGAACGGCCAGATCGATCTGGATGTTTTTCTGGAGATCGCTTCGCGGCGAGAACACCAGCGACATGACGACCGCCGTGAGCACCGGGATCATCATGAACACGATCAGGCCCCACGGATGCCGGGCATCCCGCAACAGGTCCTTCTTGACTAGGGTCCAGATCGTTTTCAATCTCGCAGCTCTCTTCCCGTAAGCTTCAAGAACACGCTCTCCAGGCTCGGCTTCTGGACGGAGACATCCGTGACTTCGATTCCTCCTTCGCTCAGCTTCTGGAGGAGGGCGACGATGTTCATCTGGCCCGGCGATAAGCTCACGGCCCCGGTGTTCTCGGCGGCGCTGAGGACGTTGACGCTCTGACCCTCCAGGACCGCGCGGAACCGGGCAGGCGCGAACGGGCCGCTGACCGTGACGACATCCCCGTCGCCGGCGACCTTGGCCAGTTCCTCGACCGATCCGGTTTCGAGAATCCTGCCGTGGTCCATGATCGCGATGCGGTCGCACAGCGCCTCGGCCTCTTCCAGATGGTGCGTGGTGAAAAGGATCGTGGCGCCCTCGGCGGCGATTTGGCGAATGACGTCGAGAATGTTGTTGCGGGCCTGCGGATCGATCCCGACGGTTGGCTCGTCGAGCAGCACGACCTTCGGATTGTGCACCAGACCGATTGCGAGATTCAGGCGGCGTTTCATGCCACCCGAGAACTTCGAGACGGGTTCCTTGGCCCGGTCCTTCAGGCCCACGCGGTCGAGCCACAAATCGATATTGGCCTTGAGTCTCGACCTGGGCAGGTCGAACAGGCTGCCCCAGAACATCAGGTTCTCGCGCGCGGAGAGTTCTTCATAGAGGGCCAAATCCTGCGGGACCAGTCCGAGGAGCCTCTTGGCCGCTTTGGGGGAACTCCACACGTCGATCTGGGCGATGCTCACCCGCCCGTGATCGGGCTTGAGCAGTCCCGAGATCATGGAAAGCGTCGTCGTCTTGCCCGCGCCATTGGGCCCGAGGAAGCCGAACAGCTCCCCTTCCGGAACCTCCAACGAGATCCGATCGACCGCCCGCAGGCTGCCATAGCTCTTCTGCAAATCCTCAACCTGAATCATGGCGTCTAACTCCCCAGCAAGGCCCAATCCGGCTGCACCTTCCTGCTACGTCGGACGGGAGGAGGCTCTATTTCTCCGATTCCCTTTCGAGAACAGATTGGATGACGCAGCAACGGTTCGAGCCGCCCGCTCTCTGCCGAAGACAGCATACCGCGGCAGACTGGAAATGGTAGACTAATCCGGGTCGGTCAATCGTGTAGTAGGTGACGAACGGGCGTTCTGAGTGTTGGGTGTCGGCGAAAGACGGCGGATTGAGGTTCAGTAGATCCGCGTCTCAGACCCGTGGACAAGGCGCGACCGATCCTCTGAAAGCTGGTCCGTTCGGGCCGGCCCTTCTCAGGCTCATCCGGTTTCGTGAACGGACGGCTGGTGGCAACAGACTGCCTGCCCGTAACATATGTCACGAATCAGGAAAAACCTGATGTCGGAATCGCCCTAAACTCCACCCTGAAACCGGTCGATCAGGAATCTATCTGCGTTCGGAGGCTGGGCGACTCTTCGCAGCCCAGTGAGAGGGAACTCGCAATGTCCTTATGGGACGAAGAAAAAGATTTGCATCAGGCAAAAGGCCGCGGTATACTGGAAAACAGTGGTTGGAGTGTGGCCCCGACCTATCCGCCCGGAACCGACGCCGAGGGACCTGGCAACAAGAGGCTGCGGATGGGTTTTCCATGGGGCTGTGGATGCAGGATCGGAGACCTGGGTTAGCTCGCAATTCGGGACGATCTGTGTAACACGCAGTCCCGCTTGCGCAGCAGAATCATCCCACCGTTATCCGCAAGGGCCAGTTGCTGGCAGGAAGGAGGTTGGCAGTCACGTCCGGATTTCGCTGTGTCATCGCACGTAGACGAAGATTCCGCAGAAAAGAAACTCGAAGTGGGTGTGATCTGTTGCAACACGGAACCGTGTTCCAGCTCCCCGACGCGATGAGTTGCGTTTGAGGGACCGAGGTTCTTCCCGAGAGGCAGACGCCTCAGTTGCCCGGTGGAAAGGGTCCCAAACGCGATTCTTCGCGGCCGGGGGCTCGGAGTCAGTGAGAAGTGGTGTTTCTTTATTTCTATGGAGGACGTTATGTATCGAAAGTGTGTGTGTGTGGCTGCCCTGTGCCTGGCGATGGCCATGGCCGGCAGCGCGGGAGCACAGAATGTGCTCTTCGAGTACTGGTTCGGAGGCTCGATCAACAACGATCTGGACACGCTGAAAGCCGACGCCCGCTTCCCGGACAGCCCGGACCAGGACGAGTTGCGGGCGGGCATGGATCGCCCGGACTGGGGCGAAAAGGACTACTGGGGCGCCCGGGCCCGCGCGTACCTGACGCCGGTCGAGACGGGCGACTACACCTTCTGGATCGCCAGCGATGACGACAGCGAACTGTGGCTGAGCACCGACGCCGACGCTGCCAATGCAGCGAAGATCTGCAGCGTCGAGGGTTGGTGCAACTACCAGAACTGGACGGGCTCGGGCGAGTCACCGGGAGCCAATCGGCAATCCGCTCCGGTTTCGCTCGTCGCAGGCGAGAAGTACTACATCGAGATGCTGTTCTCCGACGGCACCGGCGGCGGCCATGGCAGCGTAGGCTGGGCAGGCCCCGGCCTGGGCACCACCCCGACCGTCCTGACGGGCAGTGTCCTGACCCCGTTCGTCCGCTACCAAGCCCGCAACCCGGTACCCGCCGATGGCGGTGTCGATGTGACCACTCCCATCTTCACCTGGGTCGGCGGCGACACGAGCACTGCGTACAACGTGTACGTGGGCGTCTCCGCAGATCTGACTGAAGCGGACCTCCAGTATGGCTCATGGCCACAGAAGATGATCTACTACGTGCCGCCCCTCGTTCCGGGCGCGACGTACTACTGGAGAGTCGACGGCATCGACGCACAGGGCGGCATCGTCACGGGAAAGGTCTGGAGCTTCACCGTGCAGCCCATGACTGCCCATGCTCCCAGCCCCTACGACGGAGCGAAGTGGCGTTCTCTGACCCTGACCGCGAGCTGGACAGCGGGACAGACCGCTGTGTCGCACGTGATCTATGCCGGTACCGATGAGGCGCTGGTCGCCGCCGGCGACGCCAGCACGAAGCTGGCCGAGATCGCGGAAACCTCGTTCGACGCGACGGGTCTGCTCGAAGCGAACACGACCTACTACTGGCGAATCGATGAAGTCGACGGCAGCGGAACCGTGTATCCGGGCGAGGTGTGGAGCTTCTCGACGATCGATCCCGCCGGCGCCATTCTGGCCGAGTACTGGGACAACATGACCCTGTCCGGCGAGCCAAAGGTCGTCACGACGGTTCCCGAGATCAACTTCAACTGGAGTGACATCTCTTCTCCGGATCCGGCCATCCCGATAGACGGCTTCTCCTGCCGGTGGACGGCACAGCTCAACGTCCCGGTCACGGGCACGTACAAACTCTACACCGCCAGCGACGATGGCGCGCGTCTGTTCCTCAACGGTGTGCAGATCACCAACGGTTGGTGGGATCGCGGCACCACCGAAGACGCCAGCGCCGATCTGGAACTCGTCGCCGGCGGACGGTATGTTCTCGTCATGGAAATGTATGAGAACGGCGGCGGCGCCACGGCCTACCTGCGATGGTCCGGCCCGGGCTTCGCCAAGGAAATCATTCCGCAGGGCGCCCTGACGCCTGTGAAGCCTCTGGTCGTTTTCGTCTCCTTCCATGGGGCGGATGACGCTCCGTCGGCGGGCGCTGTCGGTGTCGGTTTCACTGAGGCCGCCGATATTGGCTACACCGATCTGCTGAAAGAGGCAGGCTACGATGTGAAGCGTTACATTCAGACGGGCACGCCCGATGTGGACATGGTCAATGCGGCCGATCTGGTAATCGTCGGTCGCTCGGTTGCCAGCAGCAGCTTCCAGAACGCTGCCGCTACGACATGGAACGGCGTTACCGCCCCCATGATCGTTCTGAACGGTTACACGGCGAGAAAGAACCGGATGGGTTTCTACACCGGCAGCAACATCCCGGACATCACCGGGGACATCAAGCTGGCGGTTGCCGATCCTGCCCACCCGATCTTCGCGGGAATCTCGCTGACCGATGGGATCATGGACAATCCGTACGCCGGACTCGCTGTGTATCCCACCGATGGGACCACTGCGGCGGGCATCTCGGTCGTTACCGATCCGATCGGCGCCGACGGCACAGTCCTGGCTACCCTGGCGGCGGCATCGGGCAGCGTTACCGCGGGCTCGGTAATCATCGCCGAGTGGCCGGCTGGCGCCACCCTGACGCATGACGGCGGGGCCGGCACTGATACGCTGCTCGCTCCTCGTCTGCTGTTCCTCACCGGCTCGCGTGAGAACGGCGGCAAGAGCTCCGAGACGGCAGGCATGTTCGATCTGTATGAAGACGGCGCCACGATGTTCCTCAATGCCGTCGACTACATGATCAATCCGCCGGCGGTAGAGGAGCCGGAAACCGTGGTGTTCTTCGAGGACTTCGAGTCCTACGTGGCCGGCAGCGATCT
>DAOQWL010000048.1:0-48912 GCA_035342095.1 Sedimentisphaerales bacterium | reverse complement strand
GACGCTATGTCGATCCCTCCCATCGCCTTAGTCAGCCGCGCAGGCTCGGGGTATTTGCTTGTTTTGGGTCTAGCCTGGCCGGTCGGGCGAGTCAAGCTGACAGGCGATAGCAAATGAAGCTGCGTGTTATATGCACCACACAGCGTCAGCCACCCCAATTTGGCAGTCGGCGTGAACGGGTGTTGTCTGGCAATTGTGCAACTCGTCCATTTGGAGTTCCGCGTTGACGCGCGTCGGACTGGTCTTGCCCGCCTGAAGGCGGAACTCCGAACGGCTCAGACCAACTGCGTCTTGCCCGGCATCGGGACGGGAGCGGCCGGGACAGGGCCCAACTCGTAGGCCGGCGGGGTCAGGTCGAGCTTGGAGGCGTTCATGGCCCAGTCCCACTTGATCGCCCGCCCCGTATAGGCGCTCATCCGGCCGAGGATCGCGGTCATCGTGCTCTCGGCGACCTGCTTGCCCTCGTTGAGCGGTCGGCCGTCGCGGATGCTGGCGATCAGGTCGGCGTGCTCCTGCTCGTAGGGGTTGGGCGTCGGGCCATCGTACTTGTAGGGTTTGGCGCCTTCGATGAGTCCTTCGGCCGCGGTGCCTTTCGTCCCCACAACGCGTTCGCCGATCCGATCCGTGCAGCCGTCGATCTGGCGGGCCATGCTCAGGATGCGGGCGCCGTTGGCGTACTCGAATTCGACCGCAAAGTGGTCGTAGATGTTGCCGAACTGGGGCTCGATGCGGACCTGCCGGCCGCCCATGCCGAACGCCGTCACGGGATGCCCGCCCATGGCCCAGTTGATCACGTCAATGTTGTGGACGTGCTGCTCGACGATATGGTCGCCCGAGAGCCAGGTGTAGTAGTACCAGTTCCGGCACTGGTTCTCCATGTCGGTCCAGCCGGGCTGCCGATCGTGGTAGAAGCCCCACTGGCGGACGAAGCAGCCCACCCAGTAGCACTGACCCGCAACGAGCTCGCCGAGATCGCCGTTGTGGACGCGTTTGATGACCTCGATGTACTTCGGGTCGTGACGCCTTTGCGTGCCTGCGACGATGGCGAGGCCCTTCTGTTTCGCCATCTCAGACGATTGGAGGATCGAGCGAATCCCAACCGGATCGACTGCGACGGGCTTTTCCATGAATACGTGCTTGCCCGCCTCGATGGCGGCCCTCAGGTGCACGGGACGAAAATGCGGCGCGGTGGCGAGAATCACCAGATCCACGCCGCTGTGGATGACCTTCTTGTAGGCATCGAAGCCGGTGAAGCACGTCTCTCGCGTGACCTTGACCTTGTCCGCGTGGCGCCAGGGCTGCGAGGAGCTCCAGTCCTTCTCGCCGTCCTTTTTGATCGTGGCCAGGCAGGCGTCGACGCGGTCCTGGAACAGGTCGCCCAGCGCGGTGACCTCGACGTTGGGCGAGGAATCGACGCAGTTGCGCACAGCCCCTGTCCCCCGGCTGCCACAGCCGATTAGGCCGACGCGGATCCTGTCGGAACCTGCCGCATAGAGCCGGCTGCCCACGACGCCCAGTGCAGCCAGTGACGCCGCCGAACCCTGGATGAACTGCCTCCGTGAAACCGATGTCCCCGTCTTCTGCGTCGCTCGCTGTGCCATGGTAGTCACCTCATGCAAGGGATTCTCCAGCCGGGCGTGCCGTGCACGCCGCTACAACGACGTCCAGTCTCTCAGCAGCCTGCTGCAGTGTCAAGCGAATCCGTCCGCCTGCGGACGTTGTTCGCAGTGACGCCGTAAGGCGTCATCTTCCACACCTGTCAAGATATGCTTCCACAGGCACACTATGAACGGGCCGGCCCAATGAAAAAGGGCAGGCGACGAAGGCGCGTATCACCCACCCTTGTAGTAAGAGGATTGATTATCATTACATATCCTCAGCATACCCGCTGGTGTTAGATCGTGATTAGGCGGAGACGAGAAATGGATTAAATCGTGACGCGATGGAATCGGTCTTCGAGGTCCGCCAGGAAGCTCGCGGCTTCGCGACTGCCCTCCAGCGGGGACCAGGGTGCGAACTCCTTGTCAACCGTCGGATCGTACGGTCCCGGCTTGACCTCGAAGACTACCGTGTCCGGGACGAGGGCGAAAATCGTGTGCCAGACGCCCGGGCGGATGTCACAGCCATAGACGCACCGGACCGGGTCGATCAGAATGCAGTTGCTCTCGTCGAGTGACCCGTCGTCGGCAAAGGCGACGAAGGCGAGCGAGCCCTGGAGCAGGATGATCGATTCCGCCTTCGGCGGGTTCAGGTGACGGTGCGGTCGGACGTAGCTTCCCGGCTGAACCGCGTTGAGCATCCGCTGCAGGGTGTCGGGATCGCCCTCGTGGAAGTTGTGGATCTCGCGTCTGCGGGCGCTCCGTGCGGCATCCGCGGCTTTCTGCCGCACGAGGTCGCGGTCGATGAGGGCCACGGTCCTGTGGTTGGATCTTGTGGCGACGGGAGAGATTCTCACGATCTGCGGCTGGTCCATAGGTCATCCGAACTGCGCATCCGGCACCTCCCGCACGGAAGGCGGCACATTGAAGTAGTCCTGAGACTCGAATCCGAACATGCCCGCAATCACGCTGCTCGGGAACATCTCGCACTTGTTGCGGTAGTCGCGGACGTTGCCGTTGAAGAACCGCCTCGCGGCCTGGATGCGGTCCTCGGTATTGGTCAATTCCTGCTGGAGCTTGAGGAAGTGCTGGTCCGCCTTCAGTTGCGGATAGTTCTCCACGACAGCCAGCATCTTCTGCAGGGCAGCCACGAGCTGGTTCTCATCCACCGCCTGCTGCTCGGGCCGGCCCTGGTTGGCCATGCACTGCGTGCGGAGCTGCGCGACGCGGTCGAAGATCTCCTTCTCGTGGGCGGCGTAGCCCTTGACCGTCGCGACGAGGTTGGGGATCAGGTCGTAGCGCCGTTTGAGCTCCGTATCGATGTTCGCCCAGGCGTCGCGGATGTGGTTGCGCAGCGCCACCAGCGTGTTGTACGTCGCAATGACATAGATCAACGGCAGCAGGACAACCGCGCCGACGACGATCAGAAATGGTCCCATACTCAACTCCTGGAAAACAGATACTCCGGCATCAACGACCGCAGCGCGACGAGGCGATTGAGGTTCGGCTCGATCCGTTCGATGTCCAGGCGGGAGCCGAACGTGATCGCCAGGACGTTGCCTTCGATCTCGATAGTCAAGTCGTCGTTGGCCAGCAGATATTCCATCATTCGGGCATGGCACACGTCGTAAGCGAACTTCTTGTCGCGCGAGCGGACACAGAACCGCCGGGAGAACTCGTGCGACTCGAAGTCGATGTCGTCGTAGCCGACCGCCTGGGCGATCTTCGACAGGAACCCCTCCCTCCCAATGACCAGCTCCGGGAAGGACCTCGGCAGGTGCAGGAGGAAGCAGGAGAAGTAATGGTGATGGGTCTGCCGGTGGCCCTTGGAGTCGGTGGAATGGGTCTCGTAGTGGTAGTCGAACAAGGCCACCTCATGGCCCTGATAGGTCCCGGTCAGCGTGTTGAAGGCGTAGCGGTTGGAGCCGGACCGCAGCTTGTCAAGGAAGTCGTAGCGCCGGGCCAGGTCCCAGTTCTTGTCCGGGTCGAAGCGAAGGCCCAGCCTGGCGGCCAGGGCCATCATCGCCTCGCGACGCTTCTTGGCGCCGAGGTAGCCGAAGATGCCAAAGACGATGATCAGCCCGATGAAGGCAACGAAGATCAGTGGTCCCACGTTTCTAACCCGTGACAGCGCATTTCGAATTGCCGGAGCCGGCAACAGCATTCCATTGCCTTCCGGCCGGGGCCATTGTAGCCCATCCGCCGACGGGCTTCAATGCCTGCGCGACATCGCATCCGATGGCCGGTGGAGGTGTGTCCGCATTTTCCGGGAGGCTCAGGGGATCGTGGTTTGACAGGATCGTCGCGGTGTGTCTCCCGCCCTCGGATTGTCATTCCCGCGAAAGCGGGAATCCACACATGGAGTGCCTGCAATCTCACCCTTCCTGGATTCCTGCGCGCTGGAACGACAGGGTCCGTCCCACAACTCGCGGCAAATGCGGATGACGCCCACCATGAGGATTGGTCCCCTGCGACGGGGGGGGTTCACCTCTCCAAGCCCCTTCGCGTCACGGGGACTTGCTGGCCTGGGCGGTGCCGCCGTAGGCGCCCATGTCGGCGCGGTTGCCGTTCGGGGACGGCTCCTTCGAGTAACTCGTCGACGGATTGCCCGCATCAATGCACGGACTCGTCACATCGTCGAGAACCCAGCTTGCGGTCGTCGGGTCCCAGCGGCCCGCCTGAGACTTCAGGTGGTAGTCTCCATTCTCCGCGTTGGCAAACAGCGGATCGACATCGAGATTGCCGGTGCCGCTCCAGCCGCCCTGGATGTCGTTGTAGCGGACATTGTATTCTCCACTCAAGACATCGTCGGACATGTAGATCTCGTTGTCCCAGACGATGTTGTTCATGACGGAGACGGCCTGCATCCCCCAGGAGGAGGACGTCGTCGATTCCAGGTGCAGCCCGCTGGGCTTGTTGGCGACAAACGTGTTGTTGCGGATCACCGGCGTGCTCATCCAGTTCATGATGCCGCCGGCGCCCCCCGCGTCGTTGCGGGCGATCACGTTGTTGGCGACCGTGCAGTACGCGTACCACATGACGATGCCGCCGCCCCAGCCGTCGGCGGCATTATTCACGATCACGTTGTTCGTGATGGTCGCCTCGGAGCCGTAGTAGCACATGATCGCGCCGCCTGCATACGCGTAGTTGTTCGCGATCCGGCAGGAATCGATCGTCGGGCTGGTAATCAAAGGCTGGCCCGGCTCGTGGTCGTACGAGCCGAAGGCCAGGATCGCGCCGCCATAGAGATTCTCAAAGCTGCCGCCGCCCGTGCGGGGTTTCATCGCATATTCCAGCGTGCAGTACTGCAGCACGTCCTCTGTCGAGCTGTTGATAAACCGGATGCCGTACCATCCTTCGCTGGTGTCGATGGCGGTGAAGACGATGCCGCTGTCCGCGGTCCCTTGGGCGAGCAGCGTCGCCCGATAGCCGACGGTCAGGCCGAAATGCCCCGCGAATTTGACGGTGATGCCGGGCTCGATGGTCAGCGTCTGGTTCCTCGGGATGCTGATGTCGCCTGTGACGGTGTACGGGCTGTTCGCCTTCGTCCAGGTCCCGCTGACCGAGCCGGGCGGGACGAGCGTCCCCGTAACGCCCACGCCGCTCAGCGACACCGCCAGGGAAGAGGCGTTGCTGCTGGTCGAACGGACGAGCAGCGTGCCTGCATACACCTTCTCCTCGGCGGGTCGGAACCGCAGCGTCACCTCGATGGATTCGCCCGGCGTCAGAACGCGGTTCTGAACGGGCGTATCGACCGAGAAGACTTCATTCGCATCGCCGACGAGGACTTCGGCAACCTCGAAGTCCAGCGTCCCGGTGTTCGCAATCTCCACGACGGTCGTCGCACTCGCGTCGATCGCCACGAAACCCACGTCGACCGTCATCGAGGGCGTGATCGTCAGCAGGGGCAGATCGGACTGGTTCTCGTAGGCGCCGAGGTCGATGACGTCGCAATGGACTCGGTCGGCGCCCGCCAGGTCGGTCGTTGGGAGGTCGCCCGCCTCCGTGCCCACATTGATGCACGGCGAGACGCTGGCGAGCGCCCAGTTGGCGGAGGCTGCGTCATAGTCGGCTCCGACGCCCTCGGTGGGATTGAGGAAGCAGGGGTCCGCAGCGAAGTTGCCTTCGCCGGGATAGCCGTCCTCGACGTCGCAGAAAGTGACGGCCGGGGCGCATTGGTTCGTGAAGATCTGGTATCGGTCGTTGCCCCAGAGGATCGTATTGGCCACGGTCAGTCCGTCCCAGGACGAGGAGTAGATGCCGCCGGGGAAGTTGTTCACGATGGTGCAGTTGTAGATCTCCGGCGCGCCGGACTCATCGCAGAGAATGCCGCCGCACTGATTATCGCCGCCGAGGGACGAGTTGTTCGCAATCACCGTGTTGGTGATGAGAGGATAGGCGTCCGTGCAGTAGATCCCGCCAGCCATTTTGCCCTTGTTGTTCGCGATAATGCAGTTCTCGAT
Organism: Sedimentisphaerales bacterium; assembly: GCA_035342095.1. GTDB lineage: Bacteria > Planctomycetota > Phycisphaerae > Sedimentisphaerales > Anaerobacaceae > PLanc-01. Next base: position 42,851 of record DAOQWL010000048.1, on the reverse strand, counting down.
GATTGGATCGGAGCTGCTGCAATAGATAGCGCCGCCCAGGGAGTTGGCGTTCGAGACCGTCGCGCTCTCCTCCTGCGGATCGAGTCCCGCGTTCTTGTTGGCGTAGGCAATTCGGCAGTAACTCAGCGTGTCGTCAGAGCCGGAATCCACGAATCGCAGGCCGGCCCACCCGGTTGCCTGGTTCCAGGCGGTGAACTCGATGGGCTGGGCGTCGCTGCCCTCAGCCAGGAGCTTGGCCTTCTGCCCCACGGTCAAGCCGTACGGTCCCGTGAACAGGACCTTCACGCCGGGCTCGATCACCAGTCGCCCGTTCGCCTTGACCGCGATGTCCCCGGTGACGAAGTACGGCGAGTTGGCCGCGGACCACGTCCCCGACACCTGCCCGGCAGCCACGGTCGTCCCTCCCTCGTAGGCAACCCCTTCCAGGATGACGTTCTTCATGCTGCCGTCTTCGCAGCGGATCGCGAGGAGTCCATAGTAGCCGCCCGCGTCGGCGGGCTTGAATGCCACATTGATGGAGGCACCCTGCCCGAGTGTCTGGATGACGAAGGAGCCGATCCGACGGGCGTACCCCTGGCCCTCGCGTTCGATCAGGAACCCGTCCGGGCACGTGATCGACGCAATGGCCAGATTCGCCGTGTGGTTCCCGATCCGCAGGACCTTGGCGGCCGACTGCTCCCCTGGCATCGCGTAGAAGCTCAGCGAGGACGCATCCGTATCGAGCGAGGGCTTCGCCGACCGGATGTTCAGGATGCTCTCCGTGATGATGCAGTCTCTGTACAGGTACGCGGTGGGCAGAGCATACCAGGCCTCGGTGATCTCCTGGGGTCGCGTGGCGCCCCAGCCGAAGTTGAGATGATACTCGCCATGGGTGTTGTAGCCGTCACAGACGATCACGTGGCCTCCCCAGTTGTCCGGCGGGCTGAAGCTCAGCAGCGCGGGCAGTCCGTTGACCACGTTCTCCTGGAGGACGATAAGGCCTCTGTCGGTCAGACCGCCGTACATGTCCGCACAGTGGTAGCCGAAGCGGTCGAGCAGAGCCGTCTGCACTTTGTAGAGCGAGGCGCCGGAACCGTCGCTGGAGTAGTCCATCTCCGCGGCCACGCCGCAGGCGAAGTTCAGCGCTGCGACATCCAGATCATTCAGATCGATGCCCTGGGAGTACTTCAGCCGGATCGCGTCGAGATAGCCGTTGAGCGTGTCGAAGGACGGGAAGTCGTAGAGTTCGCTGTCCGCGTCGATCTGTGTCCCGCTGTACATCGTGTAGGAATCGTCGCCGCTGAAGGTCGCGTCACAGAGCTTGTGATAATGGACAACCTGTGCGAACGCGGTCGCGACGCAGCCCACGTACGAGCGGATGCCGGTCACCGAATCCAGCGGGCAGAAGGCATTGTAGGGCGCACCCTGCACCCAGGTCGTTCTGAGCCAGCCGCCGGTGGAGGTTGTGCCGTCGGGGGGCCACTGCTGGAACGCGGCGTCGTCGGCATCATCCGTTTCTCCGCTGGCGAGCAATTGCCACTGCTCCGCCGTCCGGGCGGTCTTGAGTTCCGGATGCTCCGCCAGAGCCTCGGTTCTGAGCTTCATGTCCGCTCGAAGCATTCGGTAAAGAGGATTGGAGGCATCGCTGCGGAAGGAGGCCGTGAACGAATATGCGACGACCGGGGCAATATCCGTATCGGCGGACAGCACCACGAAGCCAGAGGGATCCAGGTCGGCCACGTAGGCCAGAACGGTCCCATCGTCGCCCTCGATGATCCGGAAGCCGGAAGGCGTCAGCGCCGTCGCCAGTACACGAATCGAATCGCTCGTCGTTTGCCCGTCTGGCGCGGATCGCATCGCAAGGAAGGCGTCCGTCGCCTTCCTCGCCCTGGCCAGATCGACCGACTCCGCGAGAGCCGCGGAGTGCAGAAACAAACCGACGAAAACAGCCGCGATCCCGAACGATCTTCTCCCATCCACTTGTGTCATGTCGACACCTCCCATTTCAGCCACCCCTTCCGCAAAAGCACGCATCTCAGTCCTATGCCGATGTTATCGGCATTCGGAACGCCGACATTCTGAACTGATCTCTCCAGACGGTCACTCCCCGCTGCGGCCTGTGCCGCTCATTCGAGTCGCAGGATACCCATCTCGACCTCCGCCACACAATTCCTCCGGTCCGCGGCCCCCTCGCAGGCCGCGGCTCGACAACTCCACAATGCCACAACAGCTCGACCGGCCTGCCATACGTCTCATAATAGCACAATGCACCGCGATGATCAACGACAATCACGCACGCCAGGCAAACAACAAGACCACGCGCATCGTCGCACAGTCAGTCACGGCGCAGATAGCCGACAAGGGGACAGCCACCCAGCGATTCAAGCCCTTGGACCACGCAGGACGCATTGATCCGGGCGCCGACCGCCGAGGTGTGCGTGTGCTCGCGGAGCGGGAAACAGACCGCAGTCACTTTGGCCTGGCCCATTTGCTCATATCGCTGGGCGATGCGTTCATTGAGGTCGATGAAGGCGACACCTTCGGCCTGGGCCGCCTCGGAAGCCCATTTCCCATAGCCCAGCGAGGCCCGACCGACCTTTCCATCGGACCAGTTGTTCCGTGGGATCGGCGAGCAGACGATCGCGGCGGCCCCCTTGGACCTCGCATCCGCGATGAGCTTGCCGATGTACCAGCCGTAGGTGTGGACCACTTCGCGCTGGCCGGTGAGCAAGTTGTCGATCTCTTCGGTCTGGTCGCCGACACCGGGGATCGTGCCGCGAGCCCGCTGCGTGTCGTTGAGCGGCCCCGCGTCGTTGTGGCCGAATTGCAGGATGACGTAGTCGCCCGGCTTCATGTCGGCCAGGACCTTCTCCCAGAATCCCTGGGTCTGGAACGTCCGGCTGCTCGTTCCTCCCCAGGCGCGATTCTGCACGTTGATTCTCGTGCGGTCGAAGAAGTCGGCAATGGGGGCGCCCCAGCCCCATTGGCCATTGGCGCCGTTGCCGAGGCTGCCGGTCCGGACAGTGGAATCGCCGATAAGAAACAGCGTCGGCAGGTTGGGGTCGGGCTTCGGCAATGCGTCGGGCATCCAGGGCCGCGTCAGGATCTGCTCAGTCTGCTTGACGACGACGTGCTCCGCGTACGGAGTCACCGCCTGTCCCTCGGGCGAGAGCATGTCCGTCAGGGGACAGTCGGCCAGAGTCTTCAACCCCGAGACCACCAGGGCCGTATTGAGATTCGCCCCTTCGGCGCTGGTGTGCGTGTGGTCGCGAGGGAAGAACTCGGCAACTCGGATCGCTCCGAGCAACTCGTACTGGTCGGCAATGATGTTCGTCAGGTCCACGAAGGGCACGCCCTGGGCCTTGGCGATCTCGGCGGACCACTGGCTGAAGCGACCCGAGCCTCGCTCAACCTTGCCCTCCTTCCAGATGTTGCGAACAGTCAGCGACAGAACGACAGGGATCGCCCCCTTGGCTTTGGCGTCCGCGATGAATCTGCGCATGTACCAGCCGTAGGTGTGGACGACCTCGTCGGTGTTGGTAACCAGGTTGTGGATTTCCTGGGTCTCGTCCCCCAGACCTGGCAGCGACCCGCGAGCCCTGCGGTCGTCGTTGATCGGGCCGCCGTCGTTGTGGCCGAACTGGATCAGGACGAAGTCGCCCGCTCTCATCTCCCCCAGGACCGCGTCCCAGAGTCCCTCCGTCAGAAACGTCCGGCTGCTTCGCCCGCCGCGAGCGCGATTCACGACGCGGATCTTCGATGGATCGAAGTACTTGCCCAGGTGACTGCCCCACCCGAGGTCGGACCCGTTGCTCGCGGTGGAATCGCCGACGACGAACAACGCCGGTGCATTCGGCTCGCCGACAGCCTGAATCTGGCCGTCAACCACCCCCGCAAGAACCAACACCACCGCCGCGACAACGACCGCACTTCTTCCGCCCATGCCGTGACTCCTCGTGTCTGAACGTCAAAGACTACGTCTTGACTACTCGTCACAGATCATGGTGTCAATAATCCACACTGGCAATCTACGACACACGCGCCTATTCTGATGCACAGTCGCGAGCAAGAGAGGCATTCCATGCAGCACCCCATCTCAGACTATCGCAAACGCGTAGTCCGTGTGAAAGAAAGCTCACTCGGCATGTTGAGTTCCGTGCGAATCTTGTGGAACTCACCTTCGCTCAGTGGACCATGAATTTGCGCACCTCGCACCTGGATTATGTACCAGTAGACTGAAGGTGCCGCCTGGCGGTGACTCACCGGACACTGCTTGGCGATGATGAACTCGTTATTCCAGCCATACTCAGACACCATGGCAGGGACAACGGTGACGCCCCCGGAAGCATGCTTATCCTTGAGAACGATCGCGGCATCTTCGATCACATCTGTCGCCCAAACAGCATAGCCACCGACCATATCGGCTTCGTACACCAAGCCCTGGAAAGGGCAACCGCCGGCTATGGCCAGTAACACCACGCAACAAGGAGAAATCCACAGCTTTCTGTCCATAAGAGCCTCATCTGCCACATGAACACAAAGGCAATGATATGCGAACCCAGTTCATACTATTGTCTTATCCCCCCGCGCGCTTGACGGTATAACCCCGCTTGACCAACTCCGCTGCCAGCAGATCGCGGTGGTCGCCTTGGATCTCGATGGTCGCCCCCTTCACAGTCCCGCCGGCCCCGCATTTTCGCTTGAGTTCCGTGGCGAGCTTGTGCAGACCGTCTTCATCGAGCAGCACGCCCGTAACGAGGGTGACGCCTTTGCCCTTGCGGCCCTTCGTCTCGCGCGAGACCCGCACGATCCCATCACCCTGGGGAATCCCCTGCTGCTTGCGGCAGACGCACTCGGCAATCGGCTTGCCGCAACCGGGGCACATCCGCCCGTGTTCCGTCGAATAGACTACGCCCTCTGCCATGGCCACACACCCCTTCGGTCGCCTACTTCCTTCGGATGAACCGCACGTTGGCCAGTCCGTCGAAGTCGGCGTCTTGGGTCCAGATTGTGGCGTTGCACGCCCTCGCCGTGGCCAGAATCAGACTATCGGCCATGTGCAACCTCAATTCGGCGCTGAGCTTGGCCGCATCCAGCGAAATCGGGGAGGTCACCGCGAGCACCTTGGCCTGCTGCATCAGCGCGACAGCTCGCATCGCGGCATCTTCACCGCGTTGCTGAAGCACACGTTTGAACACCTCGTAGACGTTGACGGTCGAAACGAGAAGGCTTCCCGTGTCTTCGATCGCCTGCGCGAAGAAGTCCGCGTTCGGGCCATTCGCCAGGTACTCCAGCCATCCCGAAGAGTCTACAAGGTTCATATGCGGTCTTTCTCGCGGGGAATGTCGGTCCTGATGCCCTGGAGAAATCCTCGCATCTGCTTGATATCCTGCAGCACAACAAACTCAATCCGATCGCAGAATTGCAGAATCTGCAGTTTCTGCCCGGGCTGGATGCCGAGTCTCTCTCGCACTGCCTTGGGGATGACGACCTGAAACTTGGGCGAAACGGTTACTGTGTCCATATCTCAATCCCGGTCTTGACTCCACTTTACAGGAATTATATCGATATAATTCTCGTATGTCAACAGGCACCCGGAGAATCATGCGGGGTCCATTTGACCTGGAATTCGATCTCTTCGTCGCCGCCTTCGCGTTCGTGCTCGATATTGAATTCGGCCCGAACAGGCACGTAGATCCGCTCGCCGGCGATCTGAATCTCGAACTTCCGACCCTTCTCCAGGGCATCCGCCAACCGTCGCAGCTTCGCCACAAATTGGCCTGTCGAATACCCCCTCTCGATATCACGATTCGATCCATCGGCCATACTCATCACTCTGCTGTTCTATCCGTGAAAGACTTCCCCCTGCCACCCGCAGTAGGACTCCGCTTGAGCGTGTCGTCGAGATCCCTTGACGCGCGAGCATCAGTAGATGCAGGCATCCAAGATGGAGAGGGCTTCCTCCAATACGCGTTGCGGAGCCTTCGCAATACGTCTGGCCCCGCGGGCACGGAAGTCTACGGACTTGACCTGCTCAACCATCACAAAGCCGGTTACACTTGGACACCCGGTGATCTCGACGTGGAACGGGAAGCCCCGCTGGGTGGTTGTAATCGGACAGACGATGGCAAGCCCCGTATGCCTGTTGAAGAGATAGTGGCTTATGACCAGTGCCGGCCTGCGGCCTTTCTGCTCGTGCCCGGACTGGGGGTCGAAGGTCAGGCCGATCAAGTCGCCTCGCTCAGGGATGTACCGGGCCATTTACCAGACCTCTTTGCCCGTGGGAGGGCCCCAGTCGAGTTCCTGCGCCTCATAATCCTTGGGAATCCGCGAGACAATCTCCTGGAGATTGTGTTTGCCCCTCGGGCGTTTGACCGGCGACACCACGATGACGCCTTCATGCACGGCAACCTGCACCTCATCCCCCACAGCAATTTGGGCGTCCTCCAGCAACTGCCTGCTCAAACGCAGGCCCTGGCTGTTGCCCCATTTCTGCACCTTCGTAACCATGGCAGTTCCTCCAACGGATATACGAAGTATAGCCCCTGAAAGGACCGTTGTCAACGGTCTGGTGCATCTGGCAATGATAATGATACAGCCTCACCCGGCTCGCTCACCGGTTGCCGCGGGGCGGGCCGCCTCTGGGCGGGCGGTTTCCCGAGGGCTGGTCGTACCGGGGCTGGCCCCGGCCTCGGTACTCGCGGATTCGCGGGCCGCGAGGTCTGTCGCCGCCACCGCCGCCCGGCCTGCGGCGGAAGCCGCTCTTTTTCGGGACCGGTCCCTGCTTCATCAGCAGCAGCGACTTGGCGCAGACATCCTTGGTGATGCGGTTGGAGTGCGTGAGCCCCTTGGTGAGCACCTCCTCCGCCAGTTTTCGCATCCGACCGTTCATGCTCCGCAGGCCGTACGCCGCCGCCTGCTTGGCCGTCCGCGGGAAGCTGCCGAAGAGCGCCTCGACGAAGATGTCCAGACCGTCCTCCTGCATCCAGGAGAGGGTGAAGGCGGCCTTTCTCGCCGTGGAGATATCCTCGCTGTGCAGCTTCTGACGCAACTCCGCCAATCGCTCGATCGCTGCCCGATCCTTTTCCCTGCCCGATGGTTTTCTTTCTTCCAGCTTCATGGGGTCATCCCCTCATCCGTTCAATCCCTTGTCTCCGGATGGCATCTGGAGGTCCCTATGCAACTCGTCGCGCACGGCACCCTTGGCCGGAGGGCGTTTGTCTTCATTCCTTCACGTAGACCCTTGCAGTCCACAACAGTCCGCATGAGCAACGGGCCCAAGCGCGCTCATTGTGGCCGGGATTCACCAGGAACGCAAGAGAATTTCAAGAAGTCGAGCCCAGAAGGCGTCCGAGCAAGACAAGAACTCGTAGTCGTCGGCTCAACCGGTGAGCCATTGGACCGCCTGTTCGGAATCCGTGAATACCCGGCTGTTATGCCCGCGGTTCACCGAGACCGTCTCATAGAAGTCGAACCATCTCCTATTCTCCGACCGGTCCAGGATGGCCACACGCAAACCGTGCATGGCTGGCCAGACAGAGATCAGGCCAAATGTATCCAAAACCCCTGGACGAGCCTTGGCTTCGCGAATATCGATGAGCACTTTTGAACCATTGTGTGCCGCGATTTCGCGAAGGATCGCCGCGACAGTCTCCTCAAAGGCACGCGCATCCACGTCGCTCACAAGGCGGATGTTCAGATACCCGGGCTGAGGGTTCGCCTCTACGCACCACGCCATCACTGCCTCCATCACGTGTTTGAATTCTGGGACACGAACAGACATACGTTTCCCACAGCCGGGCAACCATATCATAAATCCCCACTGGATTCAAGGGGAATACGAGAATGGCGAAGGAGATACAAGACTCGTCCCGGTGGGCAGATTCCCTGTCAGATTCTACAGGGGCAGGTCGCGCCGGCGCCAAATGACGCCGCCGACAAGTACGATGCCGAGGAGAATGGCCGCCAGCTTGGCCATGTTCTCAACGGGCCATCGCAGCCAGATGTCCGAGTAGTACATCAGGTAGAAGAGCGTCGCCTTCCGCATGAACTCCAGGCTGGGCCACCACGCTGCCACAATGGCGATGAAGTAGTTGATCGTCAGGAACCCCACGGCGACGCTGACAGCCAGATAGAGTCGTCCGAACGACGCGGCGCACAGCAGGGCAAACGCACCGAACGTGCTGGCCAGCAGCCCGCCATTGATCGCCAGGCGGAAGAACAGGCTCAGGTCGATCGGCTCGCTGAACGTGTAGAGGTGCACGGCGGCAACCGTCCCCAGGAACATGACCATGACCAGAGTGAACATGCCGAGGAGCGTCAGGACGGCCGCACAAATGTAGACCTGCGTCTTGGTTATCGGACGGCTGAGAATCAGTTCCATGGTCCCCCGCTGCACCTCGCCCACGAGAAGACCTGTGGGCGTCCCTACCGCATAGACCATGTACAGGAACATAATGAATGGGTGCTGATATCCAACGGTCAGCAGGGCCGTCATGTTCCCGGATTCCAGCATGTCGCCCCCGAGCGCCGTCCTCACGATGGAAGGCAGCAGTCGGAGGAATCCCAGGAAGGTCCTGACGTTCGCGTTGTCGTGTACGATAGCGGCAATCGCGATCTGCATCAGGAACATGACGGCCGCGATGCCGAACCATGCGGGCAGCAAACGAAGGAACCAGAACCACAGCAGTCGCAGCGGAAACGACGGGCGAGAGGATCGAGTCATGAACACGACCCTTTCAAGTCCCCGCAGGCCGGGCTGGTGACGCTGCGCTGTTGCTGGTAGTACTGCATGAACGCATCCTGCAGGGAGATCTGTGGCGTAGTGATCCGATCCACCGGGAACCGACCGAGCCACTTGAGGATCGGATCGGCGGAACCCTGATAGGCGACGTGGAGAACGCCGGGCTGTCGCTCGACGATCCGCACGCCGGGCCATTGGGCCAGCGGCACCTCCGGCAGCAGGGCCCCGTCCGCGAACCACACTTTCAGCCGCTGCTCGCCCTGCTGGATGATCTGCGAGATCGGCGCCGTCTCCACGAGGCGGCCCTCGCGAAGAATCGCGGCCCGCCCGCAGATGGCCGAGACTTCGGCCAGATCGTGCGAGGAGAGCAGAACCGCGGCTCCGGCGCGCGCCGCTTCACAAATCACGTCCAGCACGACCTGTCGCATGAGCGGGTCCAGACCGGCCGTCGGCTCGTCGAGGATCAACACCTCCGGCTGATGCTGAAACGCCAGAAGCACCGCCACCTTCTGACGGTTCCCCTTGGAAAGGTCTCCGACCGGACGATCCAGGTCCAGATCGAGACGCTCCGCCAGCGCCCTGCGCCGCGCCGTCGCGGCGCGATCCCCGCCCAGGGCGGCCAGCATGCTCAGCGAGGTCCTCGCCTTGGGACGGCCCCAGATGCGGAACTCGCCGGGCAGGTAGCCGATTCGCGTGTGCTGGGTGCCCCGACCCGCCACGATGCGCTGTCCCAGGACGCGAACCTCCCCCCTGCTCGGGCGCAACATGCCCATGAGACAGCGGATCGTCGTGGTCTTGCCCGCGCCGTTCGGCCCGAGGTACCCGAAGACCTCGCCGGCTTCGATTGCGAAGGTGATGTCCTCGATCCCCCGCGACCTGCCATACCATTTCGTCAATGACCTGATCTCAACCGACGCCATATCCATCCATGCTTGTGCACGAGGTGTCCCCAGCACGATAGTCGCGAACGACTGCGACATGTTGCAGGGAGTCTACATCCGCTCGTCGAAATGTTCAACTGTCGGCGTGATTAAGTGTTTGGGGTCTCGCGACCGCGTGTGATGTCCGCCTGCGGCTGTCCCGGCATGCCCGGGAACCCCCGCCACCCTTCGCAGAGGCCCTGAACAACCCGCAGGACAACCACCGCGTCGCTGCGGACATCCCAATCGAGGGGCACGATCGGCGTCGAATCGGCCCGCTCCGCCAGCGGTTCCAACACGTCCCACAGCGGTCTGGCCACCGCGATGACGCTCACGCTCATCTCCGGCTCCGCGCGGGAGGTCGGCCAGTGAGGACAGGCCATGCGGGCAGTGAGACGCCCGAATCGCTCGAAATCCACCTGCACGAGGTTCAGCAACTCCCCCAGCGTGTGCGACTCGATCCAGGCGTTGACCGCCTGCAACGCGAGCAGCGAGGTCAGGTCATAGCACCTGGCTCGGGGATTCTGAAGCTCCTTGGCGACGCACTCGGTCCACAGCCCAGGCTGCAGGGCCAGAGCGGCAAGCGACTTGCCGGACCGCTTCTCCAAGGCGAGTCGAAAAGCCTTTGCCAACTGTTCCTCCCAGTCGGCCGCCAGGAAGTCGAACAGGGTCTCGCGATCCCGCGGCACGGGCATCGCCCGGGACCGGCTCAGTCCCGGATCACCCGCCAGCGACAGGCGATCGATCCAGTCGGCCATGGCGGCGATCCGATGTCCCATCTCCGGCTCCTGGATCGCACGGCCGATCCCGCCTGCCAGCGGCAGCGGCATCTTCGGGACCCGTTCGATAAGATAGGCACGTCCCGTGCGGGGCAGCAGGACCCAGCCGATCCCCACCCCCGTCAGGAGCAATCCGCCGATGTGGGCCATCCACAGAAGAACCGTCTGAGGCGGTGTGGGCGACGGGATTCCCAGACTCAGGACCACCCACGCCATCGCCAGGCACGACAGCCCTGCGCCGCGACATCGCCACGCCGGAGGACTTGTGTGGCCCGGCGCATCGGTCTCGCTCACCCGCTCAGGGTGTGTCTGCGAGGGACACCCAATGATGGCAGCGACGCCGAACCCCGACATCACGGCCAGGACAATCGCCCAGACCAAGGTCGTCGGCGTCCACTCCTCGGGCCACAACGGCCACGTCAGACCCGCCAGACCCGCGAGAATCATGAGCATCGAAGCGAGGAACGCCCGTCCGCTCGGCCGTTTTCGATATAGGACTGCCGGAATCGACGCAGAGACCTCCTGCCCTTCCCGAACGCGGTGGCGAGAATGGCGAACCCACCCGGTCGGCAGCGTCATGAGGACCGACGCAGCCAGGGACAGCAGCCCTCCACCCAGCACGAACCACCGTTCTCGGGTCAACGATCCCGCCAAGACGGCGACCAGTCCGGCCGCGAGCAGGACCAGCCCCGCCCAGTACCCCCGCCTGGCCGCGGGCCGACCCACAGCAACATAGGAGACCTCTTCCTGCTCGGGCGTGAAGCGGTCGGTCCATCGCGTCTGGGTCCGCGACAGCCAAGTCCTCATCGGCTCGTAGGTCGCGCCTTCCTGCTGACGAAGAGTCGCCATCGCGGACCACCGGGTTCTCGTCCGCTCCCACAGTCGTTGGCGGGTCAACAGCGCCTGCAGTCTCGGTTCGAGACGTCGCAGGAAGTGGCACAGACTCACCAAGGGCTCGCGAGAGCACACGTGCTTGACGGTCCTGCCGATTGCCTCATCGATTTCCGCGTCGCATGATGCAGCGCCCCCGGCCTGGTCTCGCCGTTCGCCGGGGAACAGATGAGCCTTCTCGCACAGACCGGCGATTCTGTCGACCAGCGACTGCGCCTGCTCGTCGAGGCTCTCGGGCCAGCCAGCCGGCATCGGCCGCCTGTACAGTTCTGCAAGATCCTCCGCGGCCACCCTCTCGGCAATCCTCTCGGCGACGACGGAGAGGTCCGCCCGAATGGTCCGGCAGCCAAACGAACCACACACGTTCAGCATGTTTTCGCCCAGCGAGGTTCGGGCTCGTTCGCCCTGGCGGAGCAAACCGCGACAGGTCAGCCCATGGTACAGGAGGAACTCGGCGCCGAGCCGATGCAGTTGCTCCGGCCGGTCGAACCAGGTCTTGTCCGCGTCGCTGCCGTCGAGAAGGTAGACTCGTTGCGCCAGGGGCTCGTTCTGGAGTTCCGTCAGCAGGTGCGTCCAGACCTCGAACCAGGCGATATCCCGCGAGGAATCGGTTCCCGCCGTCCGTGCGGTCAGTCCCAGGACCGTCACGTCGAGGGCAGGCTCGGCCTTTCGCAGCGTCCGCATCAGGCGGACGGCCGAGGAGACGACGCCGGGATCGGACAAATCGAGCAGAACGGTACAGCCCATCCGCAGACGTCCCGGACCCGCCGGGTCGGCGCCCGGACCGGCCGACCGTAGCCGACGCACGAGAGACGACAGGATCGTCAGGAGCTTCGCGTCGTCCGGACCGACGAACTCGGATCGATCGCGGAACACGGAAGGGTCTGGGATTTTGAACTCATTGCCCCACGGCCAGTCACACTGAAACACATCCTCGCAACAAGAGTCCGCAAGCACCAGACCGAATGGCCCATCGACGCGCACCGTCAGACGACGGGCCAGCCGGGAGAACTCCGCCAAGGTCCTCTCGGCGCACGGCCCAACCCCGACGAACAAGGTCGGCCATGGCCCCATCACTCTCTTCTGACCGTTCTTCGCGCCCACGCAACCCCCTGCCATTTCCTATTTGCTATTTACGATCTTCAAGGGACGCTTCGTGACGCCGGTGACGTACGCAAACCGCGGCGAACTGCAAATCGCAAATAGTAAATCGCAAATCTTCAATTGGAGAGCCCTTCTCGGAATGTCTGGATGTCACTGCGGCAGGCCTCGATCACGTCGGTCATGGCGTGCCGTTCCTTCTCGGGCAGGCCCACGCTGCACTCATCCACGTTCTGGATCAGTGTATCCAGCATCGCCAGACACCGAGCCAGCCCCTGCCGAACCGCGTCGGAATCCGCCAGCGGCATGCTGTGCAGCATTAGATCGATCCGCGAACTGGTCCCGCCGTGCAACTCCGCCATCCGGATGCCGACCTCCGAGTCCGTCACCGAGCGCATCTGCTGGCGGAGCCGTCCGCTGACCGACTCGATCAGTCTTCGCAGGGAGCCCGTCCTGGCGGCATTGGCCTCGTAGGTGCGCCGCTCCGTGTTGTCCTTCTGCGGACCGGCCTGGCTGTGCCACTCCGCCAGAGCGTGCTGATACGATACGTACCAGCTCTTGTCCAGCCACAGATCGGAGAACTCGAACCCCATCCGCCTGACGTATTCGTCGGTGGCCGCCGCGTACTTGGCATACCGGCTGATCGCCTCGAGACAGAAGCCATACCGAAGGCGCAGGATCTGGAGCCATTCCCCGGTGACGTGGCGGAAGTTCTCGTCCACGTTCGCTTCCCGCAGGCTCATTTCGCAGTTGTGCGTCAGCAATTGCGGGACGCACGAGCTCGGGACCTGCTGAGTCACCGTGACATCGAGCGGCGCCGCGTATTTGCGGGACTTCGACAGGTCGATCTTCGGCTCCGCCAGCCGCCAGATCTCGCAGACGCTCCGGTAGTACGGATGCTCGTTTGTCGCCTGGTGCTCGCCCAGGCCGTTGCGGAACACTTCCCACCCGTGATTCTCGATGTCGCGCAGGAAGCGTTTCATCTCGCCGGCCAACTGGCCCAGATTCTGCGACAGGCGATCCTCCACCGCGCGGACATCCGCCAGTTCCGGCCGAACCTCCCGAACGGACAGGACCGTGCCGAACAGGACCGGTTTGATCAGGCTCTGGCGCAGGTCTCGCGCCGAAACGCTGTCCAACGCGTTCGATGCGTCGAGCGACGCACACAAAGGCGTGGTGAAGAAATCCGCCAATCGCGGCGTGCCGTTGGAGCGCCCGCCGTTGCTTCGCTCACCACTGGTCCGACGCTGCCACGCCAGCTCGATGAGGGCCTCCATGGCCTGCTTGCGAATCGAGAACAAACGCAGCGTCGCCTTGATCGCTCCGACGGAATTCTCATGGAGCAGCGCCTCGGCGCAGGAAGCCCACTGCGCGTCGATCACCTCGCCCACCAGGGGAGCGATGTCGGAACTCGTCCACGACAGGGGAGGAACCCTTTGTTCCAGACTCGCCAATCCCTGGCGGATGCCGGCGAGGATCTCCGTGACGACCGCATTGACCGTGGGCTTCGCGACAGCCTGCTTGTGATCCAGCAGGGTTTCAACGCCCTCCGTCCAGGCGTCCAGACACGCCCCGATCTGGCTGATGGGCTTGAGTTGCTCAGCGTTGAAGAAGTCCCGCCCGAACATCTCGTCGGCCGCCTCCAACAGGCCGGCGATCGGCTTGTTCGGGTCCTGGACTCGCTCGCCTTCCTTACGGGCCGCCGGCAGAACGGAAATCTCGATATATCGACGGACGCTCTGCAGGACGTTGGACACCACCTCCTGCGACGTCCCCCGCCCGGGCGGGTCCCACGCAAACGGCACCGACGGACGGATGAACTCGTTCGTCCCAGGAGAGGCGCCCAGAGTGGTCGCGATCCGTTTCTGCACCTGCTGGCGGTAGTCGGTCCGAGCCTGTTGACGATCCTGGCCCAGGGTCTCCAGCTCGCTGAGGATTCGCGACTCGATGTTCGCTCGCCTGTGTCCGGGCGTCCCGCACCACAGGCCGTAGCTCGAGAAGCACTGGCGATGGTTGTTCACCGGGTCCCGCTGGGGCAGGATCTCCGCCAGCTTGTTGTTCGCATCGGATCGGACCTGCTGGCCCAGGGGCTCGAAGGCCATCGCGCGGATCACCCGGGCAATCTGACGGACCAGGTGCTTGCGGTCGCCGCTGCCCATATCGACCTGGCCGTTGAGCAAGTACAGGAAGTTGAACGGTGCGGTGTCCCGTCGGAAGCAATCCTCGCCTGCGCGGTTGCTGCGGTATCGGACCGGGATGTCCGGGCGGCGTTCGTCGCTGAGGAACTCGATCTGGTCCAGCGTCGCGCTGGCGGTGGCCTCCAGCTTGGGCCGGAGCATCGGATCGACTCGGAACGCATCGGGCAGGAGCAGATGACCGATGACCTCGGCGGGCTTGGGGAACGACTCCCGCGACCACCAGCGGAGATTATAGGCCATGTCGATGAGCATTCCGGCGCCGGTCCCGCCGCATACGCTGCTGGCGATGTGTACCGCCGGCGCGCCGTCGGCGGCCAGGATGAACTGGTCCGGCTGCTCCTCCACGAGCTGTTGCGTGCTCGTCCGAAGACTGCTGAAGCGCGTCGCGACCGCCTCGTGGATGATCGTCTCGCGCAGCTCGAAGAAGACCAAGCGTCCGAGCCGGGGTATGCCCTGGCACCCGTAGTCCGCGAACGTCGCGTCCTCGCGGAACCCGCGCATCCAGTCCAGGTGCGGATGGAACTCGGGAAAGCTGACGTTGTCGCGGACGACCTCGCCGACATCGACGTAATGGAACAGATTGATGAAGTCGGACAGGATCCCCTCGGGCGGCCCGCCATCGTCGGAGGCGTCCGTATCCAGTTTCAGGAAGCGGATGAACGACGGGACGTGCCCGAATAGCTCGCGGATGTAGTGCTCCGCCCACTGGCAGACCAGGCCGCCGGTGCCGCCCAGCCCGACGATGAGTGTCGGTCGCACAACAATGGGACTATTGCTCAGTCGCATTCTATGTTCCTCTACTGTCTCTCAACATGCTCCAACTCCAGACCCGAAGGGCGTGCCCTGCGTGTCTGTCAGGTCTCTCCCTTCGCCATTTTCCGGATTCGAATCGCCACGCGCATCGTGCGATTGACGCCGTCCACTCGATACGGAAGATCGAGATACACGGTCTTGATCTGCCCCTCAGGCGGCAGCGGGCCCGAGCCATCCTGGCAGGACCACACGCGACCGCTCCGGGCCCCCGGTCCCGTCCATACGCACATCAGTCCCGTGCGGGCGGACCGTGCATCGCCTCGGACCCTCGGGATCACAGCCATCCAGGCCCGACGACGCGGACACAGCGTCCGTCGGAGGAAGACGCGGATCGGACCTGCGATCAGCGCCGTGGCATTGCCGTTCCAGCGACTCCGCAGGTACCGCGTGTACATCCGCACCTCTCTCCCGAAGGAGGTTTCCTGCAAGTCGACCAGAACCGGGTTGTCGAGCCGGGTCGGCTCCACCACAGCGATGTTCTCTTCCAGCCGCATGTCCAGGGCCAGCCGGCTCGGACTGGGGACGGACAGCCTGAGGACCGCTGTCAGGACCGCGACGACCAGGAACGCCGCCACCGGCCACCAGCACAGCGGAACCACCCAGGGGGTATTCAGTTGAACGCCGTAGAGGTCGCTCCACTCGGCAACGACGCGGTCGGCCGGCACCTCGGTCGTTGCCGACTTCTGGGGCCGGTAAACGACCGACGCCACCAGGGAGTACCGCTCGCTCGCAGGACGCGAAGGCCAGCCGAAAAGACGCAGGCCGGCTCGTCTCGGCATCACTCGGACGGCTTTGTTGGCCGCCGGATTGTCGATTTCGAACGACAGAATAGCCGCTCCGCCTGCCGCCTGGTCCTCCAAACTCTCCAACATGCGGGCATCCACCTGGCTGCCCGCCGTCTCACCAGTTCGATGACGCCATAGGAAGACGGTCGATTCCGACGGGGCCCACTGGCCCTCCAACTCAGGCGCTGTGCGGAATTGCAGACGGACCCAGAGCTCGGAGGAACCGTCGAAGGCCAGTTCGCCGCCCTCGAGGGCGATCGGGCCGGCTTTGCCCCCTGCACTGAACGTCAGGCGGTCGAGGACCGGCTCGATCACACGGATGTCCGGACAATCCCATCGGAGCAGGTCCAGGCCCTGCGAAGAGAGCTTGAATTGCACGGCCCCGTTGCGCAGTCCCTGTGTCGCGGGCATGGACCTCGGGCCTTTGACCAGGATCTGTCGGGCCTCCGACGTCTGCGACAGAATCGACGAAGTCCCGTCCATCCAGGTCTCGCTCTGCCCAGGCAGGAGGAACTGAAACGCCACCGCCTGCGGCGGGCCTGCCTGCGTCGACTCCTGGTGCAGCGTCACCTGGTACTCGAAGGGCCATTGGCGGACCCGCGAGGTCAACCACATGGGCGGGGCCGCGGTCGGTTTGATTTCGTGTGGCTGGATCGACGCGACAACCGGCGTCTGGAAGAACACCGTCCGACGGCCCGACTGCGGATCCTGACCGCTCACCTCCAGGATGTACTCGCCATTGGCGGCGATCTGGATCTCCTTCAGGAATGAGCCCTCGCCCGTCAGTTCACCTGCGTCCGAGAATTCGATCGCCCAGTCGGCATTCGAAGATGGACGCCGCAGCAGGCGAATCGTGGTGCGCCACGACCGCGACTGCCCTGTGGCAGCCCAGTCGTTACTGCGAACCTCCACCCGCAGACGGGCGGAGAATCGCGTCAACAGAGCGGACACGCCCCCTTCGCCGGCGATCCACCGACGGGAGTCAAACACAGGCTCATCGCCGGTGGCGGTAAGTTTGCGAATCGTGACGGCCAATCGCGGCGACTTCGTCAACAGATGCGCGGAGACGCGACGAGGCGACGACTGGCTCGCGCCCTGCACGGCCGGCGTCTGGGCGCTCAGCTCGACAGTGGTCCGGCCCGGCGCATCGGGCGTGTACGTCGCGTGCCCGATCAGCGTACACCGGCGGTCCGGCCCCTCTGCGGGCGTCACCGAGGTCCATTCGATCGTCTCCGACACGTCCCTCGCGTCGCCCGTCTTGGCCGTGACCGTCACGGTGCAGGACTTCTTGAACTGATCGACGGCGGCGTTGTGCCGCGGGTCCGTTGCGGTGTAGCCGGTGAACACCGCCTGCAGCGGGATCTCGACCGGCTCCCAGGCGTAGGCCGTCATGTCCATCAGCGCGCCCTCGCCCGCCTTCAAGTCCTCCAGGCTCACCCGCCGGTCTTCCGTGCGGAACTGCCCGCCCACGAGTTTGACCTGCACGGCGCGATCGGCGCCGACAGGCTGCATCGTGACATGGACGAACACCGGAACGATCTGCCCCCGGCTCAGGCCAGGGAGGATCTGCTCGAGATCCGCCTTGCCGGTTGCGGCTGTCACCGGCAGATCGACGAACATGGGCTCGTTCGAATCCGCCTGCGGCATCTCGAAGCGAACTGCGGAGATGTTCTGGTCCGCCTGCCACTCGGCGTGGAACTGAACCGGCTCCCCGCAGAACAGGGCCTCCGAGATCGACCCCTGTCGCACCGTCTGTCCCGGCTGGGTCATGGACCATTTGAACAGACCCCGTGCCGCGGGATCGACGATGGCGTAGCTCTTCAGCGTCCCCTGGAGGTTCTCGATAGCCGGACCGAGGTCGATCTCGCACTTGTCCGCCTGCGGGATCGGAACCGTGGACTCCACAAAGTACGTCGCGGTGACGGTCCGTCCTTCATAGCTGCCCGCCTGCGGCGGTTCAAGGACGCGGCCGGCGGGACTCGATACCTGGGTTGTACCGGTCCGCATGTCCACCGTCCGGATCTTCGTCTGTGGCAGGGCTTGAGGGAACAAGCCCACCGTCGCGTCCCGGAACCGTTCGAAGACCGGAAAAGCGGAGATGACCACGGGCTGCTTGTGCAATTCGCCCACCCACAGCGCGTCGCGAGTATCGGTGAACCTGCTCTCGATTCGCATCGGCGCCGGCGAATAGACCAGATCGAATCGCGGAAGAACAATGCGGCGGATTCCCGCGTCGGTTCGAACGTCCAGCTCCGCCCATCCGACGAGGCGCTCCTCCCGTTCGATGAGCGAAACGGGACCTGCCAGCAGATTGCCCTGGTCGTCCTTGCGCATCGGCCAATCCGTCTGCGACAACCGCTCCAGGTGCAACACGCCCGAAAGCGGCTCGACCTTGAACTGGCCTTTGCCTGTGATCCGGAAATCGACCTCTTGCCCGCCGTGCAGATCGAGGTTGACTGTGGCCCCTGCAGTCGGCGGCACTTCCGCGAGCGCCTTGCTCGAAGCGGCATTGACCACACTGACACCCACACATTCCGAGTGTACGTACACATCGCCTGTCTGCAACAGAATGGGCACATTCACATCGCCGATCGCGTGGCGCAGCTCGCAGTGGAGCCGGTACAATCCCGGCTTTCCTATCGTGAAGCGCTCCGTTTCATACCGCCTCGCCGGTTCGATCCAGAGGCCGCGGCTGGCCGCGACGGAATTCGTTCCATCCGAAGAGTTCGCCTGGACCCAGATCGACAGATCCGCCGCACTTGCAGCGGACGCGGCCGTTCGCGAGTCCGGTCCTTTCTTATGCCGCTCCAGCAGATACGCCTTGGTCTGCACCTGTTCGTGAAGCCACCAGGGCAGCTCGGGCTTGAGCGCCAACTGCATCAGGAAATCGGGAATCCGATAAATCCGGACCGCAGGCCGGGACTTGCCGTCGCCCGCGCCCAGCGTCCATTTCCCCTGCCAGAAGCGATCCACGAGGTCGCCCGCGTCGGGGCGGCGTACGACCGTCGTCTGATACCAGGGGGACGCGATCACGCTGGACCGTATGCCGGAGGCGGCCTCCATGCTGCTGTCCATCGTCAGCGAGCGAGGTCCCTGGTCCGGTCCGCCGATCGGCTCCACGGTCGCCGACGCCACCGACTCCCCTACCGTGACGATGGCCCAGTCGTACCGACTGACGAGCAGCTCGTCGCGGACCTGCATCCCCAGGTCGAAGACGGCCATGAGAATATCGGCGAAACCCAAGTCCGGCGCGAGTCGGTAGGCTGTGCCTCCCGTTGTCGAGGCGACCGACTTCATCAGATCCTCCGCGGCAATCTCATCGGCGGACAGGCGGGATCGCTTGTCGCGGGATCGGAACGAGGCCCCGTCGATCAGGACGGGATACACCTCGATCCGCACCGCAGCCACGCGCTTCGCCATCTCCAGGAGCGGACCGCGCCCGCGATCCAATTCCCTCGCGCTGTCGCGAGGGGCCCCATTCGTCAGCACGATGACCTTGCCCACGCCCGGCCCATACTGCCGACGAGCGGCCTCGATGCGACCCGCGGCCCAGCTCAGACTCTCGGCAATGTCCGTTCGATAGGCCCCCAAGAACTCCACGGGGCGCACCATATTGCGGCAGGCCGACTCCGTCAGGAATGTCTGTCCCCACGGCAGCAGAGGACCGGTCTCGGCGCTGGGCAGCGAATAGCGGACCTTGTCGGAGAAATGCCCTACGCCCACGTAGAGATCGGACCGCAGGAACGGCAACAACTGCAGGAAGATCAACTGCCCATCGTCGCGCAGAGTCTGGCGTCTGCCTCCCATGTCCGACGGCGCGTCGCTGCTCTCCATGTTCCCGGAGACATCGACCGCGATCACCACGTAACAGGGCTCGCGCCGATCGGGGACCGTCGCGGTATCCGTCGCCTCAGCGCCCTGTGCCGAGAGCAACGCTCCGATCAACACCATATTCAACAGCGTCGTGCACATATCATCCTGCGGAGACCTCCGCCCTCAATCGCGTGATCCTTTGAACAACATCCGACTCTCGAATCCGACAGACTCCCTCCTGCGATGCTCCGTCCACCCAGGCCTCCAGACCCGCCAGCACGCGTCTCTGCACGGGGGGGGCGTCCTCTTCGTGACATGCGGCCAAGTAGAATCCGGTCGCGACCCGCCGGAGCTGATCGCGCGTATCGAGCCCGAGACGCAACAGATCGCTGCACGCGGCCTTCGCCTCCTGCCACAACGCCGGACGGGCGTCGAGCGCCTGCCGGGCTTCGACCAGGCGCCGGGCCTTCTCGCACGATTCCAGAAACACCCGCACCGGATTGCGGGGATCCGCACGTCCGACCAGACCGGCTCCCGCGTTCGGCCAGTGATCGAGACATCGCTCGGCCAGTTGCCTGACCTGGGCAATGGCGTCGAGGTCGTCTGTCTCCAGAACAGGCGACAGCGTACTCGCCACGCACTGCCACAATTCCATGCACCGATTCGTCGGCCCGCCGATCTGCCGAATAGCGCGTTCCAGCAACTGGGCGGCTCGAAGCAGGAGATCCGAATTCCCGGCGTTCCGCGAATCGGACAACGCGAACAGCGGCGCCATCGCCAGCCACAGGTCGGGCTTGAGGACCAGCGCCCGGGTCAGATCCTCGTCCACCGACTCCCAGGGAACCTCTCCTGCCTTCACGACAGCCAAGACCTTGTGCCAATGGTGCTGTCCCTGGTGGGCGTCGAGCCGGTCCCGCAGAACGGGCCAATCCTCGACACAACACTCGGGATCGCTGCGATGGCATTGCGCCAGGGCCTCGTACACCGAGTCCGCGACCGGCGTCGCCCAGTCGGCGGGCCAGTTCCGTCGAAGGAATCGCAAGGGCTCGCGAATCGCCCGGCGCGTCTCGATGCGTCTGAGTCTGCGGACGTGGCGATCCAGACGACCGGTCAGTTCATCGAGGAGAGCCGCCACTTCGTTGCCCGCCTGGGGCGCCAGGCCAGACCGGACCCGCCGGATTCTGCCTGCGAGGTCCTCATACTGGAGCTGGGCCTGACAGAGATCGATAATCCCGTCGAACTGCTCCACTGCCGACGTCAATCCGACGCACGCCCTTTGGAGGTGGAGCTGCTCATTCTGGGACTGGAGACAGTCCACTCGTTCGAGTTGCGCGTCGATGCGGGCAATCAGGCCGGCAAGTCGTCCCCGCCGGTTCAGCGACGACAGAATTCTCCGCTGCGCGTGCAGTCGCGACCGCACCAGCTCATACCGGCTCAGAGCCAGACGGCTCTCGATGGTCGCCAGTTCCTCCCGCACCGACTGTTCCGCCCGGGCCAGCGGACTCTCCAGTCTCGTCAGGGCCGACGGAATGTCATCACTCAGAAGCAGGCTGGCCGCCTCGGCACAATAGTCATAGGCCGCGTGCGAGGACCGGTCCGGATGGCCGCTGGGACCGTCGCCGCAACGGGACTCCCACAGAATCAATCGAGATGCCGCCGCAGACAGGGAACTCGTCGTCGAATCCGACTCGTTGCCGGCGAATCCCTTCGCACGCGATGCCAGACACGAGGTCAGGGTGTTCAGTCGCCGGAAGGTCGGATCGCGAAGGATCGCAAAGCCCCCATCGGGCTGCTCTTCGCAGCACAGATCCTCCGGCGTCGCGTCGATCTCTCCCGCGGTCTCCCGTCCGAGCCAGAAGGCCCTCCCCTCTTCGGGAAGGCGACAGAAGAAGTCTGCCAATTCCTCGTCGGCCGCCCGCGCGAGGGAGCTGGATGCGAGCGACACGTTGATGAGATTCAGGAGGTTGAAACAAGCCGCCGGCAGTCCTTGGACCGGCAGGTCCCCCAGGGCGGGATTCCCCCGCGGGCAGCCGTCCCGGCTCCGTGCGGGCGACTCCGGAATGGCCGCCTGCAACAGGTCCGAGACCCCCTCGAGCCGACCGAGCCGGATACGCAGGACGCCCCGGTTGTTGTAGGCCAGCAAACGGAGGTGGGTTTCCCGGCACGGCGTCTGAAGGAACGCGTCGTAGAGCTGGGCCGCAGTCTCCAGGCGATCCACCAGGTCGTTGAGCCAGGCGGCCGTCCAGAGGAACCTCGCGGCGACATGGGGGCTCGTCCATCGCCAGCGACACAGACGCTCGACCTGCTCGCAGAACGCGCGGATGTCGACAGCAGGCGATGGGGAGGCGTACATCGAGCGCAGCCGGCAGAGCAGCTCGTCGCTCAGCGCCTCGCTGTACGGCGAGTCGAGAGACTGTTCGAGCGTTCTGTCCGCGGTCGCGCCCGGCGTCCTCGACGGACTGTGGCAATCCACACGGCCATCGAACACGAGCCTCGCCAGGGAGGCCGGCGTCATCTCCACCTCGCGTCCGTCTATACGAACAGTTAGCATAATTCGCGGTCCACAAGTGCTTCGAGCCCTCATTCGAGGACTACGCCACGCTGACCCCATGCTGCGTGCGATGCCCGCGTGATGCCATGGGCGTCTGTGTCGGCGCCTCGTCAACGTCAGAGGCCAGGCGCACAGCGCAGACCCTCGCGCGCAATCCATGTAGATCCATCTCCGGTATTATCGACCGTTGAGCCGAGGGAGTGAGGCGGCTCGGCCATGGACCGATATGTGTCGGGAGCAAGACGTTGTGAGCCGGTGGAGTGCCGGGCAAGACCACGACGCACCGTCCGATAACGCGACAAGATTCCCTTCCTTCGGAGCAACCCGATTACGCCCCGGCGCCGCATTCCATCCGCGCTCTCTTCAGCCCCGTCGTGAAACCGCCGAAGAAGCCTGCAAGCGGCCTTTCCCGAGCGGCGTAATCCGCAGGAACCGAGTGACCGCAATCGGAACAGATGGGAACAGTCATGAACAGTACGGGGATCTCAAGATTCTGCACGCTCAAGGAAGCGGCCCGGCGGCTCGACGCCACACAGGAGCAGGTCGAGGATCTGCTGAGAAAGAGCGTTCTCCGCGAGTTCCGCGACGGGTCGCACCGGCTGTTGAAAACGGCGGATGTCGCCGCGATTGCCGCAGCCAAAGACCGACGGACTCTCCGGCGGGGACAGGCATCGCACGTCGAGCGCGCAGGCGGTTCCTTCTGCGTCGGCCAAGAGAGCAGATCCGGATTCGAACGATCAGACGCATTCCGACCCCGCCGCCCGACAGCCGGCGGTTGCCATCCATCCCCCCGCTGCGTGGGCCGGCCCGCTCCGTCGCAAGGCCGCGTGGCGTCGAAATACCGGATGAGACCCGAGACTCCATCCTCCGGTTCCCATGCGTCCATTCGAGAATGGTTCTGGACCGGTCTGATCCAGGACCGTCCCGTGACCATCGCTCTGCTCTCCGCGCTCGTTCTGCTGGCGCTCTCGGCCCTGGCCGTGGGAGCACACATGCTGGCGGATCTTCTGTAGACCGACGCGCCCGAGCACGCACCGCGAATGGGCTTCTTTCGCAAGAATAGGGAAAAAGCGATTTCCTGGGCACATCCGGGCCACATGGTTCCGATAACAACACGCAGACTGAACCCAGGGCCGCCGTCACAGAATATTGTAGACCCGAAGATCCAACTTTTGTCCGTTTCATCTTGACATCCGCATCACAATCGGGTATATTCACTTCTGTATTGTTAGTTCCCGATGGAATCGGCTTGCAGCGGGAGAGGGGTCTCAGAGACTTCAGACACCAGGACAGAAACGTAGTTCTTCCTGGGGGGTAGAGTTGGCAGTTCGGGGTAGTTGGTCGGAGAAATTGTCGAAGTCCTTCGACTTCAAATCTTAAATGATCAGGGTTGTTGGAGGTGATGAAATGACGAAGACAAATGTGTGTGTGCTGTTGGCTTGTTTGCTGATGGCGGGTTCGGCGGTGGCAAGTCCCACCGTCTCCGTGAAACGGATCGATGGGTACTATGCCGGCGACGGCGGCGAGTTCACTCTCACGCCGAATGCGGAGCTGGCAGCACTCCTGGGGAGTTCCGCGAAGTTCGAGAGCTTCTGCCTGGAGAAGAACGAACGCGTTGCCAGCGGCACGACCTACCGCGTCGTGGTCAACGATGAAGCGCTCCTGGGCGGCGGCAACGACGGGGATGTCGGCGACGAGGGCGGCGATCCGCTTTGCGACATGACGGCCTATCTGTACACCGAGTTCCGCGCGGGCACGCTGACGGGGTATGACTACACCGTGGGCGCGGGCCGGGAAGCTTCGGCACAGGCCCTGCAGAATGTGATCTGGTATCTGGAAGACGAGATCGACACCTGGACGTGGGCAGACGGATCGCTCGAAGACATCTTCCGCGATGCCGCTGAGCAGGCCATCGCATCGGGAGAATGGGAAGGCGTGGGGCACGTTTGCGTCCTGAACCTGTACGACCGATCCACGGGCGAGTACAAGCAGGACATGCTCGGCTTGTGCGCGGTTCCGGCTCCCGGCGCCATCGTACTCGGCGCCCTGGGTAGCTGTGTCGTCGGTTTCCTGCGACGCCGGCACATGCTGTAACAGCCCCTTCCGTTGAGGTGTTTGCCACAGAGCTGCGAGGACTCTCGCAGCTCTTTCTTTTTGCGCGCCGCCCGGGCATGGGGCGGCCGTTCCCCCCCTCCGCCCGAATTGCCTGTCGTCGTCCGGCTCCATCCAGGTCTGCTAAAGCGAAAGCTCGATACAACCGATAGGGGCAACGAGTGTAGATCTGTTGGATCATGAAGTGCTATCGATAAGAGGCTCCGGTCATGCCATGAAGACGACATCGGGAAGTTCCTCCGTTCTGGAAAGCAACGGTCGCCATCAGTTCGGTGAATTGCTCGTCAACAAGGGCATGATCACCCAGGACGAGCTGCTCGGAGCTCTCGACGAGCAGCGGGAGAAAGGCGGACGCATCGGCGAAATCCTGATTCGCCGGCGGATCCTCGACGATCTGACCCTCAGCACGGTCCTGGCCGAGCACCTGTGCATGGAGTATATCGGTCTCGACGATCACTCGAAGATCGACCTGAAGGTCGCCCGGGGGTTGCCGGAGAGCATCGCCAAGCGGTTCTGCCTGCTGGCCCTGCGGGAAGAAGACGGCAAACTGGTCACGGCCATGGCCGACCCGCTCGACGTGGTCGCCATCGACACGGTCATGCTGAAGATGCAGCGTCCGATAAAGCCGGTCATCAGCGCGCCGGGCGAGATCCGCCGCGCCATCGAGCTCATCTACCACGGCTCGGACATCGAGGAACGCCAGCTCCGAGACCTGGTCGCAACCGAGAACGACGCGGACGAGGAGATCGCCGCGAACATCCCCGCGGCAGAGGGGTTCGACGGAGCCGGCGGCGGCGAAGAAGCGGCGAACCAGGCCCCGGTCATTCGGTTCGTCGATCTGCTGCTGCGCCAGGCGGTCAAGAATCGGGCCAGCGATATCCACATCGAGCCGCAGGCCGATACGACCATCGTGCGCATTCGCGTGGACGGCGTGCTGCGAGAGGTCGTGCCTCCCCCCAAGAGGATGCACGCGGCGGTGATCGCCCGCATCAAGATCCTGGCCCAGATGAACATCGCGGAACGGCGTCTCCCCCAGGACGGCCGGCTGCGAATCCGGACCTCCGGACGGGAAATCGACGTGCGGGTCTCGACCATCCCCACCATCTACGGGGAGAAGGTCGTGATGCGAATCCTCGACACCGCGGCGGTCAGCCATGATTTGAATCGGCTCGGCATCGAGCCCGACGCGATGATCGAGCTGAAGTCCATGCTCGCGCGTCCCCACGGCATCATCATCGTCACGGGCCCCACCGGCAGCGGCAAGAGCACAACGCTCTACGCGGCGCTCAACTACCTGAAGAATCCCGCGGTCAACATCACCACGGTCGAGGACCCCGTCGAGTACCGCCTGGCGGGCATCAACCAGATCCAGGTGAAGCCGGAGATCGGGCTCGATTTCGCCCTGAGCCTCCGCGCCATCCTCCGACAGGACCCGAACATCATCCTGATCGGGGAGATCCGCGACAAAGAAACCGTCGAGATCGCCATCAAGGCCTCCCTGACGGGACACCTGGTCCTGAGCACCTTCCACACGAACGACGCGCCCAGCGCGATCAGCCGGCTCGCCTATATGGGGATCGAGCGGTATCTGCTGGCGTCCACGCTGAACCTGATCGTGGCCCAGCGGCTCGTGCGCAAGATCTGCGAGAACTGCAAGGAGCCCGCACGACCCTCGGACGAGATCGTGCAGCGTCTGAAGCTGGACCGCGTCAAGAACGCCGACGCGACGTTCCACCGGGGCAAAGGCTGTCCCATCTGCGGCAACACCGGCTATCACGGCCGGCTCCCCATCTTCGAGTTCCTGGTCGTCGATGAGGACATCGGCGAACGGATCATCGCCGGACAGAGCGAGGCCCAGATCAAGGAGGCGGTGCGGGCCAAAGGATACGGCAACCTCCTCGACAGCGGAGTCCAGGCCGTCCTGCGGGGTTTGACGACCCCCGAGGAGGTCATCCGAGTGGCGTCCATGGGAGAAGCCTGAGAACGATGAGAAGCTACACGTACATTGCCCGAGACCACGCGGGCGCACGACGCGAAGGACTCTTGGCGGCCAACTCCCCCCACGAGGCCCTCGAGATCCTGCATCACAAGCGTCTCACTCCGATCGGGGTCCATGAGACCCTGGAAGGAGCCGGCCGAAAACGCAAGGCCGTGCGTCGCGGCAAGGTCCGGTCCGCCGATCTGGGCGCCATGGCCTGGCAACTGAGCACGATGCTCGACGGCGGCCTGAGCATCACCAGCGCCCTGGAGATCATCGCGGAAGACACCGATAACCTGCAACTCCGCCACGTGCTGCAACAGACGCTCGCCAAGGTGGCGGAAGGCAAGCTGTTGTCCGACGGTCTGGGCGAGTTTCCCCAGGTGTTCAACCCGCTGGCGCTGGCCATCGTCATCGCAGGCGAAACGAGCGGCGACCTGGGCCAGGCCCTGCGGACGCTGGCGGAGTACTTCGACAACCGCGACCGCATCGCCAAGAAGGTCCGCGGCGCCGTCGCCTATCCGATCTTCGTCCTGACGCTGATCAGCGGGATCGTGGTCGGCATCATGACGTTGATCATCCCGCGTTTCCAGATAATCTTCGACCAGATCGGGGGCCATCTGCCGACGTTCACCCGCGTTTTCATGGGGTTCTACGGCTTTCTGTGCCACAACGCACTCTACGTGGCCATCGCCCTGGCGGGGCTGGTCTTCGGCGCCGTGAGCCTGTCGAAGACCCGGAGCGGCCATCAGCTCCTGAGCCGGGCCGTCCTGCGACTGCCCCTGTTCGGCAAGCTGTTCACCGAGGCGTTCATCGCCACGTTCTGCAGGACCATCGCCACCCTGCTCGACGCGGGCGTCCCGGTCCTCGAGTCCTTCGAAATCCTGCGCGGCATGAGCCGCAACGACGTGATCTGTTCCGCCATCGCGAGGGTCAAGCAACACGTGATGGGCGGATCGAACGTCGCCTTGGGCATGACCGCCGCGGGCTTCTTCCCCAACATGGTCGTCAAAATGGCCCAGGTCGGCGAGGAGAGCGGCTCGCTGCCCATGATCCTGCGAAAGACCAGCGACCACTACGAGCGAAAGATCACCGCGACGATCGACACGTTGACCCGTCTGCTGGAGCCCGTCATGATCACTACAGTCGGCGCCATCGTTCTGGTCGTCGTCATCGCCCTGTACCTGCCGATCTTCACCATCTCGGATATAGGGCACTGAGTCATAAAGTCGATGGTCCGCGCAGACGATAAGGATGTGGAATTGTTGATGTTGGATTGTTGATTTGAGGAGGTCGCTTCCCGGCGCTCTTGAAATCAAAAATCACAAATCGGAAATTGCAAATAGGTTTCGTTCTCTGGAGGTCTGTATGAAGAGCAACAAAGCGTTCACAATGGTCGAACTCATGGTCGTGGTCCTGATTGTCGGCATTCTGGCCGCAGTCGCAATCCCCCTCATGAGCGGCCGAGTCGATGCGTCCAAGTGGTCCGAGGCCAAGGCGGCCATGGGCACGATCGCCACCGCCATCCGCGCCTATGCGGCCGAAAAGGGCGCTGCTGGGGTCTCCGCAACACCGTCGCTTGCCGATCTCGGCATCTCGACCGCTGAACTAGACGGCACCTACTTCACGACTGGCTGCTATGCTATCTCGGACGTTGCCGTCTCCGCAAGCGGCGTGGTATCCTTCAAGATCGTCTGCACGGCAGCTACTTCGACACGAAGCAACAAGCCCAGCAAACCCGCTAAAATGACACTCACCGGCAGCGGCACCGGCCAGGTGTTCACTGAGAGCTAATCGAGATTCGCTTGTGTATCAGGACCCGCGGTCCCCTGCGGGTCCTGATGCATTTTCAGGCAGGCACTCCATCGTGCAATGGGCGGGGCATGAGAAGAACTAGCTCATCCACTGACGGACACAAGAGGATGCACAGGGTCCGACTCGTCCGAGGGTTCACCCTCGTCGAGCAGATAGTGGCCGGCGCGATCCTGGCGATTGCCGCTTTGGGCGCCCTGCAGTACGAGTACTTCGCGGCGGGACACGCTCGGATCGCCCAGGTGCAGACGGCCGCAGCCCGCGTGGCCCAACTGCTCATGGAGGACTGGAAAAGCACGGGAGGCTCGACGGAATACGACCCCTCGTCGCTCGGACTGGGATTCTCGAGCGCCGGTGCGGCGCCCGCCGGATTCACCAGCGCCGGCGGCCTCGGGGGCACGCTGAACAACTCGGTCTACAGCATCACCCTGTGCAACATGCCCCTGCTGGTCGCGCTCATGTACGTGGACGTCGACGAGGACACCGTAGCCGACCTCACCCTGCGCCAGCTCGCGGTGGTCGTCCGCTATGGCCAGACCGACTCGGGAGGCATCACGGTCTCCGATTCCCGCTTCGCGGAGATGCCCCCCATGATCTTCGTCACCTACGTGCGACTGGACGCCACCGATGGGTAGAATGCGCAGACAACTGAGTCCCGCCGGCATGACCCTCGTCGAGCTGGTCGTCGCCATGGGCGTATCCATCATCCTGATCGCCGGCGTGGGAGTCCTCCTCGACGGGGGCAACCGCGCCTGGCTCCGCGCCTACAAGGCCGCCAACGACCGGCTCAACATCGACGCACAGGCCCTTACAGCCGCTTTCGGTGCGGCCGGACGAAGGTCCAATCGAGGCAACTACGTCCTCTACACATTCGCCGAGGGGATCCTGACGCCGGCGCTGCCGCCCAGCGGCCAACCCGACTCGGTGGTCTTCGGCGACGCGGTCGAATTCCGCTACTGGGACGTCCCGCTGAACACTACGGACAGTTACAATCTGATGGACTCCGACACGACCGCGACCGCCTATGCCCTGTTCTACCTGGACGGCGACACGATGAAGGTTGATTACGGGTCGTATCCGCCCGGCGCGGCCCCGGTCGGAGGAGGAAATCGAAACACCAGCGGGATCTCCACCGCCGTGCTGGCAAAGAACGTGAGCGCCGATTCCGGGCACCCGCCGTTCAGTCACACGACCGTGGGCGCCACCGGCCAAGGCTCCGTGCGACTGGACGTGACCCTGACGGACCCCAACGACGACAGTCGAACAATGCGAGTGATGACTTCAACCTTGCTGCGCAATATCTGGCCACGATGAGAGATCGAAGATCCAAATCAAGAGATCAGAAATCGGACATCCGCTATCGCGGCGTGAGCCTGGCTCTGGCCGTCATTGCGGTCGTGATCCTGACGACGGTCGGGATGGGCCTGCTCACCATCGGCTACGGCGTGAGGCACCACGCGATCTCCGCGAAGGCCGACGCGGCCGCCATGCTCGCGGCGGAAGCGGGCTATGAAAAGGCGGTCTTCTGGATGGGCCAGCAGCAGGACATGCTCAGCGCCCTGCAACAAGGCGCCGCGGGCACCTCGGGTTCGCTTACCTTTCCCGACAGCTCCTGCACGTATCAGATCGGCCTGTACACGTTCGTCAAATCGCGACCGGTGTTTCGCGTCGTCTCCCACGGCTACAGCGGCATTTTCGAACGGTGCGTGGACGTGCTCACCGTCCAGATGATCAGCGGGTGGGACATGGGCCTGTGTCGAATCCCCACCGGCGCCACGAGCACGGA
The DNA here is from genome assembly GCA_035342095.1 of Sedimentisphaerales bacterium. Taxonomy (GTDB): domain Bacteria; phylum Planctomycetota; class Phycisphaerae; order Sedimentisphaerales; family Anaerobacaceae; genus PLanc-01. Next base: position 12,590 of record DAOQWL010000048.1, on the reverse strand, counting down.
CGAGGTCAACTTCAAGACCGGCGAAGTCATCGACCTGCCGATCCACATCAACAAGGCCTCCGACAGCCCGGACATCAAGGACATCTTCATCATCGGCAGCCCGTCCTTCCTTCAGGCCGTCGCGATGGGCGAGGACCGCTACACCGCCGGCGGCGGCGACAAGTACGCCAGCGTCATGTCGCTCTTCGACGGAGGCATCTACTTCAATCAGCCCGCCAGCCGGGTCACCGATGAAGGCTCGGTGCAGAGCAAGGTGAGCCGCTTTCGCGACAGCACGTTGCCGCAGTACCAATTCACCCCGACGGCCACCGCCACGAGCCTGACCAATCGGTTGCCCGCCGTGCAGCTCGAATTCTTCGTCGAAGGCGGCATCGGCAAGGTCCGTATCACGAACAACTGCTCCGTGCGAGGGTTCCGTCAGTCCTCCGACTCCAGCACGTATGATTTCAAGATCAAACCCGGCACCGGCGGCGCCCAGTACGAACGATACTACATCTACACGTATCATGTCGCCTCCACCAGCGCGGTCTCGACCACGGTCCCCCTGACGAGCACCTACGTGACCCAGTCCTTCGGCGGGACCACCTCCGACCCCGGCGGCCAGATCTTCGTCAACGGCAACGTCGTCATCGGAGGCAATTCCACCCTGCACAACAACGACCAGGTCGTCAAGGGCACCGTCACGGTCGTCGCCACCGGCAACATCTGGATCGCCGACTCGATCTACGTCGACGGCAGCCACCGCGCGGACGGCCTGCCCGCCGACGACAATCCCAACGTCCTCGGACTGCTCGCCCAGGGCGTCATCAAGGTGGTGGACCCCGGCTTGAGCGATATCGACGGCATCGTGAAGATCAAGGGGTACGCTTACATGCCCGTGGGCCGTCCGAATTACCCCAGCGCCGGGTCCACAAGCAGCGACTACTACCAGCGATATCTCCCCGACCCGACGATCGTCGAGGCCGCCATCACCGTCGGCGGCGGCGGCTGGGGCGCCGAGAACGTCTGGCTCAGCAGTTACGGAGGCGGCGTGGCCGGACGCAAAGAGGCCACCGGCTCCCAGGACTACCTCCGCGTCCATGGAACCATCACCGAGTGCATCCGAGGCGTCGTCGGCGTCAGCGGCTTCATGGGCGCGGACGGATACCTGAAGTCCTACCACATGGACAACCGGCTCCTGACCGGCATCGTCCCCGGCGATATCTGGCTGCGCGGCAAGTACGTGCCCGCGCCCGCCGGCTGGCATGACTACCGCCCCCAGTGACGCGAGGATCAGCACGGAAGCCTCGGTTTGCGGGACGGGAAACGTCCGATATGCCGAGGCGGCGATCGCAAGGGACTTCCTATCCTGTGGAGGGCATTTGCGTCCGCACGAATCGTCTTTCTGTGCGTGTGCTGCAGGCAGGTAAAGTCGCCTGTCATGTTGTCCGATGAGGAATGATATGATTGGATTTCGCAGGAAGAATCTGATTGGACTGGACATCGACACCACGGCCGTGCGCATGGTGCAGTTGCGGCGGGAGGACGATGCGTACACCGTCACAGGGGCGTCCGCCACGGAGATCGCCCCCTGGGGCGACGATCCGGAGCTCCACCGAATCCATACGATCCGCGCGATCCAGCAGGGTCTCTCCCAGCGCAGCATTCGCGGGCGCCTCGCGGTCTGCGGCGTGCGGGGGCCCGAGGTCGTCGTGAGGAGCTTCGAGTTCCCGGTCCTGCCGCCCGAAGAGATCGGGTCGGCGGTCGGACTCGAGGCGTCCCAGATCTGCCCTTTCAGCGCCCAGGAGAGCACCTTCGACTACCAGGTGACCTCGATCGACGCCAGGAAAACGCGGGGGTTCTGGGTGGCCGCCAACAACAGCCTGATCCGCAGCACCCGTCATCTCGTGCACCAGGCGGGACTGCACTGTGCGATGATCGATGTCGCCGGGCTGGCTCTGCTCAACTGCGTGCAGAACGCGACGAGCAAGACCGACGCGGCACAGGACCCCAGCGACGTTCCCGACAACACGGCGGTCGTCGATATCGGCGGTTCCTGCACGACCATCGCCATCGTGGACCAGGCCGGTCGGCCCTTCGTCCGGGACATCAACTCGGGCAGCGACGAGATCCTTCGCCAGATGGCCCAGGCGGCCCAGGTGCCGCTGGAGAGCGCCAAGACGGCCCTCTGGAACTACGGCGTGGAACCCAGCGCCGCGGAGAAGGCAGAGGGCGAGGCCGCCGGCTCCCGGGCGGAAAGCAACGCCCTCCTGTGGGACAACCTGGAAGGGGCGTGTGCCGTCCTGGTGGATGATATCGCGACGACGCTGCGGTACTACGCGGCGCAGCACGGATCGGGACTCCCTCAGCAGGGCGCTGCGATGGGAGGCCCGGCGTCCAGAGTGGAGCGTCTGCTCGTCTGCGGCGCATTCTCCAAGGTGACGGAGTTCATCGAGCTGCTGCGCAGCAAACTGTATGTGGACGTGACGGCCTGGAATCCCATCGAGACGATGCCTTGTGCCGCCGCAAAGGCCCGGTCGCTGGCCCCGGTGTTGCAGGAGGCCGGCTCCTCGATGTCCCTGGCCGCTGGTCTAGCCATGAGATGCCTGTAAATCGGTGATGCGACGTCTGATTCCGTCGCGACGCTTCATAGACGCAGAATCGCAAGGAACGGACAACGAATGGGAAGTAACGCCATGTATACTGTCGACCTCCTCCAGGGGGAGGGGATTCCGATCCGCAGCCGACCGGGGGGGATCGCCCTGGCCTGTCTGATCGTCGTAGTCCCCCTGCTGGTCGGGCTGGGCATGACCAGCTTCTACCTGGACGGCCAGGTCATTCTCTCCATCGAGAAGCAGCAGTTGAGCAACATCGAGTCGGCATCCGGAGCCCTGACCCAGGCGTTGAAGAGGAAGGAATCGCTGGAGCAGGAGAAAGCCCGGGCCACCGCCGTGCTCGCGCAGATCAAGACCGCCCTCGATGGACACACGCAGTGGTCCCGAACGCTGGAGACGCTGGCCGAGAACCTCCCGGAGACGCTGGTCCTGACCCACGTGGAGACTACGCAGAGGATGGCCCAGCAGAGAGTGCCGGCCAAGGACGATCCGACCCGCAAGGTGGAGGTCAGTGTGCCGATGCGGACGCTGAAGCTCTATGTCTGCGGGCGACAGCCGGAAATCGCCCTGGGTGCCGTACAGACCTTCCAGGAGAATCTGCGTTCCTCGCCCGTCATCGGGCGGAAGATCGATACGATCACAGTCTCCCAGAACGTCGCCATGCTGGACAGACAGGAAGGCGTCAAGTACGAGCTGGAATGCGTGTTCAAACCCGGACAGCCCCTTGCGAAACCCATTGCGAAAAGTGACCGGTGACTATGAGGGTTCGAGACAAATATCTGCTGATTATGGCCGTGGTATGGGGGCCCTGCCTGACGCTGGCGGCGGCGTCTTATGCCCTGGTCCTGCGTCCTCAAATGGAGCACCGACGGCAACTCGAGACGAAGGTCGCCCAGGCGAAGGAGCATTACGCCCGCGCCGTGGAGGCCGCCAAGCCGGAGCTTCAGGCCCGACTGACTGAGCAGGTGGGCTACCTGCATGACCGCATCGCGGACTTCCTCACCGAATCGGAGGACGCGCCGCAACTGGCCTTCGATGTCGCAACGCTGGCCCAGGAAACAAGACTGGAGTCCTTCGAGATCAAGCCGGTGAGCACGCGGGCTTCCACCGAGTCCAGTGACTGCGTCCAGATCACAGAGACCTGCTTCCACGTGAGCTTCCTCGCGAGCTATGCGCGATTCGCGGCCTTTCTGAACGCTCTGGAGCGACGCCATCCCGTGATCTTCGTCAAGACGTTCACCATCGATCGTGCCCTGGAGGCCGAGGCCCAGCCCCAGATTGAAATGGAATTGGCGGTGCTCGTGGAGAGACCGCAGGGAATTTGACTATGGCCGGCATGAAACCAGATTCCACCCGACAAGAGAACTCCGGTGAGCGAAGACCCGATCCTGGGATTTCGCCGGGCATGCGTTTCGGCAGACTGTTCGGTCGCGGCAGGACACGCAAACAGCCATCGCACCTGCTCATGGAGGAGCACGCGGACCTCGCGGGCAAGGCGGTTCCTCCGAGTTCCTCCCGCCAGTACGCCAAGCGCCAGGCCACCAAGACGCTCCAGACGGCCATGCTGGCCAGACGAAAGGGCGCCGGAGGAATCTCCGTCATGCAGAGATCGGCAGGCGGTTCCCCCCAACACTCCCGTGTGAGACCCGCCAAATACGCTTCGCCGGAAGACGGCGCGGGCAGGCAGAAGGTCATGATCGTGTTGATCCCGATCCTGGCCGTCGCGCTGCTCTATCTGCTCAAAAACCCCCTGTCGGGGTCCACCGTCGCGAAGGCACAAGACACCAAGCAGATCCCGGAAGTCGCGCCGACGAAGGCTCCCGACATCGAGATCGCGTGGGAACTCCCTCCTTTGTATCAGCCCGGAGGGCGTGATCCGATGCGATTGCCCGTCCCTGCCGTGGTCGTGACGGTCGAGGAGCCCGTCGTCGCGCCGGCGCAGATCGATCTCGATTTGGTCGTGACCGGGATTCTCCACAGCGAGGACCGGCCTGCCGCCATCATCGGCACGGCTGTCGCACACGAGGGAGAACAGATCTCCGGAGCCACTGTGAAAAAGATCGAGAAAAACGGCGTTGAATTCGAGATGAACGGCCGGACCTGGAAACAGGCCGTCGGAGCCGGTGAAAAACGATGACCGGGAGATTGAACATGAGACCCTGCACAATACAATCGTGGGAACCGATGCAGTATTCAGCCCCTTGCGCATGGGACCCCTGGATGCAACTGCTCAAGCTCGCGGGCCTGATCTGGATTCTGTGGTCGCTCCTGGCGGCCCAGGCGGCCCGGGGCGCCGAGGCGCAGGAACCGGCGCAGACGTCTCTCGAACAGCGTCTGGAGAAGAGGATCAGCGTGGAGTTCCGCAAGACCCCCCTGGAGGACGTCATCCGGATCATCGCTGAGCAGGCCGACGTCGATGTGGTCGCCAGTCCCAGCGTCACGGGCGAAGCCACGGTGAAGCTGACCGACGTCCCCCTGCAGGAGGCCCTGCGAAGCATCCTGGAGGTGCATGGATTCGACTATGTCGTGGGCAAGAACATCATCCGCGTGCTGGCGCGGGAGGAAATGCCCCAAGTGCCCGAGAGGCAGGTCACCGAGATCTTCGAGATCACGTACGCCGACGTCTCCGAGGTGGTCAAATCGCTCGACAAGTTCAAATCGGACGTCGGATCGGTCTCGCACATCGAGGGTACCAGCCACATCCTCGTCACCGACAAGGAGGGCAAGATCAAGGCCATGGGCGACTTCGTCAAGGCGATCGACTGCATCACGCCGCAGATCCTCGTGGAAGCCCGCATCTACGATGTCACGAGCAAGGATCGTTTCGACCTCGGCGTCCAGTGGGCCGCCGGCACAAGGACTGAGTTCGACGCCATCACGGGCATCCCGAGCACGGACACCGAGACGAACCCCTTCAGCCGCAGCGTGTTCAACGGAACCGTCGCGAAGACGGAGAACACCACCGGTTCCGTCCGCCTGGGCTGGCTGACCAGCGACGTGGACATCGACATGATGCTCAGAGCCCAGCAGGAGAACATCAACGCCAAGCTGCTCGCGAATCCGCGAGTCCTCGTGCTCAACGACAAGACGGCGAAGATCAAGATCATCTCCGAGATCCCCTACCAGGAGCTCCAGGAGTCCTCTCTGGGCGGCAGCATCGGATCGACCGCCTTCCGCGAGGTCGGCGTCGAGCTGCAAGTGACGGCCCACCTGGCCGTCCGCGACCAGATGATCCGCCTGCAGATGAAACCTGTGTTCAGCGTCGTCACCGGCGAGGTCCAGGTGGCGGGCATCGGCGTGACGTATCCGCAGCCGGTGGTGGACCGGCGCGAAGCCGACACGACGCTCATCGTGAAGAACGGCCAGACGGTCGTCCTGGGCGGACTGAAGAAAAAGGAAGTGACCCAGCAGATCGACAAGATCCCGCTGCTCGGAGACCTGCCGCTGGCCGGCGCGCTGTTCCGATTCAAGTCGGAGGAGACGATCAACAGCGAGCTGCTCGTATTCATCACGCCGTGGATCGTCGAGCAGAACCAGTTGACCGAGGGGGAGGCCCGCGCGTACAAGGAAACCGAGTTCCAGCCCCCGCTGCCGTCCTATACGACCGCGGAGGAGGCCGAACAGGACTGACCATGCCCGAGCAATCGTGGACGGTGACCCTGCCCGGCCCGTTGTACCGGCGCCAGGGCCAATGGTGGTGGGAGGTCAAGCTGCCTGGAGACGACCAGGCGAGAGTGCGATTGCTGAGCGTCCCTGCAACATGTGGGCCCGAGATCGCCGAGAAGGCCGCCCGCGATCTGTGGACGCAGGCCGTCGTACGGGACGGAACCCGGCAGGTCCTCCTCGATTGCTCGCAGGAGGTGGAACGATTCAAGGCCCAGTTCCTCGACAAGCTCCGACGTCTCACGGAGATCATCGAATCGGCAAGCGTGAAAACCCAGGCCGAGGCCGGCGCGAGAGCGGAGATGGAGGCCCGGCTGAACGCGATGATCCTGGCCGTCGGATTCGGCCCCCTCGAATCAGGACAGGAAGCACCCTCCTCCACCTCCGGTGTCCCGGATTGGCCGCTGGATTTGCACGTCGATTCGTCCGCTGCGCCCGCGATCGAGCGTCCTGCGCCGTCGGTCGAGTTCGGATTCTGCGAAGGCTGCGGCGCAACGAGCATCCCGACGGCAGACCTCCGGCAAATCGACTCCGGGCAGTTCCTCTGTCCGGACTGCCTGCACACCCTGCGGGTCGAAGCGCTGCAGGCGGAATGGGACGCCCTGGCCGAGAGCCTCGCGTGACCCTTCGCCCCCTCGCGGCAGGAGACGCCCATTTGCCGGCGTCTGAACGCGGAACACCCCGAGCGAACGAGGCGGCTTCTACGCCTTCACGATCTTCGAGCGGCCGGCGCGAACCTTGGCCGTCGCGTTGCGAGAATCCACGACGAGCTGCGCGTGTCTGACGATCCAAGTGTAATCGTAGTCGCTGTGATTCGTCGAAATCAGGACCGCATCGTAGCCGGCAAGCATCTTGGCCGTGAGCTTCTTACTCGTCATCTGGAGATTGTATTCCCGCTGCTTGTGCGTCTGCGGGATATACGGATCGTTGTAGTCCACCTTGGCGCCCTTGTGCTTGAGCAGCTCGATCAGCTCGAGGGAGGGAGATTCCCGCACGTCGTCGATGTCGGGCTTGTAAGCCAGGCCGAGCACCAACACCTTCGCGCCGCGCAGACTCTTGCGGCGGTCGTTGAGCGCATCGGCGAGTCTGTCCACCACGTAGTGCGGCATCCCCGTGTTGATCTGGCCCGCCAGCTCGATGAACCGCGTGGTCATGCCGTACTGGCGAGCTTTCCACGTGAGGTAGAACGGATCGATCGGAATGCAGTGCCCGCCCAGTCCGGGACCCGGATAGAACGGGCTGAATCCGAACGGCTTCGTGCTGGCCGCTCGAATGACCTCCCACACGTCGATCCCCATCCGGTCGAACAGCATCTTGAGCTCGTTGACCATCGCGATATTGATGCAGCGATAGGTGTTCTCGAGGATCTTGGCTGCTTCCGCGACCTCGCAGTTCTCGACGGGGACCAGCTTCTGGATAGCGATCCGGTACACGTCCAGGGCGCGCCGGAGGCTCTCCTTGCCATAGCCGCCGACGACCTTGGGAATGGTGGACGTCCGGAATTGCCGGTTGCCGGGGTCTTCCCGTTCGGGCGAGAAGGCCAGGAAGAAGTCCTTCTCCACCTTCAATCCAGACTGCTCGAGGATCGGCAGGACGATCTCACGGGTCGTGCCGGGATAGGTGGTGCTCTCCAGGACGACGAGCTGTCCTCTGCGCAGGTACTTGACGATGCACCGGCTGGTCGATTCGATGTACTGGAGGTCCGGGTCGCGGTTCTTCGTCAACGGCGTGGGCACACAGATGATCAGCGTATCCGGCCGCGACAGTTTCGTCATGTCGTCCGTGGCGCGGAACCGCCCGGACCCGACCATCTCGGCAACTGCCTCGTGAGAGATGTGCTTGATCGGACTCCTGCCCTTGTTGATGAGGGCCACCATCTTCGAGTTGATGTCGAAGCCCAGCACCCGGGCGCCTCCGCGGGCAAACTCCCGCGCCAGCGGCAGACCCACATACCCCAGGCCGATGATTCCCACATACGGGCCCGTCGCCTTACGACTCACTTCGCTGCGCTTTGCCACAGTCACCTCCGTATCAGCATCTACACACAATCCTTAGAACGACCTGCGACCACGCCTACGAGCACACAGTATCGGCTTCCAGACGTTTCTTGACAAGAAAAAGCAGACCGGCCAGGGCAATGCCGATCAAGTCCGACACGTAGTCGCCCACACTGGCGACCCGGTTGACCAGCGGCTGCGTCGCTTCGTCGAGAATACCGACTCCGGCCAAGACCAGAAGGCCGACCACCGCAGGGATGCGAGACCCGCCATGGGGAAGCGACAGGAGAAAGAGGATCGTGATGAGGCCGTAGGCCCCCATGTGCTCGACCTTGTCCAGCAGGTGCCTGTTCAACACCTTCGGCATCACCTCCTGGGGGATGTGCGTCGCCACCAGCACCAACGCCATACTCGCCAGCGAGGCGAAGAGCCACCTCCTCTGGAAACCCGACCGTGTCTTGTCACTTGGCATAGGTCTCATGCTACCTGCTCGTCGCGAGCGTGTACACAGGAAACCACCGGCCGCGACCCCTCCTACTTCTTGATCCCGAGCAGGTATTGTCCGAGGATCATGTGACTGCGCTTGTCGCCTTTCTTCGCGCCCTTGGGCTTCATCCAGAGTCGGTAACAGCTCAGTTGCTGATCCTGCGCGCCGGGCTTCGTCTTCGTTTCGTTCATCGGTACCCTCTCTTCATAGATCCAGGCAGATTCGTCACCACGTGGCGAACACCCAGCGGGACTTCACGGCCAATCGAACTAGTGCGAGACACAAACGCTCGCGGACGACCAATTGTGGACAGGCGGCTGTTCCGTCTGTCTCTCGGCACGACAGTAGCCTTCCCAGATGCTGCGTGCCTCGGACGGGACCTCGAAGTACGGCGTCCAGGTGTTCACGATCGGCGCTTCCACCATCTCGTGGATCTCGTCGAGGCGCTCGCGCACCTCGCGGAGCATGCGAGTGAGCTGCTCGTCGTGGACATCCAGGGCCGCCTTGGCTTCGTCGTAGCGGATTCGCCGAGGTCCGGTCCTGGCCTGTCGGGCGACCCAGTCACACAACCGCCGTTGCTCATCCGTGAGATCGAATCGGAACTGATCCATCACATCGCATTTCATTGCTCGATTCTCCATGGTTATCGGCCACTCAAGACCCCGTGCCACAGGCGTTTCATCGGCCGGATCGGGGAGAACCTTAATCAGGCGATTCCGAAAATCCGCCGTGAGGGAAGACAGAGGGTCGTGCGGATCAGGAGAGGACAAGGGAGTCTCTGTCCCCCGTGAGATCCAGGGGATTCCCGCTTAGGCGGAGACGCTGGAATGCAGGCGGTTGCCCCTGCTCCCATCGTGCCCCAAGCTCTGAACGGACCGGCGATTACGCGCCGAAACTGGTCCCGACGGCCATGGCCGCCTTGACCAATCCGTAGTTCTTCGGGACGGTCTTGGTCCGCCCGGCCACGAGTCGCAGACTGATGCTGGTGAACCGCCCGTCCTTGAGAACGACCAGGTGGTTCTTGACGCCCTTCATGAGCAGCTCCATGGCGGTGTGTCCGAAATTGGTGGCCAGGGTCCGATCATTCGGCGTGGGGGTGCCGCCCCGTTGGACGTGTCCGAGGACGACCGCGCGGCAATCCAGGTGCGTCCTGGCGCTGATGTCGGACGCCAGCTTGTTGCCGATCCCGCCCAGGCGAATGGGATCGGGACTGTGTGCGACGCGATGGCTGACCACCATGGACCCGCCTTTGGGCTTGGCTCCCTCGGCAGCGACGATGATGCTGAACCGCTTGCCCCGTCGCGAGCGTGCCAGGACGTAGTCGCAGACCTTCGGCAGCTCGTAGGGGATCTCCGGTATGAGGATGACGTCCGCTCCGCCCGCGACACCCGCATGCAGGGCGATCCAGCCGGCGTACCGTCCCATGACCTCCACGATCATGACGCGATGGTGCGAGCTGGCGGTGGTGTGGATCTTGTCGATAGCCTCGGTCGCCGTCGTCACGGCGGTATCGAAGCCGAACGTCACGTCCGTGCCGTACAGGTCGTTGTCGATGGTCTTCGGCACTCCCATGACCGTCAGGCCCTTGCGGGCGAACTGGGCCGTCATGGCCATCGTGCCGTCGCCGCCGATGCAGACCATGGCGTCGATTCCCTTCTCCTGGAGGAATCGCAGGCACTCGTCGGACACGTCCTTGTATCGAAGCCCGTGGAGGGTCTTGATGGCGTGTCGGAAGGGATTCGCGGTGTTGCTCGTGCCCAGGATGGTCCCGCCCAGCGTCAGGATGTTGCTCACGTGGTTGTAGCTCAGGCGATCCATGTGGTTCTCGATCAGGCCCAGATACCCGTCGCGAATTCCCCACACGTCGAGCTTGTACTTGTTGATGGCGGTCTTGACCACCGCCCGAATCACGGCGTTCAGTCCGGGGCAGTCGCCGCCGCCGGTCATCACAGCAATCGTTCGGATGCGTTTCGAAGCCATCTTCGTCACTCCTTGCCTGTCATAACACCAACCGTCCGCGCACGAGTCCGTCAATATACGCTGCGTGACGCTGCCACGCCACCACAATCTCGGCCCGTGATAGCATGGACACGCGCCCGTCCGTGTGATATCCTGCCGACGTACAGGCACAACGTGAAACAGTCGATGCAGGAGTCTGTCATATGCCGAGGACAAGGATCGTGGCGACGCTGGGACCCGCCAGCAGCAGCTACACCGTGCTGCGCAAGATGGTCCGCGCCGGACTGGACGTGGTCCGATTGAATTTCTCCCACGGGACGCACAAGCAGCACCTGGAGAACGTCAATCTCATCCGACGGATCAACAGGAAGTACAGGCGGCGCATCCGCATCATGCAGGACCTTGCAGGCTTCCGCATCCGCATCGGCCACTTCACCGGCGAGAAGACCCGCGTCCTGAAGGACCGCGCCACGGTCTGGCTGACCAACGACGTGCACGCCGTCGGCGAGAAGACCATTCCCTTCGACTACACGGGCGACCTGACGAAGATCAAGCCCGGCCAGATGATCTACATCGACGACGGCCTGCTCGCCCTGCGGGCCGAGAGCGTCCACGCCGGCAGCATCCGCGCCACCGTCATCGAGGGCGGCATTCTCAAGGAGCGAAAGGGCATCAACATGCCCGGCGCGAAGCTGACCTTCCAGGGCATGACGGACAAGGACCGGCAGGACATCGAGTTCGCCATTCGCAACGAGGTCGATTACATCAGCCTGTCGTTCGTCCGGAACGCCGACGACGTCCTCGAAGCGGCCGCCATCGTCAAGCCGTACCTGCCCGACTGCCAGATCGTCGCCAAGGTCGAGTGCCGCCAGGCGATCCGCAACATCGACGAGATCCTCGACGCCGCCGACGGGATCATGATCGCCCGCGGCGACATGGGCGTCGCCATCCCGATCTACGAGGTCCCCGTCGTCCAGAAACAGATCATCCACAAGTGCAACGCCGCGGGAAAGTTCGTCATCACCGCAACGCAGATGCTCGAACACATGACCGAGAGCAGCCGGCCCACCCGCGCCGAGGTCACCGACGTCGCCAACGCCATCCTCGACGGCACCGACTTCGTCATGCTCTCCGCGGAGAGCGCCGTGGGCAAGTACCCCTACGAATCCGTGCGGATGATGAACGAGATCATCAAGTTCACCGAGGAATCGGAGCCTGAGCTGGCCCGGCTCATTGCGTCCGCCTCCCGCCGGCCCGCGCGTCGGCCATGCAGGAAATGAACGACCATCCCCAGATCGATGAGGACAATCACAGCCAGGTCGAGATCCGGCCCGCCCGCGCCGACGACATGGACGCCCTGCTGACCATCGAGCAGCAGTGTTTCAACGTCCACTATTACGCCTACTACACGATGGACCGACGCGACTTCGAGTTCTATCTCGAAGACCCGGAGAGCCTGTTCCTCGCAGCGATCCTGGATGGCCGGCTCGTCGGCTACGTCCTGGGTCCCATCGAGACGTGGCACGCGCCCCCCGCCGCCCACATCGACAGCATCGCAGTTCTGCCCGAGTTCCAGCACAAGGGAATCGGCGCCCGACTACTGGAGTCCTTCACGGAACTGACCTGCCGGCAGGGTTGTCGCATCATCACGCTCGAAGTCTCGCCCGCCAACGAGGCCGGCATGGCTTTCTTCGACCAGCATGGCTTCCGCAAGGTCCACCGCCTTCGCAACTACTACGGCAGGGGCCTTCACGGCCTGCTGATGGCCGCACCCCTCGGCCCTGCCGCCCCGTGATCGTGCGGACAGCCGGGCAGTCCCAAAATCGACATAGGTAGGCGGTCGCCCGCTTTCCCTGTCACACCACCGCACATGCGGGTCCGCATACGGCG
>DAOQWL010000047.1:0-49994 GCA_035342095.1 Sedimentisphaerales bacterium | reverse complement strand
ACGACCGCTTCGGGCGTGCCTGGATCACGAAAGTACGCAAGAACCGGATGAGCCATCTTTTGATGCCGGCAGGAGATGTTCGGGCTGTGGGGTGGGTGGCCATGCTTGTGTCGAGGGCGTCCCGCCCTCGAATCGCGGGCAGGATGCCCGCGACACGCTCATCATGCCCACCATTTTAAGGTGGACGGCGCACTACGCGTCTGACAGGTTTGTCGTGTGCCCGTGAGGGCATATCTTCGAGGCATGGAAGATAACGCCTCACGGCGTCACGACAAACGCGCGTGCCAAGCCCTCCCTCTCTGTGGCACGTGGCACATGGCATCTTCGGTTTTCAGGGCCACCAGCCGAAGGTGCCACGTGCCACGTGCCAAACACACACGTCAGTGCCCTCCCTTGTCTGACTCGGCGGGCAGCCTCCAGACCCAGGGCCCGTCCATCGAGGCCCGCACCGGGCGAATGCCCAGGCTGTCCTTGGCGCGGTGTACGGTCCGCCAGGCCAACCCGGCATTGTCCGCCTCGCGACGCACCTCTGCGGCGGCCATCGGTCCGTTCGCCAGCAGCTCTTGCAGCCATTCGACGGTCGTGCGACGGACGGGACTGTCCGCAGACGCCTTGTCTGACGCGCTCTCGGCCGCCAGGGCTTCGTTGGCGGTCAGGTCCACCGGGCCCGGCTCCCAGCAGATGGCGGGCGGAGAGCCTGCGATCGTGAAGGCCAGACCCTGGCCCTGCTTGTCCAGGTTGTTCTTGCCGGGCAACAGCAGACGGCGCGACCTGTTCTGGCGGTCCCGCGTCAGGTGCCAGACGGACCGTGCGACTCCCGTGAACGCCCGGCTGCCCAACGCCAGGTCGTCCGCGTGCGTGGTGCCGCCGTCCTTGCGACGGTGGGCGACCAGCAGGACCGCGGGACCGTAAAGGTCCGCAAGGCGTGTCACAGGGTCCAGAATCGCACGCACGTCGCTGTCGCGGTAGGAGTCCGTCCCGCTGCCGAGATAGGAACCGATGGGGTCCACGACGATCAGGCGGCAGTCGGGATGCGTTTGCAGGCAGCTCTCCAGGACCTTGGCGTTCTCCAGAGTGAAGGACGCGTCGTACCATTGCCCGTCGGGGGCGGTCCTGCGGACCTTCTCCAGCAGGTGCACGCGACGCACGTCCGCGCCGTGGGCGTCGAGCCGAGGGCGAAGCGTATCCGCAGGGTCGTCCTCGGCGCAGATGAAGATCACCGACCCGCTGACGGACTCGCTCCCGTCCGGCCAAGGCTTGCCCGTCGAGACCCGTGCCGCCAGGTCGGTCGTGAGGAAGCTCTTGCCCTCGCCCGGGCGGCCTACCAGCAGCGTGATGCGACCGAGCGGGATGCGTCCGGGCCAGAGCCAGCGGACCGAAGTCGGCACGACATCAAAGAAGCACTGCAGGACCGGCGCGTGTGCAGCGACACAGGCGGTGGGTGTCTTCTCCTCGCAAACAGGCAGGCTCCAGGCATCCGCGCTGTGCGCCAGCTTCTGCAGCAGGGTCCGTCGCTCCTGGAGCTGCTCGACCGGGCAGGACGTGAGCCAGTCGTACAGGTCGCCCTTGGGCGGCAGGTTGGGCAGCTCGACGACCTTGACGCGCGGTCGCGGCGACAGGTTGTGCAGGATCGACGCGACGGTCTGGGCGTACTGGCGTCCCGCGTCGTCGTTGTCGGGCAGGATCACCACATCGCGCCCGGCCAGGGCCCGCCAGTCGGCCTTGCCGGCGCTGCCGCTGCCGTGCGGACTGGTGGTCGCGAGCAGGCCGAGCCATCCTGCGGCGTCGGCGGCCTTTTCCCCCTCCGTGACGTAGACCGGCTCCTCGGGTCTCGCCAGCAGGCTGGGCAGCTCGTACAGCGGTCGCGGCTCGGGCATCCCGCCGATGACCCAGTCTCCCCGCGGCCTGCGGCTGACCGGGCGGATCTCCTTGCCCTCCGGCGCGTCCCATCGCACGATCAGGCCCACCGGGTCGCCCTGGGCGTCCCAATAGGCCCACTGCTGCGACCGCTTTCCGTGGCGCTGCTCCAGACAGGCCACCGCCTGGGCCGCGGTCTCGAACGCCTGGATTTCGCGCTCGGCGCTTCGCCCGCCTGCGACGCTCGCGGCCGGACCCGACTCGACGACATCATGAACCATCTCCATGCTCTCACCTCCTGAAGATTGGACGGCCCGCCGCGACGACTCACGCGGTCCTCGCAGCGGCCCGACGTATGGTTATATAGTCACACTACTTCCCGAATTGTAACTGTGAACCACTCTCTGTCTAGACTTTTGTTGGATATTTTTGCAACATTCTTTGTGGTGTGTCTGTAACCTGTCGTGGATTCACGAGTTACGACGACGCGGTTTCCCCGCCCGCCGTGCGAATTTGGTGGGAGGAGCCGTGCCCGTCGTTCCCTGTGCTGCGAGAGTCCGCAAGACCGTGGGCACAGCTCGCCCGACGCGTCGCTCCCGGTCGCGGTCATTCCCGCGAAGCGGGAATCCATTCTCTCGGTCGCGTCCGGTCCCGCGGTTCCTGGATTCCTGCTTGACTTGGAGGGGCCTTCGGCCGCAACCCAAGTGCTGGATATAGAGGAACGGACGGACCAATCCGGAGTCCGCCGCCCCGACGCGGAGCGGCGCTTCGCGCCGAGGGCGGCGGGAGTTTGACGCTTTGGAGCCACCAGCGGTAGGGGGGACGGCAGCCTCCGGCGTGCTGCGCCAAACCCGCAAGCGAGCGTCTCGCTCGCGTTCACGCCGGAGGCTGCAATGCGAAAAACTCCACTCGCACGACCGCTTCGGCGAAGCCTGCGACGCGCGAAAAGGCTTGCCTGTTCGGGCCCTCGCGGGTATTCTGACCCGACGTTTCGTAAGGCATTGATAACCTCTGTTTGTATAGGAAGAACCGATGGGTCATCCGGGTTTGTCGAAACTGGACCAGTTGTGCGTCGATACGATTCGTTTTCTGGCGGTGGATGGGGTGGAAAAGGCCAAGAGCGGGCATCCGGGGATGCCGGTGGGCCTGGCGCCCGCGGCGTACGTGCTGTGGACGCGGCACCTGCGTCACAACCCCGCGAATCCGCAGTGGCACAACCGCGACCGGTTCATCCTGTCCGGCGGGCACGGCAGCATGTTGCTGTACTCGATGCTCTACCTGACCGGCTACGACATGACGCTCGACGACCTCAAGCAGTTCCGGCAGTGGGGCAGCAAGACGCCGGGACACCCCGAGTACCATCCGGGACTCGGCATCGAGCTGACGACCGGGCCGCTCGGACAGGGCGTCTCCAGCGCCGTCGGCATGGCCATCGCCCAGAAGTATCTCGCCAGCCACTTCAACCGCGAGGGCTTCCCGATCATCGACTACAAGGTCTACGTCTTCTGCGGCGACGGCGACATGCAGGAGGGCATCTCCTCCGAGGCCTGCTCGCTGGCGGGACACCTGGGCCTCGATAACCTCGTCGTCATCTACGACGACAACCACATCAGCATCGACGGCCAGACGGAGCTGTCCTTTACCGAAGACCGGGCCAAGCGGTTCCAGGCCTACGGCTGGCACGTCCAGAAGGTCGAGGGCGACGGCAACGATATGAAGAAATTCGAGCGGGCGCTCATCAACGCCAAGAGCGAGGTCGAGCGGCCCTCGATGATCCAGCTCCGCACGCACATCGCCTACGGCGCTCCGACCCTCCAGGACACCGCCAAGGCGCACGGCGCCCCGCTGGGCGAGCAGGAAATCAAGGGGATGAAGGAGAAGTTCGGCTGGGACCCGAATCAGCAGTTCATCGTCCCGCAGGAGGTCCTGGACCACATGCGCCAGGCGGTCGAGCAGGGGACCGAGATCGAGCGAGAGTGGAACACCCTGTTCGAGCAGTACGCGGAGAAGCATCCGGAGCTGGCGAAGGAGTTTCGAGACGCAGCGGAGGGCCGGTTGCCGGTCAAGCTCAGCGAGATCCTGCCCAAGTTCGAGCCGGGCAAGGCGATCGCTACCCGCGAGGCCTCGGGCAAGGTCCTCGACGCGATCATGCCCAGGATCCCGCTTGTGCTGGGCGGCTCCGCGGACCTGACGCCCTCGAACAATACGCGATTCGCAGGCGCGGTCGATTTTCAGAAGGACGCCCGCAGCGGGCGGTACATCCGCTACGGCGTCCGCGAGCACGCGATGGGCGCGATCATGAACGGGATCAGCGTCTCGCGTCTGTTGCGAGCCTACGGCGGGACCTTCCTGGTCTTCTCCGACTACATGCGCGGCGCGGTCCGTGTCGCGGCGCTGTCGAAGTACCCGACGATCTTCGTCTGGACGCACGACAGCATCGGCTTGGGCGAGGACGGCCCGACGCACCAGCCGGTGGAGCACTTCGCGGCGCTGCGGTCGATCCCCGACCTGCTGGTGATCCGTCCCGCGGACGCGAACGAGACCGCCCAGGCGTGGAAGTACGCTCTGGAGCACGCGGACCGGCCCGTCGGACTGCTGCTGAGTCGGCAGGGGATGCCGGTGATCGATCAGAACCGCTACGCGTCCGCGTCCAACCTGAGCCGGGGGGCGTACGTGCTGACCAGCCGGGGCGATCCCGACGTGATCCTCCTGGCCAGCGGTTCGGAGGTCCAGATCGCCCTGGAGGCCGCCACCCGACTCGACGCGGAAGGGATCGCTTCGCAGGTCGTGAGCATGCCCTGCTGGTCGCTGTTCGAGAAGCAGGACGACAAGTACCGGAATTCCGTGATTCCGCCGCAGGTGAAGGCCCGCGTCGGGATCGAGGCGGCCACCGATTTCGGCTGGCACCGCTGGCTCGGCGAGCACGGCGTCTTCATCGGCATGCAGAGCTTCGGCGCCTCGGCCCCCTACAAGACCTGCTTCGAGAACTTCGGCATCACGACCGACAACGTGGTCAAGGCCGCCAAGGGAATCCTCCAGAAGCTCAAAGAGCAGGGACAGTAAGCCGCAGGCAAGCTGTCCGCGGAAATCCGAAATCCGAATTTCGAAATCCGAAACAAGCACGAATGACGGAAACTCGAAATCCAAAACGCACGGTCCAGTGATTGGGCTGCGTTTCGGTCATTTGGATTTGTTTCGGATTTCGTGCTTCGAGCTTCGTGCTTGGAAGCCTTCGGATTGATGGATTTGTCGCGTGACAAGGTGGTCTCGGAGATTGTCGCCCGATTGACCGGCTCGCGAGGGCCGGTGAAAGTCGAGGGGACCTGGGGGTCTTATGCGCGTCTGTTGACCGCCCATATCTCGCGGACGCTCCATCGGCCGGTTCTGCACGTCTGTGCTCACATCGACGATGCCGACCGGGCGTTCGACGATCTCAAGACCTTCGGCGTCGAACGGGTCGAGTCGCTGCCCGCCTGGGAGGGTGAGGAGGAACTGGCCGACGCGACGGACGAAACCCGTGCCCAGCGTCTGCGGATCGTGTCCTGCCTGACCGGCGGCGGGCGGCCGCTGCGGGATCTCGTGATCGCGGCGCCCGTCCAGGCTCTGTGCCAGCCGATCCCGAAGCCCTCCGCTCTGCGGGCCAGCGAGCTTCAGGTGGCGCGCGCCAGCGTGGCGGACCCCGAGCGGATCGTCGAGTGGCTCGTGCAGAACAACTTCGAGCGGGTCGATGCGGTGGACCTGCCCGGCCAATTCGCGCGTCGCGGCGGGATCATCGACATCTACGCGCCGCTGGCCAGCAGTAGCGACGAACTGCCCAGGCAGGATGCCCAGGGCACTCACGTCCGGGACGGCCGTGCCAGCGGGCCGCAAGCCCAAGCTGTCCGCGTCGAGTTCTTCGGCGACACGGTCGAGAGCATTCGCGAGATCAACCTCGACACGCAGCGGTCCACGCAGGAGATCGAGGACGTTCACATCATCGCGGCCGCGTCGGGGGCCGTGATCGAGCAGCGTGAACTGTTCCTGAACATCCTTCCGGAGGACGCCATCGTCGTCTTCGAGGAGCCCGCGGACGTGGAGGAAGTCGCGAACGTCTTCCTCACGCGGATCGAGAAGGCGGACCGCCTGTACCCCTGGGCGGAGATCTACAACGCCGCGGGTCGATTCGCCCAACTGCACGTCTGCCGATTCGCGACGGACCGGCCGGAGGAATTGCTCCACGTCGAAGTCAAGAGCGTCCAGCAGTTCGAGCGAACCGCGACATCGCTCTGGGCCGGGCACAAGGCGGCCCTCGACGAGCTGCTCCAGCAGGCGAAGGAGGGCAGCCAGGTCCTGCTGTACTGCGAGAGTCCCGCGGAGACCCAGCGGATCACGGAGATCATCCGCGAGATCGCCGGGCAAGTCCCGCACAACTTCCAGCTCCCGCTCGGCTATGTCCACCAGGGTTTCGTCGTCGAGTCGCTGCGTACGATTGTGGTCAGTCACCACGAACTGTTCGGGCAGTACGCATTGCGCCGTCGGGAGCGTCCGGCCCGCACGACGGCGCCGGTGGATTCGCTGGCCGACTTGCAGGCGGGCGAGTACGTGGTCCACGTCTCGTACGGCGTCGGCAAGTTCCTCGGCACCGAGACCATCGAGGAGAAGGGCGGCAAAGCGGAGTACCTCACCATCGAGTACGCGGACAACGCGAAGATCCACGTCTCGGTCCAGAACATCGCACTCGTCCAGAAGTACATCGGCACGAGCCCGAAGCGTCCCACGCTCAGCAAGGTGGGCACGAAGCGATGGCAGAAGCAGAAGGAAAAGGTCGCGGAGTCGGTGCGCGACCTGGCGGCCGAGCTGCTCGATGTCCAGGCGAAGCGCCAGGCGGTCGGCGGCATCGCGTACGACGAGGACTCCCAGTGGCAGATGGAGTTCGAGGAGTCGTTTCCGTATCAGGAGACGCCGGACCAGACCGGCGCGATCCGCGAGATCAAGGCGGACATGCAGGAGCCCGTCGCGATGGACCGCCTCCTGTGTGGCGACGTCGGCTATGGCAAGACCGAGCTGGCCATGCGGGCCGCGTTCAAGGCGGTCGAAGGGGGCAAGCAGGTCGCGGTCCTCGTGCCGACGACGGTGCTGTGCGTCCAGCACGGACGGACGTTCAGCGAGCGATTCGCCGACTTCCCGGTGACCATCGAGGTTCTCAACCGTTTCAAGACCGCCCGCCAGGCCAAGGACATCCTCCTGCGGACGAAACGCGGCGACGTGGACATCCTGATCGGCACGCACCGCCTGCTCAGCAAGGACGTCGCGTTCAAGGACCTGGGCCTGCTCATCATTGACGAGGAGCAACGGTTCGGCGTCGAGCACAAGGAGCGTCTCAAACGCATGAGGGTGAACGTGGACATCCTCACGATGACCGCGACGCCCATCCCTCGCACGCTGCACATGGCCCTGCTGGGCCTGCGGGACATCAGCTCGCTGACGACTGCGCCGCTGGACCGACGGAGCATCGTGACAAGTGTCACCACGTACAACCAGGATATGATCCGCAAGGCGATCTATCGTGAGCTGAACCGCCAGGGCCAGGTCTTCTTCCTGCACAACCGCGTCCAGTCCATCGACAAGAAGGCCTGGGAGATCGGCAAACTCGTTCCCGACGCCAAGGTGGACATCGCGCATGGCCAGATGACCCGCCGCGAACTGGAGGACGCGATGATCAACTTCGTGCTCGGAGCCACCGACGTGCTCGTCTGCACGACGATCATCGAGTCGGGCCTGGACATCCCCAACGCCAACACGATCTTCATCAACGACGCCGACCGGTTCGGCCTGGCGGAGCTGCACCAGCTTCGCGGTCGGGTCGGGCGGTACAAGCATCGCGCCTATGCCTATATGCTCATGCCCAACTCCCGGCCGGTCTCGCCCATCGCTGCCAAGCGGCTCAAGGCCATCGAGGAGTACTCGCACCTCGGCGCGGGATTCCGCATCGCCCTGCGCGACCTGGAGATCCGCGGCGCGGGCAACATCCTCGGCGCCGAGCAGTCGGGCCATATCCAGATGGTTGGCTATCAGATGTACTGCGAGATGCTGGCCGACGCGGTTCGCGAGCTCAAGCACGAGAAGGCCGCGCCCGTGCCGACCGCGACGATCGATCTGGGCGTTCCCATCTATATCCCGAAGAACTACATCCCCATCGACCGCCACCGCATGGACGCCTACCGCAAGATTGCGGTGGCCCGCTCGGTGGCCGACCTCAAGCAGATCGAAGCGGAACTGGCGGACGTCTATGGCCCGCTGCCCGACGAAGCCAGACTGCTCCTGGACATCGGCGAGCTGCGGATCGCGGCGTCGAAGTGGGACATCCGCCAGATCACCGCCCAGCTTCCGAAACCGGGCTATTACCCTGGCACCTTCAGCGCCACAGGCGACCTGATCTTCACCTTCAAGCGTGGCGAGGGCGTCCCGCCCTTGCGTGTCGCGGGCATCTTGCCCGCGGGTCGAGGGCAGGATGCCCGCGATACGAAGAAACGAGGGCAAGATGCCCTCGCCACAGTCAAGACCCTCTTCGCCAATGTCCGAGGCGAGGTGCGCATCCCCGACCCCAAGACCGCCCGCCTCCGCCTGGCCGCAAGCTACTTCGAGCCGGCGACGCTGATTACCTTCTTGCGAAAGATTCTGGCTGGCGGCAACAAGTGACCGATGTTGAGGAAGGCCCGCGCGGTCGAGAATCATCGGAGAATCCGATTGCCCCCTTCCTGAGCGCCGTGCTGCTTCTGGCGTATTGCGGTTCCCGTTGCGTCGCTTCTCGTGCCAGGCGCCGACCAGCCAGTTCGTAGTGCGCCCGTAAGGGAGTATCTGCCAGGGCGTGGAAGATAACGCCTCACGGCGTCACTACAAGCGCACCTGCGGCGCTGTCCCTGTTCAGGATCAGTCCCGTAGGGGCGGCATGCGATTGGCCTGTTTGCGGGACTGAAATGGGATGGACACATCCGGCTGAGCGATGGATAATAATCCCAAAGCAAGACGTTCGAAGGCGAAAATGAAGATCGGGTGAACGAGATTTGTTTGCGGAGGTTCGTCATGGCGAGGGAAACTGGCGGAGAAAGTGGTCGGTCCCAAGTGTCCTCGAATCCTGGAGCTTCTGCGGTTGTGCTCCTGGGTTGCGGATTGTCTGTCGTTCTCCTTGCGGCGACGGTTGTGCGGCTGTGGCCCTCCCCTCGCGAGGGGAAGGCCCCCATCACCGCGTGTCGGATGAACCTGTCTTGCCTGGGCAAGGCGATGGCGGCGTACTGCCGGATACACGATGAAAAATACCCGACGCCGGAGAAGTGGTGCGATCTTCTCATCGCAGAGGTGAAGGGCTTGCCCGCCGGCGCGTTCCGTTGCTCCAAAGGGAAGGACGGGCGGTGCCATTATGCCATGAACCCGCTGGCGGATCCGTGCGGCGCCCCCGACGTTGTGCTGCTGTTCGAGAGCAAACCCGGCTGGAACCAGGCCGGCGGACCTGAGCTGCTGACCACTGAGCATCACGATGTGTGCAACGTGCTGCTCGTCGATGGATCTGTCATGACGGTCGGGCCCGACGAGATCGGCGGTCTCAAGTGGATGAGCGAGCCCAGACCGGTGCGGGATGTGCAGCAAGGCGCGACGCCCGCGCGGTGAGGGGGCGAAACCTGCCAGTGATGATGCGAACACGTATCTGCGTTCTGTGCTCTTGAGTCCTCAGCGATTGTGGCGCCGCCTGCCGTCAGGTGTTGTCCTGCCAAATGAGGCAAGAAGAATTGTCTCATCCGGTTCTTGCGTACTTTCGTGATCCAGGCACGCCCGAAGCGGTCGTGCAAGGGAGGTTTTCCGCTTTCAGCCAATAGCATGGCGGGTGGGCAGCAGGACACGCCAGTGCGGATGTCTTGGGCCTTTCTGGATCGGTCGGCGGGAACCCCGGTGAGACCCGTTTGTGCTCGCTTGCACAGGGTATGCCGACGCCGCCTGCCGGGTGCGTCGCTCTCTTATCCATACCATGGGTCCCCAAGAACCACCGAAGTACGCGAAATCCGGATGAGCCGAAAAATTGCCGTCCAAGCCATTTTTATGGTTGACATCGCATAGTAGGCTTAACATACTAGGTGAACCAAGATATGATTCAAGTGGCGCAGGCCAGGAGGTTGACATGAAGTTCGAGAGTCAGTTGCTCAAGGGGGTGGCCCCGGTGGTGGTGTTGCAGATCCTGTCGCGCGGGCCGATGTACGGCTACGAGCTCAGCCAGGCGATCGAGCAGCGAAGCGGCGACATTCTCACGCTCGGCAAGGGGACGCTGTATCCGCTTCTCTATAACCTGGAGGCCAAGAAGCTCGTCGCGGCCAAGTGGGAGACGACCGACTCCGGCCGGAACCGACGCTACTACTCGATCACAGGCAAGGGCGAGCAGGAACTCGCCAGTCAGAAGGCACAGCTCCAGGGCTTGGCCAAAGGCCTGGACCTGCTCTTCGGCGGGGCGCTGAAGGCAGCCCTGTGAGAAGACCGGAAAAGGAATCCTGCGATGAGAACCAGGGCGAGATTCATCGTTGTAGCCGTAGTCCTGCCGTTGGTGCTTGTCACGGTGCTCAGTCTGGGCGTGTCATATCATTTTACCAGACCGCCCAAGATGCTTCCCGGCATCCCGACCGCCGTCGTGGAGCAGCGGTTCAGGGACGAGACCACGTTCGCAACGGCCGGTGATGTGGAGACGAAAATGCTACCCGTTCCGTTGGAGGAAATCGTCATGGAAACCCGCAGCCTTGCTGCAACGGGACTGAGTACACGGGAAGGCAGAAGAGAGATCTGTGTCCGGTTATTCCGTGACGCCGGGTTCGATCCTATCGTTACAGAAGAGGGAGATGTCGTGACATTCAAGGAGGGCCTTTCCGCGGATTACGTGGCGGTCGGCGCCCATTACGACAAGGTCAACGGGCCTTCCCAAGGTATTCTGGACAACATGCTTGCCTGTATTCTGGTGGCCAAGACGGCAAGGACCATCCGAGATGAGGAGACACATCACGGTTATCTGTTCTTGGCCTATGGAGACGAGGAAACCGGTAGAAAGATCGGTTCGGCCATTCAGCCTCATAGGAGGGAATCCGGCCGGAAGCCTGTCCACGTGATCGAGATTGACTATGTCGGAGACAAGACCGGCGAGCTTGGGGGTAGGTGGCTCAGCCCGACAGGGGGAGCGTTCATTGAGACGGGCATCAAGATCACCACGCACCCAATGCCCGATCCCCCGACTATCCACACAGAGAGGGACAACATCGATAGCGTGGACTTCGTCCGGGTTCAACTTGCGTACAAAACCGTGATTTCGCTCATCGAAGGAATCGAGCAAGGGATAGGACTCAGGCCTCCAGACACCGTCAACTTCTGGAGGCGTGAACAGCCTGTGAATCGAAAGGACGGTGCGGAGAAATGAGACCTTCTGACCTTCCTCCATCCGTGTCGAACTTCATCGCGGAAGTCATCCGTAGGATGCGGTATCGCAGGCGTGCTTGTGAAGAGGTGCAAGCGGAGCTGACCGCGCACTTTGAGGACCACTTGCGGGAGTGCAAGGGCCCACAGGAACGAGAGCAAATGGCCCGCCAGTTGATCGGGGAGTTCGGCGATCCGAAGCTCTTGGCGGTCCTGTGCAGGCGGGCGAAGAAGCGCTGCTGGCCCCTGTGGTTCAAGGTGCTCGTCCGCAGCGTGCAGTCGCTCAGCGTGTTGATTCTCTATTGCGTATTGTGTTCCCTGCCGCTGTTCGTTGGAAAGCCGACCGTGAAGGTGGACTATGCCCAGTGGCTCAGCGAACGATGGCGACCCTCCCAGAAGGGCGTCGAGAACGCAAAGCAGTACTACGACCAGGCGGCCAAGCTCTACGTCAAGCCCCCCGCAGCGCTGGAAACCAGGCGCGAACTGCCGGGCTGGACGATCCGCGACTGCAACGAAGCGGACTTCCAGTCGCTCACCGATTGGCTGGCCGAGAACAAGCCGGCACTCGATCTGGTCCGCAAGGGCGCCGCGACGGCCCACTACTGGCCGGTCTACGACGTGAACGAAGAGCAGAAGGCCCCATTCCTCTGGATGGCAGTCAATGTCGTACCCGAGGCGATGAAGACAATCTCTGGCTACGAATCCATTGCCCATGCGATGCGCGACTGGGTGGCGCGCCAGGTTCGTGTCGGCGCGGTCGATGAGGCAATCGGCGATGCACTTGTCATCCTGCGTTTCGCGAGGCATTTGGAGGGCAAGGGACTCTTGCTCGATCAGTTGGTCGCTCGGCGTATCGGGGAGCTCGGCCGGGACGCGGTGTATGGCTTGCTTCGAAAGCCGGACATCTCCAATGAGATCCTGCAACGCGTACAGAGCGGACTCGATTCACTCTTTGCCGGCGACCGAACGCTCATCAGTCTTGACGGCGAGAAGGCCTCCTTCTACGACGACATTCAACGCACTTTCACCGACGACGGGCATGGCGGAGGCCGGGCCTTGCGGTACGGTTTCTTCTTCGCGGCCGGAGATTGGAGAGGCAATCTGGCTCGGATGCTCCTATTCGATTACCCCGACCGGCGCGAAGCGATGACAATGGTCGATGCCTATTTCGAGCAGGTCCAGGCGGCATTGGGGAAGCCCCTTGGCGAAGCCGGGTTCTTCCCAGGCGAAGGTGCCGCCATACAGATGCAGAAACTGGGCCTGTTGATCTCGACGGTCTCTCCTGCCTATGAAGGGTTATCGCAACTGGTCTGGCAGAGCAGGACGGAAGAGGCGGCTCTTGTCGCGACGGTGGCCATTCATCGCTGCAAAGCCGAGAGAGGCACGTACCCCGACCGGCTCGAAGACCTCGTCGCAGCGGGGCTCCTGGCCAGCGTGCCCGACGACCCGTTCGGCAAGGGCCCGCTCACGTATGCCAGGACAGCCGACGGATTCACGCTCCATAGCTGGGGCAAGAACCGTGCGGATGATGGCGTTCGGCGGGGGACCTCCACGAACGGCGAGCCCAAGATGTGGGCCGACAAGGGCGACACGGTCTTCTGGCCGGTTGGTCCTTGAGTTTTGGAGGGCCAGGGCATAGGATGACTCCTGCAAACCGCGCGGGGTGTGTTCGGTGGCCCTCGCGGGACTGCTGGTTGTTTCCGGTTGCGGGAGGTTGCCATGACCGATGGACGGTGTCCGCTGCATTGTCGTGAAGGCGAGTGTCTGAGCCGTCGCGAGTTCCTCGTGGGTTCGACGGCGTTTCTGGCCGGTTCGTCGCTGCTGGCGGGACACGCCGCGATGGGCAGGGAGCCGTCGGGCGCCGAGCGGATTCGCCAGTGCGGACCCGCATCGAAGTGCCGACCCACGATTTGGGCGGCCTTCGTCCGTCGGCAGGAAGACTACGGCATGCTCTGGCCCGGCGCGGTCTATGACGGCCAGGCGGCCCGCGAGACGTACTCCGCCAAAATGGCCGAGACCGCCGGCCGGATCGGGACCCAGTTCAGTCTGCGAGAGGAACCTATCTACAGCCTGGCGGAGGCAGATGCCTGGATTGCCCAGGCTCAGGCAGCCAACGTCGATGGGCTCGTGCTGGTCACGCTGGATCGCCAGCAGCACGCCTGGCCGACCGCGAAGAAGGTGGCCGAGAGCAAGATCCCTTCGATTGTCTACTCGCCGCTGGGGTCGTCCTTCACGACGAACACCGCCAGTCTGGCCGCGGCGCCGGGCTGCGTGGTCTACTCGACCGACGACTTCAGCCAGGCGGCTTACGGCATGAAGATGCTCTGTGCCAGGGCCAGGATGCGCCGCACCTGCTGCGTCGTCATCAAGGGCGACAAACGCTACGACGCGACGCTCGCAGACACCGGGATCACGCTGCGGCACATCCCTGCTTCGTCGTTCATCGAGGAATACCGACAAACCCCGGACGGGGAAGAGATCCTGAAGATGGCCGACCAGTACATGCGCCGCGCGCGAAAGCGAGTCCGGGCCACCCGCCAGGACGTCATCAACGGGCTCAAGAGCTACTACGTTGCCGGTCGGATCCTCGAACGCGAGGGGGGCGACGCGATCACGATGGACTGCCTCGGTGCGCTGGGCAAAATCGACGTGAGCCTGCCCTGCATCGCGTGGTCGCGGATGAACGACGACGGCATCCCGGCCGCCTGTGAGGCCGATGTCGGCGCGGTCGCATCGCTCGTGATGACGCATTACCTGTTCGACCGGCCAGGCTTCCAGCAGGACCCGGTGGCGGACACCGCCGACGACACGATCATCGGCGCCCACTGCTCGTGCCCGACCCGCCTGAACGGTTTCAGCGAGCCGCCCGAACCCTTCGACATCAAGCACCATCACGGCAACCGCGACGCGGTCCCGCGAACCCTCTGGCGAAAAGGGCAGCGGGTCAGCAGTATCGATCTGCTGCCGGGGGACGGGCAGACGCCATCGACGGTGCTGGTCTCAGCCGGCACGGTGGTCGAGAACAAGGAGGTCCCGCCCAGCGGCGGATGCGTCGTCTCGGTCAAGGTCAAGTTCGACGGCAACCAGGAGGTCCTGAGCTTCCCAGGTTTTCACCAGATCTTCTTCTACGGCGACTACAAGGAGCGGGTCCGCGACTTCTGCCAGCTCTGTGGGTTCAAGGCCCAGGTGGTGTAGAGAAGGATAGGCAAATGGGACGGATGGGACTAATAGCGTGTGCGATGGCCGCATCGCTTGCGGTCTGCGCGAACGCGTTTGGGCAGGCCGCGGATTTCACCGCGGTCCGCGCCGGAGTGGATTTCTCCAAGCACGTCCGCGTCTGGGACGGCTTTGGCGTCAACTACGTCGAGGTGGCCCAGGCCATCGACTACGCGCAGGACCCGCAGGAGTATGGGGGCCTGAGCCTGATGACCGAGGAGCAGCGTCAGCAGGTCATCGACATGGTCTTCGGCGAGGACGGCCTGAAGCCGGGACTGGTCAAGATGTTCCTCGATCCGTACCACCAGCGTGAGCCCGATGGGCCTTTCGACCACAAGACCACGACGCGATGGATGCGGTACTTCGTGCGGGAAGGTCTCAAACGGACCCGCGCCCGCGGCGACGATCTGACGATCATCACGACGCTCTACGGCCCGCCCGCCTGGGCGACGAAGCAGAAGTTCATGCGAGGTCGGGACCTGGACCCTGCCCGAAAGGACGACCTGGCGCGGTACATGATCGACTGGGTGCGATATCTCCGCGACCAGGAGGGGTTCCCCGTCCGGTACCTCTCGCTGCACAACGAGGGCGAGGACTGGTCCCGCTGGCCCACGGATGGCGCGAGCGGCAATATCGGGACCGGGCACGACTATAATCTGTTCTGGCCGCCGGAGCAGGTCGTGGACTTCATCAAGATCCTGCGTCCGATGCTGGACGCGGCGGGCCTCCGGGACGTCGGCGTCACCCCAGGGGAGTGCACGAACTGGTATCGCTTCAGCGCCTGGGGGTACGCGGACGCGATTGCCGACGACCCCGATGCCCTGGCGAGCCTGGGCCTGATCACCTCGCACGGTTTCTACGCCGGCACGTACGGGCGCTGGTTCGGTGAGCACCGCAGTCTCGGCACGGACACGCTCCGTGAGAAGCGGCCCGACCTGCACGCCTGGGTGACTTCGACGAGTTGGAGCAAGATGGACGCCGCGAACGTCAAGGAAATGCACGGAAACATCTACACCGCCAAGGTCAACGCGATCATCCCCTGGGCCTGCATGCAGCGCCCGGTCAAATGGGTCGGCGGCGACCCGAACCCCGGCACCGCATTCCGCGTGGCGGAGGACGGCTCCTGCGAGGTCCAGCGGGGCTATCACTACTACAAGCAGCTCGCGCGGGCCGGGCAGCCGGGAATGGCGGTGGTCAGGACGTTCGCCATGGATTCGGAGATCGCGGTGATCGGGTTTGCCAGCAACGGCACGGAGCATCCGGACGCCTTCGTCCTCGTCAATCTCGGCGAGGCGAGGAAGGTGGCCGTGAAGGTGCTCGGACTCGGCTGCAGTTCGTTTGGACTCTTCCGTACGGCCGACGACCTCGATCGCTACGAACCGGTGGGCCAGGCGGCGTTGGAGAACGGCACGATCCTCTACGACGCTCCGGAGCAGTCGGCGACGACGTTCTTCGCGCAATAGCGGATCGTGCGTTCTCTGACACGGCGCTTGTGCGGGGAGAGGTTCCTGTGAGGGATCGGATTCTATGATCGCGACCTTGCGACGGGTGAACCTGTTCTTCGACCGTCTGCTGTACGTGGGCACGGCCGCCTCGGCGATGGCATTCTTCGCCGTTGTGATGGTCGCCATGGCGGCTCGTTCCGTCGGGATGCGCCCGATCCACTCCTCGGTCGAGCTGAGCCGGCTGTTCTTCGTGTGGTCGTGTTTCCTCGGCGCGGCCCTGGCGTACCGCCGGAGGGCACACATCGGCTTCACGTTGCTGTTCGACAAGGTCCCAGCCTCCTGGCAGCGGCGCCTTGCGGGGATCAACTACCTGCTCGTCCTGGCGTTCGCAGGCATCGTGCTCGTGCAGTCGATCCGCGTCTGCCGGCTGTTGTGGCCGACGGTCCTGCCCATCCTGGGCATCTCACAGGCGTGGTTCTACGTGCCCGTCCCGATTCTGTGCCTGTGTCTGCTCTCGTACACGGCCGAGTCGCTCGTGGAACCGTGGGCGAGGTCCGCGCCGGAGGGCGGCGGATGATCCTGACCCTCGTCATCTTCTCCGCAATCCTGGTGGCGATCAGCACGCACGTCGCATTGGCCATCGGCATCGGCTGTTGCGTCTCGCTGGCGGTGTTCAGCGACATTCCACTGGCTGCGATCCCGCACAAGATGGTCAATGGGATCGACCGGTTTGTCTTCCTGGCGATCCCGTTGTTCCTGCTGGCCGGTCGGGTGATGAACGCCGGCGGGATCACGGATCGGCTCTTCAAGTGTGCACGCGTTTGGGTCGGCAGCATCCCCGGCGGGCTGGCCCACGCGAACGTCGTGGCCAGCATGCTCTTTGCGTGGATGAACGGTTCGGCAGTCGCGACGGCCGGTGGGCTTGGCGAGATCGAAGTCCGGGCGATGCGGGAAAACGGCTACGACGTACCCTTTGCCGCGTCTGTCGCCGCCGCGGCCTCCGTGCTCGGGCCGATCATCCCGCCGAGTATCCCGCTGGTCATCTACGCTGCGATGACGGAGGAATCGGTCGGCCGGCTGTTCCTGGGCGGGATCGTGCCGGGCGTGCTCATGGGCTTGGCCTTGATGGTCCTGATCCACTGCATGGCCCGCGCGAGGAACTACCCGCGAGATCGGAGGCCCAGCTTGCGCCAGAAGCTGGTCGGCACACGCCGGGCGATCGTGCCGCTGTTGATGCCCGTCTTCATGTTGGGCGGGATGGTCACCGGGCGATTCACGCCGACGGAGGCGGCCGCGGTGGCTGCGGCGTACACCCTGGCGATCAGTCTGTTCCTCTATCGCACGGTGAAGGTCCGTGACCTGCCGGGGATTTTCGTCGATGCGATGATCGCGACGTCCGTGGTGACGTTCATCATCTCGACCACCTCGGTCTTCTCCTTCCAGCTTTCGGTTGCGGACGTGGGGGAGAAGATGGGCGCCGCGGTGCTGGCATTCACGCACAACAAGTACGTGGTCCTGCTGATGCTCAACCTCCTGCTGCTGCTGCTGGGGGCCGTCGTGGAAACGGGGGCCGTCCTGATCCTGTTCATCCCGATCCTCTATCCGCTGGTGACCTCGCCCGAGGTGGGTGTGGACCCGGTTCACCTGGGGGTCATCATGGCCGTCAATCTCATGATCGGGGTGGTGACGCCGCCGATGGGGATGTGCCTGTTCATCCTGAGCCACGTCGGCAAGCTCAAGCCGGAGGTCCTGATGCGGGCCATTCTCCCTTTCCTGATTCCCTTGGTCGCCACGCTGATGGCGATTACGTACGGGGAACGCCTGGTGCTGTTCGTGCCTGACCTGTTCCTGCCGCGAGCGGCGGTTGCCTCGCCGCCTGAGCTGCCGCCAGCCTGCGAGCCGGCCGAGATCCGAACACGAAATGAAACGGGCGGCAGCGCCCGCCTCGTCAAGGTCGGCGTAGACCACTCGCGACAGCACTCCTTCACTCGGGCGCTGATGCGGTTCGGACGCGACCTCGAAGCGAGGACCGACGGCCGGTTCCACGTCAAGGTCTACTGCGGCGGCCAGCTCGGCAGCGAGAAGGTGCTCCAGGAGATGCTCACGCTGGGAACGACGGAGATGACCGTCACCGGCCTGCTGAACACCTACGATCCACGGTTTACGCTCTTCGAGATGCCCTACCTGTACCGCGACCGGGAACACGCGATGGAGGTCCTTGCCGGGCCGGTGATGGCGGGACTGGCGGAGTCGTTGCCACGACATGGGTTTCGACTGATCGGCGTCTACGAGAACGGGTTTCGTCATATCACGAACTCCCGACGGCCGATCTATCGGCCCTCGGATCTCGCGGGCCTCAAGACTCGCGTGCCGGAAAACCCTGCCGAGATCGAGACCATGCGAGCCCTCGGCGCCGACCCCGTCGCGATGCCGTATTCCGACTTGTACGCGGCTCTTCTGCTCGGGACCGTCCAGGGCCAGGAGAACCCGCTCCAGAACATCTGGTCGGGCCGGCTGTTCGAGGCCCAGAAGCACCTCGCGATGACCGCCCACATCTACAACTCGGCCTACGTGCTCATCAGCGAGTCATTCTGGCAGACGCTGTCCGACGAAGATCGACAGGTCTTTCGCGAGTGCTTCGCGGAATCGAGCCGCTGGCAACTGGAGTTCATGAAGCATCGCGACATCGAGTTGGAGGGCCTGCTTCAGGACTCGGGTATGGAAATCACCCGGCCGGACAGACGCGAGTTCGAAGAGGCCTGTCGGCCGGCATATCATGTGGTCTTCAAGCGGCTCGGGGCGCAGGCGAAGGACACGGTGGACCGGATCCGGAACACAGGGCTGACGCCCTGACGTCCATGCCGGCAAGGGTGGGGTCGAAATCCGCGGGGCAATCTCACGCGTGTGCCTGGCATGTCCGGCGGACGCAGGGCAGAAGAACTCCCCGCAAGCCCGTCACGGACGGAAGATTGGAAACGGTCTCACAATCCACTGGGAGCGAATGGACAAGCGTCACAAGTGCTTGTCCATGAATGATTTGCATCTAATTCGAGGAGAAAGGGACGGTTCAGTGGCGAATGATCCGCTGGGCCTTCCGCATCCGACGTCGTTCCCGCTCCGACGGCTTTTCGTAGTAGGCCGTCCGCTTCATATCGCGAATCAAGCCCTCTTTTTCGCAGAGTTTCTTGAAACGCCGAATCATCTGTTGCACGGACTCGCCTGATCGCATCTTTACTTTGAGCATGTGCACTCCTTAAAACCGTGATCGTTCCCAGACCTTGCGACTGCAAGACACCCTGCCGTGCAGGATGGAAAACCAATACACTAGCACGCGCCCTCGCGATTTTCAAGTCCTAAAAATGCGCCGCGATATTTTTCGTGAAATCCGCCGCCGACGGGGTATGCTCTTTACAGGCCCGACAAGCCCTGTCGGCCTCCCCGGTTCGGGGTTCAACACGCCACGGGAACCTGTGATTTGGAGGTTGGATCTTCGTTGGAGAAGCTTCGGGAGACCCTGAGAGTCAGGAAGGAGCGAGCCATCCTGGTGGCCGCTGTATTGCCGCGTTCAGACTACAACGACAACCTGGCGGAATTGACCTCGCTGGCCGAGAGCGCCGGGGCCATTGTCGTCGATCGTTTTCAGCAGAGGATTCGCACGATCAATCCCGCCACCTACCTCGGCAAGGGCAAGGTCGAGATGCTAGCCGGGCGAGTCAAGCGGTTCAACGCTGATGTCATCATCTTCGACAACGACCTGTCGCCCGCCCAGATTCGCGAGCTGGAGACCGTGACACAGACCAAGGTGGTGGACCGCAGCGAGCTGATTCTGGATATCTTCGCCACGAGGGCACAGACCAAGCAGGCCAAGCTCCAGGTGGAACTGGCCCAGTTGCAGTACACGTATCCGCGATTGACGCGGATGTGGTCGCACCTGGACACGGTGACCGGCGCCAGCGGCGGTCCGGCGGCGGGAGCGGTCGGCGCTATCGGCGTCCGCGGGCCCGGCGAACAGCAGTTGGAAATCGACCGTCGGCTCGTCAGCAAGCGAATCAACGAGCTCAAACGGGAGCTGGAGGGGATCGACGAGCGGAAGCTCCGCGAGATCCGCGGCCGCAAGGACTTCTTCCAGGTCTCCATCGTCGGCTATACGAACGCCGGCAAGAGCACGCTGCTGAATGCCCTGACCGACGCGGGGACCTTCGTCGAAGACCGCCTCTTCGCCACGCTGGACACCAAGACGAGGAAGTGGTCGCTGTCCCGGGGCGTCGAGGTGCTTCTGAGCGATACGGTCGGATTCGTGCGGAACCTGCCGCACCAGCTCGTGGCTTCGTTCAAGGCGACGCTGGAGGAGGCGGTGTTCGCCGATCTGCTGCTGCACGTGATCGATGTGTCCAACCCGGACGTTGTGGCCCAGGTCGAGTCGGTCAACGGCGTCCTGTCGGAGATCGGTTGCGAGGACAAGCCCGTCCTGGAGGTCTTCAACAAGGTCGATGCGATCACGGACGTCAGTCCGCTGGAGATGCTCCAGACGCTGCACCCGGACGCTGTGACCATCTCGGCCAGGACCGGCCTGGGCCTGGACGAGCTGGCCCTCGCCATCACCCGGCACTACAAGGGCCGCGAGTTGGTGCTTCGCGTCACCACCAGCCAGGCGAACGGCAAGGTGCAGAGCTTCCTTCGCACCTACGGCCAGATCGTCAACGAGCGATACGACGACGGCCAGGCCATCATCGACGTGCGGATGGGCAAGAACCAGCTCCCCGAGCTCGAACGCCTCCGCCCGGAGAAGGTCGAAGTCATCGAGGGCTGAGTGTAGGAGAGATGTAAGTCAGCGGAACACAGAGGGAGAAGACCATGAGACATGGGACATTGGGCCGACGGCCTGTCCGAGTCGTGTTGTTCGGGATGCTGCTGCTCTTCATTGTTCTCGTCGCAATACCATCTCTCGACCGTGCGCACAGCTATCCCATCGAGTTGCGTCAGGAGGCTCAGTTGCGCTCGATTGACGCGGCCACTGAGCTCTTCAGGAATGAGTTCCTGGACTATCCTCCATCCGACGCCAACGACTCCACCGGCAAACCGTATTGCGGGGCCATGAAACTGGCCGAAGCTCTGATGGGTCGGGATTTACACGGGTGGCACTCCCGGTCGGCCTTCCGACAGGACGGCCTGGACCCGAACACGCTCACACCGCTTTATCCCGCCATTGTGTCTCCCGCCGCCGACACCCTCCGAGCCAGAAAGGGACCGTACATTCCAGCCGAATTCGCCAATCCATGTCGACTCGTGGACATCTACGGCAAAGAGAACACCGGGTTGTTTCCAGAGGATGTCCTGGTTCTATGTGATGCATTCGAGAGAACGCGTCCCGGCGGTGCCAAGACGGGGATGCCCATCCTCTACTACAGGGCCAATCGATTTGGGACCGCGCATGCGCCGGATGATCCAAACGACTTCTACAGGTCGGCAGACAATCAAATGTTGGTTGCCTTGGGGGTCCCAGGCCAGCCTGGGAAGGTTCATCCGCTCAGCGATCCGAATCGGTTCTACTTGAACACAGAGAACACGCTGATTACGTCCGAGATCCAGCCTTTCAGGCGAGACTCCTATATCCTCATCAGTGCCGGTCGGGACGGCCTGTACGGCACCGCGGACGACATCTGCAACTTCGAGTGGAAATACCGCGAGCAGTAGGGGACACCAGATCGGCGAGAGCCCGCCGCGTGCCACTTGCGTCCCATAATGGGACAACATGCTCCCTGTGGGTAAGGAATTTCCCTACGTGGGACATCGCGAAATTTCTGCGTTTTGCGATTTATTATATACCCACTGCGTCGGCCGCGCGATATAGTGGATACTCTGTAAAAAGGTGTATACTTTCCTCCCTCGGAGTTTACCCCTTCATAGAATAGAGGGAACGTGTTTGGAGCCCGTGTGGGCTCGGGAGAAGATCCAGTGGCACAAGGTACAGTGAAGTGGTTCAACGCGGACAAGGGCTTCGGTTTCATCGCCCCCGACGAGGGCGGCGACGATCTGTTTGTCCATCACTCGGAGATCAGGACTCAGGGCTACGCCTCGCTCAACGAAGGGCAAAAGGTGGAGTTCACCGTCGGCCAGGGACGCAAGGGCCCGTGCGCGACGAATGTAGTCCCGAAGTAACAAGCAGCAAGCAGGGGAGAGAATAGTGCAGGGACCATGCCGAGGTCCCAGGGAGAACCGGTTATGGCACGAGGAACAGTGAAGTGGTTTAACGAGAAGAAGGGCTTTGGATTCATCACCCCCGATGACGGCAGCGAAGAGCTGTTTATCCACCATTCCAATATCGCCGGCGAGGGATTCAAGACGTTGCACGAAGGCCAGGCGGTCGAGTACAACAAGGGCCAGGGTCGCAAAGGACCCGAGGCCACCAATGTCACGCCTGCATAAGGAGTGACGCGGTCCGAACGCAAAGGCCCCGCCACATGTCGCGGGGCCTCTCTTTTGGGCAGGTTTGTCGGAGCCGTCAGGGTGTCGTCGATGGAAGCGTCGTCGCGCCCGTCGGCGGGACGGACTACCGGCTGGCGCTGGGATCGGTGCCGGTCAGGGGCTCGGGCGCGAGAGATTCGGGCTTGACAAAGAGGTAGTAGAGGCGGCCTTCCTGATAGGTCTGTCCGGCCAGTTGTCCGGCCTCGTCGCCCTCGCCTATGTAGATGTCGCAACGGCCCGGGGCGCGGATGGCGCCGCCGGTGTCCTGGTCGAGAGCGAAGCCTCCATAGGGTTCGATGGAGATCCGACCGGCCTGGATCGAAGGCAGGGTCGTCGAGAGGAACGTCAGGCAGCCGCGGGGGAAGATGGATTTGTCCGTGGCAATGGTTCGCCATGGGATCACCGGCTCATTGAGACTGCCTCGCGGAGTGCCTTCGCTGCTCTGGAAGAACACGTAGCGGGGATTCGCTCGCACGCAGGCGTTCACTTCTTCGGGGTGCTCTTTGAAATAGGCGATCATGGTCGCCAGACTGATTCGATCCGCGGCGATCTTGCCGTCGGCCACAAGACGCTCGGCCACGCTGGCGTATTCGTGCCCGTTGGTGGCGGCGTAGCCGACCGTGACAATCCGGCCGTCTCGGAGGCGGACTTTGGCGGAACCCTGCACGTGGGCGATGTAGGCCTCGAACGGATCGCCCAGCCAGATCAGCTCCTGTCCTTTGAGCATGCCCGATTCCTCGATCTGGGCTCGCGCCGGGTAGGGGGTGATCTGTCCGCTGGGCCCCCGGCGACCGAGCGTCTCGCCGTCCGGTCCTTTGACCAGGTCCGTCGGCGCCTTGTACAGCGGGTAGCGGAACTGATCGGTCTGCTCGCGCGAGCCCTCAAAGATGGGTGTGTAGTAGCCGGTGAACAGGACCGTGCCCTGGTCATCACAGCCGACAGACTCGTACACGTCGAAGCCGGCGGCAATCAGGCCGTTGATCTCCTCGGGCCTTGCCCCGGAGTCGAGGAGCCTGAGGAACTCCTGCAGGCTGGCGACCGCCTGGTCATGGCTGATCCGGTCGTAGGGGTAGAATTGCCTGCTCGACGGCTTGGCGAAGTAGTTCAGGCTGTTGCGAATCGCGGTCCTGAGGCTGTCCAGATCCCGCCAACCGCCTGTGAAATCCGGGTACAGGCTCGGGTCCTCGACCTTGCGGAGGGCCAACTGTCCCGGCGGCAAGGGCCTGTCGTACTGCGGCTTGGTGACAACCCGCTTGGTCTGGCAGCCCGTCAAGACAACCATCGACAACAGCAGCCCGGGTACTATCGTTCTTCTCATCGTCAGCCTTTCGATCGATCCAAACAGGGTCTTTGGCTTCATCACACGCCCGCGACGCGAATGTCTATTATGCAAGGGGCGGATGGATCGTCAAGATGGGGGTTGCATCTGCCTCTGCGGGGTGGATGTCGCCATGCGATGCTGCGAGGCTCTTTTTCCCAAAAATCCCGGCCAGACACTTGACATGGGTTGGTCGCAAGGTGTATCATAATATCGTAAGCTTGATGGGTACCTCACGGGAGGAGGGAAAATACCCCACCACTTGGCATTTGCGATCGAATTCAGCAAGGACGACCTGTTGTTGCCTTCGGGTCTGCGCCCGCGGGGCGGGCATTTCGTCTGCCTCGGGGCCTGCGTTGGAGGAAAGGAGATCTCTAGAGAAACAGGGACATGGAACGGGCGGCAGTTTGTCCGCGTTCACAAAGAAAGATGGAGACCGGCCGCGGCTGCCTCGCCGGCGGGTCTGGCACCGAAGTCAGGGGCCGGGACTCCGATGAAAAACCTGTAATAGGAGGGTACAAGGCGTAGAAGGCGCATTCGTACTGGCGGTTGCCGATGTAGGCGCCGTCCAAGAGAGCCTTCGGGCTTGGTAAAGAAAGGCGGTGTTGAGTATTATGGAGATGAAGACATGAAGAAGCTATTCTTGTTGGGCTTGGCTGCGACGATGGTCCTGGGACTGACCGCGACGAGCCATGCGTCCCAAACTCATTTTTTCAATATCAGCGCGTCGCTGAGCAAGACCGGCTACAACGCGGCGAGTTGGACCACAGTGAACTTGAGCGTTCCGGAGCTTCTGGACGTCCTGGACACGGTGGCCGACGGTGTGCCCGAGGCGGATTCTGCAGTCATCGGCCAGTCATGGACGATTCAGTGGATGGCATCAGCAAGCACTCTCGCGACCTACACGCTGGATTTCAGTCTGGACGCCGATTTGATCACGGACATCGTGGATGACTGGGCGTCCGGCGACGTCACCGTTACCCTGGCGATTCTGAACGCTCAAGGGGCAGTTGTGGACAGCGCCGTTGCGACCACAGGGCCCCTGTACTTCGAGGATGGCGCGGATCTCGACACGACGATCGCGGGTTCCCTCTCGGTGACGACGCCTCTGCACGCCACCGGCGGCAGCAACTGGGGTACTCTGGTGTTGTCCGCTACGGCCAATGGCAAGGCTTTTGCCGCTGAAGAAGTGTCCACGCCGCCGGAACCGCCTGAACCGACGATTCCCGCTCCGGGCGCTGTGATCCTGGGCAGCTTGGGCACCGCGCTGGTTGGCTGGCTTCGCCGCAATCGTGCCGTGTAAGCGGTTAGTCAACATCTGTCGAACACGAGGACGGTTTCACCCGTCCTGAGTCCTGATTTCCCATTCAGGCGTACCGGCACAGGATACGTCCGCACGCCGCGGACACCGGGGCGGTTCGGTGGCATACCGAGCCACCCTGGTGCCCGGGGGCGATTCACAGTCATTTCCTCGCCGCACGCCGCGACCGAAGAACCGTTCATGCAGTGGATTGGCGCGTGGTCGGTATGCCCTTGCCGTGCTGTCTCACCAATGCCAGGCTGACTCAGAGCCGGCGTCTGCCCTGGAGCCATCCGGTGATGGCGACGCCCAAGGCGCCCAGCAGTGCTGCCGCGGGCACGGGAACCCTCCCGTCCGAACCTGGTCCAGTGTCTGGAACCAGGAGGTGGTTCTCGACGCTCCCGCTGCTCGCGGGCGCGTTCGGGTCCATGTCAGTCCACATCCATCCGGCGTTGTGCATCGTGTTGTAGCTGCCATCATACGTGAAACTGCGGACGTAGATGTCGCCCCAGACCGGCTCCCGGTCCGAGTCGAAGCGGATGGTCAAGGTCGTCGGATCGACCGCCGCGGTGCAGAACATGATGCCATAGACATCGCTCGGCAGGTTCTGAATCTTCGACCGACTGAACGAATCGATTGTGACGCCGGCAAGCCAATCGGCAGGCGTCGTGCCCACCGAATCCAGATTCTCCCACCCGAATGTAGAGGATGTCTCCAGGATCACGCACTGGATGTCCGTAGCCAGGGTCCCTCCATCTCGGACCGTGATCGTGTATTCGTAGTGCCACAAGCCCGGCGTGGTCGTGTTGTCCACCGTCCAACTGATGGTCGTGTCTGTGGACAGCCATCCGGCATCCTCGCCCACGCTGTTCACGATCAAGGGATTGCCGATTCCGCCAGTCCAGTGAAGTGATCCCCCATAGGAAGCAGGGGTTGCGTGGAGCAGTCCGGGACAGGAGGCGGCAGCCAACACCACAACCAACAACATCGTTTTCATGTCTACAACTCTCCTTGCATTTATGCCGCGGCACGTCGGATCGCAAGCCTTCCGGATTCGTCCGTCCTCATCGCATCTTGCCGGGATCGTGCGTCTCACCGTGTGGATAGACTCTCCACAGCCGCTGCATCAGAAGACCCCGACAACCACAACGGCCCGCTCAAGCGAATCACAGGAAAGAAGCCTCACTCCCTACGGCACGCGGCGGATACTACATGTGCGGTTGAGTCCACTCAGACTCGACCGGCATGGAACCTGTTCCGCCTCTATGCAACCATTGCCGTGGTCATCTTTCACCTCCTTGCTCCCCGAATGGTTCCCTTCCCTGGGTATTCGCGGCCTCACGGCCGCTGTGTTCATGTGCGTCGTCAGGATGCAGTGAGACTGTGTGTCACGAACTCATGCGCGTCCCTGTGTGGACTGTCTCTGTCCCACGCTGGCGTTGGTAGGTTGCTGTTCGCAGACTCCTCCCTGCATTCCTGTCGCTGCAATCCGTTGCGAGCCGAGATCCCGACTGTCCCCAGCAGCGGGCCGGCCCTTCTCCCACGGCGTACTCCTGCCGCCGTGGCCGACATACGATGCTCTCATACACTCCTATGCCGGAGTTGTCAAGGAGAATCGTCAAAAAAAAAGCGACAAAAGGACGCCGGCATTGATTGGGCCAACGAAGATCACGCTGGATCTTGTCCTGGACCGAGTGGAGGGCCATAATGGACGCCCATGACGAACCAGAAGGAAACCCTGTGTCAGGAGGACGCTCGCGTCGTGTGCCCGAGGGAAGACCGTTTTGCGATAAGAATGCATGATTGCCGGCCGGACGGGCTTATCAAACCCAATGCGCTGATGCAGTACCTGCAGGAGGCTGCCGCCTGTCATGCGGAGCAGTTGGGCGTTGGGTTTCGCGAACTGGAGGAGCGCAACTGCCTCTGGGTCCTGGTGAACCTGCGAATCGAGGTCAGGCGGATGCCCCGATGGCAGGACTGCCTGGTCGTTCGCACTTGGCCGAGCGGCTGCACGCGGGTGATCGCATCGCGCGAGTTCACCGGTGGTTCGCCCGACGTCGGAGAGTACTTCCGGGCCGCCAGCGACTGGATGGTCCTGGACAGGCGAAACGGACGTCCGAAGAACCTGGACCGGCTCGATTTGAACCTCCCGCCGGATGGTCCCAAGGCTTTGGCTCTCCGTCCGACGCGACTGACGCCCGTCGAGGGGTATGCGGCGGTCAATGCGCTCCGTGTCCCGTTCAGTGCCCTCGACTTCAACGGACACGTGAACAACACCGAGTACGTCCGCTGGGCCTTCGACGCAGTGCATCGCAAGCTGGGCAACCTGCCGGAGATTCACTCGATCCAGCTCACCTACCTGGCGGAGGTCTTCCTGGGCGACGAGATCGAGCTGCTGGTTTCCGAGACGAGCGACAGGGGAATCTGCGTCTGCGTCCGCAAGGCCGGCGGGGGGGCGAATGCCTTCCTGATGGAGGTGTCGTGAGCCGTGGCGGAGAGGACGACGTGGACTACCAGCGGCATCTTGTCATCCTTCACGGGGCTGCGCTCTGTTCAGGATGACACACGCATGAAGGCCCTTTCCCAATTGGTGGGAGAAGCCTCATGACCGCTACTGTTCTCGCAGGATGCCGGGGTCTGCCGGAGCGGGGAGGAGGTCGCGATCTCGGTCGGGGCCGGCGATCAGGTGCGGGAGGCTCTCTTCGAGCTCCATAGGTTCTGTGAGGTCCCCGGATAGCTCCGTCAGAAAACGGCTGGGCTTCATCATGATCAGGCTGCCGCTGCGATTGCGGTACACGTGCGGGACGACCAGGTAGATCTCGTCGCGGGCCCGCGTGACCGCGACGTGGAAGACGCGACGCTCCTCTTCGAGGTCCTCGTCGTGATTCATAGCCATGTCGGTGGGGAATCGGCCGTCGGCAAGCCAGGGGATGAAGACGACCGGCCATTCCAGGCCCTTGGCCTGGTGGACCGTGCTGAGGATCACGAACTCCTGTTCGACGGGGCCCTCGACGCAGGTCTCGCCGGAGAATTCGCCCGCGAGGGATACGTCCGCGAGGAAGGCCTCGACGTTCTTGTACTGGCCGGCGAAGTTGGCGAGGGCGCGGATGTCCTCGCGGCGCATCGCGGCGTTGTCGTAGTGCGAGACCAGATAGTCGTCGTAGAACCGCTTGTTCGCCAGGTCGATGATCTCCGCGGGCGAATCGATTTCGTGCGACTCCTGGAGCAGGTCCACGAACTCCTTGAAGAACGGCTGCGTGCTGGTCGGCAGGAGGCTGGCGGTCTCGATGCCGAGAACCTCGTTGAACGGGTCCGCAGCGCTGCTGATGTGCTGCCAGACCCGCCGGGAGATGGCGCTCCCGACGCGGGGCATCATCTTGAGCAGACGCAGCCAGGCCAGCTCGTCGCGCGGGTTCTGCACGACGCGGAGGTAGCAGAGGACGTCCTTCATGTGCGCCTGCTCGAAGAACCGCAGGCCGCCGCGGATGTGGAACGGGATGTTGCGGCGTTGGAATTCGAGCTGGATCTCCAGCGAATGCCAGTGGCTGCGGTAGAGGACCGCGATGTCGTTCAAGGTCCGGCCCTCGTCGAGCAGGTGCAGGACGTATTCCGCGATGAACCGAGACTGGGTGAAGTGGTCCTGGCAGGGGACGATCGCGGGTTTGAGACCCGAGGATCGGATGGCCTTGAGACTCTTGGGCAGTCGCCGGCTGTTCTGCGCGATGCTGGCGTTGGCCAGCGTCAGGATCTCCGGAACGGAGCGGTAATTCGTTTCCAGCTTGTACTCGCGGGCGTCGGGGTAGCGATTGCGGAACGTGATGATGTTCTCGAAGCTGGCGCCGCGGAAGCTGTAGATCGACTGCGAGTCGTCGCCGACGACGGTCAGGTTGCGATGCTTGGAGGCGAGCAAATCGACGATCGCGCCCTGGATCGCGTTGGTGTCCTGGTACTCATCGACGAGGGTGTGCTGGAACTGGCCTGCGAGCATCTCTCGCACGTCTGCGTGCTCGGTCATCAGGCCCAGCCAGAAGCTGAGCAGGTCGTCGAAGTCCAGGAGTTGGCGGGCGCGTTTCTTCTCCGTGTAGAGGACGAGCACCTTCTCGATCCCCTCCATCTCCTGGATGAACATGGGGAATCGCTTCGTGATGACCGCCTGGAGGGGATCGAGCGTGTTCTGGAGGAAGCTCGATATCGCGGCCAGTACGTTCTTCTGGGGGAATCGCCTCTCGCGAGTATCGACGCCGGCCTCCTCGACGCAGGATGCCAGCAGGTCCTTGGCGTCCTCGCGGTCGAGGATCGTGAAGTCGGACGAAATGCCCAGTCGATTGCCGTGGATTCGCAGGATGCGGTTGGCGATGTGGTGGAAGGTGCCGCCCCAGAGATCCTTGGTCTTTTGCTTGACGAGCAGCTCGACCCGGCTGAGCATCTCGCGTGCGGCGCGGTTCGTGAAGGTGACCAGCATGATCCGGCCGGGCTCCACGCCGTGATGGACCAGCCAGGCCAGGCGGTAGGTTAGCGCGCGGGTCTTGCCGCTGCCGGCCCCGGCGACGACAAGCATAGGCCCGCCCGGCGCCGTGGCTACCGCCAACTGCTCCGGGTTCAGGTCCGCTCCAAAATCGATATCTCCCGCCGCGGTTCGCGACTGGAGTGTGAATTTTCGTGCCATAATGCCGATACGCCATTACTTGTGGTTCTGCTGTCAGGCCACCATACCACAACCGCGACCGGAAGTCATCCCGCAACCAGCGACTTCTCGCATCCGACGATGTCCGGACGGCTCAGCGACGTGTTGCCGACGCAGGTGGGATCTGCCGCCCGGAAATGGTCGCGGCATCCACCTGTTCGAGGTGGATCGCGTCAGCGGTGCCCTGGCGCCGCGAGGCGTCTACGAGATGGGGACGAGTCCGAGCTGTCTGACTCTGAATGATGCCGGGACCCGCCTGTATTCGTCCAACGAGACGGACCGCGTGGGCGAAGGCAGGGAAGGCACGGTGAGCGCCTTCGCAGTCGACCGCGCCGACGGGCAAATCAGACTGCTTTGCACCGTCCCTTCCGGCGGCGCCGGGCCGACCTATGTGAGCGTGCATCCCTCGCGGAGGATTGGACGCGGGGGAACTATCCTCGCAGCTTCAACTTCGACCTCGCCGGGCGGTTCCTCTACGTCTGCAATCAGCGAGCCGACAACGTGGTCGCATTCCGTGTGGACCGCGCCCCAGGCCGCCTGACCTTCACCGGCCATTATGTCCCCGTCGGCAACCCGTCGGTTGTCGTCTTCCTCGATCTCGCAGATCTGTGATCTAGACGACGTAGATCGTCTTTCGACTCTGTTCGATGCTCTCCCAGACCTCGGGATTCCGCACCGTTTCC
Organism: Sedimentisphaerales bacterium; assembly: GCA_035342095.1. Lineage (GTDB taxonomy): Bacteria > Planctomycetota > Phycisphaerae > Sedimentisphaerales > Anaerobacaceae > PLanc-01. The sequence goes on along the minus strand of DAOQWL010000047.1, from coordinate 19,606 downwards.
TCGACGGTCACGTCGACCATCCGTCCGAGCAGGCGTTCGAGCCCCTCCTTCAAATCGAAGAACCGATTGAAGAGTTCGCCTTGGTCTCGCTGGAACTCGACGAGGACGTCGATCTCGCCATCCTGGGCGTCCTCCTCCAGGGAGGCCGGGCCGATGAGGTCCAGTCGGCGGACCTTGGAGCGACGACACAGTTCCACAATCCTCGGCTTGAACGGCTCGACATTGAACATGCTGCACCTCCCGTGAACCTTTGGCGCCAACTCCCCCGAAGGCCGCCGTGCAGGCCGGCCAAGGCACCTACGCCGGATGATTATCCAAGGAACCGACCACCGAGTCAAGCAGACCGGGCTCGAATTATCAGAAGGAGTGACCTCGTAGGATCGGATCTCTCTGGCGATAGAGGCCACGTCGGCAGTATCCATCGTGGAGCCGGTTTTCTGTTAAGATACTTGACGCAAAGTACGATGTACTCTATAAAACCAGTTCAGGGGCTCGCAGGGAGTCTGCCACGAGAAACGTATCGACAAAGCGTCCTATAATGTCCTTGGGATAAGGAGAATTGCAGTGGATAGGTCAAAGATACTGGGCGTCATGACGGTGTTGGCCTTGATGAATCTCATTGGGGGCTGCTTTGCTTCGAGGCCGGAGGACATTCAGGCGTTTGTGAAACCCTATGAGGTGAATGTGACGGCCGAGAGCTACACGGTACAGCCACCCGACGAGATCGAAATCCATTGCGCTCAGGTCAGCGAGGTCCACATGCAGCGTCAACGGATCCGGCCCGACGGGAAAGTCAGTTTCGAGGTGCTGGGCGAAGTGGACATTGCGGGCAAGACTCCGAAGGAGATTTCTGAGGTAATCGGCCAACGGGTCAAGGAGTTGTACACGCTGGCCGGGGAGCACCCGGTGGACGTGCGGATTGCCGTTTATGCCAGCAAGAGCTACTACGTGGTTGGCCAGGTCGCCAGACCGGGGCCGAGGGTCTACACTGGACGCGACAGCCTGCTGGCCGCTTTGATTTCGGCCCAGCCCAACACGATGGCTTGGGAGGAGAAGATCCAAGTGGTTCGTCCGGCGGCCCGCGAGGACGAAGAACCGCGGATCTTCGAGGTCAACTATAACAAGATGATTTCCCACGGCGACACCCGAAAGGACGTGTTGCTCGAGGAGGGCGACATCGTCTATGTTCCTCCGACGATTCTGGCGGCGGCCGGCTTGATCATCGAGGAGTTCATCAGCCCCGTGGCCCGGGCCTTCTATGGGTACTATCTGATCCAGAACCCGCCGGGCACGTACGAAGGGGGCTACAGCCCGACCGCCAGTCGGTATTGACGGGATGAGAATGGCGTCGTAACCGGTACGGAGTCGGACCTATGAGCATGAGCACCCGGCGCACCTTGCGGCTCATCCACATCGTCAGCACGATCTGGTTCATCGCGTGCATCGGCTACATCCTTGTGCTGCGTCTGCACCAGGCAGGATTCCACTGGTGGGTCATCTTCTCGTTGTCCGGCCCGTCCTCGCTGCTGGTGTTCATTTTGATCAGTCTGTACCTGTTCGCGCTGTTTCGCGGCGTTGACGAAGCGCAGCGGATCGAGGTCGAGCATCCTCTCACGACGACCAGCTACTACATGATTCTCTATGTGGCTTCGCCCCTGTGGGGCGGGCTGGCCGGGATGTTCGGCATGGCTTTCGGCGTCGATTGCCTGGCCAACTTTCTGCTGGGCGTCGCGCTGGGGACGCTGTACGTGACGTTTGGGGTTTGGGTGGTCATCGATCCGGTCGCAGGACTCGCCGAGATGCTTGCGCCTGCCAGCCGCAAGCACAGACTCGAACGGCTCGCCCATGTGGAGGCAGAACGACGAACGCGACAGGAGAAACGCGAGCAGCTCCTGGCTGAGGCGTTTGCCCGCGAGGAGCAGGAACGACAGCGCTGGCAGCAGCGTCTGGGGCCGCAGGCCCAGAAACTCGCGGGACTGCTCGCACACGATCCGAGCGACGCCGCACGGGCCGAGCGGGAAGCCGTAGCCATTGGCGCCAATGCCTGGCGTCTCGGAGGGCTCAGTTGCATGCGTCAGCTTCGCGACATGACTCTGGCCCTCTGCGGCAAGACCCCCGATCACGACACTGTTTCCGATTGCCTCTCCACCTGGTGGGATGGGATTGGGGACTGGAGAAGGCCCTCCTTCCGCTGAAAGCGACCGCCCTCGCCGGATTACCGTCTCGTCGCACGGGCTTCCGTGAAACCAGCGACAACTCCCCCTCTGAGCCGCCGGGGAATCTCTCGGAAGGCGTGGACGTAGGAAGCGGATCACGTCCGTGCGATCCTGCTTCCTATCATCCAATTCATCAGCACCTTCACCTTAGGCAGTGTCAGGAAATAACTGAATGCATTGGTGCTTCTGTCCCAGCCGAATCATGCTGTTTCTGCCGGGGTGGAAAGCACAGCCAGGCAGGCTGAGTCATTCACTTATTGTCGGACACTGCCTTACCGGCTGCCAGACGCCGGCACATACCGCCGCATCTACATCGTCTTTCGTCTCTTGAGCCAGGCAATTGCAGGCAGCGCGATGCCACACAGGAACACGGCGCCGGGAGCGGGAACCACCATCGCCAGCAGGTCTTGGGCGGGCTGCCCATAACGAGTCAGATTCAGAACCCTGACATTGCCGATCGTGCTCCAGTCGGCCTCCTGGGCCTCAGCGACAAAACCCTGAGCCTTCGCGGACAGCAAACTGAGGTCGGTGTAGCCGTCTTCATGCTCGAAGTACCAGATCGCTTCCTGAAGGCTCTTTGCCGATGCCTCTCTTTCAGACCCTATCGTATACACGTAGCCAGACAGGATACCCGCGCGGAACTGGGTATACAGGTAGGCTGTCTCCGGGGATATCGGGTCGGCGCCGGCAGTCTCACCCGGTCCCACACCGCCGCCGGCAATGGCTTCGGTGTTCACCGCGGCCTGGTAGGTGCTACCGTCCCAAGCGTATTCGTTGATCTCAAGACAGAACGACTCGAATGGCTGGCTCGAACCGAGCAGCGCCGCGAGTTCGGCGTTCGGCGTGAGGAGGAACTCGCCGCCCAATTTGGGCAGCGGGTACGTACCTGCCACTCGGTCGACTTTCACAGTTGGGACTGCCGCCGCGACCCCCGCAGCCAGCAGGCAAATAACAAACACTCCGGAAAACCGTTTCATCCTTTTCTCCTATTTCAGTTGTCCCAAGAGGGAATCCGAGGACAAATCCATTCTATCCAAGGTGGCTCTGATCGAGGGAAGGGGGGAGGGCGGGCCAGTTCCTCGCGTTCGACGAGCAGTGGCCGCGGAGGGACCATCTCACGAAGATCCTCCAGTCCGGCCTGTCGCGAATCGCCCAATACCGAGCCTGCTTGAGGTGCCAGATCCTTCGAATAGGGAATACCTCGAAGGTCGCTCAAGCAGTAGCGCAGGCATTGAGATTCAAGGACAAAGACCTCCGGCCACGGCGCCAACGCACGAGGTCGGAAAGCCTGCCCGAAGGGATTGCACCACAGGAGGTGTTTCGACTCGCCTCCTTCCGCTGGATCAGGATTGACGGGATCAGGACTCGTGTCACCGATCCTGGACAGGCGGGACATGCTCACCCGGCCACTGCCCAGCACATACAGGCACAGAGTGATCCACACTCTGTGGTCCTTCACCATGGAGACACACACGAAGCCAACGACGCCCAGACAGACGGCCCCGGGACCATCGGGAATTGCCATAGCCGACACGGCGGGGGAATCGCTTGCGCGGGCGGACAGAACGCATACACTCTCCGTCCTGAACGCACCGATTCCACTGCATGGAACTGCGATACAGCACAAGAGGATAAGCGAAGCCTGAACTTCCCTGCCCAAACCCATCTCCCCGTCTCCTTACGGTCTGCCCACACGGGTCCGTCAGCCTGATGGTCTGTCGCCCCCTCACAGCACTTGTCGGGGGCTGACCTCCTCCATCTGCCACCATACCCATAAGGCATCGTAGCACACGATGGTAACTTGTCAACGCAAAAAACTACACAAATCTCTGTTCGTTGCCTGTGTCACGTCACTTGCCGGACACACCGCTATCCCAGGCGACCAAGTCATCAGATATGTCTACTCAGAGAAACTGGGGCGGTTCGCGCATTGCCAGAATAGAGGGCATGGGTATCCCGCGAAACACAGGGGGCAACCGATTGGGGAACGCGTCCTCTGCATTCGCGAGCGATCAGTTGGGCATTGCTGCAAGGGCATATCATCCGTACAATTGCAGCCCAGTTGCGGCAGCATCCGATCATTGCCCGCAAAGGCTGCGGACGTGCGGCAGCCAGCCAGTCTTGGATTCTGACCCCTCAGGAGAGAACATGGGATCCGATGCACAAAACGCAGGCGTGTTTCGCTTTTGCCCCAAGTGCGGGGCAGCGGCCATGCGGACGGTGAGTTCGAAACTGCTGCAGTGCCAGGCGTGCGGCTTCGAGCTGTTCCTGAACCCGGCGGCGTCCGTGGCCGGAGTGATCGTGGACGCGCGAGGTCGAATCGTCGTGCTGGTGCGCGGCCGCGAGCCGGCAATCGGGCGGTGGGATCTGCCGGGCGGCTTCGTTGACCCGGGCGAGACCGCGGAGCAGGCCCTTCAGCGCGAGGTCCGCGAGGAAGTGGGGCTCGATGTCACAGCCATGCGGTATCTGGGTTCCTGGCCGAATGTCTACGAATATGGGGGCGTGCAATATCGGACGTTGGATTTCGGATTCCTGTGTGAAGCACCGGACGCGGCACGCGCCAGGCCGGCGGACAGCGAAGTGGAAAGCGTCCTGCTGGTGCCGCCCGAGGAGGTGGACATCGGACGATTCGCCTTTGCGTCCGTTGGGCGGATCGTCGCGGAGTACTTGCGCGTCCGGCGGACCCGGACGGCGACGGAATCGCCGGAGTCAGGGCACGTCCGAGAATAGTTTTGTTGTGAATGGGGCCGGCGCCTGCTATAATAGGACCAGTGCTCGGATTCGGACGGGCCGTCCCCCGCGTGGGAGTGTGTCCGGGCCAGGCGGTTGGGCGAATGGGTGCCCCTGACGTGGACGCCCGGGATCAGATGCAGTGGCGGAGGAACGGGGTGTTCACCAGAGCAGGCAAAGGGAGGAGTCATTACCATTGGGGGAGTTGACCTGTCGGGAAGGCAGGACCGTCGTGGAGAGGGGATTTCGTGACAAGTGTGCCGGAAGGTGTGCCGATGATCCTTTGTATCGGCGTGTCGCCGGGAATAGTTGGGTTTCTCTGGGCAGAAGAAGGAGAAGGTTCATGTGGAAGTGGTCAACTGGAGTCATCATGGCGTGCGCCATGTTGGTCGGAGTCTCGCATGCGGCTCGGGACGTCACGAAGGCAACCGATGTGGTTGTGGGCGTCCCGGATGACGCGGATTGGCCCGCTGCCGAGTCGCCGAACCTGGCGATTGACGACAAGGCCAGCACGAAGTACCTGCACCGCAAAGGCGATGTGCAGCCGACCGGCTTCCGCGTGACCCTGTCGGTCGGGCCGGCCGCAGTAACCGGGATGACGTTTACCTCGGCCAATGACTGCGCCGGGCGCGACCCCATCGAGTTCGAGCTGTCCGGCTCCAACGGCAACATCGACGGCCCGTATACGGTCATCACGACGATGGAGATCGTGGATTTCCACGGGACCTCGGACTGGCCCCGAGCGACGAAAACCACCACGCCCATCACGTTCGCCAACGCCGTCGAGTACAAACACTACCAGGTGCTCTTCACGAAGTGCCGCACGACGACCGCCGGCGCGGCGGACACCTGCTACAACAGTATGCAGATCGCGGAGGTCGAGCTGTTGGGGAATGTCTGCAGGGCGACGGTTCCGACACCGGCGGACGGCGCGATTGGCGTGACGCAGCCGTTGTTCCAGTGGACCAAGGGCGATACCGCCGTGCTCCACGACGTTTACCTCGGCGCCAGCCCGGACTTGACCGAGGCCGACCGGGTGGTTTCCCGGAAGTCCGCCACGACGGCGCTCTACTACCATTTCGCGACGACGCTGGAGCCGGGCACGACGTATTACTGGCGAGTCGACCAGATCGACTCGACCGGAACGGTGTACACGGGAGTGGTCTGGCAGTTCACGATGGCCTCGCTGACCGCGTTCTCCCCGACCCCCAGCGACGGTTCCACCTTCGTGACTGCGGATGTGGACCTTGCATGGCTGGCGGGACTCGACGCCGCCCGTCATAACGTCTACTTCGGCACGGACCGTGACGCCGTCGAGGCCGGCGACGCGTCGACCGTGAAGGCCGCCAGGCAGTTGGCCACCACGTGCTCGGTCAGCGGTCTGGTCCGCGGGACCACGTATTACTGGCGTGTAGACGAGGTGCTCTCGGATGACAGCGTGGTGACCGGCTCGGTCTGGAGCTTCACCGTGCGTCCGGCCTTCGCCAAGACCGACGCAAACCGGGTCGGCTGGTGGAAGCTGGACGACGAGGGTTCGGACTATGCAGTGGACTCTTCCGGCTACGACAACTACGGCACGCGCTATGGCGGCGCCGCTTTTGTGGACGGCTGGCAGGGCGAAGCCCTTTCCTTCGATGGGACTGACGACTACATCGTCTGCGGCAACGATGCGAGCCTGATGAATGTCGAGTCCGTCTCCGTATCGGCGTGGATTCAACTGGGCATCTTCGACGGCGACCGCAAGATCGTCAGCAACCAGAACAACTCCTCCGGCGGTTACAAGCTCGGCGTCTACACGAACAACAAGGTCGAGTTCGAGGTTCGCGATTCCTCCAACGCCAGCACCTTGAATCGAGCCGTCGAAGGCGGAACCACGCTCAAGAAGAACACGTGGTACCACGTGGTCGGCGTCTACGAGAAGGGGATGGCCATCCGCACGTATGTCAACGGGGCGCTGGATCGGGAACTGGCGACTGCCAGCGTGGTGGGGACCTCGGCCGCCCAGGTCACGATCGGGCGTGAAGCGTATAATAGCACATACTATTGGCTTGGCCTGATGGACGACGTGCGGATCTATAACAAAGCCCTCACTGCCAACGAGGTCGCAGAGGTCATGCTGGGCGACTTATCCCTGGCGTCGGACCCGCAACCGGCAGTGGACGCGAGCGTGGACATCCGCGACGCGGAGTCGCTCTCCTGGTCGGCGGGCAGCACTGCGGCCAAGCACGACGTCTACTTCGGCCAGGACCGGGACGCGGTGAAGACTGCCGACACCGGTTCGACCCTCTATCAGGGCCGTCGGACCGGCACGAGCTTCTCGCTGGACGGCCTGGTGGAACTTGGCGGCGGTTCCTACTTCTGGCGGATCGATGAAGTCGAAAGCGACGGCGCCACCGTCTACGAGGGCACCGTATGGAACTTCGCGGTGCCCGGGTATCTGATTGTCGATGACTTCGAGAGCTACTCCGATGCCGAAGGCAGCCGGATCTACGAGTTCTGGATCGACGGCTATGGAGACCAGAGCAGTGGTTCCACCGTCGGCAACCTGGCGGCCCCATTCGCCGAGATCAAGGTCGTTCACAGCGGCACGCAAGCCATGCCGTTGGACTACAACAACGTGAACTCCCCGTACTACAGCGAAGCGGTGGTTACGTTCTCCCCTGTGCAGGATTGGACAGACTGGGGCGTCGCCAACCTGGTGTTGTCCGTCCGGGGGAGCCTGGCCAGCGACGGTCTGTACATCAAGGTCGAGGACAGCAGCGGCAAGTCGGTCCTGCTGACCCATCCGAATCCGACGTCGCTGGTCTCGACCGCCTATACCGACTGGTCGATTCCGCTGAGCAGCCTGACCGGGGTGAGCAAGACCAAGATCCAGAAGCTGTACCTCGGCGTAGGCAACCGAACGAGCCCGAAGGCGGGCGGCAGTGGTCGGATCTATATCGACGACGTCCGCCTGACCCTGCCGTAGGGGTGTGCCGTCTCCAGGGGGCGAGCCGTGGTTCCCCCCGAGACGACGGACGCCCATTACGTCGCAGGGTAACATTGCCGATGTGAATTCGGGGCCTGTATCCGAGGGATACGGGCCCCGGCTCCGTTTCCGTCGAATGCGACGGAGGACTGGGGTCACAGTCCGCGAATTGTCCTATTGCAGGCCTGGGGAACCTCTGGTATAATGCAAGGGTGTGTGTGGTGCGGGCCACCGGTGTCTGGATGCCGTCGCAAAGCGGATGCGGCGCCTGGTGGCACGTCAAAGGAAAGCAGTCGAAAGGGAGCCTGGCATGCGTGGCTGTCAGGTACAGGGTGATCGCGGGGCGATGGGTGCACCTCTCGATGCATGGTGCAGTCTCTCTGTCTGCACACCGAGGAGCCGGCTTCCACAGGAAAGGAGGTGAGTCGCGGGTCTGACGTTGCACAGCAACGGGAAGGAGATGCACACCGACAAGTATTGCGAGGCGTACCGGCAGCGACATGGGCCGCACGCAAGGCGAAGGGATGGGCTCCCGTGCGAGGGGTTTCCCGTCCGGGAGTCGATGGACCCTGGTGTGTGGCCAGGGTCGAACACGGGTTCTTCCAAGAAGGAGAAGTACTATGTGGAAATGGCTTACTGTGGGCATGATCGCATTTGCCATGTTGACGCCGGCAGCCCAGGCCGCCAAAGACGTCACCGCTCCAGGGGACGTCGTGCAGGGCGTCCCGAACGATGGCGTCAGTCAGAACGACGACCACGGGTGGCCGGGCAATGAGCCGCCGTATCAGGCGATCGATAACCAGATCACGACGAAATTCCTGCACTTCAAGGGTGAGGATGTTCCGACCGGCATCCGCGTCACACCCGCCATGGGCGAATCCGTTGTGACCGCCCTGACGTTCACCACGGCCAACGACGCCGAGGCACGCGACCCCGTCAAGTATGAACTGTCTGGTTCCAACGTGAGCATCGACGGCCCCTACACGCTGATCGCCAGCGGCGACATCAAGGATTTTGCCGGATCGACCGCGTGGCCGCGGCGTACCAAGAACACGACCCCCATCAGGTTCGCCAATACGGTGGCCTACAAGCATTACCAGGTGATGTTCCCGGTTGTCCGCGATCCGGCGTCTGCGAACAGCATGCAGATTGCGGAAATCGAACTGGTGATGGACGTCTTCAAGGCGACGGCCCCGGATCCGGCCGACGGCGCCATCACACTGATGCCCCTGTTCCGTTGGACGAAGGGCGATACGGCTGCGTCGCACAACTTCTACCTCGGCACCAGCCCGGAGCTGACTGAGGCCGATCTGGTGGCTCCGGGACTCACCACCACGCTCTGGTATCACACCAAGTTCCCCCTGGAACCGGGCATGACCTACTACTGGAGAGTGGATGAGGTGGATGCCTCCGGCACAGTCTACACAGGCGATGTCTGGAGCGTGCTGGCGGCCCCGCAGAAGGCCTACAGCCCGGTCCCGCGGGATGGCGACAAGTGGATTTCCGTGGGTACGGACTTGACGTGGAGCGAAGGGGTCGGCGCCACCTCGCACACGGTGTACTTCGGCACGGATGAGGCCGCCGTGACCGCACGAGACGCCTCGGTGCTCAAGGGCACGGTGGATGTCCCCATCTTCTCGCCGGGTGCCCTCGTCGAGCAGACCACGTACTTCTGGGCAGTCGACGAGAAGATCGGCGCCGCGACCTACGCGGGCCCGGTCTGGAACTTCACCACGGAGGGCGGCGCCGGTGGCGTTCGAGGCGACTATTTCATCGGAACAGCCCCGCAGGGAACGCCCGTTCTGAGCCGCATCGATCCGGAGATCAATGTGAATCTGGCAGGCACCACGAGCCCGGGCGAGGGAGTCCCAGGCGACGGATGGTCGGCCCGCTGGACTGCGGATCTCGAAATCGCCCTGACAGACACGTACACGTTCAGCATCGATTGTCAGGATGGAACCAGAATGTGGGTGGACGGCAAGCTGATCATCGATCAGTGGATCACCCCCACGGTCACCAGCTCGTACTACGCTCTGCCGATGAAGATGGAGAAGGGCTTCCACTCGCTGCAGGTGGAGTACTTTGACAGCGGCGGGGACGCCGTCGAGCAGTTGTACTGGGCGATGGGGTCGGCCGACCGCGTGATCCTACCGTCTGGTCCCCTCCAGCCCCCGGTCCGTGCCCAGGTGGTCTATCCCGCCAACGGCGCGAAGAACGTCGACCAGAACGTCGTCCTGAAGTGGACTGCCGGCGAGAAGGCCGCGAAGCACGACGTCTACTTCGGCGAGGACAAGGATGCGGTCGCCAACGCCACGCGGGACACCGCCGGTGTCTACGTCGGTCGGCAGAACTTGGCCGCGATCTCCTTCGATCCGGGCGGCCTGGATTGGAGCAAGACGTATTACTGGCGTGTCGACGAGGTCAACGAGGCCGCAACCGACAGTCCATGGAAAGCCAGTGTCTGGAGCTTCACCACGGCCGACTTTATCGTGGTCGATGACATGGAGATCTACACGGACATTGAAGGCAACCGGATCTACGAAACGTGGGTCGATGGCTGGACCAACGGAACCAAGTCCCAGGTCGGACACGATCCGAGTCCGTTCGCTGAGTCCGTGATCATCCATGGCGGGCGGCAGTCCATGCCGTTCTACTTCAGGAACCTGGAGTCGCCGTTCTACAGCGAGGCATCTCGCGAGTACGCGAAGGCTCAGGACTGGACAGCCAACGGGATGACCGATCTGGTGCTGAATTTCGTCGGCGCGGCGGCCAACACTGCGGATACGCTTTACATCGCGATCGAGGACAGTGCCGGCAAGATAGCCGTGAAGACGTATTCGGACAGCGCGGCTGTGGTGTCGACTATCTGGACCGAATGGAGGATCCCGCTGAGCGATTTCGCCGGCATCGATCCGACCAAGGTCAAGACGGTGTACCTCGGCGTAGGCAATCGGACTACGCCCGCGGCGGGCGGCACCGGCGTGGTCTACATCGACGACATCCGCGTGGTCAAGCCGTAAGGCGGAAGTCCCAACCCGTTGCGGCCCGTGTCTCTTTCACGTGCCGCAAAGCAGCACGAACCCGAGGCCCGTGTCCCCCAGACGCGGGCCTCGGCATTTTCTTGCTCCCTTCCCTGGTTTCGCGTCCTGCCCCCCTCTGTCTTCTCCTCCGATTTCTGGCTTGGGGGCTTGCGACGGGTCTGGTAGAATGCCGACCGGTCGCGCCGCGGTGCATCCGCCGCGGACAGGGCGTTCGACGACACGGGAATAGGAGTGACGAAGCGTGCTGAGCGGAATCGACTATTTCGTGGTGATCGCTTATCTCCTGGGCATCACGGCCCTGGGCCTGTACTTCGCGAGGTTCGTACGTTCCGCAGATGACTTCTTCCTGTGCGGCAAATCGCTGCCGTTCTGGGCGGTCGGCATGTCCATCGTCGTGACCGACATCAGCGCGTCGGATTTTGTGGGAGTTGCGGGACAGTCCTACCGATTCGGAGTGGCTGCCGGCAACTTCGATTGGCTGGGCTCGATCCCGGCCATGCTGCTGGGGGCTTTCATTTTTATCCCCTATTTCTGGAAGGCGGGCGTCTACACGATCCCCGAGTACCTGGGACGTCGGTACAACGACTATGTCCGCGCGGTTGCGTCGCTGACTTGGGTGATTTTCTTTGCGTTGGACCTGGGGGTTCTGTTCTGGACGGCTGCTGTCATGTTCAAGCCGATCATGGGATGGGAACCCTGGTTCTCCATTGTGGTCACGGCCGTTGTGGTCGGTCTCTACACCTTCTTCGGCGGGCTTACCGCGGTGGTGATGACCGATGTGGTCCAGATGATTATCATGTTCGTCGGGGGGGCGACTGTCGTGATCGTCGGGCTCTACAACGCCGGAGGCTGGGACGGCCTGACAGACAAAATCGCGGCCCTGGGCGATGCCTACCAGCATCATTTCGAGCTGGTGCAGCCTATGGACAGACAGACGCCGTACCCTTGGACGGGAATTCTCTTCGGGCTGACGCTCGTCATGTCCAATGCGTATATGATCGGCAACCAGGCCATCGTGCAGAGGTGTCTGGCGACGAAGAGTATCTGGCACGCCAAGGCCAGCATGCTCACCGGCGCTTTCTTCAAAATGTTCGTCCCCATGCTGGTCATGTTTCCGGGATTGATTGCCCTGGCTACACTTCCTGGGATGGAGGACGGAGATCATGCGTTTCCCACGCTTGTGAAGACCTTGCTGCCGCCGGGCCTGCGAGGACTGCTGTTCGCGGGGTTTCTGGCAGGCCTGATGTCCACCATCGATTCGTTCCTGAACTCGACCGCGACCCTCTGGACGAAGGACATCTACGCAAGGTTCCTGAAGACGGGCGCCAGCGACCGCCACTACATGATCGTAGGACAACTGGCGACCGTGGTCCTGCTGATCGGCGGGGTGGCGACCTCGTGGTTGAGCAAGTATTTTGATGGCATCTACGTAGCGATCCAGACGTTGCTTTCGTTCTTCCAGGGACCAGCCTTCTCTATCCTGCTCCTGGGCATGTTCTGGCCCCGCGCGACCCAGTGGGGCGGGCTGGCGGGACTGGTCGGGGGAATCTGCACCTCGATTCTGCTCTACATACTGAAGAGCCGCCTGTTCACGATTGACGACCCCTTCCTGTACATCTCCTGGTGGTCCTTCCTGGCGGGGGTGCTGCTCAACGTGACGACGAGTCTGTTTACGAAGCGCCATCCCCCGGAGCGGCTCAAGGGCCTTGTGTGTCGACTGCCGGAGGATCTCAAGGGCGGCCGTGAGGTGACGACATGCTGAACTTCGACTGGCTCAAGGATGTCTCCCCGGCGGCGGCGAAGTGGGTCTTTCTGAGCCTGTTCATCGTTTCCGGACTGCTCGTGATGCTGATTCCGAAGGCGTACATCTATGAGGGAGTCGAGCACCCTCGCTGGTGGCACAACCTCAAGCTCTGGGCGGTAGGCGTTCTGGCCATCATCTTCACCATCTACTCCATCTTCTGAGAGGAACGGCCGATGGCGGCGATTGACAATCAGGATGAAGCCAGAACGGTTCACGATTCGCAGATCTACACGGCTCTCGGTGCATTCCTGCTGTTCTTTTCCTTCGTGGTGTTGATATCGATCTTCTTCACGGACACGATGATCGGCAGGGCGACGAACCTCTGCGCCGGCTCCGTCATCGGCGCAATCGGCGGCGCCATGTTCTACAAGGGAATCAAGCTTCGCTCCGACCGGTCGCGGTCGGAGCACTCGTAGTGCGCCGTCCACCTTAAAATGGTGGGCATGATGAGCGTGTCGCGGGCATCCTGCCCGCGATTCGAGGGCGGGACGCCCTCGACACAAGCGTGGCCACCCACCAAATTAACATGGACGGCGTACTACGCGAGCGTTTCCGCGTGCTCGTAGATCTTCCGGATCGCCTCGACGATCAAATCGATATCCGATTTCGGGCCCATCAAGACCTTGTGATGGAAACACACGGATTCTCGCTCGAACACCCGTTTACAGACGGGCAGCTTGAACCGCTTGGGATCGATTCGCTTCCAGTGCCTTTCGGTGAGCTTGTATCGCCAGGGCTTCGTGTGCGGTGCGTACAAGGAGCAGGTGTTCAGCGGCTTGTAGCTGGAGTCCACCGCGCAGCCCAGCTCCGCCGCGAGGGCCTCGCGGAATCGCGTCACCGGCAGATTCTTGAACTGTTCCTGGTTGTATCGGAACGCGAAGTTGAAGTACGCCTCCGCGGTTTCGCGCCTGTCCCGTCGCATTGGCATGATGCCCGGCAGTTGCGAAAGCTGAGAGTTCAGGTAGATGGCATTGCGGTCGCGCACCTTGTTCTGTGCGGGCAGGCGTTTGAGCGACTCCAGCAGCATCGCCGCCTGGAAGTCCGTCAGACGGTAGTTGCCCGACTGGAGGAAGTTGCCCTCGTCGGCATAGACGCCCTCGCCCTTGCCGGCATCCGATTCCGGCTCGGGTCGCCGGCCGCAGTTGCGAAGGGCGTCCAGACGCTCGTATAACGCGGAATCGCTGGTGGTCAGGGCGCCGCCCTCGCCGGCAGTCATCAGCTTGGAGAGCTGGAAGCTGAAACTGCCGATGTCGCCGATGCTGCCCGCCTTCTGGCCCTTCCATTCGCCGCCGTGCTTGTGGGCACAGTCCTCGATCACCTTCAGGCCATGCCGACGGGCGATCTTTCCGAGGGCGTCCATGTCGGCGAACGAGCCGTAGAGGTGTACCGGGATGATCGCCTTCGTTTGAGGCGTGATCGCGGCTTCGACCTCGGCCGGGTCCATACACCACGTGTCCTCCGTGACGTCCACAAGGATCGGAACCGCGTTGATGTCCAGCGCTGCGGCCGCGGTCGCCTGCCACGTCAAGCCGGGGACGATGACCTCGTCGCCGTATCCGATCCCACAGGCCTCCAGGGCCAACTGGAGCGTGACCGTCCCGTTCGCAAGGGACAACGCGTACTTCGTCCCGGTGAATCGGGCGAAGGCCTCGTTGAACTGCCTTTCTCGCGGCCCGTTGTAGGACCAGACGCCGCTGTGCAGCACCTTGAGCAGGGCCCTTTCCTCGTGTTCGTCCCAGACGGGCCACTTGGGCCAGGGATTGCTCTTGACGTTCCGTATCGGCTTGCCACCCTTGAGGGCCAATCGGCTCATCGTCGTACTCCTTCATCCGTGGGAATCCTGTGTGACAGAAGCTTACTCGGAACGTTGCGGCATTTCAATCGTCTGATTGTTGTTGAATGGGGGCGACAGGTTCTATACCATCGGATGGTGATGCCTCGACAAGAGACAATCCTATCTGATGGGTGGCTGATCCGCAGTTCGGCCGACGTGCAGTCTCGTGGTGAACAGATCTCGCGACCTGGGTTCGTTGCGAGCGACTGGATGCCTGCGTCCGTACCCTCCACCGTCCTGGGGACGCTGGCCAGCCAGGGCGTCTATGACGACCCCTACGTCGGCATGAATCTGGCGAAGGTCTCGAAGGAGGTCTTTCGCATGCCTTGGTGGTACCGCAGGGCGTTCGCTCTGTCCAACGACGAGGCCGGCGTGACGATCCTCCTGGAGTTCGATGGGATCAATTACGCCGCGGACATCTGGCTCAATGGCCGCTGTATCGCCCGAGCCGACCAGGCGAAGGGGGCTTTTCGACGGTTCCAGTACGATGTCTCCGGCCAGGTCGCAGCGGGCGAGAACGTTCTGGCGGTCGCGGTGACGCCGCCAAAGCCGGGGGATTTCTCGACCGGTTTCGTGGACTGGAATCCTCCTCCGCCGGATCGGAACATGGGCTTGTTCCGTCCCGTGCGACTTCGCTTTTGCGGCGAAGTGTCCATCGAGAATCCCTTCGTCCAGTCGCAGCTCGATCTGACCACGTTTGCCGAAGCGAGCCTGACGATTCGTGCTGATCTCGTGAACCGCAGCGACGGGGTCGTATCGGGAGTCCTCGACGGGGTCATCGAAGGAACCCGCTTCCGCCGGGACGTGCAGTTGCAGCCTCGCGAGTCGCGGACGGTCGCCGTGACGGCCCAGGAGTGCCCGTCGCTTCGCATCGTGGACCCGCGCATCTGGTGGCCCCACGACCTGGGCAAACCCGAACTGTACGACTTGGAGCTTCGATTCCTCGTCGATTCAGAGGTCTCCGACATACAGTCCGTCCGGTTCGGCATTCGCGAGGTGGCAGACTACCGCACGCCGGAAGGGCACCGCGGTTTCAGGATCAACGGCAGGGAGGTCCTGATTCGCGGCGCGGGCTGGACGGATGATCTGCTCCTGGCCGACACGCGCCAGACCATCGAGGCCGAGCTGCAGTACGTCCGCCACATGAATCTCAACTGCATCCGCTGCGAAGGCGTCTGGGGCAAGGACCAGACGCTCTACGACCTCTGCGACGAGTACGGCATCCTCGCGATGGTCGGCTGGAGCTGCCACTGGGAACACGAGCAGTATCTCGGCAAGCCGGCCGACGACCTCTATGGCGGCGTGACCTCGCCGGAAGATATCGACCTGGTCAGCCAATCCTGGCGGGATCAGCTCCTGTGGCTGCGGAACCACCCGAGCATCTTCGTCTGGGCGGTCGCCAGCGACAAGCTGCCCGCGCCCGACCTGGAGCGAAGGTACGTCGACATCTTCCGCGTGTGCGATCCGACGCGGCCTTCCCTGGCCTCTACAGGCGGTATGGGCAGCGAGCAGCGGATCGTCTGTCCGAAAGAGCTGGTCAGCGAGGTCAGCGGCAACTCCGGCATGAAGATGCTCGGGCCCTACGAGTACACGCCGCCGGTCTATTGGTATACCGACACGCGACGCGGCGGCGCGTATGGCTTCAATACGGAGACCTCGCCCGGCGCCGCGGTCCCGACTCTGGAGAGTCTCCGGAAGATGCTCCCCGCTGAGCATCTCTGGCCGGTCGATGAATGGTGGCACTTCCATTGTGGTCTGAACGAGTTCACGACGCTGGATTGCTTTCGAGAGGCCATCCGCCGGCGATACGGCGAGGCCCACAGTGTCGAGGAGTTCGCTCTCAAGGCCCAGACGCTCAACTACGAGCTGGTTCGACCGATGTTCGAGGCCTTTCGCGTCAACAAGGGCCGAGCCACAGGCATCATCCAGTGGATGCTCAACGCGGCCTGGCCCAAGATGTATTGGCAGCTCTACGACTGGTTCCTGATGCCCACCGGCGCGTTCTACGGCGTAAAGAAAGCCTGCGAGCCCACGCAACTCGTCTACAATTACGGGGACCAGGGCGTCTATCTCGTGAATGAGCCGCATGCGACCGTAGGGTGGGTTCTCAACCCACGTGTCAGGGACGCATCGGACGATTCAACGCGCGGGTTGAGAACCCACCCTGCAAGCCTCACGGCCGATATCCGTGTCTACGACATGGTGTCGAAGCTCATCCTGGCTGCGCACGTGCCGGTCGAGCCTCGCGCGGATGCGTCGAACAGGGTCTTCAGGCTCCCGCGATTGGAGAACGTCACAACGACGCACTTCCTGAATCTTCGGTTGCTGGACGCGGCCGGCATACTGATCTCGAACAACTTCTATTGGCTGTCCACGCGACCCGATGCCCTCGACTACCAGGCAAAGGTCAAGCCGTGGGAGTATTATACGCCCAGCAGGGACTACGCGGACCTGACCGGCCTCAACTTGCTGCCGCCGGCCCAGGTGGACGTGGATTGCCATATCGGCGAGAACGGCCAAATCGTGGTCGATCTTGCGAACCGCAGCGACGGGATTGCGTTCTTCATCGAACTGCTGTTGGTCGATGAAAGCACGGGCGAGCCAATCGTGCCTGTCTTCTGGCAGGACAACTACGTTAGTCTCCTGCCGGGCGAAACGATGAAAATCATGGGCGAGTTCCGCAGCGAGGTACGACAGCCCGGCATAATTGTCCGCGGCTGGAACATCGAGACGCAGCGGCGCCTCGTCTCGCTACAGTGATCCGCCTGGCTGTGGAGAGGGACGCCGGCCGGCCAAGTGGATCACGACCAGCAGTACACCCAAGAGAACGGGTCCCGCGAGGCGCCAGACAAGATCTACATAAGACTCCACCCGCGCGATCTGGCCGAAGTCGGTGACAGGCATAGTCCTGGCGACGCACACCACGCCAAGGGCCCTCGTGAGCGCGAATCCCACGGTCTCCATGAGGAGTGCCGCGAGAAAGGCGATTCGCACTCGCGTGGTGATCTGTATCCGCGAGGGACTGCCCGGTTGGAAGTACCGGCCGCAGAACCATACGATCACGAGTGCCATGGCGCAGAACCCGACGATCCGCACGCCACTCGCGATCAGGCCCAGGACATACGGGCTCCCGCCTGTTGCCTGTGCGATTGCCAGGGCGATCCCCGAGGCGGCGCCGGCGAAATGGACGGCCACCCAATAGGCCAGCACCCCTGCGATCATCCAGCACAGGCGGTTCCTCAGGCGCCTCGGCGCGTTCACCTTGGCGAATTCCTCTTCGAGGGCCTCAGTGTCGCCGAGCCGACTTCGTGCGACGAAGAACGCTTCGTTGTCGGAGAGGCCGGACGTTCTCAGGTGTCCCATCTCCTCGCGGAGGTGGCTCTCGAGCTCCGCGGCATCTTCGCCCCGAAGCAGTTCCGATCCGGCCAGGCTTGCCCGCCATTGCTCGATCTGCTCTTCTACGTCGTGCATGGTCGCTTCTCCCACAGTTGTTGAAGGGTGCTGTGTACGAGCATCCACTGGCTTCGGTGCTCGGCCAGAGCCCTGGTTCCGCTCTTCTTCACGCGATAGTACTTCCTCTGGCGTCCCGTCTCGGCGGTGCTCAGATACGACTCGATGAGTTTCTGTTTCTCCAGTCGGTGCAGGACGGGATAGAGCATCCCGTCGGTCCATTGCATCTGCCCGCCGGAAAGCTCGCGAACCCGCTGGATGATCGCGTATCCGTAGCTGTCGCCCTCCGAGAGGATCGACAGGATCAACGGAGTCGCCGACGCCGCAACTAGGTCCTTTGTCACTGCCACGATCCGTACCACCACAATACAGTTACCTAATACTGTAATGCATAGTACATCTACGTACACGGAAGTCAAGGATTTTCTTTGAGGAATTGCATTATGTTTCGTCCGGCCTGATGACGCCCAGGTATCGGCCCAGCCAGTAGGGCAGCAGGAAGATGTCGCCGCTGTATTCCTCGCGACCACCGTCGCCGCCGTCAAGGCGGAAGGCGTTGCCGTTGAACTTGCTCATGGGCCGCTCGTCGGGGGGCAGCACGACTTTGGTCGTCTGCTCGCGGAAGTTGGCCCCGAGCAAGTCCAGGTCCTCGCGCCGGCTGTTCCGGATGGTCCAACTGATCGTGTCCAGAGGGAACTGCTGGAGGGTCCAGATGGACTCCGCGAGATCGAAATCCCCGGCCCCGGTCGCGGCGTAGAGGAAGTCCCAGAGCGGGTTCTTCTCGGGCCGTTCGATTTGCCAGTGGTCGCGAATGGTCTGGCGGTACTTGTCCCGCAGTTCCGGCGTGAACGCGTACCGATACAGGTTCCAGTAGCTCAGGAACGCCAGTTCGTCGTCGGAGTGATTCCACTCCGTCGTCAGATCGATGCCCGGGACCTGGCCCAGCTCGCTGACTGGGATCATGATGTTGTCGAGATAGCCGTGCTGTTCGATCAGCTCGAAGGCCTTCTGCCGATAGATTCCCTTGCCTGTGAAGTGATATGCGGTTTGGAGGAAGGCGATGATCTCGACCGAATTGAGTCGCCGGTCGCCCACCTGGCGGGGGAACTGGTTGACATACTCGGGATTCCAGCGACCCCACAGGGTGGGCTTGCCGTCGTAATCGACCAGATACCAGTCGTGCCGGACGATGTGGTCCATGATGGCGTCGATCAGAGCGACTGCCCGCTTCTTCCAGGCATCATCCGGCGCGATCTCCGCGAAGATCGCATAGACGAAGAAGTGCCCGACGATCTCGTCGCTGCTGGTGGTTCCCTTCCAGGACCACTGCCCGTCCGGCGTATTGTGCCAGTGCTGCTTATCCGCCACCTGGTACCCGGCCCGCTCGAAGGACCTCGCGGGAAAGCCCTCAATGCCCGTGATCTCGCTGAGTCGCTCCATGGCCTCGAAGGACTCGTAGCAGTTCCGCAGGGCCTCGTCGGACTTCGTCACGGCGTATCGGAACAACTCGCCGGCCAAGTACATCGCGGTCCAGAGCCCGTCGTTGTCCTGATCGACGAGTGT
>DAOQWL010000046.1:0-50818 GCA_035342095.1 Sedimentisphaerales bacterium | reverse complement strand
CGATGAAGACTGCACATTCGTAAGACTTGACGGAGTGCCTTATGTAACTGGAGGGCTCACTCATTCCAGCGAGTGGATTCCCGCTTCCGCGGGAATGACAACGGACGAACGGCGAGGCACGTCAAAAGAACCGCAATTCCGCGGGAACCTCGGCGAATCCGCATCAGAACATCCAGAAGTCGATATCCTTCAGCACCGCCCGGCGATGGATCTCGGCAATCTCCGCAGCGGTGAACTCCTTTGTCGCATTACCGCTGCGTCCCTCGGTGGGAATGATCGTATCCGACGCGACGATCTCGCGGATCGCGGGCCAGAGCAGCGCGCCGTTCTGGTGCACCGTGGTGATGATCGGGACATTCCGGTCCCACATGCCGATCGTGTTCTCCGACAGCCCGTCGTAGGTAATCGCCAGCAGCCTGAGCCGGTTCTGCTCGTAAACCGCGTTCAGCAGTTCGGTATAGGTGTATTGAGCCGCGTCGTTCAGGGTGACATGGACTGTGGTACTGACATCTTCCTGACCGACATTGTCGTCGAGGAGGCTCCCCTCGTCACGGCAGGAGGCTCGTGGTGGACAGCACTTGATGTCGCCGTTGATCGTGAACGACAGATGCATGTAACCATCAAGCTTGAGCACATCGAAGGGCCCCATTGTGTTCACGCCGGAAACGTCCAGCGGCGTATTGGGGTCGAAGAAGCCCTCGCCGGCAGCGGATCCTCCTCTCGACAACGTCGTCACCACAAACTTGAGGTCCATCTGCTCGGCGTGACGATGAGCTTGCATATAAGCCTGCGCCGCCTCTCGCGTCTCGGGATCAACAGCCGCTCCCCATCGTTCTTCGTTCAAGTCCTTCGACAGATAGTACTTCGTGTCGTTCCGATAGTGCGTTATGGTCCCCGCCTTACTGACAGAGCCGGGAGTGAGGGGCGTCACCCGGCCGTCGGTCAGATAGGGGTCGAGACTGGATTCGAAGATTTCCAGTCGCCATTGCTTGGACTTCTGCTCGATGGCCGCAAGGGTATCACGGATCGTCTGACGCTGTTCTTGCGAGTACTCCGTCGCGTTACCCGTCTCGAACAACGGTCCCTCCACAGCTCGCCACAACAGGGAGATCAGCGACAACGATCGCTCCTGGGTCTCAAGTGCCTCTTGGACCCTCGCGCAACGCTCAGAAACGTCTTCAGGAAGAGCATCGTTGCTGAAATCCCGGAAGAATCTCCAGCCCCCATCGTGCCAGAGGGAATCCCTCACGTCGGGCGTAGAGCCGCCGCTGACATATGAGGTCGTCGCTTGTCTGAAGTACCACGTATTGATGACTTCCTCCAGGTTGTAGGTCGCCGTTATCCGAACAAGAGGATTCTCTGCACCTTGATCGACTGCGACGGTCGAACCTATGACGTTGGCACCCGATGCGGCCGACGCGACTTCGTGTGGAGCCGTCAAGCCGCCTACGCAAATGGCGATTCCCGCCGCGGTCTTGAGCGCCTCCGGGACGTGCCAGACCTCTTTGAAGCACTGCGTGCCGGCCTTGCGTTGGAGCCAGCAGCCGCCTTTGCAGGCGACTGCGTACTCGCAGGCAGAGCACTTGCCGTTCGGCCGCCATTGCCGCAGGTCCGCGAAGCCCTCCGTCCAGATCGACTGGAACGAGCGGTCGTGGAGGTTGCCTGCGCTGCACGAGCGGTCCAGCGTCGTGCAGGGGACGACCGAGCCATCGGGCAGGACGACGCACTGTGCCCGGCCCGCCCCGCAGGTGAGCGGGACATCGCGGACCAGCGGTTCGAGGTAGCCCAGGTAGCCGATCTCGTCGGCCATCTGGACGTGGAACTGCCTTCGCCTCCGCGCGACGAACTTGATGAGCCTCTTGAGTTGCGTCTTCGAGAGAAACAGGTCCGGCCGGTCCGCCGCCCGGCCCTCGGGGACGAGCAGGTGAATCCCCCACTGGTCCGCGCCGCTGGTCGTGACCAGATGGAAGGTTTCGTCCAGATAGTCGTAATTCCGGCTGGTCACGGTCGTGCCCGCGCAGACCCGCACCGTGCCCAGCGATTTGAAGAACCGGATCGCCTCCATCGCATTGTCCCAGGCGCCCGCCCGACCTCGAAAGGCGTCGTGTACCTCCTTCGGACCATCCAGACTCACCGCAACAAAGCCCGGCTTGTTCCGCTCGATGACCCCGCGAAGGGCTTCTGTGGGCATGGCTGCGGTATTCAGCGTCCAGTTCACGCCGCGACGGCCCAAATGCTCGATCACCTCGCCCAGGTCCTCCCTCGCGAGCGGCTCACCTCCTGTGACCAGGAACTCCCCCACCCCCATTCTGGCAATCTCGTCAATCAACCCATCGACCGCCTCCAAAGGCATATCGGAGAACCCCGACTCCCGACTGACCGCCAGGCAATGCTCGCAGCGAAGTCCGCACTGAAGCGTTGCCATCCACTGCACGAGCATGGGCGTCTCCATATACCCGTGCTGCACGTAGAACTCGTTCGACTCCCTGACCCGACGACAACCAACCCGACTGTGCGTTCCCATACTCGACTCTCCCATCAATACCGTAGCGATAATGCCAAGAACTCGGAGCCCGCCGATTGCGGAGTCCCCGTCTACTCACGATGTCCCTCAAGCCAGTGATAAGCCAGGATGTCGAGGTCCAGCCAGTCCACCTTCCCATCGCCGTTGATGTCGCCTGCAATAATCGTATCGCTGACCGGCTCACCGAAATAGGATTTGCTCGCCTCGGCGGTCCCGCCGTAAGCACCGATGTTGATTCGACCACCGTTCGGGAACGGCTCATCACCGATAGGGTCGTTCGGATCACCCGCGTCGATACAGGGACTCGTCACATCATCCTGGACCCAACTTTCGCTGTTCGGGTCCCACCGCCCGGCCTGGGACTTCAGATGGCAATCGCCATCGGTCCAGGAAGTGGGGGCAAGTTCACTATTCCAGTGTCCTGGATTCGCGAACAACGGATCGCCCCAGATGCAATCGGTCATGTGGCTCATCAGGTAATCCACGTGTGCTCCAAATGCGTTGGGGTCATCCTCGATCAGACAATTCCTGAGATCAACGCCGATAGGCCCAATCACGCCAAGACCGGCACGGGAGATCTGGTTCCCGCTACCCCTTGCTCTGTTGCCAAACACGATACAGTTGACCAGTGAAATCTTGCCCCAGCGGCCGAGTCCGGCGTAGATGCCGCCGCCGTTTCCAGATGTACCGGTCCGGTTGCCACAGATAGTGCAGTTCTGCAAGACTGCGTGGCCATCGCCCGCGCAGCTAACGCCGCCTCCAACGTCAGCGCCGGGGACTGTGTATACAACACGGTTGCCGGCAATGATACAGTTCGACACGATTGCTTCTGAACCACCGAGTGCCAAGCCTCCGCCTGCGGGAGCCACATTACCTATCATGACGCAATTCCGAATGGTTGGACTACTATCATAACAGGCAATCCCACCACCGCCGAGTTGGAACGAATACCCCCCTGTGATCGTGAAACCATCCAGAACCGAATCAGCTTGCTCCCCATTGTGGAAATAGAATCCTCGGTGCCACTCGTTCCAGGCCCCCTGAGCATCGACGATGCAGGTTCCAGGGCCCGCCTCGCTCCTGACGGTAGTGGCCTTTCCGCCAAAATCGATATCCCGGTTTCCATCGCCGGCGTAAGTTCCCGGTGCAACCAGGACCGTATCGCCATCGACGCTCGCATCGATGGCTGCCTGAATCGTCGGGTAGTCCCCCGATCCGTCGTTGGCCACGCGGATCGTCCTCGCCAAACCGGTGGGACAGGACGCCAGGACAAGGGTGCAGACAACTGCCGTGAGGCTGGACACTGTCTCGTTCGCTTTCATACTCCGCTCCTTTCGATAAATGGACAATGACCGGCTGCGGTAGGCAACCACAGGGCTTGGACCCATTCCATTCTCCAGCAGCAGTCCGTGCCGTCGGGACAGGGACTTGCGTCCGGATTCGAGAGACAAGTCCCGGCGGCACAGACCCCTGCCGCCAACACAGGGAGAGCCGGGGCCCTCGCCACACACACTCATGCTGTCTCTCCTGCACTCGTGATATGAATGTATGAAATTATGAAATAGGGACTTACGCACGCTGGACAGCGTGAATGCGGATACCGTCGGGACATGCGAAGCCGGCCTCGCCACGGCACGTTGCCAGTGCGGTGCGGGCTTAGCGCGTTTGTCCGACGGTTTCGAAGGGGGCGGGTATGATAGATGCTCGATGATGACGATGTATGATAACAGCCAACAGTATGAAAGATCTTCGGCCCGCCTTCGGCTCTTGATCTCTGTTTTCCCTGTTATACGACGGGGATTGACGGATGTGCGGGAGATTCTCGATGAAATTCGTTTTGTCATGCTGGGCATGACAGGAAGGAGTACATCCGGATTGTCGCGTCATCTCCACAGGGCTGGGCGGTTGTGGTATACTGAGGGTTTGCGGCAATGGCGTCGAGATGGGATCGGATCGGTCGGGTGTGCGGAGCATGAAATTCGCATGTGAGCATTGTGGGCGGCTGCTGACCGTCGCGGCCAAACAAGCCGGGAGGAAGGGTCGATGCCCCGAGTGCAAGAGAACCGTGACCATCCCGGCGACCACACCCGAGGAGGCGGCTGAAACGAGAGCACCCGCCGGGAGCGAAGCGGCCGACGCGACGAAGGTCTCGCTCCGCGATTCACTGCTGCTGGACCTGCCGCCAGTCGATGCGGCGGAACAGGCGAGGACCGCTCAGGCGGTCAAAGAGAAGCTCAAGGCCGTGAAGGCCGGCTATCTGCTGAAGGAGCACGAGGAGCCCCCTGAGCGCCCCCTGCCCTGGATCATCGACATCTTCCTGTACCCGCTGAACAGACAGGCTTTGCTGATCCTGACGCTGAGCACCGTCATCCCCTTCGTCCTTCGCATCCTGCTGAAGTTCAGCTATGCGCTGGCCCTGGCGTTCCCGCCGGCATTGATTCTCTTCGTCACTCTCATCATGCTCCACTGGGGCTCGCTGCTGGTGTTCGTACTCTACATCAACTGGTACATCGTCGAGTGCCTGCGCGACAGCGCCGCCGGCGGCATCCGGGCCGTGGATACGAGCGGATCGACGCCGGGCGTCGCGGAGTTGCTCGGACAGGCTATCACGTCTTTGGTTTGTGGGGTCGCCTGCATGGCGCCCGCCATCCTGGACGCTTCCGCTAGCGGGAGCGGCTCGGTCTCCTGGGCTTTGTGCGCCGTCGGCGGATTCGTCCTGCCCATGGCCTTGTTGGCGGTGACTCTGTTCGAGTCGCTGCGTGCGTTGAACCCGATCCTTCTGCTGGGCTCGATCTTCAGCACGTCTCCGCGCTACTGTCTCCTGGCGGTCTTCTGCATCGCGTTATGCCTGCTGGTACCGGTGGCCTTCCGCTGCCTGACCGGCGATCTGTGGCATCTGGGCTATGCGCTGCTGTTCGTCGCCTTCTACCTGCTGCTCGTCCTGGCCCACATCATTGGCTCTTTCTATCGCGGAAGCGAAGAGCGACTCAATTGGGACGCGTAGCCCGGCGCGGATGGCTTACCCCCTTTTGCCGACAGCGCCGGGCCAAATCGATCCGTCCTACAGTTCCACCGGCTTGCACAGGTTCTTCTCGTCGGCAGCTACCCGCCCGCAAACTTTGCACATGAACTTGCCACTTCGGACGAGATCCTTGTACTCCTCCGGGTAGCTGATCTGGAAACCGAGATTGTTGAGGTAACACAGGTGTCTGTCGTGACCTGGATGAGGCATTTCAGCTTTTGCCATGTCAATTCCCCTTTCGATAACGCTGTTTCCGAGCTCCATCGGACGGCTGACCCTACGACTCATTAGCCGCACGCCGATCCTGCTCGGTTCTCTCTGTACATCGCAAGTGCCCTGGGTGTTCAATTCCTACGAGAATCCAGGAAGAAGTATGGATTTTCTGGATGGGAACACGGGTCCGAATGACGGGATTTGCTCGACGCACCCCCGCCGCAAGTCTATACTGGGCAGCCAGTAAGCTCTTGGACCCAGCAGAATCGCACTTGTACGTGGAGGCAAAACGATGGAGTACCGCAGAATCATCCCTTGTCTGGACACCAAGGATGGCCGGCTCGTCAAGGGAGTCAATTTCGTCAATCTCAAGGATGTGGGCGATCCCGCAGAGAACGCGGCGGCCTACAGCGCCGCCGGGGCCGACGAACTGGTCTTCCTCGACATCACCGCGACGTTGGAGGGCCGCAAGACGTTCATCGGTGCAGTGAAACGGACGGTGGAGCGGATCTCCGTGCCATTGACCGTAGGCGGGGGCATCAGCAGTTGCCAGGCAATCGAGGAGTTGCTGAAGCTCGGCGTGTCGAAGGTCTCGATGAACACCGCCGCTGTGCGGAATCCCAACCTCGTCCGCGAGGCGGCGTCCCAATTCGGCAGCGACAAGATCACGGTCGCCATCGACACCGCCAAGAACGCCAAACTGCCCTCCGGCTTCGAGGTCATGGTCCGCGGCGGTACCACCGGTGCCGGCATCGACGCAGTGGAATGGGCCCGAAAGGTCGAGGGTCTCGGCGCCGGCGCGATCCTGCCGACCAGCATGGACACCGATGGCAAGCAGACCGGCTACGACCTCCCGATGACGCGAGCCATCGCCGATGCTGTCTCGCTCCCGGTGATCGCCTCGGGCGGCGCCGGGACGCTGGAACACCTGTACGAAGCCATCGATCAGGGCCACGCCGACGCGGTGCTGGTGGCCTCGATAGCCCACTTCGGCACGTTCAGCATACGACAAATGAAGGAGTACCTGGCCAGTCGGGGCGTACCGGTGAATCTGTAGGCGAACGGATCGGCCAGCCATGCAGGCGTCAAGCATTGGCTGCGAGACTGTTCATCAGATCCCCCAGTCTCTCAACATCGACCTGCCTCTCGTGGAGAGGACGTGAGTCGTCTCGATACACGCCGGTATTGTCTTCAAACGGCAGCTTGTCGGGACTGATATAGAGGACGCCCAGCGGGAGCTTGTCCGTCTCGGTGGCCCTCTGGAAAGCGGCCATTCGGTCGTGCGGATCGTGCGACTCGTCGAGATAGTACGTGTGCTCCTTGAACCATTGGTAGGTGTTCAGCTTGTTGTACGTCACGCACGGCTGGAGGATGTCCAGCAGCGCGTAGCCTCTGTGCGTGATCGCCTTCTTCATCAGGTCCTTGGTCTGCTCGCGGTCCTGGGCATTGGCCCTCGCGACGAAGCCGGCGTTCAAGGCGATGGCCACCGCCAACGGATTGAACGGCTCCAGGCACACGCCGTGGACCTGGACGGGCGTCGTGAACCCGAGCGGACTGGTCGGCGACGCCTGGCCTTTGGTCAGGCCGTAGACCCGGTTGTCATGCACGATGTTCGTGATGTTCGGGTTCCGCCGGATGCAGTGGATGAAGTGGTTGCCGCCCTCGCCGTACATGTCGCCGTCGCCGCTCTCGGCGATGACGGTCAAGCTGGGATTGGCTGCCTTGATGGCGGTGGCCGGGGGCAGTGCCCGTCCGTGGAGGCCGTTGAAGACATGCGCGCGGAGGTAGTGCGGAATCTTGGCCGCCTGGCCGATGCCCGAGACCATGACAAGACGGGTCGGGTCGATCTGGAGTTCCGCGACGGCTTCCTTGAGCGTCTTGAGGATCGGGTAGTTCCCGCAGCCGGGGCACCAGGCAATATCGATATCGCCCATGTCAAAGGTACTGGCGTCCATCATCGATCGTCCTCCATCAATCCCTGGAATCCTTCGACAAGCTCTTCCACGCCGAAGTTCAGGCCGTTGTACTTCAGTAACAGGTGGTCGGCGGGCACGCCGGAATGCAGCTCGACCAGTTTGGCGAACTGACCGGTGGCATTGCCCTCGACCAGGATGGTCCTGTCCGCCCGCGTCATATAATCGGCGGTGTCGCCATGGAGCGGGTAGACCTGGCTGTAGTGCAGCATCGCGGCGTCGTCCCGGCCCAGCCGGGACAGGGCCTCCTTCACCGCGTGATAAGTCGATCCCCAGCACAAGACGAGATTCTTGTAGTTCTCCGGCCCAACCAGCGTGGGCGGCACTACGTCCGCACCAAGCGATTCGCCCTTGGCCAATCGCTTGTTGACCATGCGGACCCGCAGATCGAGGTCCTCGGTGATATGTCCCTCCTCGTCGTGCTCATCGCTATCGACGATCACGAGACCCTCGCCGCAGCCCGGCACGCCGCGAGGGGACACGCCATCCTCGGTGATCGCGTACCGTCGGTAGTCCTTTGCGGTCTTGACAATGTGCCTCTCGACGCCAGCCTTCGACAGATCGAATGCAGGAGTGTCGTAGTACGAATCGATGTAGTACTCGTCGGTGAGAATGAACACAGGGACCTGGTACTTATCGGCCAGATTGAATGCCCTCTGCGCCAGATGAAAGCCTTCTTCGAGCGTCCCGGGGGCCAGAATGATGCGGGGGAACTCCCCGTGTCCCGCGTACAAGGCCAGTTCCAGATCGCCCTGCTCGGTCCGTGTGGGCAGCCCGGTCGCGGGTCCCGGTCGCTGGGCGAGGTGAATCACGACGGGCGTCTCGATCATCGCGGCCAGGCTCACTCCCTCGGTCATCAGGGCAAAGCCGCCGCCGGAGGTCGTCACCATCGCGCGAGCCCCGGCGTACCACGCTCCGAGGGCCATGTTGATCGCGGCGATCTCGTCCTCCGCCTGCTCTACGACGATCCCGAAGTCGCGGCCGTGCTGCGCGAGAAACGTCAGCACGGGCGTTGAGGGCGACATCGGATACGAGCTGACGAAGTTGCACCCGCCTGCGATGGCCCCCAGACCGACCGCTTCGGCTCCGTCGAGCAGCAGGCGATCCTGGACTTTGGCGGCGGGCGCCGGCCCGAGTCTCAGATCCCGGACGCCGAGCCCCTCCGCCGCCTGATAACCGGCCTCGGCCGCTTTGACATTGTCGTCCACGGTCGACGCCGGCTTGCGGGCAAAGGAGCGCCTCACGTGATCGGCGAGTCGTTCCAGGTCGATTCCCAGCAAGGCGGCAATCGCCCCCACCGCGACGATGTTCGCGTAGAGCTTGTTCCCGAGGTCCGACGCCATGTGCGTGAATGGAACGTCGAAGAACCTGCATGCCTGGACGGCGGGCCCGTCGCCCGCCATATCCCGTTCACCCAACACGATGGTCTGTGCGGAGATCCGTCCGGCGACGTGCTCGACAGCCCCCTTGCCCAGCGGGACCAGAACGTCGATGCGACGGACGTATGCGGCAACCTCACGATTGGCGACCCGAATGGTCGTCGAGTTCATGCCGCCCCGGACGCGGGACATGTACTCCTTGGTCGCAAAGACGTGGTAGCCCGCGAGTTTCAGGAGCCGGGTCAGCAGAAACTCCACGGTCTGCACGCCTTGCCCCGCCTGCCCGCACAAGACAATCGAGATGTCGTCCCTCTGCATAGGTCACGGTCCCTCAGTCATAGGTTCGCGATCCCCATGGAAACGCCTTGCGTCCCACGGTCCGCGACGGCGTTCCGAATGCGGAGCCGGCGCAGATGACTCTCTCTCTATACATCACAACCGCCTGACGGTTCGGGAATTACGGCTCGACAACCCGGAATATCCCACCCCCATGGTACTACGGAGTCCCTTCGGGTACAATGCGTGAACCGATGGACGAGATACGGCAGAAACTGGCCCGAATCGACGATCAACTCGCCGGACGCACCCTGTGGCGTCGCATGGTGAGCACCGCCCCCTTGTTCTTGCCTGCCGTAGGACTGATCGTGGGCATCCTGATCCAGTATGGGCTTTCGGATGGTCCGACGACGCCGGCCCCTCGCGTGCTGCCCTGGATCTGGCTCGCTGGGATCGTTTCCGCTGGGGCCGTCATGCTCGTCGGACGGGTCCGCGTCAGGCTGGGCCCGCAAGGCTGCGTAGTCCTCACGTCGTGTTGTTTCCTGTGCCTTGGAGCCATTCGCCTGTTGTCCTTCCATACGGCCGGTCCCTCGGATATCCGGCACTGCGTCGGTTCTGAGCGGGCCCTGGCGACCGTCCGTGGGCGTATCCTGACCGAGCCCTATCAGCAGAGGGAGGATTGGCTGTTCTCGCAATTCGCCTCCACCGACCCGACAACCACCTTCTATCTCAGGATGGAGGCCATCCAGACCCCCAAGGGCTGGCGGGTCATGGAAGGCACAGTCCGCGTCCGTGTGGATGAACCGGCCCCCAACCTGCAGATCGGGGATCGCATCGAAGCCTACTGCTGGCTCCACCGATATGACGAGCCGACGAATCCCGGCCAGTTCAACGTCGCCAGGTACCTCCGTCTCAAGAACGTGCATGTGGGCATCTCAGTTCCCTCGCGAGAGGCGGTCACGGTGGTCGAGGGACTGTCACCCAGTGTGCTCGCAGGCCTTCGCACAACCCTCACGGACGCCGCGACCAGGGCCCTTCTGGACCATCCGCCCTCGGACACGCCGGGCGAGGCCATGCTCCAGGCCCTGCTGCTCGGCGAGCGACGGGGTATCGATCCGGACACCTACGAGGCCTTTCGACGAACCGGCCTGCTCCACATCGTCAGCCTCTCGGGGATGCACCTGTGCATCCTGATCGGCATCGTGTGGTGGGTCGGGAAACCCCTGGGGCTCGGCAAGTCCATTCGCGCCGTCACCTGCATCGTCGCGACGACGGTCTTCCTGTTCATCGTCCCGCCGCAGGCGCCGATCCTGCGGGCCTCCGTCATCGTCTGGTCCTTCTGCACGTCCATCCTTCTGCGGAGGCGGGCGAATCCGCTCAATTCCCTGTCCCTGGCTGTCATCATCCTGCTGCTGATTCAACCGACGCAGTTGTTCGACGTCGGGTGGCAGTTGTCGTTCGCCGCGACCGCCGGAATCCTGGCGTTCACCGAGAGAATCCGAAGCGGAGTGCAGGAACGGACGCTCGCCCGTCTCGAACCGCTGATCCTGGAAGCCGCGGCAGCGACACGGGTGCTGGGCGCCCTGGCAAACGGGATAGTCCGCGCGATGGCCGTGGGACTGGCGGCGTGGCTGGCCAGCGCGGGCATTCTCCTCTATCACTTCTACAACATCACGCCGCTCGCGAGCGTCTGGACCGTGATCGCAGCACTGCCGGTGACCGCGATCTTGACGGTGGGGTTCCTCAAGATCGTCCTGGCCTTCTTTCTGCCCACGCTGAGCATGTTGCTCGGCTATGCCCTCTCCTTGCTGGCGGACCTGCTGATTGGAGTGGTCCGGCTCATGGCCCAGATCGACCCCTCCTATCTCTTGATCGGCCGCGTGCCACTGCTGCTGATCCTGCTGTACTACGCGATGATCCTCTTCGCAGCGTACGTCCCTCTGCGACGACCTCGGGTGAGGACGGTCCTGTGCTCGGCGATGCTGCTGACGCTCTTCGTCTCGCTGGGCGGGTTGAAGTGGCAGCGGACCCACCGCGAAGACCTGAGCATGACGTGCCTCGACGTCGGACACGGGCAGGCGATCCTCGTCCGCTTCCCCGGCACAACGAACATCCTCTTCGACGCCGGCTCCCTGTACGGCCGAGACATCGGGACGACGATCATCGTGCCTTTCCTGGACCACGAGGGGATCGGCAGGCTCGACGCCGTGGTCGTCAGTCACGCGGACATCGACCACATCAACGGCCTGCCGGAAGTGGCGAATCTCTGCAAGATCGGGCGAGTCTGCTTCGACGACGTGTCCTTCGGCAAGTCACAGGACGCCGAGACGATCCAGGTCCTCAGGGGCCATCTCGCAGACCGGCGGGTCCGCATCGAGCCCATGCCTGCGACAATGGACCTCGGCCCGGCGCAGGTTCGCGTATTGTGGCCGATCCCGGAGGCGGCAGCACGGACCGACCTTGGCGACAATGACAGGTCGCTCGTGTGCCAGATCGAATACGCCGGAAGAACGGCACTCCTGTGTTCGGACATCGAAGGCGTTGCCCAGCGTCAGATGATGGCCCTCTATCCGGCGTTGCGGGCCGACGTGGTCGTCGCGCCCCACCACGGCTCGACGAGAACCTTGGACGACAGATTCCTCAAACAACTGACGCCGAGCGTCGTACTATGCAGTTGCGGCCGCAGAGACTGCGAACAAGGCCGCGTGATCGACGCGTCCCCGACGGGACAGTTGCGAATTACCGCCGTCGAGGGAGCAGTTGGCGTTTGCATTGACCCCACCGGTGTGATACAAACAGCCGCTTACAAACAACAGTAAGGAGTCCGCAGCATGAGTAGAAGTGCCAACGGGTCGTCACTGTACGTCCTGATCCTCAGTGTCCTCCTGTTATTCGTCGGCGTGCGTCCGTCGCCCGCCACGAATTTCACGTATGAAACCGCCAAGGTCGATCCGAACGATCTGAGCTTCTATCAGCCGCCGATGACAGCGGAACCGTACCCTCTGACCAGCGCCACGAAGGTCCGGAACGTGATCTTCTGCATCGGCGACGGCATGGGCATCAACACGGTGGCACTGGCCGGCACGAAGGTCGGCGGTCCGGGTGGCAAGCTGCACATTGAGAGACTTCCGATCACGGGTCTCATGCGAACCTATTCGGCCAACTCGCGCGTGACCGACTCGGCCGCCGCCGGCACGGCGCTGGCCTGCGGCGTCAAGACGAAGAACGGCATGATCGGAATGACGCCCGAAGAAACGGGATATATCACGATCCTGGAGGCGGCCCAGGCCAAGGGCATGGCGACGGGCCTGGTCGTCACCTGCACGATGAGTCATGCGACGCCGGCCTCGTTTGGTTCACACGTCAAATCCCGCAAGCTGGAGCCCGCCATCGCCGAGCAGCTCGTCGCCAATCGGATCAATATCCTCTTGGGCGGGGGACGTAAGTACTTCCTGCCCCAGTCCGATCCGAACAGCGGGCGCAAGGACAATGTCGACGTCTTGGCCCAGGCTCAGGAGGTCGGCTACACGTATGTCGATGCCCTGGCCGGGCTGCGGGCCGCTCGGGGCTCCCATGTGCTCGGCCTGTTTCAGTTTGACGCCCTCAAGACTGCAGGACCCGAGCCGACCCTGGCACAGATGACACAGCAGGCGATCCGGCTTCTCCGACAGGCGAGCCGCGAGTCCAATCGCACCAAATCCGGTTTCTTCCTCATGGTCGAGGGCAGCCAAATCGATTGGGAATGCCACTCGAACAAGGTGAACGGCGCGATCCGTCAGACGCTGCTGTTCGACCAGGCAGTCGAAGCCGCGGTGGATTTCGCCCTCAAGGACGGGCACACCCTGGTAATCGTCACCGCCGACCACGAGACCGGCGGCGTTACCCTTATCGGCGGAGGCGACGAGGACAAGCCGGACCCCGAATTGGGCGTGCGATGGTCCACGAAGGGCCACTCCGGCGGCCCGGTCGCGATCTGGGCACTCGGTCCCGGGGCGGCCCGGTTCTCGGGCGTGCAGGAGAACACGGATATTCCCAGGAAGATCGCTCAGTTGCTCGGCATCAGGCCATTCCCGCGACCGCTGAAATGAAAGACGGCCGGACCATCCTGAGGGTTGACGCCACTTACCACCTCCTGGTTCAGGCGGGCGATGCGGTCCGACAAGGGCAGCACATACAGAAAGTCCCGGATACAAGCGTGCCTTCTGTCGCACCCGTATCCGGGACCATCGAGAGTGTTCAGTTCGACCCGACGAATCACGAGTTCGTCATCGCGATCGCGTCGGCGTGTTAGGCGCCGCCTTCGGCTTACGGCTTGGCCGGCGTGGCACGCCGCATGTTGACAACGATTTCGACTCGTCGGTTCTTGGCCTTGCCCGTGGCGTTTGCGTTCGAGGCGACCGGTCGTGCCGATCCGCACCCGGCCGCACGCACCTGCTTCTCCGAAATGCCATGAGCGATCAGGTACCTCGCCACCGACAGAGCACGCTGCGTGGACAACTCCAGGTTGTCCTTCCACAAGTCCTTGGTCTTGGAAATCGGATCAGTGTCCGTGTGGCCGACAACATCGATATCCTTGTCCGCGTACTTCTGCTTGATGACGGACAGGATGTGGTCGAGTTCGGCACTGGTGGCGCTCTTGAGGGAAGCTTTGCCCGAGTCGAACAGAATCGTGTTGGACAGGGTCACCGTGATGGTCCCCGCTGCGGCGTCAAACGCAACGTCGTAGCCCTCGCCGAAGCCGGTCGCATCCGCAGGCGTCTTGTTGAGTTCCTCGATCTGTCGCTGCAACTCATCAATCTTCTGCTGATCCTGCGCGATCTGGTCGGCAAGCTGCTGCCGCTGGCCTTCCAGGTTCTCGTAACGTCCCTTGAGGTTCTCATGCTCGACGTTCAGGTAGTCGTATTTCTTCTTGTAGTCCGTACAACCGGACACCAAGGATATGGCGACAAGACAAACAAGTGGAACTGCGAACTTCCTGCTGACCAACTGCATGCGGCACCTCCCTGCAAAAAGCACAAACCCTTCCCTGTGGGTCATGGACCAAACACGAAACCGATACGCACCATGATCCAGTCGTGAAAGATCATAACAGTCAAAACAGCTAATGACAAGAACGGACCATAGGGAAGCTGGTGAATTTTTTTGGAGATCAAGTGGAAGAGTGCCCAACCCAGGCCAAAGAACGGCGCGATAAAGAAGGCAATTACCACCATTACCGGACCTATCACCGCGCCGGCGGCCCCCATGAGGTGGACGTCTCCGAGCCCCATGGCCTCCTTCCCGAAGGCAAGCGTCCCCAGGACGCGGGTCGTCCATACCGTCGCGCACCCGACGAAGTACCCGAAGACGCTCCCGAGCAGGCCGGACACGACGGGATGCGCTGCCGCCCTGCTCCACCACGCCTGGGTCTGGCCCGATCCGCCGAGGACAACGGAGGCGAGCACCGCACAGGCTATGATGGGCGTCAGAAAGACGATCTCTCGAAGGGCTTCGAGCCGATGGTTGAACTGGGGCTCGTCGAACGGGCCGGGACCGGCGGGCCTGCCCCGATCGTCCTGGACCACGGCCGCTTCGCCTTCGCAAGCAGGCACGTCGTAACTGCGTTTCACAATACCGGTCCGGAGCAGCAGCCAGCCCAAGCCCAGCCCGACGGTCGCCCCCAAAGCCAGGGCGCCCGTTCGCGGCGAAGCCATCGGAAGCAACCCGTTGGATTGAATCAAGTGGGGATCGATGAAGTAGCCGGCGATTGCCGAGGCGAGCAGGCCTGCCGCCGTGACGAACCAGCAGATGGACAATGGGATGATCCACAGTTCCAGATCAATCCCCGAAGCGGCGATGAAGGCCGCGATGAGGATCAAGTGGAGCACGTAGACCAGCCAGGCGCCCTGGACGTTCATCGTCGCGCGGACGGCAGTGTGAAAATAGACAAGATACACACCAAGGAAGACCGCTGCCGTCAATAGCTCGACGATGAAGTACCTGGGCGAAATCGGGCCTTTGCAGCGGCGGCACTTGGCCCGAAGGAGGAGCCACGAGACCAGCGGGATGTTATCGTAGAACCGGATCGCCTGGCCGCAATGGGGACACGAAGACCCTGGATGCACCAGCGATTTCTCTCGCGGCACACGATAGATCACCACGTTCAGGAAGCTGCCTATGCAGGCGCCCAGCGCAAAGATCCAAATGCACAAGATCCATTCTTGTGGAGTCAAATCAGGGATCCTTACTCATTCCTCTGTGCCCGCCGGCTGACTACGCCGGCCACCCGCGTCGGCAGACCGAACAGGCGGATGAAGCCCTTGGCGTCCATCTGATCGTACTCCGCGCCCATCTTGAAGCTGGCCAGGTCCATCTGATAGAGGCTGTTGGGGCTCTTCATCCCTGCGATGGTGCAACGACCCTTGAAGAGCTTCAGACGGACTTCGCCGGTGACGTTGCGCTGCGTCATATCGACGAATGCGTCGAGCGCCTCGCGGAGCGGACTGAACCACAAGCCGTAATAGACCAGCTCAGCATACTTGATCGCCACCTGCTGCTTATAGTGCATCGTTTCGCGTTCGAGCGTCAGAGTCTCCAGAGCCCGGTGGGCGGTCATCAGGATCTCGCCGCCCGGCGTCTCGTACACGCCGCGAGACTTCATCCCGACGAGACGGTTCTCGACGATATCGACCTGCCCGACCGCGTGCTTGCCGCCCATCTCGTTGAGCGTCTCAACGAGCTTCACCGGGTTGATCAGGCGGCCATCCAGCTTGACCGGGACGCCTTCGTGAAAGCCAAGCGTGACGTAGTCCGGCCGGTCCGGAGTCCGCGAGACCGGATTGGAGATCACGTACAGATCGTCCTTCGGCTCATTGGCCGGGTCCTCA
Organism: Sedimentisphaerales bacterium; assembly: GCA_035342095.1. Taxonomy (GTDB): domain Bacteria; phylum Planctomycetota; class Phycisphaerae; order Sedimentisphaerales; family Anaerobacaceae; genus PLanc-01. The sequence goes on along the minus strand of DAOQWL010000046.1, from coordinate 34,565 downwards.
AGGTCCGCCCCCTCGTGGCTGATGTGCCAGAGGTTGCGGTCCCGCGAGTAGATCTTCTTCTTGCTCTGCTCGATTGGGATTTTGTGCTGACGGGCGTAGTCCACTGCCGCTTCCCGCGAGGTCAGCTTGAAACTCGGGTCCTTCCACGGAGCGATGATCTTGAGCGTCGGGTCGAGCGCCATGTACGTGATCTCGAACCGGACCTGGTCGTTGCCCTTGCCGGTGGCGCCGTGGGCGACGCCCATCGCCTTCTCCGCGTGGGCGACCTCAACCTGGTGCTTGGCGATCAGCGGTCGGGCGATGCTGGTCCCCAGCAGATAGCCGTTCTCGTAGACGGCGCCGGCTTTGAGCATCGGCCAGAGGTAGTCCTCGACGAACTCCCGCCGGAGGTCCTTGACAACGCACTTGACCGCCCCGCTCTCCAGGGCCTTCTTCTTGATCCCCGACAGTTCGTCGCCCTGCCCCAGTTCCGCGGCAAACGCGATCACGTCATATCCATAGGTCTCTTTCAGCCACGGCAGAATCACACTCGTGTCCAGTCCGCCGCTGTATGCCAATACCACCTTCTCACTCTTCGCCATAGTCTGCCCTTCATGCTCAAGGTAGGACGAGCGGTACCGCCCGCCACAAGTCGTCGCGCCAGGCGGCACGACTCACGGAAAAAGCGGATTATACGAACCGCGACGCCGGGATTCAATGGAATACCGGAACCCCTGCATCAAGACCCCATCGCCGCCGTCAATCCTTCGGTTTCCCCTTCATCGCCGGAGTCTTCCTCATCCTCGGAGTCCATCTGCTCCTCGGACTCTTCCTGCTCCTCGGATTCCTGTCCGGGCATTTCCCGTCCCAGACGCTCGTAGGTTGCCTCCAACTCGCTCTGGAACCTGTCGTAGTCCATGGCCTCGACGTGGCCGTCCAGGAAGAGGGCCAGGACCCTGTCCATGCCGAATTCGGGGTTCTCATATGCCACGATGTTCCCGGGGTTGCCCTTCACGATCTGGTCAGGGATGTAGATGTAGCTCGGGCCGTCAAACCAACTGGGCTTGCGAGGAGACTTCAAGATCTTGTCGTCCCGATAGTAGGACTTCGCCTGTTCCAGATCGGATGGGAACTTGTCGTCGTGATCGTCTGCGTACATGTGACAGGCCAACCCCAACTGTTTGAGGTTCGACATGGAGGCAACCGTCCTGGCCTGCTCTCTCGCTCTGGCCATCGCGGGCATCGCAACTCCTGCGCCCACGGCCCCGCCCGCGACAGCGACCAGGCTGACCTCGATGCCCGGCCCGCGATAGAACGACCGCACGCCGTCGGGCCTTCTGTAGCAGTAGTCAATCGACGGCTCCATGTCCTTGGCGATGCGCGTCAGCGACGGCAGCATCACCGGCAGCTTGATGCCCTGTTGCATCGCCAGCATCGTGGCCATGGGCCACATCTGCTGGGCCTGCGTCATCATCTGGGTGAGCTGGAGCGACGAATCCACGTAGCTGAGACTCGACAGGCTCTGCGGGAGTCCTGCGGCCGCCTTCTTGTAGCCCTCCGCATCCAGCAGGGACTTCCCATCGTCCCCCTTCGAAACGAGCTGCTTGACGGCCCGATTGCACAGCTCCGTGCTCGACCCGATGACGACATGATCGTTCGCGATCGACCATGTGGGCATCAGACCCATCATGGCCACCGGCGCGATGGCCCAGACATGCACGGTCCGGCCGTCGTCCTGCTTCTGCTCGCTGACCTGGAAGACGCCCTGGGCCTTCTCGCCGATGAATTCGCCGAGCGCCGTCATGGCCTTCTCGAAAGCGGCGGCGTCCTTGAGCTTGGCAGCCACGACGAAACCACCCATCGGCGCCTCGGCCATGACGCCGGCCGGCAGCGTGTAGGAAACCATCGGACCAGCCACCGAGCCAAGAAGGTCCTCCCGAATCCGCACTTTGATCTCAGATTGCAGCTCTTCGATGCCCTGTTGGATGTCGTCGGCTTCATCGGGCACAGCAGTCTTCACTGTGTTCAGGATCGTGTCGTACAGACTGGCCAAGTCCCAGTTGACCGCGCTGGCGGTCATGGCCCGGGCGTCCACGGCGCCGAACCACGCCGGGTCAATGGACTTGCACGCCGTGAAGATCCCGCCCCCCGGCGTGGGCATCTCCAAGAGAGCTTGAACCACCACATTGGGACCCGCGAAGCCCGCACGCACACAGACGGTCTTGACGTCGGCGAGACCGAGCTTCTCGACAACCGTCCTGAAGATGTTCGCGTCTTCGTCGCCGGACTCCTCGCGAATGAACAACGCGATCAGTTGGCGAACCTTCTGGATATCCACAGTCTCGACGAAGGCATCGCCGCTGCCGGGCACCTTGCCCAAGGAGGCAGGCGGAACCGAATGCGGCTGCGACACGTATTTCACCGCGACGCCCTGGGCGTCGTTCACGGCAACGACGAAGCAGTTGCCCGCCCAACCCCAGTACAGGGGGATATCAGCGTCTTTCGGGGCCCGCAGCTTGAGCGAGCCGATTTCCCTGTCGGCAATGGCGTCCTGGCCCGCCCCGGCCATCGCCTCCAACTGGCTCAGCACGGCGGCGAACTCCGCCTTGCGATCACCCGCATCGAGAATGGCAAAACCCGCGATGGGCGGCCCATCCTCCACAGGCACCTGCACAGCGCCGACCACGATGGGCCTGCTCAGGGCGAGGCGGACGTATTTGAGCACGAGATCGATCTTCTGCGGGATATTGGGGTCGTCCGATTCCTTCACGGCTTTCGCGAGCAGTTCCTTCTTGACCGACTGATAGAACGTCTGAACACCCTGGTCGTTCCAGATGCGGCCGAGGGCCGTTTTCTCGAAATCCCCCTTGAGAGCGTCGCCCCCGCTGGTGCCCATGAAAGCGATCACATCGTCGGGCATCCGCTTGGCCAGTTCCTCCAGCGCCGAGGCCCCGGACGCCGCAGGCGCATGAGCCAATACGGTAGCCAACAGAACTACACACGCCGGTAGAATCGAACGCACCCGAATCATCGTAAGCTCCCTTCAAAAGAACAGGTCGGTATCTTCGTCGCTGATGATTGTACAGCAATCTCCCCCTTGTCACAACACGGCAAGCCTTCAGAAGGCACTTTGATTCCCATGCCCTCCGTCTTCGGGCGGCACGAGGGGTTCGAGCGTCTGCACAAGCTGCGGGATGTGCCGTTCCACAACCGCCCAGACTCTATCGGGCAGAATGCGAAAATACTCATGCACAAGCCGGTTCCGCATGCCTACCACTTCCCCCCATGGGATTTCCGGATGGTTCCCCTTGTACTCCGGGGAGACCTTACGTGCGGCCTCCCCGATGATCTGGATCTGGCGCATCACGGCATTCTGAACGAGGTCATCGCGTTCGAAACGATGCCAGTCGATTCCCCGTGTGAATTCCAGTACCTTCCGGGCCGCCAGCAACATGTCGAGAATGTAGGCGTCATCCCGCCACATACACGGTCTCCGCGGTACTGAGAATATGCCGCCGCCGGATGTAGTTTTCGCTCCGTTCTACGGCTTCGCGCTCCACGAGGTCAACCCGCCGGCCAAGTATCCCCGACAACTCATCCTGGATACCCATCAACTCGAACAACCCGGGTCCCCGCCCCTCCTCAAAATCCACGAGAACATCTATGTCGCTGGTTGGCCGGAAATCCTCGCGCAACACCGACCCGAACAATGCCAGACGCCGAATCTGGTGCTGTCGGCAGAAGGCCTGTATTCGTTCGTGCGGGATCGGAACTCGCACACGCGTCTCCGGACTGCGTCGCTCCGGCTCAATTACCACCCCTTCGCGCCGGGCGATCTCCAGAATAGGACGCCCATCGCCACTCGCCCATTCCCGTTCGCCGCACGGAATCGGCTCAATGCGGTCGTCGGCCGCTGTCGCTCTCCACAAGGCCTTCACAAGGGAGGTATCACGCGTGCCATCGAATTCGGGCGCGATCACGACGAGATCGATATCACTTTCGGCGTCGCCCTCGCCCCGTGCAAAAGAACCGAACAGGACCGCGCGACCAGCATGGATACCCAATGGTGGCAGGGAAGCCAGATAGCGCTGCACACTCGCTACAACTGCTTGCTCAACCATGCCAGCATCTCCTTGGCCCTGCACAGCTCATCGCGAGCAAGATTGCCATCGACCTTGATCTGTTCCGCATCAGGATATCGTCCCTCGATCTGATAGACGCCGAACTCGCGGAGCAGGTCCATCTGCTCGCCATTGAGCTTCAGTCCTGCCATCGCGGCGAGGCGAGCCAGACCATGAATCCGTGGCGGCATTGTTCTCGTCTGCTGCGTCACGTGGGCTTTCAGCATCTTCTCAAGAGCCAGATGAGCGAAGAACAAGCCATGCCTCAGGTGCCCCTTCTCAATGAGGGATTCAGCCGCGGCAAGGTCTTCCGCAGAGCCTGTCGTCCAGTACTTGGCTTGTTGGTCAACGTCCATACCTATGCGTCCGCAAGACTGTGACTTGCACCCTTCCAGTATGCCAGGACCGAATCAAGAAAGCAACAGGCTTCGCGACCTTCTCAAGACTCCGCCCAGTCGCATCAATACGACTCCGGCACCTCCTCCAGACTCGAAAACACGTCCTTATTCGGGAAGGCCGCACGAGCCAACGGCTCGACCAGCTTCTTGTCTCTCGTGATGATCGCATCAGCCCGACTCAGTAGCAGAACGCATTCCGCATCTTGATCGTCGTGTTCGGCACCACGCTTAGCGGGGTTTCCTCCACTCAGCCGGAGGTGAACATAGTCCCATTCAATAGCCAAGAAAAGCCGGAGATACTGCCATGTGATCCACTGCGGAGAAGTACAGAATTGCGACGGACTGCTGATCCATTGGCGAGGGAGCAACCTCAACGCCATCTCCCGGACAATCGTGGACTTGTCAGCCCACTCCAGCCACACGCGTAGTCGTGAGATTCTGCCGCGAGGAAGTCCCTTTATACCTGCGACAGTCTCAGGGCAATTTGACCTTGTGTCTTCACCGGCGTTCTTGGTTCTCTGAATGTACGCCTCCTCAGCAAATGTCCAACGCGAATTCCTCGCCATGCCCGTGATCTCTGGCCCAAGCATGTTCTCCAACGATTCTGTCTGAGCACGAACCCATTCCGTCTTCTGTATGTTTGCCAACAGAGCCGGATATGGATGGCAGTTCTTGCCCTCCCATTCGATATACTCAGTGCTCATGGTGCACCAATATGCCCCGGCCCGAATGAGCCTCTCGCATCTGTCGAGCCCCACCTTCCTCCGGTCGTCACTCGTTGCACATTCGTAGAGCAGCGAATCAGAAACCAAGAGAACGTGATGCTTGGCGAAGTCGCACAGTTCCTCCGTCTTGATCCCATCGAACGCGCTCTTCTCAATGACGATCTGCTTCGATTGTGGGATCATCGGAGGCTCCCCAGGACCACTCTGCGCATGAGGTCGGTGTTGGCGGATTGGCCGGTGAAGAGGCGAAATTGCGCAGCGGCCTGGTTGACGAACATGGCGACGCCGTCGATGGTCTTTGCCCCGGCGGCTTTGGCTTGCTTCAGGAGCAGCGTTTCGGCGGGGTTGTAGACGGTGTCGAAGACCGTCATGCCCGGTTTGATGCATTCAGGCGGCACTGGCGTGGCATCGACGTTCGGGTGCATGCCGATGCTGGTGCAGTTGACCACGAGCCTGGCGTCAAGATGAGACAGCTCATCCAAGCCCTTCGCCTGGCAATGGAAATCGGCGGCCAGTCCCTGGGCTCGCTCCACCGTGCGGTTGTAGATCGTCACCTTCGCGCCGGCGTCGGTCAGGCCCGCGACGATGGCGCGGGAGACGCCGCCTGCGCCGACGACCGCAACCGGCACGCCGCGTAAGTCGGCTCGCTCAATACCCATGCCCTGTGTGATCGCGTCGAGGGCGCCTGCGTAGTCCGTATTGAACGCGGAGAGACGGGGTTCGTCGCTCGTCGCTCGTCGCTCGATGAGCAATGTGTTCGCCGCGCCGATCTGGTCGGCGAGGGGCTCCACGAATCCGCCCTTGCGGCGGACATACTCCAGGGCGCTCCGCTTGTGCGGGATCGTGACGCTGAACCCGCGGAACCCCAGCCAGGGTCGGGCCAGGACGTTGTCGAGGAAGGCATCGAATGCCTTCTGATCGCCCTGCACCAGCAGGGGCAGATAGAGCCTGTTCATCCCCTGGTCGGCGAAGCTCGCGTTGTGGATCGCCGGACTGAGCGAGTGGCCGACCGGGTCGGCAATCACGCCAAAAAGCTCGGTCTGGCCGTCGATCGAGTCGCAGCGGTACAGGTCTTTGAGCGTATGAATTGTCACTTGCCCGGGGGCGGTGGCGGTCTGGTCGTCCAGACTCGCAAATGTCACGAGGCCTCCGAGCTTCTTCGCCAGGATGCGGCTGGTCAATCCCGCTTCCCCCATGCACAGCACGATGCGGTCTCCCTCCGACTCGTGCAGCAAGTCGATTGCTTCGAAGCAGTCGTTGATGTGACTGGCTGTGTAGACCAGCTTGGGGATCGCGCCGGGATAGGCCCGCAGAATCCCGTCGCAGAGCGCGTGGATATCGCGGAACCTGCCCTGGAAGTCGTGGGCCGACAGAATCAACCGGCTCGACGGATGGGTCGCGAGGACCTCGTGGATGCCCTGCGAGAACTCCGGGCGAACGAAGTTTGCACATTCCAGATCGATGAAATCGGCTCCTGCCTCGACAGCGGTCCGCAGGACGCGGAGCCGCAATTCGTCGGGATGCCGCCTCGCGCCGCCTTCCTTCGGGTCGCGGCAGGTCACGATGACCGGCGTCCGGCCCGATCCCATTTCCCGAATCCCTGCGATCAGCGACGCGACGGAGGCGACATCCAGGGATTCGAAGTAGTCCGTCCGCAATTCGAGCATTTCGGCGCCCGCGGAGACAGCCTCGCTCGCCTGCCGTTTCGCCCGGTCCAAATCCTGCGCCGAGATGGGAACCGCCAGATAGGTCATCATATCCCAAAGATATAGCAGCCGCACCCCCACAAGGCAAGAGCCAACATCCGCCGCATGAGAGCCAACTATGGGCAGGGCGCCAATGCCACGCCGGAGTCTACAGGGTCCCGACAAACAAGTGTTGCATTTTCGAGCCGAATCGATTAGAATCGCGCCCTTGTGAATTCGCCAAGGTCATGCAATCGCCTCCCTCGATGTGCGACAGCACAGCGGGTACAGATTGCCGGTTGTGCGGTAGAATCGGATTATGACAGAAATGCGGATTAGAGTCCCCGGTGGGCCGGAGACGGAGTATCGGGTCGTCATCGGGTCGGGCATCCTGACCTCGGTATGGTCGCAGATCAAGGCCGGTCACAGCGGCTTCAATCGCTTCGTCGTCACCGACGAGCACGTGGTCGCAGCGGGCCACCTGGGCACCCTGCTCGGCGGGCGGCCCGCTCCACACTTTGTCGTCAAGCCGGCCGGTGAGATCTCCAAGACCATCGACACGGCGGTCGCGGTCGTCGAGACGATGGAGAAGGCCTATCTTGGCCGCAACACCGTCGTCATCGCCCTGGGCGGCGGCACGGTAGGCGATATCGCGGGCTTCGCGGCCGCCATTTTCAAACGAGGCGTTCCCGTCGTCCAGATCCCGACCACCACCCTGGCCCAGGCGGACTCCGCCATCGGCGGCAAGACCGGCGTTGATTCGAGCGTCAGCAAGAACGCGTTCGGGGCCTTCTGGCACCCAGCCGCGGTCTACATCGACGTTGCGACCGTGCGCACACTGGACGACCGCCAGTACCGCAGCGGACTCGTCGAATCGGTCAAGCACGGCCTGATCGCAGACGCTGAGTACTTCGAGCTCATCGAAGGCCGTTTGGACGCGATCCTCGCGAGGGATCACAGTACCCTCGAAACGCTGGCCGGACACAACTGCCGGATCAAGGGAGGCGTCGTTGCGGAGGACCCGCTCGAGAAGAACAAGCGGAGGATCCTGAACTACGGTCACACGATCGGCCACGCGGTCGAGGCTGCCAGCCAGTACGCGATGCTCCACGGCGAGGCTGTGGCGGTTGGGATCATGGCTGCCGCCTTGATCGAAGCCCACTTGGGGCTGGCTGAACCAGGCCGGCTCGACAGGGTCCGGGCGATCCTGGAAAGGCTTGGCGTTCCGACGAAGCTCCCGGCGAACCTGTCAGACGAAAAGGTGCTCGAACTCCTGCGGCACGACAAGAAGGCGGTCGATCAATGGCCCAGATTCGTGCTGCTCAGCCGACTTGGCCAGGTTCACCGCGAAGACGGGCAGTACACCGTGCAGGTGGCCCGAGAGGTTGTAGAGAAAGCGTTGAGAGAACTCAGATAGGCAGGAGGCTTCTCGGGCGGGGGCCGCGCTACGGATCAAGTCAGCGGACAGGCCCGGCGCGGTCGGCCGATGCGATTCCCCAATCAGTCGCACGACTCAAGAGATTGAATTGGGCGTAGTACCCCGATTCGAAGTCATAGTCCGGAAATATCCCGATCTGCCATGCACACCAGAAACCTGCCGGCATCCCACAGACGACCAGGGATGAAAGCACGATCACCCAGGATCTTGACGGCACCTTCACGTGGGCGCCTTCCAGCTACTCAGAACCTCCGTTTTCGGTCGTCAACCGTGACAAAGATAGCATGGAAGCGCGCCAGCGTCAAAGCTCTCACAGGCGGTGAATCCCCCGAAAATGCCCCCAAACCTATTGAAAGCGGTCTCTATGGACGATATAATAAAGCTAGGATAGTGCAGTCTGTGACCGCAGATCCGGCCCGCACGCACGCCGTTCATGCTCAGGGAGGGCAAGCCAGGAAGGAAAGGAGTCCCAGGGGCGGACTTGGCGCTTCGGGTCTATTCGGGCGAACGCAGAGAACGTGCAGAACCATTCACAGGCATGCCGGGGCATCCGGGAGAAGGTGATGAATACCAACACACGACAACTCGTTATCAAGACAACAACCGCTCTGCTGCTGGCATGGGCCGCCTCGACCCAGGCAGCGGTCCGTTACGTGGCCCTCGATGGCTCGGGGACAAACGGGCAATCCTGGGCGACCGCCTATACGGACATCCAGACGGCTATCAACGACGCTGCCGTCGCCGACGGCGACGAGATCCGAATCAAGCAGGGCCGCTACAAGATCGACTGGGCCATCCAGGTGGATAAGGCCGTGAAGATCCTGGGCGGATACCGCGGCGAGAGCGCCACCCGCGACGCGCACGTCTATGCGACTACCATCGATGGCGGCGGCATGGCCTGGCACGTATTCTCAATCACAGCCAACGCAACGATCGACGGACTCACCATCACCGGCGGACGGGCTTTCTACAACCACGAGATCGACGGCGGCGGCATGCTTATCACGAACTGCAGTGCCACCGTGACGAATTGCACCTTCGTGGCGAACTCCTGCCAGAGACGGGGCGGCGGCATCGCCCTCTCGGCAGCACATGGCACGGTCATTGCCGATTGCACGTTCACCGAGAACGTCGCGGGCACCCATGGCGGCGGCATCTACAACTACGACTCGGATTCCGCCATCAACCACTGCGCCTTCGTCCGCAACGAAGCCAACACAGACGCCGAAGGCTACGGCGGCGGCATCATGAATGCCCAAGGCGCCCCCTCGATCACCGGCTGCACCTTCACCGGCAACGTGGCTTTCTCCGGCGCGGGTCTGTGCAACTCGCTCACCCACGCCCTGGTTGAGTCCTGCACGTTCGCCGACTGCGGTCCGGCGACCACCTGTGGGGGCGGCATCTACAACACCGGGGGCTCGCCCACGATCAGCAAGTGCCTGTTCCAGAACAACGCGGTCACGCACTGGGGCGGCGCCATTCTGGACGAGTACTCGGGCGCCACGGTCATCGACTGCATCATGTGGGCGAACTCCGCCGGAATCCATGGAGGCGCCGTATACATCGGCGAGACTGAAACACTTTCCGCGACGTATCCACAGTTGGTCAATTGCACGCTGTACGGCAACAAGGCCAACCGAGGCGGAGCATTGTACAGTTACGGCGGCGCCGCCACCTTGTGGAACTGCATCCTGTGGGGCAACAAGGCATTCCTCAGCGGTCCAGGCATCTACAACAACACCCAGGCGTTCACTGCGACGACACTGGCGTACTACAGCAATATCGAGGGCGATAGCGTCTACTCCGGCCTGGGCAATCTGTGCGTCGACCCATTGCTGAAGGACCCGGAACGGGGCAACTTCCAGTTGCTGTCCGGCTCCCCCTGCATCGACGCGGGTTCTCACGCAACGAGCGTCGAGACGCTCGACTACGAAGGCAACGCTCGCGTGGTGGACGGGGACAACAACGGCGCCGCTGTGGTGGATCTCGGCGCCCTGGAGTACCAGAAGTCCGCGGAGACGGACCACCCCTATCGCGGCGAGATCCTCCAGACCATCGCCTACGACAGCCCGTCTGATACGTCCGCGACATACGTCTTCTCCCTGCTCCTGGAGACCAACGACAGCGTCTACCGAATCGAGTTCCGCACGCCGAACAGCGGGAACACCTATCTGATTCCCAATGACTCCCAGACCTCGTCAAAAGGCGTCACCACGTCGCACCTGATTCGGAATGGAAGGCATGTGTGGCGCTACCGGGCGGAACTGGACACCCCCGCCGCTCTCGCGGGCTACGGCAACGGCACGTACCGCATCACGCTGTACTACCGGGGCACCTCCGAACACAGCATCCAGGTTCCCTTCATGATGCCGAAGTCCAACGCCACCCTCGCCCAGCCGACGCAGAGACCGGTAATCGTGTCCCCCGCCTCCGGCGGCGCCATGGGATCGCCTGTAACCGTCAGGTGGGATACCTGCACCGACGCCTCCGCCAACACCGTCTCCCTGGCAATCACGGATTCGGCGACCGCCAAGGAGGTCGTGACGGAGACCTTCGACCTGACCGCCCTGGCATCGGGCGCCTATGGCCTGCCGGAGGGAGGGTATCGAGTGGCATGCGCGTTTGCGAACGTGCGGGAAGTCACCGCATCCGACGAAACCCCCTTCACCTGCGGCAAGGCCATTGCTGTGAGCCAGGCGTTCGAGGTGCCCTATTCGGCCGTCTACCGGTTCTGGTCGGCCGAACGCGGCTATCACTTCTACACAGCGAGTGAGAGCGAGAAGAACTGGCTGGTCGAGAACTACGCCTATCTCTGGACCTTCGAAGGCCCGGTGTTCAATGCCTGGTCCACGCCGTACCACGAGAGGCTGTTGCCGGTCTATCGGTTCTGGTCCGGACACAGCCATTTCTACACGATCAGCGAGGACGAGAGAAACCTGCTGCTCAAGGACTACGCAGACGTCTGGGACGACGAAGGCATTGCGTACTACGCCTATCCCGAAGGCGCGCAGACCGCCGATTGCGTTCCTGTGTATCGTCTTTGGAAGGCTGAGAACAACACGCATTTCTACACAGCCAGCGAGGCGGACCGGAACTTCGTCATTAAGGAATATGGCCACATCTACACAGATGAGGGTGTTGTCTTCTATACGCATCCCTGAGCGTGGTCGGATGAGGCCGGAGTCCGCGGGAGGTCAGGATCGCCCGCGAGGAGGGATCCCTCGCTCCGCTCGCAGAGTCGCTGCTGTCGCAAGAGGACCTCTCACGACAGCGGATGGCGCCTCATCCGGAACACGGTCCACGCCGCGATAGCCAGTCCGACCATCACGTGGAGAAAGGCTATCAAGAGGATCCATCCGGTTGCGCCTCCCGCCGTTCGCATGCCGCCCTGCGCCCAGTCATAGGCTCGCAGTTCCCCGCGATGCGTCGTCGCCATGGCGATGACGCCCGCCTGCACCACCGGATTGGCGTCCAGGCAAGCGGAGAACAGGTCGTCATCGTGCCTGCCGATCACTGCGACAATGACCAGGATCAAGGGCACGATCGCCCACAGGGTCGCGGCCAAACCCATGTTGGCGATCACCGCGGTGGTGGTGTGCCGACACCGGGCGCTGAAGTACAAGCCCGTGCAGGACAGAAAGACCAGGACCCAGGCGACGACGAGACCCAGTTGGAGGACCGCCGCAGGGTGGATGTACCCTACGAACGTGAAGGCCAGGAGGTGCCCGAACAGCAGCATCCATACCGCAAGGCAGCGACGCAGAACACCGCCGAACTTGCCGGCCAGGATCGCCCGTTCGCGGATCGACGTGGTCAGCAGGAGCGTCCAGGTCTGCGATTCCTTCTCCGAGGCGATACACGTCGCCGGCAGAACCGCGGTGAAGAGCAGGCCGACCATGAAGAACAGGATGATGTACATGCCGTGAACTCCGTCGTCGTCCAGGTCCCCTTGGCGATAGAAGAGCCAGTAGGTCAGGCCAAGCAACGCGAGCACCATGACCCACGTCACGAGGGTCATCACTTTGCGTTTGCCCAGCAAGGGAGCCCGGCACTCCCTCCACAACACCGGCGGTCCGACCACCCGCCGGACCCGGCCGGAGGAATGATCCACCTCCGGCCCACGCGCGCCTCGACGCGACCACAGGCCGGTCTGCCCCATGGCCTGCCGCAGGGCCGCCTTGCGAACCAGGATCACAGACAGCAATAGGAGCACAAGCGAGGCGCCCACCAGGACGTCGCAGTGTATCAGCCAGTGGGTCGAACCCGCGTTCCGGGTCGAGACCAGCGAGTCGGTCAGCTTGCCCATGATATAGTACGGGTTCACATACCCCAGTCCCTGCCAGAACGCCATGGTTGGCGACTTGTCGGGGTAATAGGCCAGAAGCGCCACAACGAGCGGAAGCCCCGCGAACAAGAAACCGAGCGCCCCGAATGCCATGAGAATGACGGAATAGGCCCGTCGGGTGAAGATCGAAAAGAACACACTCAGCGACCCGACAAACAGCGATGTCGCCAGCGTTACGCACAGCCCGCCCACGACGATGTCCCATGCGACGCCTCCGAACACCCGCACGATCGCCAGCAGAGGCAACGACATCGCCAGGAGCAGGACCAGTTGCAGCAGCTTGCTGAGCAGCTTGCCGACGACGATCTGGAAGCTGGAGATCGGCGTCGTCATCAAGACGCCGAGCGTCCGATGGTAGATCTCGTCGCTGATCGAGGTGCTGAGCATGACGATAGCAATGACCTGGGCCGCGATGAACTCGAACCACAGGACCGTGCCAACGATGGCCTGTCCGGCCTGGCCCATGCGGGAACTCTGGTAGGCCGACGTGCTACGGTACGGCACCGCCTCCGCCCAGATCAGAGCCAGCAGCAACGTGAACAGGCCGATGTAAAGGAACCGCAGCACGTAGTTGCGCCGCCGACGGCTGGAGACCCGCAGCTCCTTGTCGAAGATCGGGCCCGTCAGCCAGGCCAGACTCAGCACGCGGACAATCCAATTCAGAACGATGGCGCCCATCCAGTCCTTTCCGTCATATGAACACATGGCGGCGGAGATGCCTGCCCGCCCACCAGAACAACAGCAGTCCCACGAAGATGTACGAAGCCGAGATGACCGACAGAATGCACGTCATCCCACCCATGCCTATCGGCTCTTGCCCGCGCCGATGGTCTGTCCGGTACTCCAAGTCGCGCCACGGGATATGGGCGTTCTCCCTGCCCCCGGCGCCATCCATGATGATAGTGGCCTGGACGGTCGGATGGGTCAACAGATACGCCCCCGGGAGACTGCTCCGCGGTGAGATTGTCGAGAATACCCCCGCCAGAATCGGGCCGGCCACCCACAGACCCAGGATCAGGCCGAAGGTCGCCACGACTGCGGAGGTCGTTCTCGCAAATCGCGCACTGAAGTACAGGCCCGCCCCCGTGACAAACACGGTGATCCAGACGACCAGCATGAGCAGGTGGATGACCGCGACGACATGGATATACCCGATGACAACGAACAGGAGCACGTGCCCCGCCAGCAGACCCCAGATCGGCACGCAGCGCCGGATGGTGGAGATGGCCTTGCCCAATAGGATCTCCGCATCACTCAGAGGGGTCGCCAGCAGCAGCATCCAGGACTGTGTCTCCTTCTCCGAGGTGATTCGCGTGGCCGCGAAGACCGCGTTGACGATCGTGCCCAAGAACAGAAAGAGCAGCACATAGGTCGTCTGGACGAAATCGTAGTCGAGGACCCGGGACTGAGCGGAGGACAGGTACGTCAGCAACAGGGCGGCCACGGTGATGCCCAGGCCGATGTAGCTGTTGCGATTGTCGACGCCTGCGATGAAAGGTGCCCGAAGCTCGCGCCAGACCACCGGCGGCCCCTGCACCCGCTTGATCTCACCCAGCGCCCTGTCCTCGGCGACGGTCGCGGCCAGTTCACGGACTCTACGCCGTCGCCTTCTGGGCTGGAACCAGGCGTCGAGCTGGCCGGTGGCCTGGCGCAGCGCCACCTTGCGGACCACCACGGTCGCCCACGCCAGGACAAGGACCGATGCACCCAGCAGACAGACGCACTGGAGCGGCCAGGAATAGGGCATAACCGTCCCTCGCGTCGCCGAGAGCATCTGCCAGGTCGTAGTCACCAGACCGACGACCGGGTTGAGGTGGATTACGATGAGGGTACACAACCACTGGTGGAATGATTGGCCTGCCGCGAATGCACTGACTCCGCGTCCCCAGGACACGCCGGCAAAGACCGGGAGCACCAGGTAGAAGCAGCCCAGGAGGAACATCGTCCGCAGGATCACGACATAGGCTCGCCGGCTCCGGATCGACATCAGCAGGCTCAGCGAGCCCGCGAAGATGGCTGCCGCCAGCGTGATACACACGCTCGACAGCAGATAGTCCCAGGAGACGCCGCCGAGGACACGGAGAATCGCCAGAATCGGAAACGTGATCGCCAGCAGCAGAATCAACTGCAAGAGCCGGCTCAGCACCTTGCCCATCACGATCTGAAGACCCGTGATGGGCGTCGTCATGAGCAGGCCGAGCGTGCGATGGTACACCTCGTCGCTGACTGCATTGCTCAGCATGATAACGGCCAGGAGCTGCATGGCGATGAACTGGAAGACCACAATCGTCGAGATGATCCACTTGCCCGCCTCGGCCATGTGGGCCTGCTGGACGGTCGCATTGCCCTGAACGTCCACGACGCTCGTCCAGACAACCGCAACGAAGACCGTCAGCGCCAGGATGTAGAAAGACCGCAGGGAGTAGCTCCTGCGCCGGCGGCTGGAGACCCGCAGTTCCTTGTCGAAGATCGGTCCCGTCAGCCGCGCCGGGCTCAGAATCGTACCCACTGTCTTTGTCATCTGACCGATCATTCAGACTCTCACTTCGCTTGCCATTAGAAGATGTCCCGTCGAACCCGGCCAATCGCCAAACGCATGAAAAGCAGCCCAAGACCCATGTAGATCATGGTCGGGGCAATCGAAATCAGCACAGCCGCGAGCGCCACCGAAGATCCGGCTCGCCCCGCCATCGAGGCCAACATTCCGCTCGATAGGACAAACACGGGACTGAGGATCCCGCAAAAGAACAGTTGCGGCGCATAGTACACAGCCAGAGTCGCCACCACCGCGGCGCCTGTGGTCTTGCACCGGGTGCTGAAGTACAGGCCCGTACCCAGCAAGAAGAAGGCGGTGCCCGCCAAACCCCAGACCAACACGAGCGCCCAGGTCAGAAGTTCCGACAACGTCCTGCTGTGGGAAGGCCCAAACGGGAACAGGAGCAGATACAGCACAGGCATAGGCAGCAGCAAGGGCAGGTTCCTTCGAAAGACCCCCATCGCCTTGCCCTTGATGATCTCCCGGTCTTCCAGGGGCGTCGTCAGCAGGATCGGCCAGGTACGAGCCTCCTTCTCCTTCGCGACGGCGCCTGCCGCCCCGACCGCCAAGCCGATCACGAAGAGCAATCGGAAGATCGACGTGACGGGAAAGAACACGACATGGGCCGTAGCCCCCGTGAGGAATCGCAGACCCAGTGGAACTCCCACCGCGCCCGCCAGGACACAGGCCCAGAATACGCTCTGCCAACGCTTGCGAAACAAGGGGGAACACCGTTCCTTCCAGACGATCGGCGAGCCGGTCACCGGGCGGATCGCTCCCGCCGGCCTGAGTCGACCGGCATTCGTCTGTCCTGTTGTCTCCCCCACTCTCCGGGATGCCACGTGTCTGGCAACTCTGCGGACCCGCAGCACGGACCACGCCAACACAATGCCTGCGAGACCCAGCAGGATCAGGCAGTTCTCAGGCCAGGACGGCGCCGCGCCGCCGACGCCGGAACCGACGAGCAGTCCCTGCGTCAGATCAACCAGGACCGCGAACGGGTTGGTCAGATGCAGGATCGACTTTACCTTCACGCCAAGGAAGGAACCGCTCGGGAACAGCGCTGCATGTACGGCGGGCACGAGCACCCAGGCAACCAGATACCATGTCCCCACGCTCAGGACGGCGGAATAGGGGCGTCGGCTCGATATCGACAGGCACAGGCTCAGCGCGCCGGTGAAGAGCCCCGCCGAAAAGGTGACGCACAGTCCGGCCACGACGGAATCCCAGGGCACGCCGCCGAAGACGCGAACGACCGCGAGGATCGGCAGGCTGATCGCCCACAGCGACGCGGCCTGCAACAGCGTGCTGAGCAGCTTGCCCATCACAATCTGGAAACTGCGGATCGGCGTGACCAGCAGCACGTCCAACGTCCGACGGCGGATCTCGCTGCCAATCGCGTCGCTGAGCAGCACCGCCGCCAGGAGCTGACCTGCGATGAACTGGAACCAGATCACCACGAGCACGATCTGCTTGCCGAATTCGCCCAGGCGGGAGACCTGGACGACAGGCGTGCCCGTCCCCTGGAAACGGACCGTCGCGCACCACAGGTACACCAGGAATATCGCCAGCAGGCCCACATAGGCAAAACGCAGAACATAGGGTCTTCGCCGCCGGCTGGCGACCCGAAGCTCCTTGTCGAAGATGGGTCCGGCCAGCCACGCCGGGCCGAGCCGCATCCAGAACGTACTTGCCACTTGAGCAATCACTCACGTCCTCCGGCCATATCAAAAGACCCTCCGCCGGAAGGCCCGCACGGCCCGCCAGGCAAACACGATCGACACCAACAAGTATCCCGCCATGGCGAGCAGCATGAACGTCGCCATGCCGGCGGCATCCCGCGCATCGCCAAAGCACTGCACCGTCGTGACGTAGCTGTCGAGAGTCGTCGCCACCATGGCAAACGCCTGACCGAAGGGAACCAGGGCAAAAATCAGAGACACGCCGGTTTCCCGGTGGGCGCCCATCCCGAAGGAAGCCGCTTCCGCAACGATGGAAAGGACGCACCACAAGCCGCCCGCCAGCGCCAGGTTGGGCGTTACGGCATCGGTCGTCCGCCGGCACCGCGAGCCGAAGTAGAACCCCGTCGCCGACAGGAACAGCAGCGCCGAGACGATCATGACCCCCGCGTGTACGACGGCCATCGGATGGAAACACTTCGCCCAGGCAAACGCAACGACGTAGGCGAACAACAGCAGCCAGATCGGCCCGCAGCGCCGCAGCACGCCGACGAACTTGCTGACGAGAATGTCGGTGTCCGTCAGCGGCGTCGTCATGAGCACGCACAATGTCCGACCGTACATTTCCTCGCTGACGGTGGTGCTCAGCATGATCGCGGCCACCAATTGCACCCCGACGAACTGGAACCACACGATCCCCAGCGTGATGGTCTTGGCGGCCGCCTCCATGTGCGCGCGGGACATTGCAGCGCCCGTCCGAAGCTGGACTGTCGGAATCCAAACCAGTGCAATGAAGGCCATCAGCAGCAGGACGTACGCGAACCGCAGCGCGTAGCCTCGTCGTCGCCGGCTCGCGATGCGGAGTTCCTTGTCGAACAGAGGTCCGCTCAGCCGTCGTCGGCAGAAGCACTGGAACAGATCGAGTATCGATGTCGTCTGCATGGCTCGTCGTGGCTATGCGTCGTGCGCCGCACGACGCCAATCACCAATCATCCGTGATCCATCATCCATCAATGCACGATTCCCTTCGTCAGTTGGAGGAACGCGTCGTCGAGCTTGAGCTGCTCGGGATGGAGGTAGACGAGGTCCAGGCCGCCGTTGACGAGGGTCCGCGCGACGATGCCATCGGTCTCCTGGCCTTCACAGAAGGTCACCGAGAGGTAGTCATCGACCGGCTCGACCTTCTGGACCTGCGGCAGGGCCGAGAGCATCTCCACCGCCCGGGCGGGGTCGCCGAGCACCTTGACGCGGACCTTGCTCTGGATCCCCAGTCGCGGCCGGATTTCCTCCATGGTCCCGCTGAAGACGAACTGGCCTCGCTCGATGATCCCGATCCGGTCGCAGATCTCCTCCAGCTCGCTCAGGATGTGGCTGGAGATCATGATCGTCTTGCCCATGCGCTTGAGCTCGCGGAGCAGCTCGCGCATCTCGATCCGGGCCCGCGGGTCCAGGCCGCTGGCGGGCTCGTCGAGGATCAGGACCTTCGGGTCGTGGATCAGCACGCGGGCCAGGCCAAGACGCTGCTGCATGCCTCGCGACAGGCTGTCCACCGGGGCGCTGCGCTTCGAGACAAGGTCCGTCAGCTCGAGGACGCCATCGACGATGGCCTGGCGTTTCTTGTACTCGATCCCGAACGCGGCGGCGAAAAACTCCAGGTACTCGAACACCTTCAGGTCGTCGTAGACGCCCATGAAGTCCGGCATATACCCCACCCGCCGGCGGACCTCCTTGCCTTTCTTCGATACCTTCAAACCGTCGATGAACGCCTCGCCGCTGGTGGGTTCCAGCAGGGTCACGAGAATGCGCATCGTCGTGGTCTTGCCCGCGCCGTTGGGTCCGATGAAGCCGAAGATGTCCCCGGCTCCGATGTACAGATCCAGGTTACTCACCGCTACGAGGTTCCCGAAGTTCTTCGTCAGTTTCTTGGTCTCAATCATGGATTCCCCCTTCTGACTTCGCAGCCGGCACAAGCAGCCTGGCGAACTGGATATGGTTCACCGCGTAGGAACGACTACGGATCGTGAACGGCGTGGGTGGATCCTCGAAGACCACGCAGACAATCGCCGACCCGGAATCCAGGCAGCAGTACATACCCACCGTCCGATTCAGACACCCCTGGGCAAAGAAGGCATTGTCGGCGGCACCGGTCAGACTCACAGGCAAGCGAGGCAGTTCCACCGGCATTCTCACATTGGGCGGCGCCCCCCCTCGACCATCGCCCGAGGGCAGGTCCTGACTCAGGCGGAGTTGGAAGGCACGGGTCCGGATCGGGAATCGCTGTGTCGATCTCGCGGCGACAGGACCCAGGTCTGCACAGGAGTCCTTGAACAGAACGTAGCCCAGCCGGATGCGACTATCGGACAGATTGCGGATCTCGACGGCCGGCACGGCGCCGCTGCGATCGATCGTCGCAGCAAACGGCATCTCTTTCGGCGTCCATTCGCACAGCAGCGACTGGACCGTCCAGATGCTGATAGGGATGGACGTGGGCAGGTTGCCCCCGTCCGCCTGGCGGCAGTAGATCTGCCGCATTCCCGACTCTCGCTGGTGAGCCCAGATCTCCTCCTGCATGGGCGCCGCGCCTGACCACCACTGGTGGGGTGTCAGGCCGTCCAGGCGGTACTCGTCGCTTCGCGGGGCGAAGACCCCCGCATAGCAGCTCGCCCAGGCACAGTTGGCATCCGCAATACCATCGAAAACGGTGACGGCCCGCAGTTCCATCGAGCCGGCGCGGAGATACTGGACGCCATAGTAAGCGCCGAACGTGAATAGCGCGATCCAGCCGGTGCTCGTCAACCACGTAAGCGGCTGCCGGTCCAGGCGCTTGAGAACCCAGTAGTCTACAGGCCCCAGCAGCACCGCCAGCAAGGTCAGCGTCAGGATGACCCACCAGATGCTCAGAGGCTGCATCTGACGCAGCTCGAACAGGTAGTTCATCACCTGATTCGCGGCGCTCTGGGCGATGCCAATTCGGTGGCGATTGACGAATTGGCTGGCCGCGGACTCCCGATCGGCCTCGGAGACATCGCCGGCCAACACAAGGGTCCGCCCGCGTCCCGCGGCGCCAACCACTTCCCTCACTGCCGACGAAGTCGGTCCCGCGCCCCGATTCGAGCCTCCGCCAAGGCAGGCGACAATCTGCTTCGTCCAGAACGCCGCCGTCCGTCCGACCTGCGAGTCCCCAAACTGGGTGGGATCGAAGGCCACCACGGCAACTCGCCCGAATCCCACAGGGCCCGTCCCGCAAAGGGGTACTGTCTGCGACTCGACCCGGCCCGCCATCGGCATGCCCGGCTTCAGCGAGAGCGGCCATCCTGTCACAGTCTGCGACCGGCTCGAATCCAACCCCCATTCGTCCATGGCGTCGGGAGGAATCTCCACCTGCCTGGGCTCGCCGATCAGGAACGGAATTGCCTCGCGCAACGGGGAATCCTGCGGCAAGGGGTGCCGACCCAGGACCAGCAGCAGGGCTCCCCCATTGGAGACCCACTCACAGATCGCTCGGACTTGTTGGGGCTTCAGCAGCGACCAATCCGGATCGGACAGGATCAGGAGGTCCAGGCCCGCGAACCCCGTCCAGTCCCACGGGACGTTCCTCGCCAGCTTGGGTCCGACGAAGACCTGGCCTGGGCCGCGGGCGGACGTGCACGCCGTTTCCTTGGGCAATCGCATCAGGCCGAACGACGTCGAGCCGACCAGACCGAGAAGCAGGTCCTGCTCCTGGACCGCGTGGAGCATCCGCTGTTGGGGGGAGTAGTCCCACAGGTTTCGCACGATACGGTCTCGAACCCGCCCTCGATCGTCGCGAATGGTCACGTCGCAGGCGGAGGCGCCGAACGCGAACTTCGTCACGAAGGAGATCGGCAGCGACACGTCGGGCATCAGGACGAACGCCTGGCTGACGGTCAGTGTGTTGAGCCCGTCCTGCTGGGCGGTGAGGGACACCGATCCGGCAAAGGGCTCCTTCAGATCGCTGCTGAGTGCGACCTCGACCGGCGTCCACTCCATGGGACGGTAGTAGCCGTTCCAGCCGCACGTGAAGTCCACGTTGAATTCCGGCCCCGCCGCCTGGAGGCAACTCGCCCAAGCCAATACGCACAGAATCGCAATCACGACTCGATCCATCGGCTTACTCCACTGCACTCGCATCGCTTGTCAAATCCGAATCCTCAGGTTGTACACCAGCCACTCGACGCAGACGAACACCAACGCCGCCAGCACCAGCAGCGGCCACAAGGGGACATTGGCCCGCTGGACGCCCTGTTCTTGCGCGGCGACCGCAACGCCCGCGAACTCGATCTTGTCCCTCGGCTCGATCCGGCTCTCCTGGGGCTCCAGCAGGTTCACCGCGAAGAACTGCGGCGGACTCTCCGGCATCCTGGCGGCATAGACCCCGACCCGATACGTCCCTGGGAAACGGACGGCGCCGCTCGGGTCCGGCGTCACCTGGACCTCGGTCCCATCCGGACACGTCACCGTAAGGATCGCATGCTCCGGAATATCCTCGATGGCAATCGGCTCGCCGACGGCCAGTCCATGCCGCCGCCCGTCGCCCGCCTGCGCCCCCAGGAAGCTCAAGGCATTGTAGCAGAACAGCACGAAACTCGGCTCGAACGGCCAGTTGCTCTGCAGGATGTCAAAACCCGCGATCAGATACGTGCTGCCGTGACGCTTGAGCAGCGCCAGCGCAGGCGACTCGTTGAACTCGGCCAGCACCTCCGCATCGCGCGGCAACACCAGCCGGCGACTCTTGGCGGCGAAGAGGTTGGTCATATTCACGTACTGCAGCACCGGGTGCTGCGAGCGCCAGTCCACAATGAGCTGGTTCTCCAGTTCCTGCGGGGAATTGACATCGATCCCGCCCGGCGGCGCCCCGAAGACAAGGTACGAACACCGCGGCAGATGCGCCGGGACGTGGTTGTCCAGCACGACGACATCGTACTGCTGCCTCGCCGCGAAGACGGATGGGTCCACTGCGTCGAACCCGACTGGTGTGCAGGGATCCAGTCTCTCGATCGGGCAGGCTCTCAACGCCGACTCCAGGACGGGATTGCCCTGCGTGACCAGCAGGATGGACAGTCGCCTCGGCGAATCCAGGACGCTCCGGGCCGCATCGTCGCAGGCCAGAAGATCGCTGCCCAGTTGGCGCACCTCCAGCACGCCCGCTCCGCTGTGCGTCAGGGAGAAATGGAGCGTCGCTTCGCCTGGACGGAACGGTTCGTCCGCCGTCTGGGCTTCGCAACCGGGGATCGTCACGGACCGCACCGCATGCACATTCCCTCCGATGGACAACTGCACGTCGCGAGTGACCGGCTCGGCTCCGAAGTTCGCCAGCGAAGCGAAGACCTCGACCTCCTGCGGCTGCTCGTAGGATCGCCTGGCGTTCATCGCAGTGACGCCGACGTTGTCCTGCGATTCGCCGATCCGATGGAAGACGACCTCGTCGTCGCCCACGATGATGCCGTCGAGGTCGCCGATTCGTCCGTCGCTGAAGAGCACCAACTGTGCCGGCTTCCCGTTGGTCCCGGCGGCGGACTCGACGCCGGAGGACTGCGCGAAGGCCCTCGCCACGGTCACGGCCTCACCCAGCCGGGAGGTCCCGTCCCCGGCCTCGATGGCGTCGATCCGGCTTGCGAGTTGCCGTTTGTCCGACGTGAAGCTGCACACCACGTTCGCTCGTTGATCGAACGCAATCACCATCGCGTGATCGGATTGGTCCCGCCAGGAGAGGGTCGAGCCGGTCCGCATGGACTCGATGAACGCCTTGGCCTGCTTCTTGGCGGCATCGAGGCGCGTCGGCTTGACGTCCGTCGCGTTCATGCTGGCCGAACGGTCGATCAGAAGGACATAGCGTTGCCCCGGCCCGCGCCGCAGCGCCAGCACTGGCTGCGCCAGCGCCGCCAGGACCGCCGCCAGCGCCAGCAGTTGGAGCAGCAGCAGGAGGTTCCGACGCAGTCTCTGGAACGGCGCGTTGACCTGGAGGTCCCGCACCGCCCGCTTCCACAGCAGCGTGCTGGAGACGAGGACCTCCTGACGCCGCAGCTTGAGGAAATAGAGCAACAGCAGCAGCGGCACAGCGGCCGCAGCAGCATAAAGCCCGGCAAGTGGCGTCAGGAACTCCATGTCACATCCCTATCGAAGCAACTGAATCTGGCGCAGGTAGTTCAAAACCAGCGACTCGACGGAGTCCGCGGAATTCGCCTGCACGTGGACCGCGCCGCGGTTCGTGCAGAAAGTCCGCAGCTCATCGCACCAGGCCGCAAGGTTGCGTTTGTAGTACTTGATCAGGGCCGGACCGACCGTGATCTCGGCGGCATCGCCGTCCTCGACGTCGAGCAGCTTCAGATCGCCCGCCAGTTCCGGCGAGATCTCCTGCGGCGACAGGACCTGGATCACATACAGGTCGTACTTGGCGCCGATCAGCCGCCGCAGGGACGATTCATAACCCTGCTTGAACAGGAAGTCGGAAACCACAACGGTCACGCCCGAGCCGATGCGAGAGGCGGTCACATCCCGACACGCCTTCTCGAAATCCGACAGTCCGTCACACTCGGTGGTCAGCAGCATCTCGGCCATGTGCGGCAGGTAATTGCGGCCTCGCATATGGGGCAACTGGGCCCGCACGCCATCGGCGAACAGGCTGATCGTGAGCCGGTTGTTGTTCGCCAGGCTGATGTAGCCCAGGGCCGCGGCGAGGCGCTTCGCGAAGAGTCCCTTCGCCGGCTCCCCCACGCCCATCGAAGCGCTCGCATCGACGAGCAGGTGCACCGTCAGGTCCTGTTCTTCGAGAAACAGCTTGAGAAAGAGCTGGTCGAGCCGGCCGTAGATGTTCCAGTCCACAAAGCGCAGATCGTCCCCGACCACATAGGGACGATGGTCGGCAAACTCGACGCTCTGGCCGCGACGCTTCGAGCGCCGCTCGCCCTGGAGTTTGCCTTGCAGGATCTTGCGGCTGAGCAGGTCGAGCGAATCGAGCCGGGCCATGAACTTCGCGTCCAGCAGGTCGGTCAACTTCGCGGTTGTGGTTCTTGTCGTTGCCATCGCGGTTCTCGATGAATGGGAGCGGACCTACGCGCTCAGCTTCTGCTCCAGGGTCCTCGGCGTGTTCTTGAGAATGTCGGCCAGGACGTCGTCGGTCCGAATACCCTCCGCCTGGCCCTCGAAGTTCAGCAGCAGCCTGTGACGCAGCGCAGGCAGCGCCGACCTGGCGACATCCTCGAAGCTCACGTGATATCGTTCGTTGAGCAGGGCTCGCACCTTGGCGGCGAGCACCACGGCCTGCACGCCGCGAGGCGACGAGCCGAACCGGACGAACTGATTCGTCATGCCCGTCGCGAATTCGCCCTGCGGATGCGTCGCCAGGACCAGACGGATCGCGTAGTCCTGCACATGCTCGGCGACGACCACCCGACGGGCCAGCTTCTGGGCCCACAGGATCTTCCCCGCGTCCGCAACGGTTTGAACCTGCGGCTCCTGCCCTGTCGTCGTCCGGTCCAGAACGGCCTTGAGCTGCTCGCGGTTGCTGTATGTCACGAGCAGCTTGAAGAAGAACCGGTCGAGCTGGGCCTCGGGGAGCGGGTAGGTTCCTTCCTGCTCGATGGGATTCTGCGTCGCCAGGACCATGAACGGCTCCAGCAGTCTGCGAACCTGTCCGCCGCTGGTGACGGAGTGTTCCTGCATCGCTTCGAGCATAGCCGACTGGGTCTTGGGCGTGGCGCGGTTGATCTCGTCGGCCAGGATGATCTGACCGAAGATCGGTCCCTTCTGGAACTGGAATTCGCGGCGGCCGGTGGCGGCGTCCTCGACGACGAGATTCGTGCCCATGATGTCGGCGGGCATCAGGTCCGGCGTGAACTGAATCCGCCGAAACTCCAGCGACAAGGCCGAGCCGAGCGTCCGCACGAGCAGCGTCTTGCCCAGTCCCGGCACGCCCTCCAGCAGGATATGCCCGCCGCTGAACAGGCCGATCAGCACGCCGTCCACGATGTCCTCGTGGCCCACGATGACCCGTCCGACCTCGCCACGGATCGTTTCGAACATCTCGCGGAAGTCCGCACACTGCTGTTCCACGTTCTTCTCGTCACTCATGATCTCTTATCCTTTTTCCTCGTGACCTGTCTTCCTGCGCTTGACCTGCAGGAGTTGATCGATATGCGTGCTCGGCGACACGGGCTTGGCCGGCTTGGACTCCTCGACCGCCGGCTGGGTCGATGGCGGCTCCTGGCGTTTGCGATCCGAATCGATCAGATCGCCCCGGTACTTCTCGCCGCCTTCGTAGTGTCTCGCCGATGCAGCGTCCGACGCCTGGGCAGACCACTGGGCCCGCAGCTTCTGTCTTTGAGCCTGCAAGCGAGCGATTCGTTCGTCCTTCTGCTGCCGGCCGGCCGCGGCCAGCCAGCCTGTGACTCTGCGGAGCATCGCCCGCACGTCGATGACGACGCGACGGACCGCGACGTCCAACAGGAACAGCAGGACCCACGCCAGCATCAGCGGCCGCACCAGGGGCAGGTGCGTCTCCGGGAACTTCAGGCCCGTCGAATCGAACAGATTCGCCTCGTTCGGATCGGAATCCAGCGACAGGACCCGCCCTCGCGTCATCTTGCTGACTTCCTCCAGCAGCGGCCCATTGTCCGACAGGTCGCGAAACTCCGGGGCGAACGGGATCGTCACGATCGCATTGGCCAGGCGTGTCGCCTCGGGGGATGGAGACAGCGCGTCCTCGGTGCGAGGCGCCGTCTCATCCGCTCTCCGGTAGTGGAGGTTCACGACGTAGCTGCCGGACGATTTCGCGCGGAATCGCCCGGAGTACTGTCCCGGGCCCGTCTGCGTCAATTGGAGCGTCTCGCCTTTCATCTCGGGCGTCAGGACTTTTCCCTCGATGGACGCAAACTGAAGGAACCGGCCCTGGGCATCGAACGCTTCCACGCGGACCGTGGCCTCCTGGCCCTCCACATCGGTCATGATCTCGCATTCCGCGGACTGCGAGGGTTTGCCCGCCCAGCGGACCACCTGATCCCAGAGCTTCGAGAAGCCGGGCCATTGCACCCACTGCGCCGCCCAGCGGGTGTCTGCGGAACTGGTGAACGCGACGCAGCGCCCGAGCCCGGACTGGCAGGTCGCCAGGATCGGGTCCGCTTCGTTGCTGCCGAGGACCAGTTGGTTCAGACCGCCCTTGGGACCCGTCAGGACGTACCCGTCGAGAGGGGGCAGCGCGGTCGGCACGCCGGAAAGGACCTCGCTGAGCGCGTAGACGACCCGCGGCGAGAACGTCTGCTCGACAATCATCGAGCGACGGACAACCTGGGCCTCCTTGATGAAGATCTCCGGGATCGTGGTCGGATCAGCAACCGGATAGAACCGGCCCTGCGCCGCGGCTGCAATGCCATTCAGCAGTTGCATGTTGGTGTCGGAGCCTATTGCCACTGTGGAGATCGTGATGCCCGCAGAGGCCATCTCCAGCCCAAGTCGGCTACAGTCTTCCGGGAACGCCGTCTGTCCATCCGTCAGCAGGATGACGTGCTTGACAGTCGGTTTGGCGCCCCTCAAGGCATCGAACGCCAGTTCCATGGCCGGCGCCATGATCGTGCCGCCGCCGGCGCCGACGCCGCCGATCTCGCGGTAGATCTTGTCCTTGTCCTCGGCCGGACCGAGCCTCACGAGCCATTCGCTGGCGGCATCAAACAGCACAATGCCCACCAGGTCTCGGCGGCTCAGCAGACGGACGGCGCCCGCGGCCGCAGCCTTGCACATCTCGACCTTCTCGCCCAGCATCGAGCCGCTGCGGTCCAGGACGAGCACCAGCGCACCCATCGGCAGTTGCTTCTTCTGCGGCGGGTCCAGATCGACCGGCAGCATGGCCGCCACCGGGGAACCGATCCAACCCCCGGCGCCGAAGGACTCCGGGCCGCCCACCATGACGAGCCCGCCGCCTAGATCGTTCACGTACCGACACAGCATCTCCTGCTGCGCCATCGTGAAGTGGTGGACCGCGGTATTGACCAGCACAATCGCATCCACGTCCAGCAGACGAGACAGCTCGCTCGGCAGTTCGCAGATGTCGTCGCGGACGGTGTCGATCCCCGCCTGTTGAAGACCGCGGGCCAGGGCCTCGCCTCCCCCATCGACGTCGAAGACACGGACGTAGCCAGGGGCGGTTACGCACGTGATCGTCCCGGCACGGTTGTTCTCCGCGATTCGGTCCTGGCGAGGATCGTCCGCCAGGAAGACGACCTCGAAATCGTGAATCCCGCGGGCCCCCACCGGCACTGAGACCATCTTGACGTTGGTCCCGGCCTTCAACTCGACGGGGACCGCGACCTCCGGCGTATCGGGCATCAGATCAACCGGCTTGCCGTTGAGCGTGAGCATCAGCTTGCCGCGAACGTCCCCGGTGCTGTCCAAAAGGAACCGCAGGGGGATCGTCTGGCCGCTTCGCACCCGCGGCGGCGCCGCAACGCGCCGAAAGAGCACCTCGTTGCCGTAACGGTATCGCAGGGGCAGGACATCGATGGGAATCCCGTTGGCCGCTGCGGTTCGGGCCGCTTCTTTCAGATCGCCCTCCGTCTCGTTGCCCTCGCTGGCCAGGACGATCCGCACTGCGGTGTCCGGCGGCGCGATGGCCATCGCCATCTGAACACCGTCGGCGAGCCGGCTCTGGCTGCCCGTCAGGAGGGTGTTCCTGCGACGGATCTGTGCGTCGCCGGTGGGCAGCAGCGAGATGCTCGCCTCCTCGGCCACGTCGACGACGGCAAACTGGTTCTGTGTCGGTTTGTGGACTACAGCTCGCGCCAAATAGTCGAGAGCCGCCTCCGCCAACTCGCCCGGGATGGACTGGCTCCGATCCACCACCGCGATCACGGTCGTCCGACGGTTCTTCTGCAGGAGGGTGGGCCTGGCCAGCAACACCGCCAACAGCAGTACGACCGCGACGCGCAGGACCACCGCCATGAGACGGCGGGTTGTCCCCAGGGTCGTCAGGCTCCGTCCGGCCAGCCAGATCATCGGAACAATCACCAGGCTCGCCGCGAGCCACCAGGGCTGACCAAGATAGAAGCCGTACGCGTCGTTCACCGCCGTCACACTCGAATCCCATCCATCCGCGCATCTTCCGTGCTGTCGCAGGACAAAGACATCCCGGATCTCCAATCACTGCGGTTTGGGGCCGCTCTCCTCAAGCTGATTGAAATAGGCCTTGACCGCGTCTTCGTACCGTCGAGGAATCTGGTTCTCGCTGATCGCCTCGGCGGCGCTGTCGCGTCCCGCTTGAACAACCTCGGCGAAGGTTCGCTGGACTTCGCCTTTGATCTGTGCGTCCTTGAAGTACCAACTCGCGACGGCGGGACCGCTGTCCGGCCGGCTCGGCGCCTTGGCTGTCTTGTTCGCGGCCAGCGGGTCCGAGGTGATTCTATGCTCGTCCACGGAACTCAGGCCGATTCCCTTCCCGCCGTAGCCGCCACCCTCGCCCACCTCCCATCGGTCGCCCTGGCCCATGCCTTGGCCGAGACCTGCGAGGGCTCCCGACAACTCCGTCAGAGTCGCCTGGAGCTGAATGACCTGCTGCTGCATGGCGTCCAGGGAATCCAGCTCTCCGATAGCTCCGGCCAAGCCGTCGGCGGAAAGGCCGCCGGCGCCGGCCGCCATCCCAAGGGCCTGTCCCAGACTCGCACAACTGGCCGAAGCCGCCTGGCTCGCCTGCACTTTCTTCATCAGTTGCTCGACCATCTCCGGCTTGAGCCCCTGCTTCTGCATCGCTTGTCGCAACTGCTCCGGGCTCGCCTGGGCAAGCCGCCTGTCGAGTCCGAGCTTGGCCAGTTCCTCTTCGACCTGTCGCTTCTGCTGGGAGAGTTTCTCCAGTTCCGCGGCCAGGCTCTGCATCTGCGCGGCCAACTCCTTACGTCTCTCTTCCGGCAGCGATCCGTCGTTCAACTGGCTCTGCAACTGGGCGAGCGCCTTGGCGGCCTGCGCGAAATCCCCTTTGCCCAAGGCCATGCGGACCTGCTGAGAGAACGGGTCGGTCGAGCCGTGCAATTGCTTGAGCATCTGCTGGAGCGCTTCGGCGGTCTTGGCCTGCCCGCCCGCCTGCATCTGCTGGAGCCTGTCCGCCAGATCGCCGAGGGCCTTGATTGCCTCGCGCTTGGCCTCCTGGGGCTCGGCCGCATGGCCCAGTTCGTCGAGCTTCTTGAGGTCCGCAGCGAGATTCGGGTCCCCCACCGCCCGGACGGCTGCTTTGGCCTGCTGCACCGCCTTCTTGACCTGCGTCTGGGCCGCCTGAACAGCCTGGGCCTTCTTTTGCTCTTCCTGCCGATCCCGGGCGAATCCGAAGAGGTCGTACTGAGGCAGGAGAAAGACCATCGCAACGGTCGCCGCCCACACCCCGGCGCCATAGGCCCAACTCCGCGACAGCATGATCGGGAAGTGCCCCGCCAGTTTGGCCTGCTCCATCACTCTGAGGGACTCGGCGCGGGCCGCCTTGGCGAAGGGATCGTCGGACTGGGCGAAAGCCAGGGTCGTACTGAACCGCTCGCTGAGCTTGAGTCGCTCGTCGAGCAGCAGAGACGCCTCCATCCGAGTGGGCAGCATGAGAACCCAGAGAGCCAGTATCACGATGGCCGCGAGGCTCCAGAATGACCATATCCCCCAAGCCGTCAAGGTGCGTAATGACGCAAGACGGTCCGCCAAGACCGCGAGGGCCGCTACCGCTCCGGCGACCGCCAGGACCCTCCCGGCCTGACGGAGGAGCAGATTCACGCCGCAGCGAATCTGGACCGCTCTGACTTTTCGCTGGATTGCCTTCGGCAACGACATCTCGTCCGATCCTTATTCCCTATCTGAGCACAGGTTGCGCGTCAATGTCCCGGCACACGGCATTGCCGGCCTACCTCTATGACGCAGGCCAGGACCAAACGTTACCGACGGACCCGGAACGCGAGGTCGCTGGTGTCGCCGCCGGCCCGGGCGTCTTTGGACGGCGGCACTCTGCCGGCATCGTCCCTGCCGTCCTCGCCGACACTGTAGACGACGTAGCCGCCATCCTGGCGATTATACCGCATGGGCTGGCCGTCAAAAGGGTCTTGTGGAACAGCCGACAAGAACTCAGGCACAAGTCGGTCCAGCGTCTCGGGGAGTTCTCCGCATGCGAGTCGATACCGTTCCAGAGCCAGGGAGATCTTGGCGTTTTGCAGTCGCGCCACATATAAGACATGCGAACGGAAGAGGCCCGACCCGTGGGTCATCCGCCGCAGCAGAATCCCCCTCCTGCCTCGCACATGGCGGGCATCCACAGCCTCGCACGCGGCACGATACTGACAGACGGGAAGCTGAACGATTCGCAGACATTCCTCCGCATAGTCAAGGTAGATGATCCCCTCCCTGGCGGAGAGTCCGAGCGCGCCATACGCCTCCAGCAGGGCACCGGGCGGGATCTTTCCAAAGTCGTCCCGGCCGAGAGCCTGAGGTCTCATGAAGAGCGGGTGCATCAGGCATCGCTCCCCTACCCAGGCACGCAACAAACCGGTCGTGACATCGAGTTCGTCGAAGGCATCGGACATCGCTTGGAGTTGCTCATCCGTGCAGCGGACCCGATTGAGGACACGCTCGATCGTTGCGCAGATGCCGGCCCACCCATACAACCTGATGATGTGCGAGATCATGACGGGCTCATTGCGAAGCGAATCCGCGACGCGCATTGCCGCCCGGACGGCGCGAACCGCTGCGTTCGGGTCTTCCTGCTCAGCGTACAACACCGCCTGGAAACACAGTAGCCCCACGCTTGTCCGCACCTTGCCGACATGGGACATGGCGGCTCGCGGTCCGGCGGACAGGTCGATCGGGTATCGACACTCCGGGATCGTCGCTGCTTCGTACAGCGATTCCAGTGGTTTGGAGTTCGCACGGATGTACTGCTCGAGCAGGGCTGCGAGGTCTTCCGCGAGTGGCCGGCCCAGGTCCGGCCGGTCAGCATCCTGTCGCCAGAGGATCTCCTCCAGACGCAGCCAATCGGCTCTCGGCGGTTCCCAGTGGGCAGCGCCGGCCTCGACGATCCAATTGGCTGCGTTGTCACCGGACTGGGGCCATGGGTACCAGGCGTCGTGTTCCTCGGGCGTCGCGGGGTAGCCCGCCGCATGAATCGCGTCAATCCGCTTGTGGAACTCGTGCCGCCAGTGCCACCGCAAGGCCAGAATGACCGCGACGCCGCACAGCAATAGAACAAGCAGGATCGGCCCGCATCGCATCACACGTCGTTGTGTGCGCCGCGGACCCTGCGATGCCTGCGGGTCTCTCTCTCCGCCGTTCTGCACCACGACTGAATCCCTTTCGTTCGGTCACAAGCCGGATGCCTCACTCCGCTCCGCTCGGCATGACGCGAATCGGGTTCTCGATCCGCAGCGTGTCAGATCGGGGCGCCGCCGCGGGACATGGCCGCAAGGAATTCCCGGTTCGTCGGGTACTTGCGAAGCAGCTTGAACAGCGCTTCCATCGCATCGCGGGGTCCGTAGTTCGCGACGACCCGGCGCAGCGTGACCAGGCCGCGGCCGTGGTCCGGCGAATACAGCTTCGCCTCTTTCCGCGTGCCGCTGGCGGGGATGTCGATCGCCGGCCAGATCCGCAACTCGGCCAGAGAGCGGTCCAGGACCAGCTCGCTGTTGCCGGTGCCCTTGAACTCCTCGAAGATCAGTTGGTCCATGCGGGAGCCCGTATCGACCAGACAGGTGGCGATGATCGTGACGGAGCCGCCGTCTTCGATGGCCCGCGCCAGGCCGAACAGCCGGCGCGGAATTTCGAGCACGCCCGCCTCCAGACCGCCGCTCATGGTGGGCCGGGAGGTCCCGCCCCGTCGGGTGCGGTTGTTGAACGCCCGCCCAACGCGGGTCAGGCTGTCGATCATCAGGACAACCTCATGGCCGCATTCCAGCTCGCTCTGGACGTGCGCCAGCGCCAGCTCCGCCAGCTCGCAATGCTCGTCGGCGGTGTGGTCGCTCGTGCTCGAGACCACCTCCGCCCCCGGGCAGGCCCGCTTGAAATGCGTGACCTCCTCCGGCCGCTCGTCGATCAGCAGCACGATGATCCGCGTCGTCGGCGAGCAGTGCTTGATCGCGCCGACCATCTGCTCCAGGAGAATCGTCTTGCCCGCCTTGGGCGGCGAGACGATCAACTGCCGGCTGCCCTTGCCGACCGGCGAGATCAGGTCGACGATCCGCATGCTCTCGTTGCCGCAGGCGCCCAGATCGAACCGCTCGCACGGGTCGATGGCCACCAGGTCGGCGAAGTGCGGGCGGCCTCGGAACTTCTCCGGCGGCAGCCCACCCACCGAATCGATGGAAACGACCACGCGTTTGCCCTTCTTCAGATCGACCTGGCCGGTCACGGCGGCGCCTTCGACGATCCCGAATCGGCGGACGAGGTCCATCGGAACCGACGCCATCAGGGGGCCCGTTCGAAACGACCGGTCCACCGTGCGGAGCGAGTACTGGTCCTTATTGATGCGTTTCAAAACTCCAGCGATTGCTTCACTCATGAGTACCTTCCATGGGATCGTGCGGCGGCCCCCGGCGGGCCGGCCCAAAGGCGGTATCATAGCACAATCCCCCGACTTGGCAACCCTCCCGATGGAATTGTCAGACAGATTCAGTACCGGGTCTCCGCTGCGGTCAGAGGATTCCCAGGCCGGAGAGATCTCTTCGCGTGAAGAACAGCACCTGCAGATCGTCCAGGTCGAAAGCGAAGGTCTCACCCGTGCCATCACCCGCACGGACTGTAAAGAGGCGAAGCCGTCGACGATCCTCGCGGATGCACATCTTCCACACGTCGCGACCATCATATCGCTCCACGGAGACCACAGCGTACAGTTTGTGCTTCGTCAGCGGCATGTCGGGAGGGCCCTCCGCCAGCATACACAAGGCTGCAATCTCGGACGGCTCGATCGCCCGTTCAACGATGCCTGATTCCTGTGGTCCCTCCTGATCCTGACTCACTGCATCCCCGTCTGCACCGAATCTCTCGAACCAGGCGCCCGGTTCGTGATAGATCGTCAGCGGGTAGCCGTCGCCGCACATGGGGAAACTGTCCGGGTAGAGGTGAAAGTGATCGCCCGCCTCCGCTTGCTCGGCCAACTCCTCGAGTATTGACGCCACATACCGCAGCCCGTCCGCGTTCCCTGTCAACTCCGGGCCGCTTCGCGGGCTGTACTTTAAGTGGATCTTCGCGTTCTCCGGCACTTCGACTTCATCTCCGTCCAGACGATTCATGCGGACAGGCGGCATCTGCAACCTGTCCCCAACGATCTGCATGAAGTGGTTGTACTCCGCCCGGGCCTGCATGTGTTCGTTGGCGTACTCCTGGCACGCGACATACGCTTTTCTTCGCTCTGCCTCGCGACTCAGGTCATACCCGTCAAGCAGACCATCGACGATACTCGCATGGTTCACAAGTTACTCTCCTTCACGGCTTTCCAGTTCCTTCAGACCCTGCTCGGCCTGCTCCTTCATCCCGTCAATTGCGGCATAGGACCGAAGAACTTCCTCGTAAGCGGCCCGGCTCTTCAGGGAGTCGCCCAGCATGGAATAGGCCCTCGCCTTCGTCAAGAGTGCATTGGCGCAGGACTCGGGCTGATCCTGATACCCGGACAACACCAGATCGCTGTGAACGACCGCCCTCATCGGATCTCTGAGATAGTCGCAGAAGATCATGGCAATCCCGCACTGCCTCCCAGACCATGGCACGCGGGCAAATGCATCGCGTCTTCGGACCGACGACGGTTCCTCGATGCAGCCGCCCGGAGAAACACCGCCAAGGTCGCATCTCTGATCCTGCGAATACTCTCCGCCCTCCGGCGACGGCATTGTCATTGTGTCAGCCACTGTAGTCTCCGCGATTCCAGATGTTGTCGACCTGCCGGAGCAGGGAAACCGACCGACTCTGATGTCCCCGCTCACATCTGCGTCACAGGCAGTATGCCATTGGCTGGCCGCGACGTCAATTGTCTGCGGCACAATCCAGAACGGATCCACGTGACGTGCGGACCTCAGATGAGCACAGGACATCACTCCCCGGTCCGTCCCGAGAGCCAGACGATCACTGCAGGCAGCAGAAGCAGGACCCAGCCCAGCAGCTTCACCGCCCAGCCGGGAGATGTGGACGAGATCATGCCGAACTTGGCCCCCACAATCCCTTCGCCAAGTTCATCGCCCCACCAGATGAAAACGAGGCAAATGACGAACCAGCATCCCGCGCCAAGAGTCCATCTGGCCCACTCCTGACTCGTCAATGGCTTCGACTCGTCCGCGGATAGCAGAGCATGACCCACAACGATGGCATACAACACCACAACAGCCAGCGACAACCACCTGGACCAACCCATCCGACAAGCCTCCGCAACGCACAGCCAAGGGTAACACGGTGCTCCCCTTGTCGATACAGACGCCTGTGTCCCGCGTTTAATCACTCGCCGACTGGTTGAAACCCATGTGGACCTCGTGGACGCTGAGGGAATCGGAATCCCCGCCAAGCACGCAGCACAGACCCCATTCGATTCGCATGACCCCGATTCCCGGGAGCAGCGTGACGAAGCTCCCACCATCTGTTCCGCAATCGCCACCTCGGCCTCTGAGAAGGTGTTTTAGAAGTTTTGTTTGACACACCCATGAGCCAATCGGCGACTCAT
>DAOQWL010000045.1:0-51676 GCA_035342095.1 Sedimentisphaerales bacterium | reverse complement strand
CCCGACACCGGCCGCGAAGCGGCTGAGCGACTCAGGATGACAGAGCCAAGGCGATCCCCTGGCTTCAACGAACCGGTGCTACGATAGAGACATCAGTCACACCCTCGCGGGATACTTACGTGGTAGACAACGCGTCCTTGACCTCCGTCAGAAACTGCGTGATCTCGCGGATGGCCTGTTGCGGCTGCGCCATGTTGCCCTCGATCATGGCCACCAGCCTGGATCCGATAATCACGCCGTCCGCGCCGGCGTCCGCGATGGACCTGGCATGCTCGGGCTTGCTGACCCCGAACCCGACGCAGATCGGGACGTCCGTCAGGCTCTTGAGCCGGTGGATCAGGCCATCGACCGTGGTGGACAGCGTCTCCCGACTGCCTGTGACGCCGAGCAGGGACACCGTGTAGATGAAGCCCGTCGTTTTCGATGCGATTCGCTGCATCCGGTCGGGGGCGGTGTTGGGCGTCACCATGAAGACGGTGTCGAGTCCCGCGGCCTGAGCCGGACGGGTGATCTCGTCCGCGTCGTCGATGCTCAGGTCCGCGACCAGCACGCTGTTGACTCCTGCGTCATGGAAGTCCCGGCAGAACCGCTCGACGCCGTACTGCTCGATGAGGTTGCAGTAGATCAGCAGGCCGATGGGGACGTCCTGGTGCTTCTTGATTTCCCGGATGAACTCGCACGCCTTACGCACGGTCATGCCGCTTCGCGCCGCGCGGACGTCGGCCTTCTGGATCGTCGGGCCGTCGGCGATGGGGTCGGAGAACGGGATGCCCAGCTCGAGCACGTCCGCGCCGGCATCCATCGCGGCCTTCACGACCGCCAGACTGGTATCGTAATCCGGGTCGCCGATCACGAAGAAGGGGATCAGGGCCGCTCGGCCCTCGCGCCTCAGATCGGCAAACACGTCTTGGTAGTTTTTCATCGATGAGACTCCATGAGATTCAGTGCGATAGGACGGATAGGACCTGTGGGACGGATCGGACCTATGTGTTCCTTCGCGAGTCCTCCAACGGCCGATGCGTTTCCACGATGCCGACGTCCTTGTCCCCCCGGCCGGAGAGGTTCACCACGACGACGGTTTCCGCGGGCAACTGACCTCTGAGGCCCACCACGTGAGCGAGGGCGTGCGTGCTCTCCAGTGCCGGGATGATGCCCTCGATCCGCGTGAGCAGGCCGAAGGTCTCCAGCACGTCCTCGTCGTCGGCGGGCACGTACTGGGCCCGCCCGGTGTCCTTCAGCAGCGAGTGTTCGGGTCCGACGCCGGGATAGTCGAGCCCGGCGCTGATGGACTCGGTGTCGATGATCTGGCCGTCGTCGTCCTGGAGAAGATAGGATCGGGCGCCGTGCAGGACGCCCGGCCGGCCGGCGGTCAGGCTGGCGGCGTGTTTGCCGGTGGCGACGCCTCGTCCGCCGGCCTCGACGCCGACGAGCTGGACGTCCTTGTCCTCCAGGAAGCCCGCGAAGATCCCGATGGCGTTGCTGCCGCCGCCGACGCAGGCGACGACCTTGTCGGGCAGCCGTCCGATCTGGTCGAGACACTGCTTGCGGGCCTCCTTGCCGATGCAGCTCTGGAAGTGCTTGACGATGGTCGGATAGGGGTGCGGCCCAGCGGCGGTGCCGAACAGGTAAAACGTGTCGTCCACGTGCGACGTCCAGTACCGCAGCGCGTCGTTGATCGCGTCCTTGAGCGTGCCGGTGCCGCCCTCGACGCCGATGACCTCGGCGCCGCACAGCTTCATTTTGTGGACATTGACGCTCTGGCGCTCGACGTCGGTGACGCCCATGAAGATCTTCGTCTCCATGCCGAGCAGGGCGCCGATCATGGCGGTCGCCAGGCCGTGCTGGCCCGCGCCGGTCTCCGCGATGAGCTTGGTCTTGCCCATGTACCTGGCGAGCAGGCCCTGGCCGAGCGTGTTGTTGACCTTGTGGGCGCCGCCGTGGAGGAGGTCCTCCCGCTTGAGGTAGACCTGGAAGCCCACGTGTTCGCTCAGACGCCTGGCGTGGTAGAGCGGGGTGGGCCTGCCTGCGTAGTTCCTGGACAACTGATCAAGCTCCGCAACGAACGCCCGATCCATGGAGAAGCGGTCGAACGCCTCCTCCAGCTCTTCGAGCACCGGAATCAGGACTTCCGGCACGTAGTAGCCGCCGTACTCGCCGAATCTGCCTGTGTATTTCATGTTACGCTCTCAAATGTCGAATGTTGTCGAACAGGGCCTTCATCTTCTTGTGGTCCTTCTTGCCCGGCGTCGATTCCACGCCGCTGCACACGTCGATGCCGTAGACGCCGAGCGAGACGGCCGCCGCCGCGTTTTCGGGAGTGATCCCGCCGGCCAGGAAGATCCGCTTGGCGATGTGCCCGATGATGTTCCAGTCGAAGGACTCGCCCGTGCCGCCGTAGCGTTCGGGATTGTAGTTGTCCAGGAGGACCGCGTCCGTGAAGTAGCTGTTCACCTGCTGGAGATCGTCGGCGCCTTTGACGCGGATCGCCTTCATCGTTTTGACGCTGTCGTAGGACAGCCAGCGACAGAAGTCGGTGTTCTCGTCGCCGTGGAGCTGGACCCAGTCCAACTGGCACAGACTGGCGACCTCGCGGATCTCGTCCAGCGTGCTGTTCACGAAGACGCCGGACAGATCGACGAAGGCCGGGAGCTTCCGGATGATCTCCCCGGCTCTTGCGGGCGCGATGTACCGCGGACTCTTCGGGTAGAAGTTGAACCCGAGCAGGTCCGCTCCCATTTCGGTGGCCGCCACCGCGTCATCGTAGTTCGTAATGCCACAGATTTTGACTTTTGCGATCAACATACTCTCAACTCGATTCGGAGGCTATGCCCGATTGGAAACCTCGATCAGCCTCTCCAGACAATGTAACGCCTTTCCTTCGTCAATAGAAGTCTCGGCCTGTTTGATGGCCTGGGCGAAGTCGTCCGCCAGTCCGGCGACGATGATCCCCGCGGCGGCGTTGAGGGCGACGATGTCCCGCTTGGGCCCTTTTTCCTTGCCCGCCAGGATGTCGCGAATGACTCCGGCGTTCGTGATGGCGTCCCCGCTGCCGAGGGCGTCGATCGAGGCGTTGGCGATCCCGTAGTCGGCGGGGTCCAGCTCGAACGATGCGATCTTGCCGTCCCGCAGCTCGACGATCCGCGTCTTGCCGATCAAGCTGATCTCGTCCATGCCCTGCCCGTGGACGACCATGGCCCGCTTGGCGCCGAGCATCCTGAGACTCTCGACGATCCGGTCGAGCAGTTGGACATCGGAGACGCCCATGACCTGGGCCTTGACGCCCGCCGGATTGGCCAGAGGACCCAGGATATTGAACGCGGTGCGGAAGTCCAGGCTTTTTCGGATCGGCTGGACGAAACGCATCGCCGGGTGGAACTTCGGCGCGAACATGAACCCGATGCTCGCCTCTCGAATGCACCGGGCGATCACGTCCGGGGCGGCATCGATCTTGACGCCCAGCTCTTCGAGCACGTCGGCCGACCCGCACCGGCTGGTGATCCCGCGATTGCCGTGCTTGGCGACGTGGGCGCCGGCGCCGGCCGCCACGAAGGCGGACGCGGTGGAGATATTGAACGTCTTGACGACCGCGCCGCCCGTGCCGCAGGTGTCGATCAGGTTGTCGCAATCGACCTGGACGCGGACCGCGTGGTCGCGAAGCGACTGGGCCAGGCCGGCGATCTCGCCCGCGGTGGCCCGCTTCATCCGCATCATGGCCAGAAACGCCGCGATCTGGACCTCCGTCACCTGCCCTTCGAAGATCGTGTCCTGCAGGGTCTTCGCCTGCTCGAACGTGAGGTCCTTGCCGTTGAGGATGATCTCGAGATACTGTGTGATGTTCGCCATGTTCAGCTCCCTACCGTTTGTTTGTGATGGGTCGCGATGTCGAGAACGTTTCGGATGATCTTGCCGCCCGCGGGCGTCAGGATGCTCTCGGGATGGAACTGCACGCCGAAGATGGGCAGCGTCTTATGCTGGACCGCCATGACGATGTCCTCGAACCGTCCGGTGACTTCCAGGCAATCGGGGAGCCTGCTGGCCGCGAGGCTGTGATAACGACCGGCCTGCAGCGGGTTCTCGATGTCCTGGAAGAGGCCCTTGCCGTTGTGGGTGATTCGCGAGGGCTTGCCGTGCATGGGTTCGGGGGCGTGGCTGACGACCCCGCCGAAGTACTGCACGATCACCTGGTGGCCCAGGCACACGCCGAAGATGGGCAGCCGGTCCTTGAAGGCGTCCACCGCTTTCAGCGAGACGCCTGCGGTGTCCGGATTGCCCGGTCCCGGCGAGAGAATGAGCAGATCGGGGTCGAACTCGTCCGCCACCGCGTTCAGGTCTTCGATGCTCGTATCCGCCCGGTAGACCCGCGTCCGGCACTGCCGCTTGGCGAAGTCGTCCACCAGGTTGTAGGTGAACGAGTCGAAGTTGTCGATGAACAAGACTCTCTTCTCAAACGATTCCATCGGAATCCCCTTCGTCATCCAAATCCCACATTCGGATTTCGGGTTTTGCTTCTGGTCTTCAGCTATTTCCCACGAATTGCCCGCAGACACGACCGCGCCTTGTGCTCGGTCTCCTCGAACTCGGTTTTCGGAACGCTGTCATGCACGATACCGGCGCCGACGCGGATGTAGGCGGTTCGGTCGCGGACCTGGAGACTGCGGATCGTGATGCAACTGTCGAACTGGCCGTCCACGGTCAGGTACATCACGGCGCCGCCGTAATAGCCGCGTTTGTTCTTTTCGAGTCGGCGGATGATCTTCATCGCTTCGATCTTCGGGGCGCCCGTGAGCGTGCCCATGTTCATCGTCGCCAGGTATGCGCTCAAGGCGTCGAGGTTCGGCCGGAGCGTCCCCTTGACGTTGCTCACCAAGTGCTGGACCGACTCGTATTTCTCCACGGTGAGCAGTTCGTTGACGACCCGGCTGCCCGGATTCGCCACGCGGGCGATGTCGTTCCTCGCCAGGTCCACCAGCATCATGTGCTCCGCCAGCTCCTTGCGGTCGAGCTTGAGTTCCGCTTCGTAGCGGAAGTCGGTGTCCGTGTCGATCTGGCCGTCGATGCGACCGCGGGGCTTCGTGCCCGCGATCGGGCGGATCTCGACGCATCGGGGACCGGTCCCGCTGACCCGCAGGTTCAACTCGGGACTGGAGCCGATCAGGATCGTGGTGGGCGTATTCAGATAGAACATGTACGGCGAGGGGTTCAGCTCGCGGAGGCGTTTGTAGACGTCGAGCGGCTCGTCGGGACACGGCTCGGTCAGCGTGCGGCTCAGGACCACCTGGAAGATGTCGCCGTCGAGGATGTGACGCTTCGCCTGCTCGACCATGTCCTCGTATTCCTGCTGGATGGTATCGGTCGAAGCGGGCGGCAGGGGGGCGTCGTGCCTGCGCCCTTTGGGCGGGTCGAAACGCGCCATGTTGAAGTAGTAGTCGAAGCTGCTCTGTGCCTCCGCGATCACCGCTTGGCGGTCGCCGTTGGTGATCATGCAGTTGACGACGACGTAGCCTTGATTGCTCTCGTGGTCCATCAGGAAAATGTTGTCGGCGAAGTACAGCTCGTAGTCGGGATTGCCGAGCAGGTCTTGCCTGCTGGGTGGAAGTTTCTCGAACTGATCGACGAAGTCGTAGCTGAGGGCTCCGAGCAGGCCGCAGGTGACTCGGAAGGGCTTGCTTGCCAGGCGAAAGGCAAAGGCGACCGCTCGCAGGACGTCCATCTGGTTCGTGGCGCCCAGGCGGGTCTGCTCATCGACCGTCCCCTCGCAGCGTCGAATCCGACCGGTGATGGTCTCGGCTGCGAAGTCGATGGACTCGCAGAAGGCGAACCGCTCCCGATGGGCGGCCAGGTAGCCCAGCATCCGCCGGCCGGGCCTGCTGAGGGCCCTGATCGTGAAGTCGGCGCCGGTCCCGGTCAGGTACAGAGCGGGACGAGCGGTGCCGAAGCTCAACGCGGTCGTGCCCGCCAGGTACTCGCGGGACTCCAGCAGGCAGCAGTTCTTCGCCCGGCCGTAGTCGGTGAGCTTGGCGAAGAACGCGAGCGGGTCGTCCACGTCGATCCGCTTGACGATCGGGATGATCTGGCCCGGCTCGGCGTTCTCTATGATCTGGCGATAGTCTTCCATAGTCCGTTTCTTGCCTCAAGGTCTCACTCACATAGGTGTTCGGCCGAAAACGCCCATAAAAAAAGCAGCCCGTCGATTCCGACAGGCTGCTTTAAGAACTCTGGTTGCTGCTATTATTTCTTAGTGCAAAATCTTCGCTTGCCTGCCGGAATTATCCTGCAGGCCACCAATACCCGAAAAAGCCGAAGTTGATTCCCATGCTCTGCACCATAATCACTATATTCTATCGGATGGACTCGACTTTGTCAAGAGCAAAATCCGGAATTTTCTCACCATTGGGCCTCGTCGAACGGACCCCTGGGACCTTCGATCTTGGGTTTGGGCTTCGATTTGAGAATCGCCTCCGCCAGGGGCAGGTCGCTCTGACGCGTGATCTTGATGTTCGAGGAGTCCGATTCCACGATGGCGACCGGGTGCCCGATCGACTCGACGAGGAATGCGTCGTCGGTGACAATGGTCTTGTCCACGTTCGCAAGATTGGCGTAGGCCTTCTTCAGGAGGGCCAGATCGAAGACCTGAGGCGTCTGGGCCTCGAACAAGCCCGCGCGGTCCACGGTTCTGACGATGGCGCCATCCTGGACCTGCTTGATCGTCGCGGTCACCGGCGCCGCGGGGATGGCGGCTCCCGTCTCGGCGGCCTTGGCGATCACGTCCGTGACGAGCTGCTCGCTCGCGCAGCATCGACAGGCATCGTGGACGGCCACCAGGTCGATCCCGTCCTTGATGAGGTCGAGCGCCTTGAGGATCGTCTCGAACCGCTCGGCGCCGCCGAAGAAGGTCTGGACTCCGAAGAAGGACAGCTTCGCGCCCCAGTTGACCTTGAGGGTCTCCTGATCGTCCTTGGAGATCCCCAGCAGGACCTGCTTGACGTTGTCCCGGCTGGCGAACAGCTCGATGCTTCGCATGAAGACCGCCCGGCCGGCGACCTCGACGAACTGTTTCTTGCGTTTGCCCCCGAACCGGCTCCCCGGCCCGGCTGCACAGATGATGGCTGCTACCTTCTTGGACACGTGTCACTCCTTATCATCCTATCCCATGCCCGAAACACTGTCGTTCTTCCAGAACCCCGTTCTGGGTCTTGGGCTATGGACATTCGAGCTTGTTTCGGATTCCGAGATTCGAATTCCGTGTTTCCTCAGTAGTCGATTCCCGGCCTGGCCGGCACACCGTGGTCGAACGGATGCTTGATCTTTCTCATCTCGGTCACCAGGTCGGCCAGGGCGACCAGTTCCGGCGTCGCACCCCGGCCCGTCAGGACCAGCTCGACGTGCGGGTCCCTTCGCTCGACGAGGTTCCGCACGTCGCTCAGCTCGGCCAGTCCCGTGGAGGCGCAGAAGACGATTTCATCGAGGATCAGAACGTCGTACGCCCTCGTCCCGGCGGCTTCGGCCAGCGTCGCCAGAGCGTTCCGGATCGCTTCCCTCGCCTGGGTCACGTCCTGCTCGTTGCGAAGAGAGCCGAACACGTCCCACTTCGCGTCGAGGGCCTCCAGTCGAATGGGCAGGCCGGACCGCTCGATCCCCAAACGCTCGCCCAACTCCATCGCAGGCGGCTTGAGAAACTGATAGATCAGCACCCGCCTGCCCCGCCCGGCTGCACGCAGGGCCAGCCCGAAGGCCGCGGTCGTCTTGCCCTTGCCGTCACCGGTATAGATCTGCACCAATCCGCGTTCAAGCATCCGTGCATCTTATAGGCAGGGGCTGATCGCTTCAAGCCGCTGTTCTCGGAGTTCATCCGGCTCAGACAGCCGGCGGCTGCGCCGTCAGATTGTGTTGCATCCACCGCGGCCACGCTCGCCAGGAGACGGCCTGAACGCGGTCCGGCAGGGGCGTCGTCTCACGTACGTTGCAGACCAGCGTCAGGGAGCCGATCCTGTCTTCCCCCATCAGACTGCGGAAGCGGCGAAGACCGCCGATATGGTGCATCGATGGGGTGGCGGTCTGTTTGACCTCGATCGCGTGCAGGCGGCCCTGCGATTCGATCATCAGGTCCACCTCCAAGCCGTCGTGAGAGCGCCAGAAGCAAATGTCCGGCCTTGCAGCGCGGGCCTTCTGGAATTTCACTGTCTCGGTCACCACCCAACCTTCAAAGAACGCGCCTCCCATCGGCCCCGTCCACAGTGCATCGGCCGAGGGTTGCCGTGTCAGTTCGGCGGCGAGTCCCGAATCCAGGAAATACAGCTTCGGAGACTTGATCACGCGTTTGCCCAAATTGCTGTGATAGGGGGGCACCAACTGGATGATGTAGGAGGCGGTCAATACGCCAAGCCATTGGCGCGCGCCCGGCTGACTGATGCCACACTCCCGGCCCAGGCGGGTCAGATTGAGCTCTTGGCCGTGTGTCGCCGCACAGAGCGTAAGGAAGGACTGGAATTGCGTCAAGTCGCGGATGCTCTGCAGTTGACGCACGTCGCGCTCGAGGTATGTCGACAGATAGCTGCGAAGCCAAAGCCCCCTCGCCTCGGGATTCAGGACGACGGGCGGGTATCCGCCTCTCCATATCTGCTCAGCCGCCGACGGAGCGACCCGTTCGCCCAATTCCTCCAGTGCGAACGGCAACAGCTCCAGGACGGCGACGCGACCGGCCAGAGAGTCGCTGACGTTCTTCATCATCTGGAACTGCTGGGAGCCGGTCAGGACAAATTGCCCATACCTGCCCCGGTCGGCGTCGATACGCACCTTCAGGCACGAGAACAGCTCCGGCACGTACTGGATCTCGTCCAGAACCAACGCCTTGCCCCCGAAACTGTCGAGGAAACCGTTGGGATCCGCCCGTGCGAACTCGCGCACCACCGGGTCATCGAAGCTCGCAAAGGCGTATCCGAGCGGGCCGAGTTCCTCTCGCAGGAGGGTGGTCTTGCCCGACTGGCGAGGTCCGGTAATCAGGACGGCCGGAAACTCCCGGCACGCTTGGAGCAGGACGGAGCTCATCGCACGTTTGATGTACATGTAGCCACAACTAAACTACAACTTTGGTTTTGTCAAGTCCATAGTGGGGATCCACTATCCTTCACCTGGAACTTCCGGCCGCGGCTGTGATCGCCAGC
This sequence comes from Sedimentisphaerales bacterium, assembly GCA_035342095.1. Taxonomy (GTDB): domain Bacteria; phylum Planctomycetota; class Phycisphaerae; order Sedimentisphaerales; family Anaerobacaceae; genus PLanc-01. The sequence goes on along the minus strand of DAOQWL010000045.1, from coordinate 42,515 downwards.
CTGCCGAGGCGATAGCGGTGATGGCCGTCGTCGTCCGGGAGGGGCAGGGCGATCTTCGGGGTGCCAGCGGCTGTGCCGACGGAGATGTAAACGTTGTATTGGCCCGGCTTTAGGAGTCTGGTTCTCTCGTCTGACGCCAGGGGCAGGGCGGACTCAGTTCTGTGGCTGCTGGGGATCGCCTGGCCGAGCTCGGCCACCGTCAGCTTTCGCATGTCCATGCCATCATCCACGAACACCGCGGCAATCCCTCCCTTGGCGTCCTTGATCGTCAGTGCCGGATGGCCGCCGGGCAGGCAGGGGGCGACGCCCGCGTTCCGCCAGGTGGTCGCGAACCAGAATCGTCCGTTCACGGAGATTTCGCTCGGCCAGGATGCTTCCACGAGCTGGAGCCGATAGCCCAGGCGGAGGTTGGTCTTTCGGACCAGGTCCCTGTTCTCCGCGAGGAACTCCCTGGGCCACCAATGGATCGACGCGTAGCTCGCGTGGTATTTCTCGATAGCTTCGAGGTATTGGCTGCCGTCCTTCCAGTTGCCCCGGTCGCGCGACGGGCCGAAATGCTCGCTCTCCAACACTACCGGTGCATGCTCCCAGAACAGCGGAGCGAAGTCGGCGTTGAAATAGGCATTCCGCCCGCCCTGGACAAGGATGCTGTCGTCGCGCAGGGTCAAGCCTTGCCTTGCTGCGTACTCGATGGTCCCGCGACCTCGGTCCTGGGACGCGAAGTCGTCATTGGCCGCGAGCAGGGTTTTCTTGAAGTGCTTCGTGTGCAGATCGATGTGCCGGCGGATTGTCTCAGCGGAGTAGGGCAGTCTCGTGCTGGCGTAGGTATGGCCCTCGCCCCAGACGCCGAAAGAGCCCACGTCGATGAAGGCGACCTCCGGATTGCCATCGTAACGATCTGCGAGGGCGGCGAGGAAGTGGTCCAGTTTCTCAAGGAAGACCGGGTCGTCGTAGTCCGGCTCCCAGAAGGGCCCATTGGGATCGACGCCCTTGCCCACAGTGAAGTTGTGCCCCTTTGCGCCGGCCTCCTCGACCCATTGGGGTGTCGCGTATCGCATAAACGACTCGCTGCACGAGATACGCAGAGCAATCTGCTTGCCCTTGTCGAGCCATCGTTGGGCGGGTGTATCGAGCACGGACCAGCTGAACCGGCCCTCCTCGGGCTCGATGTGCGACCACGCGATCCGCAGGTAGACCACTGTGGCACCCGGAAAATCATCGACAGTATCGGACGGTTCGAGCTTGCCGCCGTAGTGGAACGCGACGTTGTCGTAGTGGTGCAGCACCCATCCCATGCCGGGATTGGCGAGGGCGTCACCCGTGTCCGGCGGACGTGTCACGACCACCCTTTCGTCGGCGTGCAGAGTGGCGACCGTCGTCGACACGAGAATCAGGCAGACGCCGAGCCAGTTTCTTGCGGTGAGCATAACCTACTCCTTGGCGACTGGTTTTCTTTGGTCCATTCCCAACGCCTGGAAAGCCTGCATCATTTTAACTGACCTGCCGATGCTGCATAGTCGATAATTCTTTCATGGACCTTGGTTGCAGGAGGGTCTTTCTGTCGGTAGGATAAGGACTTACGGAACAGGCCTGGCTCAGAGAGAATATGACGCAGACAACGAATGACACGAAGCAGCCGCAATTGTCGGTGGTGGTGCCCCTCTTGGACGAGGAGGAGAACCTGCCGGCTCTGTACGAGCAGATCACCCGCGCGCTGGCGGGCCGGTACGAATACGAGCTGGTCTTCATCGACGATGGCAGCACCGACCGCAGTTTCGAGGTTCTCAAGGGCTTCCAGGCGTCGGATCCAAGGGTCCGCGTGATCCGTTTCCGACGGAACTTCGGGCAGACCGCTGCCTTGAGCGCGGGTTTCGCGCACTCCCGGGGCGACGTGATCGTTGCCCTGGACGCGGACCTGCAGAACGACCCTGCGGACATCCCGACGCTCGTCGCGAAGCTCGACGAGGGTTACGACGTGGTCAGCGGCTGGCGCAAGAAGCGCCACGACAATGCGATCAAGCGTCTGCTGCCCTCGAAGATGGCGAACTGGCTGATCTCGCGGAGCACCGGGGTCCGCCTGCACGACTTCGGCTGCACGCTCAAGGTCTACCGCCGGGAGGTCCTGGCGGAGACGCGACTCTACGGCGAGATGCACCGGTTCATCCCCGCCCTGGCGAGCTGGAGCGGCGCGAGGATTGCCGAGTGCGTTGTGAACCACCGTCCAAGGACCGCAGGCAAGGCCAAGTACGGCCTGGCACGGACCTTCAAGGTGGTCCTGGACCTGATGACCGTCAAGTTCCTCGGCTCGTTCTCCACCAAGCCGATCTACGTCTTCGGAGGTCTGGGCCTGTTCACCGCGTTGCTGGCGATTCTCTTCGCCTGGCTGGTGGTCTATCAGAAGATCGAGCATAAGACGGACATGAGCGGCAACCCTCTGCTGCTGCTCAGCGCCGTGCTGGTCATTACGACGGTCCAGTTCATCCTGATGGGCCTGCTGGCCGAGCTGCTCGTGCGGACCTACCACGAATCGCAGAACCGCCCGACCTACGTGATCCGGGAAATCCTCGATTCGACCGAGAGCCATGGAGACAGCGAATGAGCGCAGCTCCTCGAAAGAAGAAGCCGACACCCTCCCATACGTTGAGCCCGGCGTGGTTCCTGTCCGACGGCAGCAAGCGCATCCTGGTCGCTTGTGCGCTGGTCGTGTTCGCAGGGATTCCGTTCCTTCTGGGCAAGTACTTCGAGTTGAAAGTCCCCGATCCCTACGACAGCGGCTCGTATGTGTACTCGGCGCAGCACATCCTGTCGGGGGCGCGGATCGGATATGACGAGAAGCCCAGCGCCCAGGCGGGCACGCTCTTGGTAAACATGCTCGGCGTAACCCTCTCCGGCTTCAACGAGACGGGCTCCAAGATCCTCCAGGGACTCTTCCAGGCCGCGGCCTTTGCCTTCCTGTTCGTCACCATCCGACGCCTGTACGGCAGTCTGGCCGCGGTGATCGGCGTGACCATCGCGTCCGTGTACCTCTCGGCGCCGCTGATCGCCAAGTTCGGCAACGTGAAAGAGCAGTTCATGATCGCCCTGATGGTCATGGGGATCTGCTCCTTCGTCTGGTATCACCTGAGCGGGAAGTGGTGGTGGGCGCTGCTGACCGGCATGCTCCTGGTCGGCGGGCCCATGTTCAAGCAGACGGGCGTTTCCGCCATCGCGGCGGTGGGCCTGTTCACGCTGGCCCAGCCGATCCTGCACCGCTGTGCCTGGAAGAAGGTCGGCCTGGACATCCTGCTGCTGGTCGCAGGCGCCGCGGTCACGCTGGCGCCGATCGTCGGGTGGTATGCCAGTATGGACACGCCGTTGCACTACTGGCCTTACTCGTTCGCATTTGCGCCGGTGTTCAAGCTGGCCGGCGTCGATCTGGAGACAGAGACGACGAGTGTCGAGACGCAGACGCCCGCCCAGTCCGCGTCGGAGGGCGTCTCACCTTCGCCCGAGCCGGGCGCCGCTGGCGCGTCGAAGAGCGGTTTCATTCTCAGGCTGCTGCCGGGCTATGTCCGCGGCAGTTGGGAATTGCTCGGTCCGGAAGATCGAGCAGAGGCGTTTCGACGGGTGCTGCGATACTACGGCAAGCTGATCCTGCCGATCTCGCTGGCCTTGGGCGCGATTGCGGCCCGAGGGATCGTCCTTCTGCGAAGGAGGGGCGCCCGACGACAGGCCGGAATCGAGGAGGACCCCGGCCGATTCGTTCTGTTGTTCGGGTTGTGGTGGTTCTTCGACATGGCGTTTGTCTGGATCAGTCCGCACTCGTACGAGCAGTACTACCTGCCTCTGAATGCTTCGGGGGCTGTGCTCGGGAGCTCTCTTGTCGGCCTGTACGCGAACAAGCTCCTCACGGACGCCGGCAATGCTCGCTGGGTCGTCCTCGGCCTGCTTGGCCTGCTGGCGATGATCGTCATGTCCTGGCACATCTTCTTCGGCGTCGCCAGAAGTCCCCACACGGGACGGCTCTACACGGACCCGCGGACCGGCACGATGCGTCGGGACCGCGGCTACCTGCAGAAATGGCAGGAAATCGCGTCGCATGCGCAGTACGAGTGGATGCGCATTGCTGATTTCATCCGCGCCAACTCCGAGCCCAACGATCCGCTCTATGTTTGGGGCTGGGTCCCCGGCATCTACGTCCAGGCCCAGCGTCTGAGCTCGACGCCCAATGCCTTCGAGGGGATGATGCACATCCGGCCGCCGGAGCAGTTCAGGGAGAAGATCAGCCGGATTCTGGCGGCGTTCGAGGAGAATCCGCCGAAGTTCATCGTGGACACCCGCAAGCGGCACTTCCCTTGGAACAGGCCCGCCTATGAGCTGTGGCCCAGCACGACGAATGGTTTCCTGCCCCCCGATGAGGCGACCGCGAAGCGCTTCGACGAGAAATACGTTGCGTTTCTGAATCAGCAGTTCGAGCCCGCAGAATCGCAGCGTTACGAGGCGATGCGGCCGCTGCGACAGTATGTGATGAAGAACTACCAGATCGTGGGCGTGTATGGTCAGCAAGTGCTGTTCAAGCGAAAATGATGAGTCACTGAATCGCCAACAGAATCAGTGCGATGCCGGCTGGCACAGCGCGCTGGCGCAGGGCAAGGAGCAGCGGGGCAATCTCCAGACGAACCTTGATTTTCTTGCCGAGACGAGCGTGCTTAAGCCGGGCGACAAGATCCTGGAGATCGGCTGTGGCATCGGCACGATCGTCTTCGAGCTGGCCAGGCAGGGATACGACGTTCGCGGCACGGACCTCTCCCGGGTGGCCATCGAGTATGGGCGCAGCAAGTACAAGGACATCCAGCTCCAGGTGCAGCCGGCGGAAGAGCTGGGGTTCGAAGACGGGACCTTCGATGTCGTCCTGAGCTTCGATCTGTTCGAACACATCGCGAGCATCGACCGGCACGTCGCTGAGGTGCGCCGCGTCCTCAAGCCGGGGGGGTGCTACCTGTTTCAAACCCCGAACAAATGGAGCAATATCCCCTTCGAGGTGTTGCGGACGCGATCCCTGGGCTGGCGGCGCTATCATCCTTCCCTTCATACGCCGGGACAGTTGCGACGGCGGCTGAACAAGCATGGATTCCGCGTGCAGTTCGTCAAGATGAACCCGATCAACGAGTTCACCCTGCAGAAGATCCGCCAGGTGGGTCCGATCGGCTTCATCTTTCGACACGTGGATTTCCGTCGGCTGCCTCTATGCCTCCAGACCAACCTGTACGTTGTGGCGCGCCACGGCGAGACGGACGATCGGAGCTTGCCGTGAAGGTCCTGATGCTCAGCCATGAGTTTCCGCCGGTCGGCGGCGGCGCGAGTCCCGTGGTCTGTGAGCTGGCCAAGCAGCTCGTTCGCCTGGGACATTCGGTCGACCTCGTGACGATGCACTACGATGCCCTGGCCCGGCACGAGGTCATCGAGGGGGTGAACGTGTATCGCACGCCGGCGATCCGCAAGCGCCCGGATATCGGTCACGCGCACGAGTTGGCGACGTACTTTCCCGGCGCCTTCTTCCGGACTCTGTCGCTGATCCGCCGGAATCGCTACGACATCATCCACTGTCACTTCATCGTGCCGGGCGGGCCGCTGGCATGGGCAGTCGGGACGCTGACGCGAACGCCGTTCCTCATCACCTGTCACGGCAGCGACGTGCCGAAGCACAATCCGGACCGGTTCATTCTCCTGCACAAACTGATCGCGCCGGCCTGGCGGTTCCTCGCCCGCCGGGCTCGGGCGCTGGTATCGCCGAGCGCCGCGCTGAAGGAGACGATCCTGCACAGTTGCCCTCAGGCGAAGGTTCGTGTGATCCCCAACGGCATCCACGTCCGAACGTGCGATCCGCAGGGCAAAGAGAATCGCATTCTGATGTGCAGCCGCATTTTCGCGTTCAAGGGATTCCAGTACGCCTTCGAGGCGATCCGGGAGATGGACCTGGATTGGCAGGTGGATGTCGTTGGCGATGGTCCGTATCTGCCTGTGCTCAAGGAAATGGCGGCAGGTCTCAAGACGCCGATCCGGTTCTGGGGCTGGCTGGACAAGAAGGACCCGCGGCTGGCGGAACTCTTCGACACGGCCTCGATCTTCGTCTTCCCCTCGGAAGCGGACAATTTCCCGTCGGTGCTGCTGGAGGCGATGGCGGCCGGCCTGGCGATCATCACGACCACCGCCGGCGGGTGTCCCGAGGTCGTGGGCAAGGCGGGCCTGCTGGTTCAGCCGCGAGACCCGGCGGGCATCCGCGCACGATTGCAGGAACTGGTCCAGTCTGCCGGCCTGCGGGAGAAGCTCGCCAGCGCGGCCCTGGAGCGGGTGCGTCTGTTCAGTTGGCCCGGCGTCGCCGGCCAGTACGTTGCGTGTTACGAGGAGATCGCGGCGACGTCCGTTGTGCGGCGTCGGTCGTTGGAGAACGCGTGAAGATCGGTTTCATCACATTCGTGGACGTGAGCAAGCTGAGGGCGGACGCCGTACACACAGCCAGTCTGCTGAAGGAGTTTCGCAGACTCAAGCTCGACGTGGCCGTCCTGGCTGGTCCGACGGAAGCCGCCCGAGGCAAGTCGCGGTTCCTCACCTTCCTGGGAATGGTCTTCGGCCGACTGGCCCTGTTGGCACGGGTCGCAGCGAGTCGTCGCAAGTTCGATCTGTTCTACGTCAGGGATTGGCTGTTCGCCTGCATGATGAGCTTCTTCGGCCTGCGGTACGCCTTCGAGATCAACGGCCTGATCCTGTATGAGGGTTTGATCCGGCGCTACTACCGCCGCGGGTCCCTCGCCTACCGGTTCTTCCGGAGGCTGGAGAAGCGGGTGCTGAAATCCGCGACCCGGATCGTGGCTGTCTCCTCTGGGATGAAGGACTACTGCACGACCCTCGGGGTGGGCGCAGACAAGGTCCTCGTAGCGGAAAACGCGGCCGACCCCGACGTCTTCAATCCGGACCGGCCTCGCGTGGACGTGCCTGCAAGAAAAGACGCGGTCCTGGCAGGTTGGATGGGGAGTTTCGAAAGCCATCATGGCTTCCAGGATCTGGTCTGTATCGCCCAGGAGATGCAGACGAAGGGGTGTGCAGGCGTGCAGTTCCTCATCATCGGCGGCGGCAGGCGCCAGACGGAGCTCCAACAACGGATCGTCGCTCAAGGACTACAGGAGTACTTCGTGTTCTGCGGCGCTGTGTCCTGGGATCAGGTGCCGGCCTACATGCTGAATGCCGACTTCTGCCTATGCCTCGACAGCCGCACGGACGAGAATCTCGAGTATCGCAACGTCATTGGAGTGACGCAGATCAAGGTGTTCGAGTACCTGGCCTTGGGAAAACCCGTCCTGGCACAGGATCTCGGGGACGCGCGGGATTTCTTCGAGAGCCGCAGGATCGGCTGGGTGTGCGCCTGTGAGCCCGCGGAGGTGGCGAGGAGGATCATCGAGATCGCCGGGCATCGGGAGCAGATCGCGGAGTGCTCGAAGAACGCGCTGGCAGTCTCCCGCGAAACGTACAACTGGCCGGCCACGGCGCGGAAGATCGTCGGCTTCCTGCGCGAATCCGTCCCGCCAAGCGCGCGTGGAGTGGAGGAATCCGTATGAGCGAGCCGCAGAAACGAACCAATGGTTTCTTCGAGCATTTCAGCAAGGGGGATCAGCCGACACAGATGGGTCTGCGCATGGTCGGCGCCCTGTCTCGTCGCATCTTCGCATTCGCCGCAGTTCCTGAGGGCGGCAGCGTTCTGGAGATTGGACCGGGCCGGGGCCCTCTCGCCGATTTGTGCCTGCAGCGGGGCATCCACTACTCGGCCGTCGAGGCGAACGAGTCCATGGCGGATTCGCTTCGTCAGAGGGGGGCCCAGGTTGTCTGTGCGCGGGTTCCGCCGCTGCCGGAATTCGACAGGACCTTCGACGTGGTCATCATGGTGAACGTGATGGAGCATATGGACACGATGAGCGCCGCCCTGCAGACGGCGCAGCAGGTCTGGAGCCTGCTGCGTCCGGGCGGGCAATTCGTCGTCCATTCGCCGGATTATCTGAACTGGCGGCTGAACTTCTTCAACTGCGACTTCACGCACAACTACGTCACGACCCGCCGCCGGCTCACCCAGTTGCTCCAGGATGCGGGCTTCGTCGCGATTCGCAGCACGTACATGAGCGGCCCGTTGACCGGCATTGCCGCCCTGATCGCCACGTCCCTGCTTGGCCGGGTCCCCTTTGGCTGGTGGAATGCCGTGTTGCCGGAGAACAGGATTGTCTATAAGCTGTATAAAGGCCAATTGTCCTTCCTGCGAAAGGTGCTGATCGCGGGGAAGAAGCCGGAATGATCGTCTCTCGAACTGGATCGTAGCTGAGGTGTTCGATGCTGAGAAACGCGGCAATCTGGGTGGTGCGGAACATCTTCCTGAGACTCTACGTGGTCTTGGGACGGCTGTTCCTCTTCCCCCTCCTTTACATGGAATACCGATTCCAGAAGCCGGCGGGCCGGGCGGCCTGCAACGAGAGGCCGGTCGAATACACCTACGCGCTCACGTGGCTCGCGAAGACCTGTCCGCGCAAGGTGCTCGATGTCGGTTCCGGGCGGAGCGCCTGGCCCGATCTCGTCGCCAAGTGCGGCTTCCACGTCACCGCGATCGACAAGATCCGGGGCTACTGGAGAGGGGATTTCTTCAATCGTCACTACTACGTGAAGAACCAGGATATCACCGCGCCGGCGCTCGCCGGGACGTTCGACCTCATCACCTGCCTGAGCGTCCTCGAACACATTCCGGACCATCGTGCGGCCATGGACGGGATGCTCCGCCTGCTCCGAACCGGCGGGCACCTCGTGCTCTCGTTCCCCTACAATGAGCGTCGCTATGTGGACAACGTCTATCGGTTGCCCGGCGTCTCATACGGCCAGGACTACTCATTCATCTGCCAGGTCTATTCGCGAGAACAGATCGATGCGTGGCTGGCGGACGGGCGCGGGCGGGTCATCGACCAGGCGTACTACGAAGTCTTCGTGGGCGATCTGTGGGCGTTCGGAGAACGGCTGTGCCCGCCGCGACTCGTGTCCAAGGACGACAAGCACCACTTGACATGCCTGGTCATCGAGAGGACGTGACCGCCAGCGTATTATGACCATCGGTGCGAAACAACTCATCAAGCTCCTCCTGCGGCTCGCGGTCACCGCGGGTCTGCTCGTCTGGGTGTTCAGCCTGGAGAACGTCCGCGGCCAGTTCTGGCAAGCCGCGAGGACGGCCCGCTGGGAGTGCCTGATTCTCGTCTGGCTGCTGACCGTGCTGTACTTCTGGGTCAGCTCGGTCAAGCTGCGGATCATCCTGCGCCAGCAGGGCATCCGCGCAGGCGTGGGGATCATCTTCGGCGCCAGCGCGATCGCCGCACTCTACGGCATGGTCGTGCCGGGAATCCTCAGCACGGCCGCCAAGTGGTACGTCCTCGAAAAAGACACCGGCAAAGGCAGTGCGGTCTTCAGCAGCATGCTGTACAACCAACTGTCGATCACGGTCATCGTCCTGGCGTTCGGGCTGATCGGGATCATCGTCACCAACCCGATCTCGGTCGTGTTGTCGGACACGACGCGGCCGTGGATGCTGCCCGTCATGGCAGGCCTGCTCCTGGCGGGCATCGCAGGCACAACCCTGTTGCTCCTGAACCGGCGGACGGGCGGCCCCATGGTTCGCGCGTCCCTGTTCTGGCTGCGTCCTCTGCCGGCCGCCGTCAGGCAGCGTGCGCAGAAGGTTTCGGAGCAAATCGCTGTGTTTCAGTCCGCTCCCGTGCGGTTCCACGCGAAGATCGCGATGATCACGTTCCTGGCGAGCTGTGTGATCGGCGTGCTGGTCTATGTCGGCTCCGCGCGAGCCGCGAATGTCCACGTTCCGCTGGGCGTGTTGGTGTGGGTCAGCTCGATCATCTACGTCCTCGGGCGGCTGCCCATCTCGCTGGCCAACCTGGGTGTGCGCGAGGTGACGCTGGTCGGTTTCCTGGCCTTCTACGGCGTGGAGAAGTCGGGGGCCCTGTTGATGTCGATGATTCTGTTCTCCACGTCGGTTCTCATGGCGATCGTCGGCGCCGGATATCAACTGGCCTGGTTTTCCGGATCGAGGACAAGACGTGATCATGCGCCGGCGAAAGGAATCAGTGAGGTCGAACGATGAAACCTTGTCCTATCTGCGACGGCCCGGGTGTGAATCATGTCCGAGTGGGAGAACACTGGCTGCTCCGATGCGGGCGGTGCAGGTTCGTCTACGCCGCCGCGACGGATCAAGAGATCGAAGAGGTCAACTTCCGCTACGAGGAGTCCGCGGAATGCCACTACAGCGAAATCCAGACCGGCGTTGATTACTTCTGGTTCGACCGCATCACCGCCCGGCTGACGCGGGGCAGACCCGGACTCAAGGTGCTCGACATCGGCTGCGGCAACGGGGTCCTTCTGCGACAATTCCAGAAACGCGGCTGTACGTGCTTTGGCAGCGATCCATCGCCCTGGGCCCGCGCGTGCGCCGAGCGATATGGATACACGCTGTTCGACCGCATCGAGAACATGGAGATCGAGCCCGGCGCCTTCGACCTTGTGACGAGCACGTCGGCGCTGGAGCATATCGCGAGGCCCCTGGAGCACGTCCGGCGCGTCCTGGAGATTCTCAAGCCCGGCGGAGTTGCCTATTTCACCGTCCCGAACTACGGCTCGCTGCCGATTCGCCTTCGGCTTGTGAAGGGCCGGCTCGTGAGTCCGCCCGGCCACTGCAACTACTTCACCGCCGGGACTCTGCGAAACCTGTTCCGCCGGGCGACGCCGGCGGGACCTCCCGCGGATGTGCGGGTGGCCAGCTACGGAATCCCCGAGATTCACGGCGTCTATCAACTGTTCTCGAAGCGGAAGGCGGAGAAGCCCGCCCAGACCGCCTCAGGCAATGCATCGCAGCGGCTGTGGGTGAAGAAGACCCTGGTCGGAATCTACTACTGGTCCGGCAGGCCCTTTGGCCTCGGGGACAAGCTGGAGGCGACGATCCGCAAGAGTGCGGTCGATGGCGGCAATCCCGCGCCGAGGAACCCACGCGGGTAGGCTCGTGCCGGACCTGTTTCGCCCGTCGCTCGACTCGTCGCTTTTGCAGATTCTCACGGTGGACACGGGCGCCGCGATGCCCTATAATCAGAGTGGCCGGAAAAGTGAACAGAAAAGCGTTGTTCCTGATGGATCGACAGAGAGGCTTCTTCGTGGAGGTGTCGGTATGAGAGCGACGATTTGCCTGTTGGCGGCGGCGATGACGTGGACTTGGGGAACGGCCTCTGCCGGCGGAGAAGGCGTCCATCTCTGGACGTTCGACGAGAGCGAAGGGACCCTGGTGAACGATGCGACCGGCGGGCGGGACGGTCTGGTGCACGGGGCGACGTGGGCGGATGGACAGATCGGCAGCGGACTGCGGTTCGATGGACTTGACGATTACGTGAGTCTCCCGGACAACGATCCCGTCTGGCTGCCCGTCAACGACTTCACAATCGCCTTCTGGGTGTGCTTCGAGCGGGACCGGGGCTCATCGATTGCCGATAATGAGGTCCTCGTGGACTTCAACGCCGGTTCCAGCAGCGATCCTGAGAATGAGCTCGGGTACGTCGTATTCCGGCGCGGGGACACCGGGAGATTTGAGTTTCAGATGGCGACGATGCGGAACACCGATGAAGATCTCCCTTCGCAGGTGATCCCGGTCAAGAATCGCTGGTATCACGTCGTCGCAGTGCGGCAAGGGACGCTGCAGAGGATCTACATCGACGGCCGGATGGATGCCTGGCGGGTTTGCTCCGCGACCTCCATCGATTTCGTCGGGGGCTACGACGACAACCACATCAACGTAGGTCGCTACACGACGACCATCGGATCCCCTCGTGCCCATTTCAAGGGAATGCTGGATGAGCTGATGCTGGCCGATCGCGCCCTGTCCTCGGAAGAGGTCCGGCGGCTTTACGACGAGGCCTCGGCATCGCACGCCCTCTATGTCGATGGAACACACGGCAGCGACGAAAACGACGGCTTGCGCTCCCTGACGGCTCTTGTGACGATTCAGAAGGCCATCGCCTCGGCGAAACAAGGCGACGTGGTGAACGTATATCCCGGCGTGTATCGGGAAGAGGTGCGGTTCCTGGGCAAGGCGATCACGGTCCAGAGCGCGCTGGATGCGGCGGTCATCGAGGCCCCGGACGGGCTGGGCGTGTTCTTCTGCATGGGAGAGGGACCCGACGCCATGCTGCGGAACCTCGTGATTGCCAACAGCTACATCGGCGTCCTCTGCTCGCACAGCTCTCCGACGATCACCAATCTCACCGTGGTGGGCAACGTGCAGGGTGTCGAGGCGTACGGAAACTCCCATCCCGACATCCGCAACAGCATCTTCTGGGGCAACGCAACGAGTGACCTGTATGGCTGCCAGGCAACTTATAGCTGCATCGAACGTCCAGATCAAGGCGAAGGAAACTTCAGCGAGGATCCCCTCTTCGTCGACGCCGAGAACGGCGACTACCACGTGCGGAGCCAACGGGGGCGGTACTGGCCCGAGCACGACGTGTGGGTGCTCGATGACGTGAGCAGTCCGTGCATCGATGCAGGCGATCCGGCCGATGATTTCTCCCGCGAGTCCCAGCCCAACGGCGGCCGCCTGAACATCGGCGCCCACGGCGGGACGCCGTTTGCCGAGAGAAGCGAGCTGCCCTTCGATGTCGATGTGAACCGCGATGGCGATGGCGTTGTCGATGGGAGTGACTGCAATCTGTCCCTTGATCTGTGGGGACAGCAGATGGCGTCGCAGTCGTCCGTCGTCGTCGTACGACGTTGACGATTCACGATCCGACGTGTACGATGATTCGATGAAGATCGTGCACATCATCACCCGTCTGATCCTGGGCGGCGCCCAGGAGAACACGCTCATTACGTGCAAGCTCCTGGCCGAGCGGGGCCACGAGGTCACCCTCATCACCGGGCCGGCCATCGGTCCCGAGGGGCAGCTCTTCGACCAGACGAGAGGACAGAAGTACCGCACGATCGTCGTGGACGAGATGCGTCGAGCCATCGAGCCGGTGAAGGACGGGCGCAGCTACGTCCGGATCAAGCGGATTCTCCGCGAGATCCAGCCGGACATCGTCCACACGCACAGCGCCAAGGCCGGCATCATCGGCCGCTTCGCCGCCTGGCCCCTCAAGGGCCGGTGGGCGCCGAACCGCCCATGCGTCGTACACTCTCTGCATGGCTTGTCGTTTCACCGGTATCAGAGCCCATGGCTCAACCGGTTCTACATCGCCATCGAACGGGCCACCGGTCGGCGGACCGACTACTTCATCAGTGTCGCGGACGCGATGACCGAGCAGAACCGGGCCGCCGGCATCGGTGTGGATAAACCGCACGTCACCGCCTACTCGGCCATCGACGAGGATCTCTTCATGACGCCGATCCCCGAGCGCGAGCGGGCGGCCTTCCGCCGCAAGCACGAGATCCCGGGCAATGCAGTCGTGCTCGTGACCATCGCGAGGCTCTTCATGCTCAAGGGCCACGACTACATCATCGAATCGGCAAAGGAGCTGGCCAAACGCTTCGACAATGTGATCTGGCTGTTCGTCGGGGACGGCAATCTGGCGGACGCCTACAAGCGTCAGATCCGCGCCCTGGGTCTGGCGGACCGCTTCCGATTCACCGGCCTGGTGCCGCCCGACCAGATCCCGCTGGTGATCCAGTCGTCGGAGATCCTCGTGCACTGCTCGCTCCGCGAGGGTCTCGCTCGGACGCTGCCGCAGGCGATGCTCTGCGCTCGGCCCGCGATCTCCTTCGATGTGGACGGCGCCCGCGAGGTAGTCAACCCCAACACGGGCCGGCTCGTCGAGCCCAAGAACGTCCCCCAGCTCATCGAAGCCTGCGCCGAGCTGATCGCAGACCGAGCCCTCCGGGACAAGCTCGGCCGAACCGCCCAGGAGTCCGTCAAGACGAAGTTCGCCCCCGACACGATGGTTGATACGATTGAAGCAGTCTATCGCTTCCTCTGTCCCTGATACCCAGTCACGTTTAGCACTTGATGTCCTACCGAACGCCAAAGAGCTGCGTGCTTGTGAGGAACGCAAAAGCGTCTTCGTTTGGACCTCCGAGAGCAATACTGAACCCTTTTTCTTTGAAGTAATGTTCGACTTGGGCTCGTTTGGCTGGGGCCAGTCCGAGTGCTGTTCCGAAAAGGTTTAGACTTGGGCGTGACATCCCCATCCTGCTCCCCGATGAGGTGGGCGGGTACTTCGATTCGATTGGAAGTCGTTTCAGATTACTTGGATCATAGCCAAAGCCTATGAAGTAGATTTCGTTGGCTTCCCATATGGTTTGAGCGGCTCGTTTGAATTCGGGGTTGTTGTCGATGTTCTCTGTTACGATGTGAATATCTTCTGCACACTTCTTGGTGATACCGCCATCGATACCTTCGCCATATTCGTGATCCACGAATTTGCCGTGAAGGTGGACTATCGGCACATGTTTGAGGGCCTCTTGAATGTGGTCAGGCTTGTGAGGATAGCTCGCTTTCATGGCGGTGTTGAGATAGGTTTCGAGAGAGGTGTCGTAGTTGTATGTCAGGATGGTTACGTTGTTCTTCTGGATGTCTTCAAATGGGGTGAACACAGTCCTGAAGAGAAGTTGATACCAATTGCTGATACGATTCCCTTTTTCGTCTTTGGGATCGGTCAACTGTGCGAGATTCTCCAGTTTCATCAGAACCCCCGCAATGGCTGCCTTACCTACCGGTTGCAGATCTGTGTGTTGGGATAGGAACTCGTCGATCGAAAACCAAGCGCACTGGCTGAGGGAATCACGAAGCCGATTCATCTCTGTGCGGCTAAAACCTGACCTGTTCAGGAGGTCTGCCAACGTTCCGTTGGTTTTCGACGAACCATCCCCTTGCAGTCCATCGCAGATAGCCCACTTGAGTCTGTCACCGGTCAGGAAACCGTAGGGCACGCTGCCGCCAGCGCCTATGACAATGACGATGTGTTTGTCGATCATGTCTTGAGTTCCTCATTGACATTATGCTCGCGAGAATGTATATCAGTGACTTCTCCGACCGTCCCAGTAAAGCACCTCTTTCTTTTTTCGGCCATTCCTGGGGGATACTTGAATCCGAGTTTCGCCCTGTTTTTCACATGCTGTCCATGAGGGATACATGCTATAGTAAGTCGATTTTTTAGCCCGTTCAATTGGCAGAAAGGACGGTTCATGAAGAGCTATAGAAAGGAACTCTGGTTCCACGCGCAGCGCCGGCGCGAGTTCATCAATATCACGCCGCAGGTAGAACAGTGCCTCCGCGAGAGCGGCATCCGCGATGGGGTCCTGCTGTGCAACGCGATGCACATCACCGCCAGCGTCTTCATCAACGACGACGAATCGGGCCTGCACCAGGACTTCGAGACCTGGCTGGAGAAGCTCGCTCCCGAGAAGCCCTACAGCCAGTATCGACACAACACCGCGGAGGACAACGCCGATGCGCACCTGAAACGCTCGGTCATGGGACGCGAGATCGTCGTCGCCGTGACGCAGGGCCGGCTCGACTTCGGGCCTTGGGAGCAGATCTTCTACGGGGAATTCGACGGCAAACGGGACAAACGCGTCCTGGTCAAGATCATTGGGGAATAGGCGGCCGCCCTCATGGAATTGCTCTTATTTCTCCTCAAAGTCTTCGGGATCTCCCTGTCCGGGGCGATGTCGCCGGGACCGGTGACGACGGTCGCCATCGCGATGGGGTCACGGAACCGTTGGGCGGGCACGCTCATGGCGCTGGGGCACGGCGTGGTGGAGTTTCCCTTGATGGTCCTGCTGATCTTCGGCGTCGGGCGGTTTCTCCAGATTCGCCAGGTGGAGATCGGCATCGGCCTGGTCGGCGGAGCGGTCATGATCTTCATCGCAGGCCAGATGCTCCGTGGGCTCCGTCGGGCGGGCGATCCCGCGAGCCAGCCGGCGCGGGGCGGGCCCTTCGCCGCGGGGGTCTTCCTCTCGGGCAGCAATCCGTACTTCCTCATCTGGTGGGCCACCGTCGGACTGGCGATGATCACCCAGGCCGGGGGATTCGGAGCGTGGGCCTTCGTGCTCTTCGCGCTGGCGCACTGGTCCGTCGATCTCATCTGGCTGACGATCCTCTCCTGGGCGAGTTTCAAGGGCACCGCGGTCTTCGGTCCGAGGGGGCAGCGGATTGTGCTCGCGGTCTGTGCGGCGGCGATGTTTGCCTTCGGCCTGACCTTCGTGGTCGCCCAGATCGCCAAGCTGTGATTTGTGCTACTGCAAAGGGTCTTCCGTGGGGCGAGTCTCTTGTGCCGGCAGATGGGGCTCTTGTTGTGGAGTCTCTTGGCTGATTGTGGGCGGTGTGTCCAGGATATCGCGAAGGCTGTATTGCATCAGCAGGTCGTGTTGAGCCTGCGCGATTCGGTGCAAATCGCCGGGCATGTCCCGCCTGGGCTGGGCGAGAGCCACGGCAGAAACCGCCTCGGCGATCTCGGAGAGCCGGATGCGGGCGGGATCGCGAACGAGCACGTATCCCAGGTTTGGCTCGGAGGTCCTGCCCAATAGACCCCGGCCGACCAGCTCATCGAGGAGCTTCTGGCCGAACTCGCCCGGGATGTCCAGCCGACTGCAGATGGCGTCCGTCGAGAGGGGGCCTCGGTTGCTCTCGAATGCCGCGGCGACTTCTCCGGCCATGGCGATGCCCGTCATCTCATTGGCGATGAACCGGGTGTCGGTTTCCTTGGCGAGGAGTCGTTCGGCCGATTCGAGCGTCACGAAATGCTGGACCGCGAAGGTCAGTTGCAGCCCGAACAGGACGATCATCCAGGTGACGTAGACCCAGAACACGCCGAGCGGGATCAGACCGAGCACGCCGTAGATGGCGCTGTAGGGGATCAACCGCAGGACGTACACACCAAATCCCCATTTCGCGAGGCTCCACACCAGCGCCGCAACGCCTGCACCCCAGAGGGCGGGACCTGCTTTGACCTTGGCGTTCGGCATAACCAGATAGAGCAGGAACAGTGCCGTCCAGGACACGAGAAAGGAGATCACCGGACCGAGAGCCGCGAAGGGACCGGCCTGGATGTCCTTGAGCAGGGAGTACCGCGTGGTGGCGTAGAGTCCCACCGCCAGCAGCAGGGGGCTCAGCGTCAGCAGCGCCCAGTAGTTGATCACCTGGTGCAAGAACCGGCGGCCCCTGGGCACGTGCCACATGTGGTTGAATGCGGTCTCGATCAGCGCCAGCAGCCGCAGCGCCGCCCAGATCACCAGGAGCGCGCTGACCAGGCCAAGCGAGCCTTTGTTAAGGCCCTCGAAGAAGCGGGCGATGATCTGGTCCACATAGTCCGTCAGAACGACGTCTTCCTCCGGCTTGTCGGGATTGGGGTACTCGATCTGACTGAGCCGAAGCTCCTGGTAGACGAGCTTCTTGATCTGATCGCCCGTATCGCGGTAGCCGGGCAGTGCATTGAAGATCAGCACCGCGACAATCGCCAGAGGGACCAGGCCGAAGATGGTGTAGTAGGAAAGGGCCGCCGCCAACTGCTCGGCGCGGTTCTTCCTGAGCAGGCGCAGGCAGTGGTCCCAGAGTTTGTACTGGAAGACGACGAATCGGCCGGCTCGGCCGAGATTCGCGGCGGGCGTCGTCAGGAACGTTCGTAAGGCTCTCATTGTCACAGTCTCTTGATCAACTCTCCGAAACCCTGCAGGATCTGGGTTTCGAGCAGCCTCTGAATATTGAGCTGCGGCGCGCTCAGCGTGCCGGTCAGAGGCACGGAGACCCGCTTGCTTTCCTGCCCCTTGTCTCCAACTCGTACCGTGCGACCCTCGAAAGTATACGGCAAAAGGACCGTCATGTCGAGTCTTTCATCGAGGCCGATGGCCCCGCTGAACGTGACGGGATTGTCGCCGACATCGACCTGCATGTTCTCGTATCGCAGCGTGCCGTTCTGCAGGACGAGCTTCGTTGGCTGGATCGTCAGGATCTGATCCCGCACGGACTCCTTGATGACGCTGAGGATCTTGTTGAGCAGGGAGGCCTGGAGTCGGAGCTGCTGAATGCCGATTGTGCCGTCGAGCTGCATCGATCTGTTGTCGGTGCCGGTCAGTGGAATCGTCAGGGACCGGGTGTTGAAGTTCACGACGCCGCTGGCGCCGACCGCATCGGCGAAGATGGGGTTGACGTACTTCAGGAAGCTCTCGGTCATCTCCGACGTGATTCGGACGCCCTGGGCCACCTGGAGCGGGCCGGAGGTCTTCAGCAGGATCGGCGTTTGACGGAGGTCCGCCTGGGCCGCGAAATTCACCTTCCCTTCGTTGACGGTGGTCGTGAACGGCTTGATCTGCAGCGAGCCCTTCGTGACCTGGAGGTCGATCTGCGTCGAGTCGAAGTTCAGGCCCTTGTACGCCGCACGGTCGAACCCGAGCGAGGCCGTGCCGTCGAGGTTCTGGAGAAAGCCGTTCGGGTCGTCGGCGGGATACGTGCTCGCGAAGCTGAACGATACCTGTCTCTGGCCTGCGATGTCCAGCGTCTCCGGCATGAAGGCCGAAGCCGCCTGATTCAGCCCTGTCCAATCCACGTCACCGTCAATTGTGCCCTGCACGTGGCTGGAACCGGCCTGACTCGTCTGCACGAGCTGGCCCTTCATCGTGACCTGCGGGCTCTTCACCAGCCAGTTTGCGCGGTCGATTGTCTTGCGAGCCGGGTCGAAGTAGACGTCGAGCTGCGCAGTCACCTGTCTTTGTTTGAAGGTCTTGTTCTCAGGTGCAGGCGACGTGAGCGTGAAATCCTGGATCTTCGTGTCGTCGGTCGCGAGGTGGTAGACGCTGTTCTGTCTGGTCAACGCCAGTTGAGATTGTGCGACGCCCTCGATGCCCAGTTCTTCGGGGAAGGATGCAAACATCACGGCGTAGGGCTTGAGGGCCGCCAGGCGGATGTCACGTGCGGAGACTGTGACGTTCAACGGCGTGTTGGCGTCCTGCGCAAGCGGGATCGATGTCTTGGCGATGCTGATCTCGCCGAAACCGGTCGTAGCCGAGAGCGTGTCTACCGTCACGACCTGATCCTTCTGGTTGAGTCCCAGGGCAAAATCGATGCTCGTCGCCTGCTCGGAGACGCTGTTGCCGTCGGGGGCGGTCAGAACGAGCTGTCTGGCGGAAAGCGAGCCGGCAGCGCCGATGAGTCCCTCCTCAATCGATACCTTCCCTGTGCTCGACAACTGGCCCGAGATCCCATAGGCGCCGAGGTCCACGAAGGGACCCAACTCCTTCTGGAGTGACGCGAGATCGATCTGGGCCTTGTACTGGATCTGTTCGAAGTCCCCGCCCGCGGTCACCTGCGCGAATGGAGCCGAGACGTTCAACCCTTCGAGCTGCGAGTTGCCCTTGTCGTCGGTAGACAGTCGCAGCGTGGCCTGCAATGGCTTGCTCAGGCTCACCTGCTTGTCGTTCACCTTCCCCGCCAGTCCGGCGATCTGCGTCTCGGCCACGAGCGTGGCCCGACCGTTCGCGGTGGTCGTGTCGATCGTCCCGGTGGCGCGACCGCCTTGGATCACCATGCCTTCCTGGACGCCGATGGTCTTGGGCATCTGCGACAGAACCGTTGCCAAATCGACATCGAACTGGCCCGTCAGATACGATGCGTCGCTCTTGAGCAGATCCGTCATGGACTGCACTGTCGTGGGCAGCCGGCCCGTGGCGGAGAGGGAGGCCCAGTCGGCCCGCACGCTCAGGCGGTCCACCTGGATGCCGTCGCTGGTCTGAGTCAGGCCTGCCTGGACGTCCAGTTGGGAGGTGTGCAGGTGGTCGCCCTGGAGGGCCTCTCCCATGACGTGGAGGTCCCGACCGACGACCTTCGCGTTGACGCTCTCGATCCGGCCGTCCTGGATAGCCCCGCGCAGATCGGCCGACAGGACGCCCTTGGCCTGCACCTGCACGCCGGCCATTTCGAGAAACGGCGCGATCGCGCTGAGGTCCAGGTCGTTCACCTCGACGGTCAGATTGCCCGACGTGCCCTTGAGGCTCCAACCCTCCCGCCTGTCCGGGGTGATCTCGCCCGACAGGGCTACTCGACCGGGGACGTCAGCCTGCGTGACGACCGAACTCGCGGCGAATCGGGAGGTCTGGCCGGCGGGTCTCATGTTCACGGTGGAATCGAAGCCGGCCAGGCGGACCGTTCGGCCGCCGGTGTCGGTCAGTTCGAGGCTGCCGTTGCGGACGACCACATCGCTGAGTCTGGCGAGAGCGGCCATGTCGATCGACGCGGGCTCCTCGTCTGTTGACGGCGGCATGTGCCTGAGATCGATGGCGATCTTCGGCTCGTCGATCACCGTGTCGCTCAGGGCCAGATTGCCGCCCAGAAGGCCGGCGAGTCGCGGTCGGGTCGCGATGCGCCCGATGTCCACCTGGGCCCATCCATCCTGTCCGCGGAAGCTGAAGTCGGCGACCCGTACGCCCTTGAGCCAGCCGATGGAGAGGTCGCCAATGTTCGCCTGGCCACCCGCGGCGGAGCCGATCCTGCCCCCAAGCCAGCGGGCAAACCCCTGCGAGGAGAGGGCGACGGGCGTCAGCAGGACGACCAGGAGGATCAGGACGAATGCGCCCGCCAGTACCCGCGGCCATTTCTTCGGTTGTTTTCGCTTCCTGGATTCTCGCGTATCCATCATGTGCCCTTCCCTTCAGTCTTCCTCGGGTTGCCAATTCCGACGGGCGGATGCTGCTGTCTCCTGAGGCCGCGACCCTCCAACGACAGCAGGAGAATCGCTGGGCACAGAATACCCGTCGGGGGGTTCCATGTCCACTGGTACGAA
Source organism: Sedimentisphaerales bacterium (assembly GCA_035342095.1). Lineage (GTDB taxonomy): Bacteria > Planctomycetota > Phycisphaerae > Sedimentisphaerales > Anaerobacaceae > PLanc-01. Next base: position 21,702 of record DAOQWL010000045.1, on the reverse strand, counting down.
TCGCTCCGCGCGATGTTCGGACCGACACGGGGTAGGGGAGCCTACGAACGCACTAAACCAGCCGAATGCACAAGCTACCTCGCGGTTGTGCGATGCCGGTAACAAGACGCCATCCACCCAGGGCAGGGGAGCGTCAGTCCTTCATGATCTCGTCGGACTTGTGGGTGACGAGCGAATCGACCTTATCCGAGAATTCCTTCGTGATGTCGTCGATCTGCTTCTGTGCGGTTTTCAGATCGTCCTCGGTGATCTGCTTGTCTTTTTCCTGCTTTTCGAGACTCTTGTTGGCGTCACGACGGATGTTGCGGAGGCTGATCTTGGTCTGCTCGCCGGCCTGCTTGGCCTGCTGGACGAGATGCTTCCTTCGCTCTTCGCTCAGCGGCGGGATGTTCAGGCGGATGAACTTGCCCTCGAGGATCGGCGCGATGCTCAGATCGCTGCTCTTGATCGCCTTCTCGATGTCCTTGAGGGAGGCGGGGTCGAACGGTTTGATGACGAGCATGTCCGCTTCGGGGGCCGAGATCGTAGCCAGGGACTTGAGGGGAGTGGGGTTGCCGTAGTACTCGACCTTGATGTGCTCGACCAACGCGGGAGTGGCGCGTCCGCCTCGGAAGGCCTTCAGATCGTCCTGAAGGACGCCGACCGCCTTCTGCATCTTCGTCTTGCTCTCGGTAACGACCGCCTGTGTTGCCATGTCCTGCCCTCGCTATGCATTATCCATTGTCGATCAGAGTGCCCACCGGCTCGCCGCAGATCGCCTTCGTGATGTTCCCTTCTTTGAAGATGTTCAAGACGACGATCGGGATGTGATTGTCCCGGCACAGGCTGATGGCGGCGTGATCCATGATTCGCAGGCCCCGCCGCAGCACGTCGTCGTACGACAGCTTCGTCAACATCTCGGCGTCCGGGTTCTTCTTCGGGTCGTCGCTATAAACCCCCTCGACCTTCGTTGCCTTGATGAGCAGGCCCGTCTCCAGCTCGGAGGCCCGCAACGCCGCGCAGGTGTCCGTGGTGAAGAACGGATTCCCCGTCCCGCCCGCCAGGATGACGACTCGCCCCTGCTCGAAGTGACGCAGGGCCCGACGACGGATGAAGGGTTCGCACATCGCGGCCACCTCGATGGCGCTCATGACTCGCGTCGGCTGGCCCAGCTTCTCCAGGGTCTCCTGCAGGGCGCAGGCATTGATGATCGTCGAGAGCATCCCCATGTAATCTGCGGTGTTGCGCGGGATCCGGCTCTTCTGGGAGAAGGTCTCCCCGCGAATGAGATTGCCGGCGCCCACGACAATGGCCACCTCAGGACCCAGTTTGCAGATATCGCCAATCCGTTCCGCCAGGGATTCCAGCGAGGCGCCGTTGATGCCGAATTCGCCCGGTTTGCAGAAACTCTCCCCGGAGAGCTTGAGCAGCACGCGTTTGTACCTGCACTGTCCCATCGATCTGCGATCCAATCCTCGGTAGGGTGTCGTCCCGGTCTTCCCGGCGCCGTCAGGGGCGTCTGACCCGCCGCACGCGATCAGCCCACCTCGAACCTGACGAACTGCTTGATGGTCGCTTTGCCCCCGGCCTGTTGAGCCGCCTCAGCGAGAACCTGCTCGACGCTCTTGGTGTCATCTTTCACGAAGGGTTGCATCAGCAGGCAGTAGTCGCTGTAGAATTTCTTGAGCTTGCCCTCCACGATCTTATCGACCACCTGCGGGGGCTTGTTCTTGACCTGCTCGGCGTAGATCGCCTTCTCCTTCTCGACGACCTGGGGATCCAGGCTGGCCGGATCCAGTGCGATGGGCTTGCTGGCCGTGGCGTGCATGGCGAAATCCATCACCGCCTGCTTGATCGCAGCGGATTGGGCAACCTGATCGCTGTCGGTCTCGATCTGCACCATGCTGCCCACCTTCTTGTTGAAGTGGACGTAGATACCGATGATTCCAGGCCCGTTCAATTGGAATCTGGCGTAATCGCCGACCTGCATCTTCTCTCCGGTCTTGCTGACGACATCGGTGAGAGTCTCCTGGAAGTTCTTGCCCTCGACCGCGGTCTGGAGGATCGTGGCCGCCCCCGGGGTGGGAGCCGCCACGGCGGCGTACTTGCGAAGGCTCTCCGCCAGGGCGATGAAGTCATCGCTCTTGGCGACGAAATCCGTCTCGCAGCACAGTGTAGCCATTGCAGCGGTTTTGCCGTCCGGACTCTGCCAGGCGACGACCGCCCCTTCCGTCGTCTCACGCTCCGCCCGCTTGGCGAGCGTGGCCAGACCCTTCTTGCGAAGGATTTCCGAAGCCTTGTCCATATCGCCATTGGCTTCTTCCAGGGCCTTCTTGCACTCGCCCATGCTCTGACCCGACAGTTTTCTCAGTTTGACTACCGCTGCCGCCGAAATATCCGCCATTTGACCGATCTCCTATGCCTTGCGCAGATTGCCTACTGCATCAGGTTCCATACGAACCACGTTGCCCTCTGTGGGGCACCTGAACCGAGTCCGCCTTGCTCTTGAGCCACTTGCCAAACGTGCCGTGTTGTTTCTGCATTCGCCTGCCCCTCCCACACTGCTGGGCGGATCATCAGGCACCGGAGGATGGCTGCTCGGGGCTGGACTCCTGCTGCCCGGCGTCGTCTTCCATTGTCGCGGGTTCCTCACCCTCGGCCGGCTCTTCGGTGAAGGCCGAACCGGGAGCGGCATCGCCGCCGTCCGCGCGCGCCATGCTGGGCCGTCGAGAACGGACCCTGCGAGGCCTGGGCGTGATTTCCTGCTGGCGGGCGGAAACCATCGTCTTGCCTATGGCCACCGCGTCGGCCAGCTCGTTGAGGATGATCTCCACGGCCCGGATCGAATCATCGTTGGCCGGGATGGCGACGTCCACGGTATCGGGGTCCGAATCCGTGTCCAGAACGCCCACCGTGGGAATCCCGAGCTTGCGGGCTTCTCGCAGGGCCAGGTACTCTTTCTTGGCGTCGACCGCGACCACGACTGCCGGCAGTCGCGTCATCTTCCGGACGCCGTCAAGGTTGGTGCTGATTTTCTTCATTTCCCGCTTGAATCGGGAGGCTTGCTTCTTGCTCTCGGCCTCCATCCGCCCGTCCTGCTCCATGGCCTCGAGCTGTTCGAGACGCTGCAGACGGGAACGAATGGTCCGGAAATTCGTGAGCATTCCGCCCAGCCACCGCTCGGAGACGAAGTGCATTCCGCAGCGGTTGGCGGCGGCCTCGACGGCTTTCTGGGCCTGGCGTTTCGTGCCCACGAAAACCACGTCGCCGCCGGACGAGACGATCTCCGCAAGCAGCTTCTTGGCGATCAGGACGCCCTTGAGGGTCTTCTTGACGTCGATGACGTGTATGTTGCCCCGCTTTGCGAAGATGAAGGGGGCCATCTTCGGATTCCACCGGCTCACGCCGTGCCCGAAGTGCACCCCCGCGTTGATGAGTTCCCGAGCCAACTGCTTAGCCACAAACACCTCCAAAACACGTTTGACCGTTCTTTGAATGCAGAAACAAACCGCGAAATTACAACTACTTAACGCAATCCTGATGGCGTGTCAAGGGTTTTATCCCGATAATTTGTCTACGAAGTCAGACCCTATCCGCCTCCGGGGAGGGCGGATACAGACCCTTCAGCCGGGATGGGCATATCGCCACCGGCATCTCCGAGGCGATTGGCTGTCCGTAAACCGAGGATTCGGGCTCGACACCGATGTGCCGTCAGCCCATGTGGCTGACCGACTTCGACGCGACGCCGTGATACCAGACGGTCATCAGGATGTTCGCTTCGGTCTTCTTGCCCTGAACCTCTCCGACCGAGGTGTTCGTCATCTTGATCACGACGCCGGGGTTGTCCTTGAGCCACTGTGTAATCTGCTCGTCGAGAAAGTCGATGGCCCCCGGGTGCAGCTTGGTGAAGAAGGTCTTGCAGCCGGTGATGCGGTCGGATGTGCCGGCGGCGACCGCAGGACGCGGGGGCACGGGTCTCGCAACCGCCGGCCTGGGGGCCGCGGATGGCGCCGCCGGTCCGCCGGCAGGCGCCGTCGGCGCCGGGGCGGGCGCTGCCGCCACAGGGCCCCCGAGGTTCAAGGGGGCGCGAGAAACAGGGGCGGGTCCGTTCGTTGGCGGCTTGTTCTCTGCCGCTGCGGTCTTTGCGGGGCCACCCTCCAGGGGAATGGGCTCGTTGTCCCGACGGGGTTGGGGTCCATTGCTGCCCACGTTGTCCATGTCCGATCCTCCACACAAGTCAGGCCGATATTCGTAAGTCGCCGATTACGCTATCGGGCCAGTCACGCCCATCGAGTCTGCGACGGCGTGAACCGCCCGTGTTCCTGCTGCTGGTGGACTGCACGATCTGTGTGATGCGAGAATCCTATGCCGGGGGCTTCGCGGCGTCGCCCGCCGGCGGTGGCGATGGCGGCTGTTGCCCCGGGTCCTTCGGTGCCTCCTGTGGTTTCGGTTGTTCGCTCGGTTGTTCCGCCGGTTTTTCGGTCTTGGCTTTCTCGGCTTCCGCCTTGGCCTTTTCGGCTTCCGCTCTGGCCTGTGTGGCCTCGGCCTCCGCCTTGGTCTTCGCGGCCTCGGCCTCGTTCCTGGCCTGTTGCGCCTCGGCGGTGGCCTTCTGACTTTCTGCCTGAGCCTGCTCGGCCTTCGTGCTGATCTGGGTCATTTGGGCCTTGGTTTGCTCGAGTTCGGCTTCGAGTGCCTCGACCTGCTGACTGGTTTCCATCGCTTCGAGCCTTGCGGCTGTCCTGGCGGCTTCCGATTCCTGGCGGGCGGAGCGGGCCCGCTCGATCTCCCGTTCCTGTTCCGCCTCGCGAGCCCTCGTGCCCAGGGGGTCCAGGACCGCGTCCTGAAGGGTCTGTGTCATCGGCGAGGCGTGGCGCTCCCTCAGGTTCTCGACCATCTCCCGGTTCGAGATGCCGTCGGTGGAGATGCTGGGCGTCAGAATGAAGATCACCTCGGTGGCCCGTTCCTCGAAATCCCGCCCGGAGAACAGGTTGTTCAGCAGGGGAATGTCTTTCAGGACGGGAACGCCTCGAATGACGTCGCGCTTCTCCGACTTGCGGATGCCGCCGATGACCAGGCTTTCGCCGAGCCGGATGCGGTTGTCCTTGTTCGTAATCGTGCGCTCGGTCACGATGGGCGTCTGCTTGATGCCTTCCGGCGTCAGGTACGCGGCGATCTGGGCCTTCGTCTCCAGGGCGATATACCCGTCCGCGAAGGCGTAGGGGGTGACCTCAAGCGAGTCGATGATGTCCGCGTACTCGGTCTTCGTGCCCAGCACGACGCTGCCGCCGTACCCGGAACTCGTGTAGGTCACCTGCTGCAGAGGAACCTGCTGCATCGACTGGATCTTCGCCGTCTGCCCATTCACGACTTCGAGGCTTGGGTTCATCAGGATTTTCAGGTATCCTCGGGAGACCAGGAGGTCGACCAGGGCCTGGAACCGGTGACCTTCCAGGCCTCGGCTGACGCCGGCCTGCAGGCCGAAGGTGGAGCGGGCCGGGTCGCGAAGCGCGGCTCCCGGGAACGCGGCCGCGCCGTCCTTGCCGCCCAGGGCAACTCCCTCGCCGAAGAGATTCTCGATCAGGAGAGTCGTCTCCCGGTCCACCGTGAGGTCCGCGTACAGTTCCGAGACCATGCAGTCGATGCGAATCTGGACGGGCGGGATATCCGCTTCCTTGAGAATCTCGAGCACGGCGTCGAGGTCCTTCTCCAGCGGACACCGGATGATGAGCTGATTGGAAGCCGGGCTGCTCGAAACCGTATAGTCGGCGACATTCGTGCTCTTGCCTTTCTCATCGAACAGTTTGGTGGCGAACTGCTCCGTGATGAGGTCCTTCATCTCCGCGGCGGTGTGATACTGGCAGAAGTAGATCAGCTTCCATTCTTCGCCGCCGCCGACGATCTGTTTGATCTTCTTCGGGGCCGATTTGTAGATGGCAGGACCTTCGACATTGGGGTCCGGAACGGTCTCGATCCGGCTGAGATCCCGCAGAATGCTCTGTGCCTCGATCGCGGTGACTCTCTCGTCGGGCCAATCGTGACAGCCCACGAGACCCACACAGCCACAGACCAGGAAGGCCATGAACAGTCTCCCGCTGTTGCGGATTTTGCGGCTGTCAGTCTTCATAGGCCTTTACCCGTCGTTCCTACTCAAGAAACCCGAAGCTCCATCTCTTTCATTTCCTGTCCTTCGAATCTCTTTTCCGCGAAGGAGGACGCTAGTATATCGCATTTTATTGCACTCCTCCTTATCGTCAAGGTCATTTTGATTGGATTAGCAAAAATGGGATTGGCAAATTTGCCCAGATTAAATATGGTGAGGAAACCGAGTCTCGATGCTAAGGTACCGCGGCATGACACACAGAAAGACAAAACGAGTGACGGTGGGCTTCGTGGCGCTGGGTTGCCCGAAGAACATGGTGGACAGCGAGCGGATGCTGGCGGAGATCGTCCAGGCGGAGTTTCTGCTCGCGGCCGAGCCGGAGTGGGCGGACGTCGTGATCGTCAACACGTGCGGTTTCATCGAGCCCGCCCGCGCGGAGTCGCTCGACGCGATCCGGCAGGCGATTGCGAATAAGAAGATAGGTAATGTTCAAAAGGTGATCGTGACGGGCTGCTTGTCCCAGCGCCTCGGCGAGCGGCTGCTCGGGGAGGCCGTCGGCGTCGATGCGGTCGTGGGTCTGGAGCATCGTGACGCCATCGTCCAGGTGATTCGTGACACCCTGGCGTCCGAGAAACCGCTGGTCCGGCATGGCGCCACGCCGGTCACGGTGGCGGACGACCGGGTCCGGCTGCGGATCGGGTTGCCCCATTCCGCGTATCTCCGCATCAGCGAGGGATGCAGCCACCGGTGCTCGTTCTGCACGATCCCTGCGATTCGCGGTCCGTTCCGCAGCAAGCCGCCGCGGATGGTCGTGGACGAAGCCAGAGAGCTGGTCGCGGCGGGCGCGGTGGAACTGAATCTCATCGGCCAGGACACGACCCTGTACGGACGGGATCTGAAACTCGCGGGCGGGCTTGCCGCCATGCTTCGCGAGATCGAGCCGATCTCCGGCCTTTCCTGGATTCGCCTGCTGTACGCCTATCCGACAGGCATTGGCGAGGACCTCATCCGGACGATGGCGGAAAGCGACAAGATCGTTCACTACCTGGATATTCCCGTCCAACACGCCAGCGACCGCGTTCTCAAGGCGATGCGCCGGCCGGACACAGGGGATGCGCTACGCCGCCTCGTGGAGAAGCTGCGGACCGCTATGTCCGATATTGTCCTGCGGACGACGGTGATCGTCGGGTTCCCGGGCGAGACCCAGCGGGACTTCGACGAACTGATCGACTTCATTCGCTGGGGCCGGTTCGACGCGCTGGGCGCGTTCACCTACTTCCCGGAGGCCGGCACGCCGGCTGCCGAGATGCCCGACCAGGTCCCCGATGAGGTCAAGCAGGCCCGCTTCGACGAGCTGATGCGGACTCAGCAGGAGATCGCCTTCGCCCGGAACGGAGCACGCGTCGGCAGCCGACTCACGTGTCTCGTGGATTCCTGCGACGCCCGATCGGGACGCGGCGCAAGACGCCATGCTCGGCCCGCGGGCCAGGGACGCTTCTACGGACAGGCCCCCGAGATCGACAGTGTCTGTCTTATCCAGGGGCGTTCCTGCACGCCCGGACGGTTCGTGGACGTGAAGGTCGTCGGCTCGCGGGACTACGATTTGCTGGTCGAGCAAGTTTGATATTGAAGCGGTTCCGAAGCCCCTGTACACTCTGGGCCATGTGGAAACACGTGCCGAACATCCTGACGTTCACCCGGCTGGGACTGACGATCGTCTTCCTGTGGATGATTCTCCACTCGCCCCACGCGGCGAATCGCCCGTTTTTCCTGGACGTTGCCTTCGTGCTGTTCGTCATCGCGGGTCTGTCGGACATCGTCGACGGCCACGTCGCCCGACGGTTCAACGCCGCCACGAAGTTCGGACGCATGATTGACCCGCTCGTGGACAAGATCCTCGTGTGCGGCGCGTTCACTTGCTTCGCGATCATCGGCGTGCCGACCCTCTTCGACTGGGGTCCCGTGACGCTCGGGATCATCCACTGGGCGGTTCTCGCGGTTCTCGTGATCCGTGAGGCCTACGTCACGATCCTCCGTCAGATTGCCGAGGCTCGCGGCGTCAACTTCGCCGCGGTCAGAGTCGGCAAGATCAAGATGCTCCTGCAATCCTTCGCGATTGGGACCGTGATGATCAAGACCGCCCACGTGCAGACCGCTGCGTGGGGGCACTGGTTCACGATCGTTACGTACCTGGCGATGATCACGATGACCGTCATCTCGGGGCTCCAGGCCACGAGGCGCACCCGGACCCCGCAAGTCAAAGCAGCCTGACTCGATAGGAGTGTGTATGAGCCCTTCGTTGTCCAACCGAATGGAATGCGCATTGGCGTCCCTGGTTCTGTGCCTGTTGCTGTTGGCAGGGATCGCGTCGGCGGCACCAGGCGCAGCCGGCAAGGAGTTCCTCCCTCCGCTTCCCGACGGTCAGAGCTGGCAGCTCGTCTGGAATGATGAGTTCGAAGGCAGCGTCGTCGATTCGTCCAAGTGGGAAATCCTCGGCGACTTCCAGCGTCGGGACGGGTTCTGGGTCAAGAACGACGTCTACGTCGACGGCCGGGGCCACCTGATCCTCAGAACGAAAAAGGACGGCGACCGCTACACCTGCGGAGCCGCTCGCACGAGGGGTCGGTTTGAGCATCGCTATGGCTACTGGGTCTGTCGGTGCAAGTTCCCATCCCAGGAAGGGCACTGGCCCGCTTTCTGGCTCCACGCGGACACCGTGGGTCGGATCGGCGACGCCGGACGCGACGGCACCGAGATCGACATCATGGAAAAGCCCTGGCGCGAGGACCGCATCACCCAGAACCTGCACTGGGACGGCTACGGCAAGGAGCACCAGCACGTCGGCACGACGTTCGATTTCCCCGGCCTGAGCGAGGGCTTCCACACGTTCGGCCTGCACTGGACGCCCGACGAGTACGTCTTCTACGTAGACGGCAAGGAGACCTGGCGCACCAGCGGGGGCGGCGTGTCCCAGGCGCCCGGGTACGCCAAACTCACCGAGGAGATCGGCGCCTGGGGCGGCGACATCAAGAAGGCCAATCTGCCCGACCATTTCATCGTGGACTACGTCCGCGTGTACGATCTGGCCGCTCCGGCCGCCTACGCGGAGAACGTCGAGAAGAAGGCCCTGATTGCCCGGGCGGCGGAGGTGCGTCCCTCGCCGCAGCAGTTGGCCTGGCAGCAGTTGGAGTTCATCGCGTTCATCCACTATACGGTGAATGCGTTCACCGACAAGGAGTGGGGCGACGGGACCGAGAACCCTGCGATCTTCAATCCGAGCGAGCTGGACGTCCGCCAGTGGGTGCAGACCTGCAAGGACGCGGGCATGAAGATGATCATCTTGACCGCCAAGCATCACGACGGCTTCTGCCTGTGGCCCAGCCAATACACCGACCACTGCATCAAGAACAGCCCCTACAAAGGCGGCCAGGGCGACATCGTGGGCGAGTTGGCCCAGGCCTGCCGCGACGCGGGATTGAAGCTGGGACTGTACCTGTCCCCCTGGGACCGGCACGAGCCCACCTACGGCGACACGAAAGGCTACAACCAGTTCTACAGGAACCAGCTTCGCGAGATCCTCGGCAACTACGGCGAGATCACCGAGGTCTGGTTCGACGGCGCCAAGGGCGAGAACGCCAAGGATATGGAGTACGACTGGGCGGGCTACTACGCCATCGTCAGCGAGCTCCAGCCCAACGCCGTGATCTTCGGCCATACCATCCGCTGGGTGGGCAATGAATCGGGCTACGCCCGCGAGAACGAGTGGAGCGTGGTCAACGCCAGCAGTTCATTGGACTGCATGGCCAAAGACCTTGGCAGTCTCAAGGCCCTCGGCGCAGGCGACCGCCTGGTCTGGTATCCCGCGGAGACCGACGTCTCCATCCGCCCGGGTTGGTTCTACCATGCCAGTGAGGACGACAAAGTCAAATCCGTCGAGCACCTGCTGGATATCTACTTCCGCTCCGTCGGCTACAACAGCGTCCTGCTGCTGAACCTGCCGCCGGACCGCAGAGGCCTGATCCACGAGAACGACGTACAGCGGCTCCGCGAGTTCCGCAAGGTGCGTGATGCCATCTTCGACGAGAACCTCGCTGCCGGCGCCAAGGCGACCGCGTCGCACAGCAAGGGCAACGACCCTGCCTTCTCGGCCGACAAGATCACCGATGGCGACCCGCAGACCTATTGGACGACGGATGACTGGACCACCGCCGCGACGGTCGAGATCGATCTGGGCAAACCGTGCACGTTCAACGTCGCCGAGCTGGCGGAGTGCATCGCCGTCGGCCAGCGGATCAGCGAGTTCACACTGGAGGCCCTCACCAACTCCGGCTGGAAGGAAGTCGCTCGCGGCACGACCGTCGGCTACAAGCGACTGTTCCGCTTCGATCCGGTGACCGCGTCGAAGGTCCGCCTGCGAGTCCTCGACTCGCGTGTCTGCCCGACGCTCTCCGGCCTGGGCCTGTACTTCGCGCCGCCGATCAACGAAATCCTCGGACAGTAGGCCGAACTCACAGGCAAGAGAAGCACGAAATCCGAATTTCGAGATCCGAAACAAGCACGAATGACCAAAACTCTAACGCTCCAAACGGCTCGCTGACGGGCGACAGCGTTTCTGTCATTCAGATTTCGTGCTTTGAGTTTGTTTCGAATTTGCGTTCCCGCCTTGGCGGGGTCGATCTTCGACTTTCGGATTTGCCCGCCACGGAGGGCGGCTATCGTCCTGCCTTTGCGTTGTACTGATCGATGAATTCGCCGGTCACCGCATCCGGATCGAGCCCGATCGGTGTGAAGATCTCGATCTCCAGGTCGGCGATCGCTGCGTCGATCCGTGCGATCGTTGCAGGGTCCACGCCGGAGGCCTTCCGCCTCGCCGTGTTTCTCCGGTGCGCCTCGTCGAGGCGTTCCTGCAGCGGCACAATGGTGTGGTGCATCACCCGCTTGTCCGCGTAGTAGACCAGCTTCTCCTCCCACGTGCCGGGCTTGTCCTGCGGGTCCACGATGGCGCTGTAGCGATGCTTGCGGATCGCCTGGGCCAGAATGGGGTAGGCGTCCTTCAGGTAGGCGCAGGCCGCGTCCTCGTGCTGGACCCCGCCGTGCTGCTCCTTGAGCCGGCGCCACTTGGCCTTGTCCTCCTCGGTCACGACCTGCTGGAACCGGCTGAAATCCTCCAGAGGGAACTCGCACACGCGGAAGATGTCGTGCAGCAGGCAGGCGCACTCGACCAGCTCCACGTTGACGAGGATCTCGTTCTCCGCGAGGCGCCGGGCGAGAAAGACCCCGAGCTTGGCAACCGCCTTGCTGTGCTTGACGATGTGCACCGGGACATGGCAGGCCCGAAGGATCTCAATGCACTCCTCTCGATTTGGAAGCGGATCGGTCCGCATGGAAACAACCCCTACTTTCGCCGCACCGGACGGTCACGGGGCCGGCACGCTCGATTACAGGTTCTGCTCGATCATCTCGCGGGTGACGATGACCTTGCCCAGGTCGCAGATGTCGCACCGACGGACGATCTGGGCAGGCAGGTCCCGTCCGGTGGCGATCGGGCCGCCGTAGATGACCACATCCGACCCGATCACATCGTCCAGATCGATCTCGTTCTCGTGCTGTCCCGGCCCGGTACACTTGACCTTGATGATCTTCGCCATCCCTGTGCTCCTTCGCGACACGTCATACCCTGCGGATTCGCCTCCGCAAGGCACACAATGCCCTGGAACCTGGCGTGATTCCACACGCCCGCAGGTCTCCTCGCACCCGTAAGTGCGAAGACCTTGTGATATCCTACGTTGCGCAGAAAGGAGATTCAAGGGGTTCCCTCTGTTCCTCGACGGGCCGGCTTCCTGGAAGGGGCGCCTCGGATCATCCGGAACCACTGTGCGGCGCCGCAAGGCTCGGTCCACCGGAAGCGCCCCCCATCCTCAACGCAGGGGTCGTGGACAGCTTCGCATTTGGCGCGGACAACTTCGCTGGTACGGAATCGGACATCTGGGCCAAGGCCGGCGCGCACGTGTTCTACGACAGCAGTAACTACACCGATGGCGTTGTGGGCTGGGATTCCGGCGCGGGCCGGACGATCAACTTCTCCACCTGCATCGGCACCAGCGAGTTGGGCAATGCGGATTACAGCCGTCTTCTGAGCAACTCTCTGACGTGGGTTGCCCAGGGAGAACCCGGGCCCGGCGGTATCCCGGCGCCTGGCGCGATCGTGCTGGGTGCACTCGGCACGGGCCTGGTCGGGTGGCTGCGAAGACGCAGATCGCTGTAGAGGGTTCCTGACAGAGGCGTTGGCTCGGGGGAGGCAGGGAGTGTCTGTGCGCAAAATCGGTCTTCTCTCCTCCCCGACGCGCTGCCCGGTGACTGTCTTCTCTGTATTCGCATGTCAAAGGGCGACCGACGTCGCGCAGTTGTATCCCACGTGACACATGGCTCGCTAACCTGTGCACGCCCGCTTCGCACCTGCGTCTTGGACCTCTTGCAGGAAGTTCAAGTATGCGTGCTCGCGGAACAACCCACAGGCCTTGCCGTTGATGTGATGGACTGCGTCCCTCCACCCTTGGCGATGTTGCACGAATTCTGCTATTCCTACTGCCAACAGGGAGATCACCACAGAGACGCAGAGTACCCAGAGAAGAATGATGCAGAGACAGATCTACGCGGACGAACACGGATTGATGACGGGCGAGCACCCTGCGAACTCGCTGGTCGCCGCTGCTGTGTCATGCTGCTGGCTCAAAGCGCCAAATGCCAGGGGTTTGGGGGCGGAGCCCCTGAGATCGGCGGATTACTGCACCGCCGGAGGCGGGACGGCGCGGCCTGCCTGCTGGGCGACTTGGGCTTCCTTCTCGTAGGTGCCGTAGAAGGGGGCGTTTCCGTCGAGCCAGATGCACAGGTGCTCGTAATCCTCTGGTGACAGCTTCACGTGCTCGGCGTGGGTCTTGTCCGCGAGGACCTTCAGCAAACGGCTCTCGTCGGCGCCCATGTGTCCCGGCTCCGTGCCGATCTCGCGAATGGACTGGCCGCCCCATTCGTACCAGCGGACGTACGGCTTCAGCTCTTCGTACGACTTGGTGAATGTGCCTGCGGCGTCGGCGGTCAGGACCGGAGGTGCCTTCAGCTCGCCCTCGCTGCCGTCGTGGCAGCGGACGCAGCGCCTGTCGAGGATGGGCTGGACGAGCAGGGGATAGCTCCAGGGCTGCGTCCCTTCCGGGCCGGGCTCGATAGCCGACGGCGCCCGACGGAGGGCCAGCATGTCGGGCCGGCCTGGCGACGTTGTGCCCGGTGGCTCGTGACACCCGACGCAACTTCGCCGCTCGCCGGGCTGGAGATAGGTGATGCTTCGCATGGTCTGCACGGCGCGACCCGTCGCGTCCACCGCCTGGAAGTAGAGCGGTTTGCGGGCGGGAGCGCGGAAATACGCCGAACCATCCGCCTCGACCGGCACCGTGCCCAGCAACATGCGGGCGCTCTCCGCGTTGGCGTAGCCGATTCGCGGCTGGTTCGCGACGTGGGTCGAGGTCTTCGGGAGCACCTGAAAGATGCGGAGCGTCCGGACCGGCCTTGCGCCGGGCAGCGGCAGGAGGCTCTGTTGCACGTCCGTCAGGATGTACTCGCCCTCGTCGCCAAGTTCGGGTTCCAGGGAACTTGCCACGACGGGCGGGACCGGGCGGGGTTCCAGCGGAATCGGGTACATGCAGGAGCAGTTCGGGTCCGCGTAGAGGAGCTCCAGATTGCCGAAGCGGTCGAAATAGTACAGGCCGGTGTAGTTGTCGTCCTTGACGCCTGAGCCCATGCCGGGCAACGGCTTGAAGCTGAATGCCACGAGGAAGCAGTCTCCCGACAGGGGCCAGGGACTGTGGAAGAAGCTGCCCGGCCAGCCGACGCCCTCGGGGAAGCACACCTCCGGCGTCAGCACGTCCACCGACTCGAACCGGTCCTCGGCTGTCACCGGGTCCAGCCGGTACTTGTCCGGATCGACGAGGACGAGCGAGCCGCCCACGTCCGCGTGATGTGCCCCCGCGATGAACGCGATCCGGTTCGAGCCCGGCACCGCCTTCGCCTGGAAGCAGGCGTTGATGTACTGCGTGTAATTGCCGAATGCGATGGTCGGATTCGTCCCGTCGGGGTTGCTGACCCATAGGCCGTGATAGTTGGCCGCCGAGCGATCCACATAGTCCCATCGCGAGTAGACGATCCGCCCATCGTTCAGGACCGCGGGGTGCCACTCGTTCGTCTCGTGGAACGAGAGCGTCCGGATGTTGTCGCCCGAGGCGTCCATCCGGTGCAGCGTGTACGCGGGCAGGGGCTCCCAGGGATTGTGACACCGCCCGAACCCGCCGCGGCGCGTGGACATGAAGGCGATCCCGCCGTCGGGCAGGGGACAGGGGTCGAAGTCGTCGTTGCAGCCATCGGTGAGCTGTCGCAGGTCGCTGCCGTCTGCGTTCATCGCCCAGATGTGGAAGCACCGCCGCTCGGGCGAATAGTAGTCGGGCTTGGCGTCGGCTCGTTCCGCGAACCCGAAGTACAGCGTGCCCGCGTCGTAGGAGAGGGCGAGCGTTGTGTAGTTGCCCTTGGGCAGGCGGCCCCGGACGAGGTCCGCGATTCCGAACGACCGGCCCGGCTGTTCGAGGATGCAGACGCTCCCGCCGGCGATGTCGCCGTAATCGTAGAAGTAGCCCAGGTACTCGTGCAGCATCTGGCAGATGAACCGCCGACGCTTCAGGAATGCGATCCGTTTGCCCGCGATCAGCGGGTTCTTCAAGGCCATCCCGCGGGAAATCGAACGAATCCGGTGATAGAGCGCCAGCCGGCCTGTCTCGTCGAGATGATTGATGGTGCCGACCGACGCCGCGAGGGATTTCAGCTCCGCCTTGTCGCTTCTGAGATCGGGCGGCTCGGGCAGGGCGCCCAGGTTCTCGATCAGAGCCTCGGCCCGCCTGTATGCGACTTCGACAGCCTGCGGATCGGCAGGTGAACGGCCGAACCGGTGTTCCTGTGCGGCCCAATCCGCTTGGATGACCCGGTCGAAGTCGCCGTCCGCGGCCCCTCGCGAGGCCGGCAACAGAAGCCCCAGAAACAACATGATGCCCAAACCCCGAGTCCGGCGCGTCGTCGATCCCATGCGATCACCTTGTCCAACCATGTGTCTATACTGGACCACTCGGGCTTCAGATTACCCCATTTGGCCTTCGAAGACAACTGGGTCTGCTGCACCGGCGGCCTTGATGCCCGTGGCCCAGGCCGGTACAATCCTGCCGTTGCGATCCTGTGCAAGGAGAATGATATGAGAGCCCAGTCCTTCGTTGTCTGTCTTCTGTTGGCTGGAGTCCTTCTGGCAGTCCCATCTGCGTCCCGGGCGGACGTCTCGGGCAGCTTGAAAGCGGGCGTCGCGAGAATCGACATCACGCCGGGAAAGCCGGTTCTGATGTCGGGCTACGGCAGCCGCAAGGAACTCTCCACGAGCGTCCACGATCCGCTGTCCGCTCGCGTGCTGGCCTTCGAAGCGGGCGGCAAACGCCTGGTTCTGGTCTCGACGGACGTGATCGGATTCTATGACGGCGCCGCGGACTACCTCCGCGAGGCCCTGCTCGGCGAGCTGGGGTTGCAGCCATCCGAGCTGTTCCTGACCGCCATCCACACGCACGCGGCGCCCACGTTGACGACCAACAAGGAGAGTGGCCACCCGAACAACGTCGAGTACACGCAGACTCTCAAAGGCAAGTTGATCGAAGTGGTCCGCCAGGCGATGGGCGGGATGCAGCCGGTCGAGATTGGGATGGGCGTCGGCGCCTGCCCGGTCGGCGCCAACCGCCGGGAGTTGCGGATCGGCAAGGACGGCCAGACCTCGATTGTGCTTGGACGCAACCCCGAGGGGGTGACCGACAAGGAGGTCCTCGTGATGAAGGTCGCGAAGACGGATGGGACGCCTTTGGCCGTCGCATTCGACTATGCGACGCACGGAACCTCGCTCGGGCCGGGCAATCTGACGATCAGCGGCGATGTTCCCGGCCTGGCGGAGCAGTTCGTCGAGAGGATCCTTGGCACAGAGACCATTGCCCCGGCGTTCATCGGAGCGTCGGGCAATATCGACCCGTGGTTCCGCGTGCTGCCGACGTTCAACGAGGAGCCTGGCTGGATTCCCGAGCCCGTCCTGCTCGGCACGTTCCTGGGCGAGGAGGTCGTGCACGTCTATCGCGACATCAAGCAGACCGCGTCGCCCGCCAAGATCGCGACGAATCTCGTGACGATCGAACTGCCCGCCAAGTCGACGAACGTGACCTCGACCAGCGGCGAGCCCTGGGCCAAGCCGTATGTGATTACCGTGGCCCGCCTGGGCGACGTGGCCTTTGTCGGCCTCGGGGGCGAGGTCCTGACGGAGATCGGCATGGCCATCAAGGCGGGCTCGCCGTGCCGGCACACGTTCGTCATCACGCACTGCAACGGCGCCGCGGGCTACCTGGCGCCAAAGGAAGCCCACGTGCAGGAAGGCTACGAGGTCCAGACCAGCCGGTTTGCCCCGCAGGCGGCCGACATCGTCATCCGCGAATCGATTCGCCTGCTGCACGATCTGTGAGCGCGCTGTTACTGCGAACGCGGCACAGCAGCCATGTGCAGAGTCTCCGCGAAGGTCTTGACCCTGTCCTCAGGGAAGGTGCTGGAGAGAAACAAGGGGTGTGCAAACGCATCGTGCCACTGGAGAAGGACCTCGCCATTGCGGTACACATGGAAATGGACAGCCAACTCTGGTGCTGCACAATGCTCGACGACCTCCGCTTCTGGAGCCCATGCAGGGACATGTCAAGTCGCAGCCAGACAGAGAAACGGCGGGAGTTGGTTCGTAGTGACGCCGTAAGCTGTTATCTTGCATGCTCTGGAGAATACGCCCTCACGGGCGCACTGCAAACCGCTTCGCGGCATCCAGATGCGATCTGCCTCTCGTTGACTTGTGACCTCGCGTGCCGCGATCTCGTCGTATCCGCTCCTGAGCTTTGTGTTGTCTTTCCCTGTGGACGCGCCGGGAAGTTCTGCTATGATACGCCGGTTGGTTGGTGTAGTGGTCACGACGTGGTTTCTGGGAGGCACCTTGCGATGAGTTGCGACTGCGATATCTTGCCGAAACCGTTACGCGGGATCATCCCGCCTATGATTACGCCGTTGTTGGATCGCGACACGCTCGATGTCCCCGGCACCGAGCGGCTGATCGAACACATCCTGGCGGGCGGCGTCCATGGCCTGTTCATCCTGGGGACGACCGGCGAAGCGCCCAGTCTGAGCCACCGGCTCCGACACGAGTTCATCGAGCGGGTCTGCGCCCGGGTGAATCGGCGGGCACCGGTCCTGGTGGGGATCACCGACACGTCCTTTGTCGAGTCGGTCAACGTCGCGCAGAAGGCGGCACAGGCGGGCGCCCAGGGACTGGTGCTCGCTCCGCCGTACTACTTCCCCGCAGGCCAGCCCGAACTGCTGGAGTATCTCCAGCACCTCGTTCGGGAGCTGTCCCTGCCTTTGTTCCTGTACAACCTGCCGAACCGACCCAAGCCGGGATTTGACGTGGGCACCGTCCGCGCCGCGGCGGAGATCCCGGGCCTCGTCGGACTCAAGGACAGTTCCGCCAGTATGCTGTACTTCCATCAACTTCTGTCCGTGATGGCCGACCGGCCCGACTTCACGCTGCTGACGGGACCCGAGCAGCTTCTCGCGGAAACCGTATTGGTCGGAGGCCACGGCGGGGTCTGCGGCGGGGCCAATTTGCTGCCCCGCCTGTACGTGGATCTGTACAACGCTGCCTGCGCGAAGGACATGCCTCGCATCGAGACGCTGCACAAGATGGTCATGCGGGTCAACGCGACGGTCTTCAGCGTGGGACAGTTCGAATCGAGCTTCATCAAGGGACTCAAGTGCGCCCTGTCGCTGCTGGGGGTCTGCAACGATTTCCTCGCGGAGCCGTTCCATCGGTTCCGTGAGCCGCAGCGGGACACGGTCCGCAAGTACATGGAAGAGCTGGGGCTTTTTGACGGCAACTCGAACCTGATGCGATGAGGGAGTAGAGCATGGAGGCCGGACTGAGCGCAATCGACATCGCGATCCTCGCTGCCTACTGCGTGGTGGTCGTCGGGATGGGGATCTACTACACCCGCAAGTGCCGCACGGCGGAGGAGTTCATGGTGGCCGGGCGATCCATTCCCGCTTGGGCGGCCGGGCTGGCCATCATGAGCACGTACACCAGCAGCATCTCTTATATCGCCACGCCGGGCAAGGCCTATGACACGAACTGGCATCCCATCATCTTCTCGCTGGCGATCTTCCCCGTCGCATGGCTCGCCTGCCGATACGCGGTACCGTACTACAGGCGAATGAAGCTGCTGTCCGTCTACGAGTTTCTCGAAGAGCGGGTCGGCGCCTGGGGACGAGTCTACGCCGCGTTGTCCTTCCTGCTCTACATCGTGGGTCGAACCGCGGTGATTCTGTATCTCGTGAGTCTGCTGCTGAGCCAATTCCTCGACTGGCCGATCGCGATGATCATCGTCGTCATCGGTGTGGTCACGATTGTCTACACGCTCCTGGGTGGCATGGAGGCCGTGATCTGGACCGATGTCATGCAATCGATCATCATGATCGGCGGGCTGCTGTTCTGCGTCGTGAGTCTGTCCTGGCGAATCCTCACGGGTCCCGAACCTCTCATCCAGATTGCGGTGGATGCCCACAAGTTCAGCCTGGGCAGTTGGGACCTGTCGCTGTCGTCGCGGACCATCTGGGTAATGATTATCTACGGCGTGACCGAGAACCTCCGCAATCTGCTGGCGGACCAGAATTTCGTCCAGAAGTACTCGTCCGTGCCGACCGAGCGCGAGGCCCGGCGTTCCATCTGGATTGCCATGCTGATCTACATCCCGATGACCGCGATCTTCCTGTACATTGGCACGGCGCTGTTCGCATTCTACTCGACCGGCTCGGCCGGCGGGGCAGTTACGAAGGGCGACGAGGCCTTTCCCCACTTCATCGCGACGCAGCTTCCCGTGGGACTCAAAGGTCTTATTCTTGCAGCGGTGCTGGCGGCTGCGATGAGCACCGTCGATTCGGCCCTCAACTGCTCCGCAACCGTCCTGCTCATGGATTTCTACAAACGCTACATCAATCCACAGGTGAGTGACCGGGCGAGTCTTCGATGTCTGCGAGTCACGACCGTCGTCTGGGGTCTGCTCGGGACCGCCTTCGCTATCCTGATGATCCGCGCCAAGAGTGCCTTGGACATCTGGTGGCAGATCTCGGGCATCTTCGGCGGCGGCATCCTCGGCCTGTTCCTCCTGAGCCTGCTTCGTGTCCGGCTCTCGTGGCGGCGAGGCCTGATCGCGATTACCGTCAGTGTCGCAGTCATCAGTTGGGGCACTTTCGCCCGGAACCTGCCCGCCGGGTGGAAATGGGCCCAGGCCTCGTTCGAACCGGTCATCACCGGCGCCATCGGCACGGGAGCCCTCCTGGTTGTCGCGCTGCTACTCGCCTGGGGCAGGCGAGGCCAGCCGGTCTCCGCCGAGAATGACCATGCGAAGCAGTGATCCAGCACCGGCTCTGAGTCCCGCCGTCTTCCTCGACCGCGATGGGACCATCGTCGAGGACCGCGGCGTCCTGGCCGAGCCCTCGGATGTCGTGTTCTATCCGGATACGGTCGATGCGTTGAAGCGACTCCAGGACCGGTTCCTGCTGTTCGTCGTGACGAACCAGCCGTGGGTAGCGCGTGGCATCATCACCCTCGATCAGGTGAACCGGGTGAACGCCTGGGTCGTCTCCCATCTCGCCAGGCACGGCATAGCCATCACGGCGGTCTATGTCTGTCCCCACGACCGCGAGGAAGAGTGTTCGTGCATCAAGCCGCAGCCGTATTTCCTGCACAAGGCCGCGAAGGACCACGGCGTCGACCTCAAGCGTTCCTTCACGGTCGGCGACCATCCGCACGACGTCGAGTTCGCCCGGTCCGTTGGCGCACAGGGCATCTACGTCCGCACAGGGCACGGCGAGAAGCACCTGGCGGAAATGAGTCCCGACGAGATCATCACCTCGGGCATCGCGGAAGCGGCCGACTGGATCTTCAGGAGCTTGTGACGCTCACTGTGAAGTCCTCGCCCCGGCGGCGCTGATGGTTATGACGCTCGTTTTGGGCACGGCGAACTGGCACGGCGCGGACATGAGCCGGTGTTGCCCCAAAAGGGCTGCGAGCCACGCCCGCAGCCCCGGTTTCTGAACACCGACGACCGGTGCCGGTGCGTTCATTCTCCTCCAGCCTTCACGAAGTGTTCGCCCAGGGGGATTGTGCCCGTCGACTCTGTCCGCCACAGTTCCAGGATCACCAGGTCGCCGCCATTGCCATCCCTCGGACCGCCCGGTCCGTCGTTCGAATTTCCCTGAAGCTGATGGATGCGGATGTAGCCCGCGGTGACCTCGAGGATCGGACTGTTCGGGACCCCCTCGGTCTCGATGCCGTGCTCATTCATATTGACGAATTGAGGGCTTGGGAATTCCGCATCTCCCGGCGGGGGAATTCTGTCGCCGAATCCCACCCGTGCAAAAACGCCTTCACCGGGCCGTTCGAGATCGGTTTCGCCAATAGTGTATTGGGCCTGATCGAAATTGCCGACCAGGACGACGTGATGAGGACCGATCTTCCTGGGCGGTCCCGATCCACCGTCCTCCGCGAGGATGCGGTGAGCGTGGAGATTGTCCGCGTCGCCGACCGCGGCCACGAAGCGATACGTGCCGTTGGGCACATCCACGCGGAAGATGATCCCCTCCGGCTCCAGAACGGAGTCGCACGGCGTGCAGGGATCGCCGATGGTGAATGCGCTGCATTCGGCCGTGAATTCCTTCGCGCCTATGAGCGAGTCGTAAAGTCCTTCCGGGCACTGGCCCCCGAACTTGTTTCTGTTGTTGGGAGAGTCGTCGAAGGGGCCGAATACCCCGTATCCATTTCTCTCGCCGTACGGCGATCTCACCGGATAGACGACCTCGTAACCCCATCCCCGGTTGGGGTCATACGCCAGATCCATCGGCGTTCCGTGGTATACCATCGTATACTTGACGCCAGGGTCGCTGAAAGTGGGACAACTGAGCATCCGGGATCCGAAGGCGAACGCAGCGACGATCTTCTCTCCGGGTTTGGGAATGACGTCGCAGGCGAGGACGTTTCGCCAGTACGGCTCGGAGTCGCCTGCTTCGACATCGACCACCGCGTAGCGTAGAAGCACTGTGTACCCCTCGCGCAGATCCTGGGACGAGTCGTTGAACGGGATGTCCATGGATCCCGCCAGAGGATCCTCTCGATTCATCGGTTCCAACTTCACCCATTCGTTGGGGTAACGGATCCATTTGTTGCCGACCGGGGCGTAGTCCCAGTTGAGATCGTTGAGATTGACTGGCTTGCGGACGATCGTCCATTCGATGTTGTCGACGACGACGTTCCGGCGGGTTCTGTTCAGGATCATGGCCCGCACCTGATTACCCGCTTGTGGCTGCCACTGCGTGAACACCTGTCCGATGGCCGGAGACGCGTTGCCTCCGACCGTCCACCACGCCTCATAGTCTGTGAACTTTCGTACTTTTCTTGAGGCATCATGCGGCCCTTGAGAGGGCTTCCA
>DAOQWL010000044.1:0-52391 GCA_035342095.1 Sedimentisphaerales bacterium | reverse complement strand
GAGTCGCCGATTGGCTCATGGGTGTGTCAAACAAAACTTCTAAAACACCTTCTTATGCAACGTTAGGGTCTATCCAGCGTCAGATTGCGGCGACGGACGCGGAGATCGACCGGCTGGTGTACGAGTTGTACGGCCTGACGGAGGAGGAGATCCGGATTGTCGAGGGAGCCACGCAGGACTGAGAACCGATTCAACTGCGTGAGGGAACAGAGTAGTGCGATCCGGCGTGTAGATGCAAGGCCCGTCCCAGGGCGTCGTGCTAATGACGGGTCCTGAGATCGGGTGTGGACAGACAGGGTGGCAGCAGGTATAGTACAAAGAGAAGCCGAATTGCGAAGAAGGAGTACACAGGCCATGGCCGCTCAAGAGCAATATGTCGTTGATGCAGACGGGAACAAGACCGCCGTGATCCTATCCCTGAAGCGGTACCAGGAACTGATGGAGGACCTGCACGATCTGGCGGTGGTCGCGGAACGCCGGAACGAACGGGCGGTCAGCCTGGACACAATGAAGGCCCGATTGAGAAAAGATGGCGTCCTATAGACTCATCCTCAAGCCGTCAGTCGAAAAGGACTTGCGCTCGCTCCCGCAGTCGGTGGTTTCACGTGTTTTCAAGCAGATTGAGGCACTGCAAGAGAACCCCATTCCTCGCGGCTCGCGCAAGCTGAGTGCGGCGGAGGAGTTGTATCGTGTTCGGGTTGGCGACTATCGGATCGTATACGGAGTCGACAAGGACGCCCGGCAGGTGGTCGTCTATTATGTCCGCCACAGGCGAGACGCATACCGCCATCTGTAGACACCTGCAACCGACGATCATCTCCGTCGACCCCTGATGACGAGGTCCCCTGACGCCAAGGAGCAGCGGGGACGACAGATCGAGAGATCGACCGGCTGGTGTACGAGTTGTACGGCCTGACGGAGGAGGAGATCCGGATTGTCGAGGGGGCCACGCAGGACTGAGAACCGATTCAACTGAAAGAGATATCACGCGGAGACGCAGAGACGCGGAGAATGAGGGAAACAGGCTTTGCAGAAGACCTCTTGCACCCTCTGCGTCCCTGCGCCTCTGCGTGAAAATATATGAAACAGGTCTTCAAGCATGATCACGCGGAGACGCGGAGGCGCGGAGAATGACAGAAAACAAAATCGGGACCATCGTGGTCGAAGAGGCTATCGCACTGCATCGGGAACTCGGCCCTGGACTGCTGGAGTTTGTCTATGAGATATGCCTGGCCGATGCTCTGGGGCAAAGAGGACTCCAGGTCGAGAGGCAGAAGCCTATCGCCATCGCGTATCGAGGCATTCGATTCGATGAAGGCTTCCGGGCTGACATGATCCTTGACGGCAAAGTCATTCTGGAACTCAAGAGCGTGGAGAAGACGACGAAAGCCCACGAGAAGCAGGTCCACACCTACCTGCGTCTAACCGGCCTGAAGCTCGGCTATCTCCTCAACTTCGGCGAAGCTCTGATGAAGAACGGCATTGAACGAATCGTCAATGGCCTCGAAGAATGATCCTCTGCGTCCCTGCGTGAGCCCCCCCCCGTACGGCTTGACGGAGGCGGAGGTCCGGATCGTGGAGGGGGCCACGCAGGGCTGAGAGACGATTCAACTGCAAGAGGTATCACGCGGAGACGCAGAGACGCTGAGAATGAGGGAAGAAGGCTCTGGAGAAGACCTCTTATACCCTCTGCGTCCCTGCGTCTCTGCGTGAGATGATTTCTGCTGCTGAAAGCCGGGTCTCTGTGTTACCGGCGGTCGCCGAGGACTTGGGCGACGATGCGGTGGATGTAGCGGTAGAGCGGGGCGGCCAGGCCGAAGTGGTTCATGAGCTGGTCGGCGAACTTGGGCGACCGGATCGCGTCGTCGATCTTGTGCTCGCTGGTCAGGTAGAAGCTCTTGTAGGCGTACCAGGTGCGGATGGGTTCGGGCTTGTCCTGGCCGAGGGGACGCTTGTATCGCGTGCCTTCGAGGGCGAAGACCTTCTGCTTGTCGAACCAGCCGACTGCTTTGAGGAACGACTCGGGGTCGTCGTCGATCTGCTGGCGGAAGCGGGCCATCAGGTCGGGGGCGGCGTCGTAGAAGCCCAGGCCGTAACGGTAGGATTTGGGGGCGATCTCCAGGAAGTAGCCAGGGATGTAGCGGGCCCAGTCCTTGCCCGACCGCTTGAAGACGATCCACGCGCAGTTGTGGAAGGGCGACTTGTCCTTGGAGAATCGCGTGTCGCGGTAGATCCGCGAGATGGTCTTGCCCACCGCGGGCGCCACCTCGAACGACAGGTCGATTCCCAGCATGAAATCCGAGACGTCGGTCACGAGGTCCCGCAAGGGCTGCAGGACGTGCTCCTCGTAGACGGCCCGATGGGCGGTGAACCATGTCTTGTCGTTGTTGCGTTCCAGGTCCCGCAGGAAGCTGAACGTCTTGCGGGAGAAACCCCGAAAGGACCGCGGTGATTCCGCTGCCATTTCTCCATCCTCATCAATTGCTATTCCTATGCACTCCTCGGGCATCCGCCTGAAGGACGGCCGCACGCTGCCGAGCTACGATTGGATCGCCCCCGCAGTCCGCGACGAGTAGTCGTGGTTGGGGGAATACTCGGGCACGAGGGCCTTGATCCGGGCGGGTAATCCGTCGTGATCCTGTTGCCTGGCGAGATCCAGCAGTTCGCCGATGCCGGCGCGGAGCGCCTCGCGGTCCATCGGGATGTTCCGCCAGATGCTGATCTTCGGGTGGCGGGTCCGCTGCATGTCCTCGCCCTCGATGCGAAGCTCCTCGAAGAGCTTCTCGCCCGGTCGCAGGCCGGTGAAGACGATTTCGATATCGTCGCCGGGCCGGAAGCCGCTGAGCGTGATGAGTTCCTTGGCGAGGTCCACGATCCGCACGGGCTCGCCCATGTCCAGGACGAAGATCTCGCCACCCTGGCCCATGCTGGCGGCCTGGAGGACGAGCTGGCTGGCCTCGGGGATGGTCATGAAGTAGCGTTTCATGTCGGGGTGCGTCACGGTGACGGGCCCGCCCTCCGCGATCTGGCGCTTGAAGATCGGGACGACCGAGCCCTCGGAGCCGAGGACGTTGCCGAATCGGACGGTGATGAACTGCGTCCGGCTGGTCTTGCCGAGGTCCTGGATGTACATCTCGGCGATCCGCTTGGACGAGCCCATGATGCTTGTCGGGTTCACCGCCTTGTCCGTGCTGATCATGACGAAGTGCGTCGCGTGATACCGGTCGGCTGCGTCCGCGACGGTCTGCGTGCCCAGGACGTTGTTCTTGAGGGCTTCCCCGGGATTGGTCTCCATGAGCGGGACATGCTTGTGCGCCGCGGCGTGGATGACCACCTGGGGCCGGTGTTGCTCGAAGATCGCGTCGATTCGCGCCCGGTCGGTGATGTCGCAGATCAATGCCTGTGTCCGCACATTGGGGAACTGGTGGCTCAGGTCCCGCTCCACGTAGAACAGCGGGTTCTCCGCCTGCTCGACGAGCAGCAGCAGTTCGGGACCGAAATGACAGATCTGGCGACACATCTCGGAGCCGATGGACCCGCCGGCCCCGGTGATCAGGATGATTTTGTCCCTGGCGAATGCCTCGATCCGATCGAGGTCGAGCTGCACGACCTCGCGTCCGAGCAGGTCGTTGATGTCCACGTCTCGAATCTCGGAAACCCGCAGTTTCCCCGACGCGATGTCCGTGATGGAGGGGACCGTGCGGAAGCGGACCTGGGCGCCCTCGCAGACCTGGATGACCCGCCGGAGCTGCTCGCGGGTGGCCGAGGGCATCGCGATCGCGATCTCCTCGATGTTGCGTTCCTTGCAGATCCGAGGCAGTTGCGCCACGGTCCCGAGCACCGGAATGCCGTGGATGTTCATGCCCTGTTTGGCGGGATCGTCGTCGATGAAGCCCAGGACGTCGTACTGGGTGACGGGCATGCGGTGGATCTCGCGGAGCAGACCTTCTCCGGCGTTGCCGGCGCCGACGATGAGGAATCGCGTCAGCCGGCGATTCTCCGTGGTGCGGTATTCCTCGTGATAGAGCCGCGTGATCATTCGCAGGCCGGCGGGCAGGAGCACGGTGCCGAACAGATCGGCCATGAAGACGCCCTGGCTGACCGCCGCGATCCCTGTCGGCAGAATCCGACGGACCCAGGGGACGTGCAGGATCACCACGAACCAGACTGCGACGATGATCAGCGTGCTGACCAGCGACGCCCGCACGATCTGGAGCAGGTCCGCGATGCTCACATAGCGCCACCACCCGCGATATTGCTTGAAGGCCCCGAACACTGGCAGCTTCACCAGGAGCACGAACAGCAGGAGGAGAGGAAACTGTCCGACAAGCCACTCGCGACGGAACTGCATGTTGTTCGCGACGAGGAAGGAGAACACCAGGGAGGCCGCGAATGCCAGGATGTGCGCCAGCACGATCAGCGGCTTGCGGAACGTCAGGAGAGGCCCCGCCGGCGAAATGGGGACGTGCGAAGGCCCGCCGTCGCTGGGCGGCGCGTCGGTTTCAATGTGTGGATCGCACATATTCCCCCGGCATCACACCTGGCTTTTCGATTCTATCGCAACATCCAGCCTGGAAGGCACTTGGGCGCCGTCGTGCGGGCCCATCCGTATCATCGGCACAGACGGGGTCGCAATTCAGTTGCGGACCGGCCTGTGGCGCCTCGATCTGCCGGCCGGGGGGACGGCAAATCGCGTTTATTCGGACGTTTCCGCTATGCTTGCTGTTTCGGACGTTTCCTCCGCATCTTCGTGGATCTCGTCCAGACTGGTCCCGTCGACGCGATTTCGCATCAAGGCATAGATCACCGTGCTGGCGGAGAAATAGAGACTGACGACGAACGAGATGGTCAGCCCGACCACCGCCAGGACCCCGATCCGAATGAGGACGGCCGCGAGCCAAAGCGACCAGCCATCGGGTGATGGGAAGGTACCCAAGAGATCCACAGAGGTCGGCGCCGGCCAGATTGCCTGGAGCTTCTCGTTGCCCAGACCCAGTTGGAGGAACCCGCGAGTCGCCCAAAGAACGACCAAGGCGAAGAACCGGACGAAGAGATAACAGACGGTCCCATAGAGAGCGGCCACAAAGGTATAGAAACCCATCTGCCAGGGTCTCCCATAGACGTTGCTGAACGACCGGCTGACGGCGTCGAAGAAATCCGAGTCCTCGTAGGCGATGGCGGGGAACATCAGACTCAGCCCGGCCGCCGCACCGACGAGCACGACCGCGATGAAGAACGCGCCGATGAACGCCAGGGGCAACAGCAGGCCTGTGAGCAGTTCCCCGACCCATGGAATGTTGCCGAGCAGGCCGAGCAGGAGGATGGGCAGTCCGAGAAGGATCGCGATTGCGACCGGTGCGATCGGGGCCGCCAGGAAATTGACGAGCCTCCTCGCGGCGAATCGTGTGGCCTGCACCAGGCGGGGGCGCTCGTTGCGGGCGAACTGGAGGGCGGCTATGCGACAGATCGCACCTCCCGCCAGCGACAGGGCGACCAGCGCAACGGCGAAGAAGATCACGCTGTATATCGTGTGGCGCTCGAACGCCCAGGCCATTGCCTTGGCGCATCGTAGAAGGACGCCGATGCACTGCGGACCATCGAGTCGGAACGCGGCGCCGACGGCGCTGCCAAGCTGGGCGGCAACGAAGCGAGACAGGGTTGTGAACACGCCCAGGCGAGGCGCGTCCGGCGGGACAGATGCCAGAACAACGGATAGCGCCGACTTTGAAGTGACGTAGACGTCGAGTTCGGTGGTGGATCCGCGGCTCGCGATGTTCATGATCAGGCTGTCCGGCACGGCGGCAGGGGCGCCCGTGACGATGACGGTCCGGTTCAAGTCCATGAGCCAGCCGGTCAGACAGATCACCGTCACCGCCGCGAATGCGACGGCCAGCTTCGACGGATGGACCGCCAGGCGGAAGGACCGGAAGATGTGGGGGAAAAGGAAACTGCCGAACGGGGATGTCGGTTCTCTTGCGTCGACCATGCTGCCTCCTTTCAAGACCTCTTGACCGCATCGCTGCAACACGGAACCACTGGTGGAACTGCCGCCATGTTACAGCGGGACCGCTCCGATGTCCAGACTCCCTGTGGCGAGCTACTGCCCGTGCGGCGGGCGCCTGGCGTCCGGACCGACGTCCAGCGATTCATCCGATTCCTCATCGGGTTTGGCGGGGATGCGGTAATCGCCGTCGAACCAGGCCCCGAGGTCGATGAGCTTGCACCGCTCCGAGCAGAAAGGGAAGAACCGAGGCAGGCCGGAGGAGCCGTCAGTCGGGCGATTCACAGGGCGTTTGCAGGTCGGGCACACGAACCGCCCGGACGGTTCCGGACGGTCCCGCTCTCTCGAACTCGGGTCTCGCATTCGAGTGTCCTGTCTGTCCTGGGGCATGCTCTCCATAGCCGCTTCCCGCGCCGAACTGGGACCGCTCTTCTCTTTTGGGATTCGGACCGCCGGCCCGTGAAGCCGACGAGCCGAGATCGCACATTCCTCACTCGAATTCCGGCACGCGCCCTTCCTCGACCATCCTGGCGTACTCCACCGAATAACGCGCCCAGGGCTGAGCCTCCAGTCTCGCCTTGGCGATGGGCTTGCCGGTGCCCTCGCAGATCCCGTACGTGCCGCTCTCGATGCGATGCAGCGCGTCGTCGATCTCGCTGATGAGCCTTCGCTCGCTGTCCATCAGGCCCAACGAGAATTCCTGCTGGAAGTTATCGGTCCCGAGGTCGGCCATGTGGATAGGCATGCTCGACAGATCGCCACTCGCATCCAGCCTGGATTTCCGCAGTGTCTCGCCCTCGATCTCGTGGACGTTCTGGAGAATCTCCTGTCTTTTCTCCAGCAGCGTTGCCCTGAACACCGACAGTTCCTTCGCTGTGAGGTGCGGCTTGGGGATCTGCGCGCGGTCGCCGTTTCTCTTGGATGTTTTTTTCCGTTTCTCAGCCACTTCGAAGTCACCTCTCACATGAATGCTGGCAAATTCACTCACATCTATAGAACTATGTATTATACCACTGCGGCCGGTCGAATCCTAGCCCAATCTCTCAAAAAAGCGGGAAAGACACGAGGAAACTGCCTATGGGGCCATGACAACGGCCTGGATTGTCCTATAAAGAAATGGGGTATTCCCTAGCGCGGCGGTCCGCCGTGCGGCGGGCTGCCCTCACGTCGAGCGACCAGCTCGATCCGCGTCCTTCGCTCGGATTCCCAGGGGCACGATGAACCTCTCGCGTCCTACCGCGCCTGAGAAGACCTGAACATCAAATGCCTGCTGTATCTCCGGCAGGGTAAGGACCTCGGAGATCGGGCCGACGCGACAGCGAGTTGCCGCCGCCGATCGCTCATCGATGGGCATATCCCCGCTCGGAGCCGGGGGATACAGCAGTAACGCCTCATCACAATACTGCGACGCCAGGTTGATGTCATGGGTGACCGCGATGATCGTGGGCGTGGTCTTCTGCTGGATGGATTTCAACAGGTCGTAGATGTCCACTTGGTGTCTGAGATCGAGAAAAGACGTCGGTTCGTCCAAGAGGAGGATCGGGGTGTCCTGGGCGAGGGCCCGGGCGATGAAGACTCGCTGCCGCTCGCCGCAACTGAGGCTGCCGAGCGGACGGGAGGCGAATCGGGCTGTGTCGGTCATCTCCAACGCGCGGTTTGCCAGGGTGCGGTCCTGCTCGCTTTCGAAACCCCACGAACCATAGCGCGGCGTTCTAGCCATCAGAACGGTCTCCAGGACCGAGAACTCGAACGCCGGGACGAACTCCTGTCGAACAACCGCGATTCGCCGGGCAATCTCCTGTACGCCATAGGAGTACAACTCCCTGCCCTCCAACAGGACGCTCCCCGACTGCGGCTTCAGCAGGCCGGCCATGATCTTGACCAGCGTGCTCTTGCCCGCGCCGTTCGGGCCCACCACGGCCAGGAATGTGCCTGCACGAACCGCCAGATCGATGTGGTTCAGGACCGGCCGGTGCGGACCATAGCCAAACGAGACCTCTTTGACCTCGATCGCGGCTGTCATCTCGGCCAGAACACCTTTCTGCTGTGACTGACCAGCAACAACAGGAAGAACGGACCTCCAATCATGGCGGTCACCACTCCGACGGGCAACTGGGCGGGCGCCACCACCATCCTGGCTGCCGTGTCGGCGACGACCAGGAACATGGCGCCGACCAGGGCGCTGAGCGGCACGAGCTGTCGATGGTCCGGCCCGAACAGGAGTCGGACCGCATGGGGCACGATCAGGCCGACGAAGCCAACCAGCCCGCTGAGACTGACCGCCACCGCGGTAATGAACGCGGAGATCGCGAAGGCGATACATTCGACCCGTTGAACCGAGATGCCGATGCTCCTGGCGTCCTCGTGGCCGACGCTGATGACGTTGAGCTGCGGACCCAGGAAATACAGCGCCGTGATGCCTGCGACGATGCCGCCGCCGCCCATCCAGAGGACGAAGAAATCCTCTTCGGTCATATTGCCCATGAGCCAGAAGAGGGTGGCGTGGAGCTGCTGGCTCTTGGCGACGGAGACGAGGAACATGATCATCGCGGAGAAGAAGGCGTTGACCACGACGCCGGCCAGGAGCAGCCCGGTGACCTGGTATCTGCCGGTGACGCGACCGATGCCCCAGACCAGCCAGACCGTTCCCAGGGCGCCGACGAAGGCGAAGATCGCGATGGGAGATCGACCCCACAGGGTCCAGTTCAGCCCGGCGATCACCGCGATCATCGCACCGAGCCCGGCGCCGCTGGAGACGCCCAGGATGTACGGGTCGGCCAGCGGGTTGCCCAACAGCGCCTGGAAGATCACGCCGGAAGCGGCCAACGCCGCGCCCACCATTGCCGCCAGCAGGACCCGCGGGATACGGACCCGAACGAGGATCTCATAGTCCGGACTGACCGCCGCACCGGCCGGAGGCCTGTGCAACGCCGCCTTCAGCGAGACATCCTGCGGGCCGATCATTGCGCAGGCCAGCATGATCGCGACGAGCAGCGCCGTCGCAAGAGCTGTTCTGAACAACAGGATTCTGGGGGTCAGCGACGGATGCACCGGTCAGTCTCCGAACAGGTCCGGCCTGAGGCATCGGGCAATCGTCTCGATGGCGACGGGCAGGCGGGGGCTCAGCCGGGAGACCACGTCGCCGTCGATCACGTAGACTCGTCCGGCGGTCACGGCGGGCACGTTCTCGAATCGGTTCCAGTAGGCGAGGGCCTGCTGACGTTGCTGCTCCATCGCTCCCGGCAGCATCGCGGGCTCGATGATGACCTCGGGACGGGCCGCGATCACCTGCTCGGACCCGACGGCGGGGTAGATGTGGACCGTCGGGCCGATGGCGTTCTCGCCTCCGGCCAATTCGATCATCTCATGGATGAAGGTGTTCCGTCCGGCCACTCGCAGCGGCTCTCTCTGCACGACCCAGAGGACCTTCACTCGATGCGTGCCGGCGGTCAACGTCCCGAGCCGGTCGATCTCGGCTCGTATGCTCGCGCACAACGCATCGGCTTGTCCCGTGGTTCCCGTCGCCTCCCCGATGGCGGCAATCCCCTCGGACAGACCCGCGACCGTTTCCACTGCGACCTCCAGACTCCTGTAGCCCATGCGTCGGAGTCTCCTGGACAGTTCTCTGTGCTGGGCGAACGTCTGCGTCACGACGAGGTCGGGTCGCATGGCGATGACCGCTTCGATGCTCGGTTGCCAGAAGCTCCCGACGGTCGGTTTCTGTGCCGCGGCAGGGGGATAGTCGCTGTCCTGAGTCACCCCGACGAGGTTTGGTCCCAGACCCAGCGCAAAGAGGATCTCCGTGAGGTTCGGCGCCATGGACACGATGCGGACGGACGTTCGCGCACCGGGACCATGGCGCGTCGCATCGGCCGGGGGTCGCACGATCACGGACCCCAGGGCCGTCCACAGGACGAATGCCGCCGATAGGAGCCACCACTTGACCATCAGGTCCTCTTGAACTGTTTCTCCAGCTCGCCGATCGTGAATCGGATCGTCGTGGGCCGGCCGTGCGGGCAGCGGCTCGTCGATTCGAATCGTTCGCGGTCCGCGAGCAATTGTCGAATCTCGCTGTCGGAGAGTTTCTGTCCGGCTTTGATCGCGGCCTTGCAGGCGACCATGCTCAGGATGTCGTTGAACAGGTCCTGTTTGGCCATCGTGGCGCCTCGCTCGACGAGCAGGTCGAGAAGTCCCTGGACGAACTCCGTGGGCGAGACGTTGCCCAGCATGGCCGGGAAGGCCTGGACGGCGTAGGTCCGGGACCCGAACGGCGTCAACTCGATGCCCAATTGCGTCAGCACGTCGGCATGACTCTCGATGACGCCGATCTGCGCCTCGCTGACTTCGATGCTCTCGGGCAGCAGCAGCCTCTGCGATTCCAGGCTCTCCCGCTGCACGCGGCGTTGGAGCATTTCGTACATCATCCGCTCGTGCAAAGCGTGCTGATCGATGATGACGAAGCCCTCGTCGGTCTGTTCGATGATGTAGCTGTCATGGATCTGCAGATACCGCCGATCGTGAGTCATAGGGACCGGCGCGGGAGCGGGCCGGTCGATTGCGGTCCTGCGATAGTCCGAGTCGCGACGGTCGGCGGCGATCTCGGTACGCAGATCGAACTGTGGCTGATGGACGGGCCGGTGCCTCTTGAAGAACTCCGCCATCGCGTCGGCGATCTGCTCCTTCCTCAGGTCCCGGCCCACGTTCTCCTCGTCCCCTGGCGCCGATTCCCGAGCGGGCAACTGCGCCGCGATGTTCAGATTCGTGCCCAGCAGACGTTCCCGTAGCACGCCGAGAACCTGCGAGTGGACCAGATTCGAGTTGTAGAACCGCACCTCGACCTTCGTCGGGTGTACGTTCACGTCGTATTCGCTGAACGGCATCTCGATGAACAGGAAGACCACCGGAAACCGGTTGGCGTCGAGCATGCCCCGGTAGGCTTCTTTGATTGCGTGCGAGATGAACTTGTCGCGAATGAACCGGCCGTTGAGAAAAGTGTACTGAAACTGGTTGCTCGTCCGCGACAGGCCGGGCAGGCCCAGCAGGGCGCGGATGCGAATGCCTTTCTCGTTGGTCTCGGTCTCGATCAGGTCGTCGCTGCCTGCCGAGACGAGCATGGGGAATAGTCGCGAGACCCGCTGCTTGAGATCGTCGGTCTTCGAGAGCCGGTATAGTTCCCGCCCGTTGTGGGTCAACGCCAGGTCCAGATGGCCCTGGGGCAGGGCGATTCTGGCGAATTGCTCGGTGATATGGCCCAGCTCCGTGTTGGCGGTCCGCAGGAACTTGCGACGGGCGGGCGTCTTGTAGAACAGATCGCGGACCTGGATCGTCGTGCCGACGTCTCCGCTGCACGGGACGACCGGGCCTTTGTCGCCGCAATCGATCTCGATGCAGTGCGCCGAGTCGCTGTCCGGCGCGCGAGTGACCGCGCGGACCTGTGCGACCGATGCAATGCTGGCCAGCGCCTCGCCTCGAAAGCCGAGCGTAGCGATCCGGTTCAGGTCGGCGGCCTCGCGGATCTTGCTCGTCGCGTGGGCTTCGAAGGCGGTCGCCAGGTCGTCGGCATCCATGCCGTTGCCGTTGTCGCTGACGGAGATGAGCCTGCGGCCTCCGTCCTCAATGGTCACGGTAAGAGCGGTCGCACCGGCGTCGATGCTGTTTTCCATCAGCTCCTTGACGACGCTGGCCGGACGCTCGATCACCTCGCCGGCGGCGATCAGATTCACCATGTTGCGATCGAGCAGAACGATTCGACTCATAGATCTGACACCGCCCAGGCTATCCGCTACAGTTGCAGCAGGCTTCGCCCGGTCATCTCCTTCGGCTGGGGCAACCCCATGACCTCCAGGAGCGTGGGACCGATGTCGGCCAGGGTGCCGCCCTCGCGGAGCTTCTTGCCCTTGTACTGGTCGTCGAAGACGATCAGCGGGACGTCGCCGACCGTGTGGGCCGTATGCGGCTTGTCCGGCGAGCCGTCGATCATCTTCTCGAAGTTCCCGTGGTCCGCGGTGATGATGGCGGCGCCGCCCATGCTCTTGACCTTGTCGAGGATCTTGCCGACGCACTCGTCCACCGTCTCGGCGGCCTTGATCGCGGCGTTCAGGTCGCCCGTGTGGCCCACCATGTCCGGGTTCGCGAAGTTGACGACCATCACGTCGTACTTGTCGGAATCGAGACGCTCCAGGACGACGTTCGCCACCTCGTAGGCGCTCATCTCGGGCTTCAGGTCGTACGTCCGCACCTTGGGCGACGGGACGATCTGGCGGTCCTCGCCCTTGAAGGGCTTCTCGTTGTAGTCGTTGAAGAAGAAGGTCACATGGGCGTATTTCTCGGTCTCGGCGCAGCGGAACTGCTTGATGCCGAGGGAGCCCCAGTATCCGCCGAGGATGTTCTTCATCTTGGCCGGCTTGGGAAACGCCACCGGCGCCGGGATGGAGGCGTCGTACTCGGTCATGCAGACGAAATACACGTCCGGCTTGACCGGTCGGGTGAACTCCTTGAACTCCGGATCGACGAATGCCCGCGTGATCTCGCGGGGCCGGTCGCCTCGGAAGTTGAAGAACACGACGCCGTCGCCGTCCGCGATCTTGGCGAGCGGCTCGCCGTCCTCGGTGACGATCGCGGTCGGCTCGATGAACTCGTCGGTGACGCTCTTGTCGTAGCTGCCCTTGACCGCCTCCGTGGCGCTGCGGGCCTTGAGACCCTTGCCGAACCGCAGGCAGTCGAAGGCCTTCTGCACGCGGTCCCAGCGACTGTCCCGGTCCATCGCGTAGAAGCGGCCCATGACCGTCGCAATCTTGCCGACCCCGATCTCGGCGGCCCTTCTCTCAATATCGGTGAGGTAGCCCAGGCCGCTGTCCGGCGGCGAATCCCGCCCGTCCGTGAAGGCGTGGATGAAGACGTCCTTCAGATCGTTCCGCTTGGCGAGTTCCAGCAAGCCGTAGAGATGCCCGAGGAGCGAGTGCACGCCGATGTCGCTGCACAGACCCATGACGTGCATCTTGCCCTGGTGGGCCTTGACGAACTCGATCATCTTAAGGAATTGCTCGTTCTGGAAGAACGATCCGTCGCGGATGGCGAAGGTCAGTCGGACGGATTCCTGGGGCACGACGCGTCCGGCTCCGATGTTCTGGTGGCCGACCTCGCTGTTGCCCATGGTGCCGTCGGGCAGGCCGACCCACTCGCCGTAGGTGTGGACCAGGCAGTGGGGGTACTCGGCCATCAGCATGGTGTCCGTCGGGACGTGGGCCCGCTTGATGGAGTTGTACTGATCTTCGTTCGGGTCGGGATTGTAACCCCAGCCATCGCGTATGATTAAGACGCAAGGTCTCTTCTTCAGGGCGATCTTCTCTTTCGTCATGTAGAACATGCCTTTCAAACAAGTCAGGGGTCCGCGACGCGACACACTGCGTCCGAAGCCCAATCCGATGCGCAGAAGCGGTCCCGCCGGACTGCCTACGGGTCCGGTATCATACAGGTACCGCCGCGCCCTGTCAAATGTTTGGCAAATGGGTGAAATCCACGCGGGAGACGCCAATCGCTTTGACCGGCAGGGGGGCGACGGTATAATCCGTCTCTCGGCACGAGCAACGACCACGCAGGGGTTGGGTGCCGGGCCTCTGGAAAGGCAGTCTATTGGCGTCTGCGGAAGGCAACAGGGTGAGTGTGGCATGGTTCGCCGGCCTGGTGCTGGCGTTGTGTCTGTTTCCCGGTTGTTCCTCGCGAAGGTCTGCGACGGACTTGTATAGGGATGCCCTGTCGCTTCGTGAAGCAGGGAAGGATCGATCCGCGGCCAATACGTTAAACAAGGCAATCAAGGCCGACCCGGCATTGGCTGCGGCCTATGCGGAGTTGGGCAAGATCTACGAAGAGCTTGGCGAATCCGACAAGGCGTTGGCCTCGTTCAGACAGGCGGCCAGGCTGGAGCCCTCGTCGTTCGAGAACCAGATGAATCTGGCCAAGGCCTACGAGAAGTCGGACAAGCCCCTCCAGGCGGCCATCGCGTACGGGCGGGCGGTCGCCTTGGACCCGAACGATTTCGACGCCTTGACGGGTGCGGCGGCGTGTTGCGTCCAGGCGGGGCAGTACGCCAGGGCGCAGGCCTACTGCGAACAAGCTCCGCCGGACCGGCAGGAATTGCTCCCCCTGCTGGCGAGGGCCTACGAAGGCCAACAGGACTACGCGCGGGCCATGGAGGTCTATGAGAGACTTTCCGCGACGGGGAGCCCGGATCCGAACGTCCTGCTGTCGCTGGGCGTAGCGTGTGTGAAGGCGGGCCGTTATGACCGGGCCCAGGAGGTCCTGGTCTCGGTGTCGCAGATGCGGCCTCAGGACGGCGCCGCTCTGAGGCACCTGGGGTACTGCTTCATCAAGCGGGGGGACCTGGAGCAGGCGATCCAGACGTACCTCCAGGCGATCCGTCTGGACGACAACGACTGGGAGGCCTACCGGAACCTGGGCGTCGCCTGCATGTTGAAAGCCCGCCAATCGGAGGGCGGGCGCTGGGAGGAGCAGGCGCTGCGGCACTGGCGCCGTTCGTTGCTCATCAAGCCCGATCAGCCCAAGCACGAAGTGCTGGAGAAGCTGATTCGGGAGAGTTCGAAACGACAGAATCCTATGCAGGGACTGAACGACTGAAGCTATGGAAACAGGCAATCAGGAAACCGGGGGACATGTCATATCCGGCTGCTCTTTGGCCGCCCGTCGCAGGATCGAGCTGCCTGACGTGACGGCGCATCTGGTCTTCTGGCCGACGCTGCTGCTCGGCCTGGCGCTGGATTTGTGGACGAAGCACGCGGTGTTTGCCTGGCTGCGGGATGTGCCGGGACAGAGGGTCTCGATCCTCGACGGCTTCCTGTCGTTCCAACTGGCTCTGAATCGGGGCGCCGCCTTCGGGATCGCCGACGGGCGGATGGCCTTCCTGATCGGGGTCTCCTCGCTCGCCATGCTCATTATTCTCGGGTGGTTCTTCTTCAGCCAGACGCGCCAGCGCATCGTTCACGCCGCGCTGGGACTGTTCGGCGCAGGCGTCTGCGGCAATCTGTGGGATCGCATCTTCAACGAAGGGCAGGTCCGCGATTTTGTCGATGTGGTGTACTGGCCCGGGCGGCACTGGCACACGTTCAACGTGGCCGACGCCATGCTCTGCGTCGCGGTCGGATTGCTGGTGATTGGGACTTGCCTCACTGATTCGTCAGATCGAAAACGTGCTCAGCCACAAAAATAGGGGCCTGGATGGCCGCGCCCAGCGCGATGGCGTCGGAGGGCCTTGAATCGATCTCGACCATGCGGCCGTCGATGGCCAGATGGATGGTTGCGTAGAACGTGTGATTGCGGAGGTCGGTGATGACGATCCGTTCAACCGTTGCGCCGAGCCCTTCGATCACGTTGGCCAGCAGGTCGTGGGTCATCGGTCGCGGCGGTTTGATCCCCTTGAGACGCCGGTCGATGGCGAAGATCTCCACGATCCCGATTACGATCGGGAACCCCCGCGTCCCATGCCGCTCCTTCAACACGATGATCTGTTGGTCGGAAGTCTCATTGATGATGATCCGCGACAGTTCAACTTCCACTTCCATTCGATCCCCCTGTATCCGCTAACCGCCGAGTTCGGCCAGATGCCTCTCGACCGCCTGGAGCTGTTCCTGGAGCTGTGCAAGTTTCTCTCGGGCCTGGGCCACCACTTCGGGTTTGGCCCTCGCGACGAAGTTCTCGTTGTTCAGCTTGGCTTCCACGCCTTTCTTGGCCTGTTCGATTTCCTGTTTCTGTTTCGTCAGTCGAGCCCGCTCCGCGTCCGGATCGATGACGTCGTGTACGTAGACGTGCGTCTCTTCTACTATCGCGGTCGCGGCGTTGTTCGGCTTCGCGAGTCCCTCGGCTGCGGAGAACGTCTCCAATCCCGCCAACTGGCAGACCAGATCGCTTCCCGCCGCGAGCATGCTCGCGACGGCCTGCGGTGCGCCGGCCGAGGCCTCCAGCTTAGTGCTTGGCGGGATGTTGTACTGGCTTCGGATGTCGCGAATCGCGCGGACCACGTTCTGGACGACTTGGATTTGCACCTCGACCTGCGAGTCCTTCAACGACGCCATGCTCTCAGGCCAGGGCGCGACGACGAGCGCTGGCGTCGTTGGGCCCGCCGCGATGCCTCGGAGTTCGCGAACCGGCGCCAACTCGTTGAGCTTCTGGTAGATGCCCTCCGTGATGAAGGGGATGAACGGGTGCAGCAGACGCA
The DNA here is from genome assembly GCA_035342095.1 of Sedimentisphaerales bacterium. Classification (GTDB taxonomy): domain Bacteria; phylum Planctomycetota; class Phycisphaerae; order Sedimentisphaerales; family Anaerobacaceae; genus PLanc-01. Next base: position 36,162 of record DAOQWL010000044.1, on the reverse strand, counting down.
GCGTCTGGTCGAGGACGAAGGCCAGGACGTTCTGTGCGACGCCTTTGCTGTTGTCGTCCCGCATTCGAGACTTGGCCCACTCCAGATACCAGTCGCACAGGTCGTTCCAAAAGAAGCGGTAGAGTTGCGTGAGCGGCTCGCTGAACTTGAACGACTCGATGGCCTGCGTGACCTCGTCCCGGGTCGTCGCCAGGCGGGACAGGATCCACTTGTCGGTCACGTCCATCTTGCTCGCGTCGAATGCGCCGGGGTCGGTGCCCTCCAGGTTCATCATCGCGAAGCGCGACGCGTTCCACAGCTTGTTGCAGAAATTGCGTCCGAGGTCGAACTTGGGCGAGGTGTTCGCGGTCCGCCCGTCGGGCAGGGTCATCGACGCGACCGGCATGCGGATGTCCTGCGTGTCCGTCGTCATGCTGGCCAGGGTGAACCGCATCGCGTCGGCGCCGTGGCTGTCGATGGCGACGAGCGGATCGATCCCGTTGCCCAGGCTCTTGGACATCTTGCGTCCTTCGCCGTCCTGGATCATCGCGTGAATGTAGACATCGCGGAAGGGGATGTCACCCGCGCAATACTGTCCCATCATCACCATGCGGGAGACCCACAGCGTGATGATCTCGCGCGCCGTACACAGCACATCGCCCGGATAGAACGTCTTGAACGCCGGCGTCTCCTCCGGCCAGCCCAACGTGCTGAAAGGCCACAACGCGGATGAGAACCACGTATCCAGGACGTCGGAATCGCGTGTCCACCCCTGGGATTCGAGTCTCTTCTCTGCGTCTTCGCTCTCCGGGGCGACGCATGCGAAAGTCATCCGCCCGTCATCGGTCTCTGCCTGAACTGTGTGAATCCGTCCCGAGGTGTCCTTGGTGCTGTTGCGCCCAGGCTTCGACCACACGGGGATGCGGTGTCCCCACCAGAGCTGACGGCTAATCGGCCAGTCCCGCAGGTTCTCCAGCCAGGTCTGATAGGTCTTGGCGTATCGCTCGGGGATGAATCGCAGTCGGCCGTCGAGCAGGGGCTTGAGCGCTAGGCCGGCGAGCGAGTTCACGGGAACATCGGTTCCTTCGATCATGCCGCTGCCGAACTTGGCGGCCAGATGCTCGATGGGCTTCTTGACCGCGACGTACCACTGGTCGGACAGGTACGGCTCGATGGGGACGTGACTGCGGTAGCTGTGGCCGACTTCATGGGCGTAGTCGCGGATCTCCTCCAGGAGGTTCTCTTCGCGGAACCACTCGACGATGGCCTCGCGGGCCTCGAAGCGGTCCAGGCCGAGCAGACTGCGGGCCTCGGGCTCGGTCGCGTCCTGCCAGCCGTGCTTGTCGCTGATCGAGCCGTCGGGCGCCATGACATTGATGACGGGTAGATCGTGCCTCTGGCCGATGGCCCAGTCGTCCGGGTCGTGGGCGGGCGTCACCTTCAGGAAGCCCGTCGAGAAGCGAGCCTTCTCGTCCTCGCTCTCGGGGTTCGGCAGTACGACGTGCTCGTCCGCGATGATCGGGATGATCCGCCCGACGATGGGCAGACGGATCTGCTTGCCCACGAGGTAGGGGGCTCTCGGGTCGCTGGGGTTCATTGCGACCGCGGTATCACCCAGCATGGTCTCGGGCCGCGTCGTGGCAACGGTGACATGAGTGATGACCATCGTAGCACGGGCATCTTGCCCGTGAGTAGCATGGGCGTCCCGCCCATGAGTATCAGGGGCATCCTGCCCCTGTTCTGTCTTCTGAAGGCCGACCCACGGCCAGTCATCGAGGCCCGCCTGTTCCGGATTCGAGATCACATATTCGAGTGCATGCTGGAAATCCGCTTCATCGCGGATCACATGGTCGTAGTATTCCTCCTGCCAGAATTGCCCGGCACGGTTCAGTATCCTATTGGCCTCCTTGGCAGTGAAGGACTTCCATGAATGGAGAATATCCGCCAGTTGATGTTCTCCAAGCGGCCGGACCACGACATGCACATGGTTGGGCATGATGGCCCAAGCGATCAACTCATAATGGTCTCCGTGGAAGTGCCGCAGTGCGTCCTGAATGATTCCTGCGACCGTCTCATTCCGAAGATGACAATCGCCCCGACCGTTGTTCAGAATCGCGTCAACTTTCGCGGAATAGAGGTGCTGCAACTCCTTCCTTTCCTGCAGAGTCAAGTCCCGGTTCTGCATCTTTGCTCGCCGCTCGATCTCTTCCCTCTCTCGTTTCCAGGACTCCACGACATCGGCAGGCAGGGAATCGGCCAGACGGAATGTCACGGCGTACGTAGCGCCGGCCTGGGTCCAGTGCGGCAGTCTCGCCCCGTGTCGCTTGGCGATCCCCAACTGCTCCACGGGCAAGATGCCCGTGGTACTCACGGCCGGGACGGCCGTGCTACTCATGGGCGGGACGCCCATGCTACTGGGCACAACCACCGGCTCGACGAGCGGGTACTTCAGGTACCAGAAGTGGCCCTGGACGGTCTCATGCTCGACCTCGTCGTCGGCGAGGACCGTCTGCGTGGCCGGGTCCCAGTTGACCAGGCGCTTGCCGCGATAGATCAAGCCATCCTTGAACAGATTGAAGAAGTTCGCTCGGACGGCCTTCGCGCAGACGTCGTCCATCGTGAACCGCGTCCGCTCCCAGTCGCACGAGCAGCCCATTGCCCTGAGCTGGCCCAGGATCGTGGCTTCGTACTCGTCTTTCCACGCCTGGATGCGCTTGACGAACTCCTCTCGCTGGAAATCGGTGCGTCGCCTGCCTTCCTCTGCGAGGATGCGTTTCTCGACGACCGTCTGCGTCGCGATGCCCGCGTGGTCTGTGCCGGGCATCCAGAGCGTCTCGCACTGCTGCATCCGCCGGAAGCGGATCAGAATGTCCTGGAGCGTGTTGTTCAGAGCGTGTCCCAGGTGCAGTGCGGCGGTCACGTTCGGCGGGGGGATCACGATTGTGAACGGTCTTCGCGTGCCGCCGTCACGAGAAGGCTCGGCGTGAAAGTAGGATCCCGATTGCCAGAGTTGAGCGACCTGCTCCTCGACGGACTTCGGATCGTATGTCTTGGACAACTGCTCTGTCATGACCTATCCAGCGTAGAAACCGTGCAAAAAAAATCCGGCAGACGCACGCCTGCCGGAAATCATGTTAATCGTGCCGCGATGGCCTGTAAAGGGATCGACTTGTCGAAAGGCAATCCGCCGCATTTCACAGACGGCCTGTGTGATCCTGCCAATCCCCGATTCAGGCCGGGGGCTCAGTCCAGGTTCATCGTCATCAGGAACTCGGCATTGCTCCGCGTTTTGGCGAGTCGGCTCTTGAGCAGCTCGACCGCTTCGACGGGGTTCAGATCGCTGAGGACTCGGCGCAGACGATAGACCAGCTCGAGCTCCTTCGGGTCCAGCAACAGTTCCTCGCGTCGCGTTCCGCTTCGCGTGATCTCGATGGCCGGCCAGACTCGCCGATCCACGAGCCGGCGATCCAGGTGCAGTTCCATGTTGCCGGTTGCCTTGAACTCCTCGAAGATCACTTCGTCCATCTTGGACCCGGTGTCGATCAGCGCGGTGGCGAAGATGCTCAGCGAACCGCCTTCCTCGACCTTTCGGGCGGCGCCGAAGAACTTCTTGGGCATCTGCATGGCGCCCGCGTCCACACCGCCGGTGAGGATGCGGCCGGAGTGCGGGGTCTCGTTGTTGTAGGCTCGCGCCAGGCGCGTGATGGAATCGAGCAGGATGACGACGTCCTGGCCGTACTCGACCATTCGCTTGGCCTTCTCGATGACGATCTCGGCCACCTGGCAGTGCCGTGCGGCGGGCTCGTCGAACGTGGAGCTGATGACCTCGACGGAATCGGCGGTCTTTCGCTCCATTTCCGTCACTTCCTCGGGGCGCTCGTCGATGAGCAGCACGATCAGCTTCACCTCGGGATGATTCGTGCTGATGGCGTTCGCCATCTTCTGGAGCAGGATCGTCTTGCCGGTTCGCGGCGGAGCGACGATCAGGCCGCGCTGGCCCTTGCCCACCGGGGTGACGAGGTCGATGATCCGCATGTTCAGCTCGTCGCCGCTCGTTTCGAGGATGAGACGCTGTTCCGGGTGCAGCGGCGTCAGGTCGCTGAAGACGATCTTATCCGCCAGCAGATCGGGATTCTCGAAGTTGATCGCCTCGACGCGCAGCAGGGCGAAGTACTTCTCGGAATCCTTTGGCGGCCTGATTTGTCCGGAAACGATGTTGCCCGTCCGCAGGCCGAAGCGTCGGATCTGCGACGGCGACACGTAGATGTCGTCGGAGCTGGACAGGTAGTTGTACGTCGGGTTGCGGAGGAACCCGTAGCCGTCGGGAAGGACCTCCAGGACGCCTTCGCCGTACATCAGACCGCTCTGGCGGATCCGCTCCTTGAGGATTCGGAAGATCAGGTCCTGCTTCTTCAGGGCGCTGTATTCCGTGATGCCTTCTTTCTTGGCCATCTCGTGGAGTTCGCCCACGTTGAGGCGCTGCAGGTCCGTGAGGTAGAGATTGCCCTTCTTGATTCGTTCGTATTTGGCGTGGGTGGACTCTTCCTCGGTCCCCTCGACGACCTCGACGCCTTCGGGCATGCCCTCGGAGGCGCCTTGCGGCTGTGCCTCTGCGGCTTCGGCCATAGGGGTCTCGGCTGTCTCTTCGCCCGCGGCGGCGCCTTGCAGCTCCTGCGATCGATCGAGCTGTCCTTGCGGTGTCTCTTCCCCGGCAGCCTTCCTCTTGTTCCCTTTTCTTCTGGTTGTCTTGGCCTTAGCCATAACTACTCCTTCTTCCGATACATAACCCTACTGTCACCCTTGCCCCCTGTCATACGGGTACACATCTGCCTCCGCAACAGATACGGGCAACACGCCTGTCGCCGACGTGAAGCATCTTCTCTCTGACAGTTTCGCACGAGGGCGTCTCGAGCTGCACCCCAAAACTTCACAGCCCGGCGGGATGGCCGCCCACAGCACGACTTCCCAACGAACCCCACTACCTGTTTCCGGCTATGTCAGAGAAGATATCTTGGATTTGCCTGACCAGTGTCAAGAAGTCAGAATTGTTGTCTATGGTATTATCGGCCAGCCTGGCCTTCTTGTCTAGAGAAATTTGAAAATTTTCGCGGGCCTGGAGACCCTGCTCATCCATCCGTCCGGCCCGACGGACTCTCTCGGCCCGTCGGGCGAGGTCGCATTTCACGAAGATCAGTCTGTCACAGCGGTCAGCCCAGCCCACCTCGACCAGCAGGGGCATGTCCAGCACGATCGCTCTGACATCCGTTCGAGAGCCAGACCGGGCAATCAACTCCTCCGTTCGCTGGAGCACGCGAGGGTGAATCACCCTGTTCAACGCGGCCAGCTTCTGCTCATCGGCAAATACGATGCGAGCCAGCTTCGTGCGGTCAATCCGACCGTCGGGCCCGAGCATCTCCCGACCGAACAACTCGCACACCTGATCGCGGACTGCCTCTTCCGCGAGGAGATCGTGTGCAATGACATCGGCGCTGATGACCTCGCAGCCCAACTTCCCGAACTCCGCGGCGACAGTGCTCTTGCCGGAAGCGATTCCGCCGATGATTCCAATAATTGGCTTTCTGCTGGGATTGACCACGTTCAGGCAGCTCTGCTGCTGACTCCCACTTTGCCCCTGTATTCTATCGGTGGTTTCCGATCCTGTCAACAGGGTCGGAAATTTTCTTGCTCAGCGTCGGGCAGCCTGCTTGAGCCGGCTCTGAATGGCGTTGAGCAGGTCTTCCGGGATCTTCGTTCCGAGTCGTTTAGCCGTGTTCGCATAGGCCCATGCCTGCTCGAAGTTGCCGAGCCTGTAGAAGGCGTACGCCAGCGCGTGATGTGCGTCGCCCGTCTGCGGCTCCATCCTGACGACTCGCAGGTAGGCCTCGACGGCCAGATCCCACTGTTCCTTTTTCAGATAGGCTGAGCCGAGGTTGAAAAGAATCCTCGAATCATCCGGCTTGACCGCCGCCGCCTGCCTGTAGTACTGAACCGCCAGGTCGTATTGGCCCTGGTTGAAGTACGCGGTACCCAGGTCGATGAGGGCCGCGAGCATCGTGGGCTTGAGCGTGAGAGCCTGCATGTACGACTGGATTTCCGCGTCGGTCTGCTTCAAGCCGCCGTGGCAGATCCCCATGCCGTAGTAGGCCTCTGCGGAATCCGGCTTGAGATTCGCTGCTCTGCGAAACTGCGACAGGCCCTTGTCGTACTCGTGCATCCGGCAGTACAGCTCACCGAACTGATTGTAGATCTGCGCGTTCTCGCTGTCGAGGGCCATCGCCAGATTCAGTTGAGACATCGCCTGACTGTATCGCTCCTGTCTCGTCAGGAGCAGCGCCATGTTCCGATAGGCATCGACGAAGCTGGAGTCGAGATGAATCGCCTGTCGGTAGGCGGAGGCCGCGGCGTTGAGCTCGTCGATGGCCATGTAGGCATTGCCCAGGTTGTTGTGGGTCTTGGGATCTCTGGGATTCAGATCGAGGGCTGCGCGGTACTGACGGATCGCTTCATTCACGCGATTCTTCTGCAGATAGATATTGCCGAGGTTGGCGCGGGATTCCGACAGCGTCGGATTGATCGCGACGGCTCGCTCGAGGGCCACCATGGCGGTGTTGACGTCACCGATCTCGCTGTAGACGTTGCCGAGGTTGTTGAAGAAGCAGCCGAGCGATTGACGCTTGTTGAGGCTCTTCATGTAGATGGAGTCGCGTCCGCCCTCCGGCACGTTGAATCGGGTCCTGTAGTGCTCGTCGGGCGGACTGGCGCCGTTGCTGGTCGTCTCGATGTTGAATCGAACTCGCCCCTTCTCGTACCGGACGAAGAAGTGGCCCGGGACGACGACGCCGTAGACGTCGAGTCCCAGCCGCTCCGCGATGGACAGATACAGGATGGACAGACTCAGGCAGTAGCCCTGTTGCCGGTCCATCACGGAATGGAGGAACAGGTCGTTGGGATCGTCCGCGTGGGCGATTGTCTGAAAGCCGAGTTCCTCGAAGAGATACTGGTTGATGATCGGGATGGCTCGCGAGTCCACGGGCAATCGCTGCTGGCGCAGGCGCTTCAGGATCTCCGTCGCCATGGCATCCAGCTCGTCGAGATAACGTCGGCCGGCGACCACGTCGCTCCAGTATTCCGATGCGATCAACGTCGCGGTGGCCAGGTCGATCTCGTCTTCCGAAAGCCGCAGGACCTGCTCCAGGGATGTGACGTTCAGGCCCGCCTTGCCGGCGTTGGCAAGACGGATCCGTTCCCCGAACGTCGCACGGGGTGAAAGCAGCAGGAGAATGACGACACTCAGAAGGACCCTTTTCATGTATCCCTCTCTAACCCGACTCTTTGCTCAACCCATCGCCTGGAGGAAACTGCGCCGCCCGATGCGTGCGCCTGCATCGACACAAACTCGTTATCGTCATGCAGTTGCACCCGCTTGAGCCCTCGGCGCAAGGGACCTGCAAAACAGGCAGCCCCCCAGGTTTCTTCTTGTTCTATTGTAGCTTTTTGCGTAGGTTGTTCAACTGAAATGTGACTTGTCAGGAGGACCGTATGAGAGTCGTCGTATCCGTTCGTGGGGGTCGCAGGTCCGCGGGAAGGTCCGACCCGACCCATAATAGTGCAGTGGTTTGGGGCGTTTTCCTGGTGGCGGCGGGCCTTCTTCCGGGCGGATGTCGATCCGAGGGGCAGCGCCGGGAGCCGTCGGCACCGGTCCAGGCGGCGACGCAACCACAGGCCGAGCCGGTACAGGTCCCGTCCCCTGAGGAGCCCAAGGCTCCGGCACAGCCCGTTGCGCAGGCCGACGAGCCGACGAGCCTCTTTGACGGCCAGTCGCTCGGGCAGTGGAAGCCCACCGACTTCGGCGGGCAGGGCGAGGTCTCCGTCCAGGACGGCGCCATCCACATGGCCATGGGCAGCTGCATGACCGGAATCACCTGGACCGGGCCGGTCGTTCGCACGAACTACGAGATCACGCTGGAGGCCATGCGGGTCGCAGGCAACGACTTCTTCTGCGGCCTGACGTTTCCCGTGGGCGAGAGACCCTGCACTCTCGTCCTCGGCGGCTGGGGCGGCAGCGTCTGCGGCCTGTCCAGCATCGACTACTACGACGCCTCGGAGAACCCGACGACCCGGATCGTCAGCTTCGAGACGGGCAAATGGTACTTCGTCCGTCTGCGCGTCACCCCCGACCGCATCCAGGCCTGGCTGGACGGCGAGGACCTCGTGGACTTCGAGACGACGGGCCACAAGATCGGCATCCGGATGGAGGTGGAGGAGTCCCAGCCGCTGGGGATCGCAACGTGGAACACCGCCGGCGCGGTCCGCAACATCAAGGTCAGACGTCTGCCCGAGCAGGGCGAGTAGTCGCCCGCGCCGGGTGGTTCTCAACACGGGATGTCTGTCGTTGAGAGTTGAATCATTCGCCCAGGCCCAGCTTCTCCAGGAGCGTCGTGCGAGACACGCCGGCGATGTGCACCTGCTTGACCGGATTGGTCTGGCCGGCGACGATGGTGACGGCGTTCTTCTTCACGCCGAGTTGCTGGGCGAGGAACGCGATCAGGCATTCGTTGGCTTTGCCCTTCTCAGGCGGAGCCGCCACGCGGATCTTGACCATATCCGCGAGGGCACCTGCCACCTTCGTCCGGCTGCTGCCTGGGACGATCTTGGCGGTGAAGAGGACGCCGTCGCTGTCCTGTTGAATGGCCGCTTGGGACATGGGTCAGTCGCCCGCCTCCCGCAGGTTCGTGCCGATGGCCATCTGCACGTACTTCTCGATCTGCTCGGCCAGCTCTCCCAGAGTGGGCAGTTGGAAGTCCTCGTAGAGACTGGGCACGAGTTCCTCGTTCAGGGCCCGCTTGAAGAGTCTCACGCGGATGATCGACGTTTGCGACGAGCCCTTGGTGTAGTCGCTGTCCTTGTGCTCGGTCAGCTCGACCCGCCAGTCTTCGCTGATGAACACGAGGCATTTGCCCGTATAGACTGCGGTCGGGAAGTAATCACGCAGGAGCTTGAGGGTTTCCATTGTCCGTCCTATTCGTCGTATCGGTCCTGTCCGTCCTATAAGACCTATGGAGCGAATAGGGCCTATGGGACTCGCGCGACCACCTTCGTCACGGCGCCTTGCCGGGTTGCCCGGATCCTCTCGGCTCTCCGCAGAGGACCTGGGACAGCCTTTGCCAGGCGCCCATCGTGCGCTTGAGATTGTCGTAGGCATCGCCGCCGATGCCATAGCCCTGGAAACCGATGGGACCGCTGTAACCGGCGTCCCGCAGGATCTCCAGGAATCCACGCACGTCGAAGGTACCGCGGTCGAGCGTCTGAATCAAGGCCTTCCAGTCCTTGCCGTCGGCGTCGGCGCCGTTGATGCTCACCACCGACAGATAGGGCATGGCCTTCTCGATGACGGTCCTGGCGTCCCGGCTCTCGCTCACCCGCAGCCAGTGACAGAGATTGAATGTGACGCCGATGTTCGGACGGTCCACCTTCTGGGCCACTCGCACTGCATCTTCGACCGTCTCCACCCAGAAGGCGTGATGGGGATACAACGAGATGCGCACCTGGTATGCCGCCGCGGTGTCGGAAAGCTCGCGGAGAATCTCGACCGCGCGGGCATCGCCCTCGGGCGTCGACGGCTTGTGCGTGCCGCTCTGGGCGAAGAGCCAGAGGATCGCGTTGCGGCCTTCCAGCAACTTCATCGTGTCCCTGAGAGAAGGATCGTAGGGTTGTGTGCCGGCGTCGATGTTGATCCCCGTGTAGATTGCGAAGAGCTGCAAGTCGCGAGCATCCAACTCCTTGAGCATCTCGGTCAGCGGGCCGACCCCCTCGTAGCCGGGACCGATGCCGGCATAGCCCAGGTCCTGGAGCATCTGTGCCTGCTGCGCCGCGGTCGTGCGGCTGGCGTCCTTGGTGGCGGTATCCATCGCGAAGAAGGGATTTGCCGGCGCGACCCGGAGATTGCGGTAGGCCACCGGCCCGTGGTCGCCCTGGAGCATGAGCGGCCCGAACGGCTTCTCGTCGTCATAGGCAGCGGCCCGCGTCGGGCCGGTCAGCTCGATGTCGCTGTGGACCAGGACGCCGTTGTGCGTCACGCTCTCGAACCTGGCGTTGGCGATCTTGCGTCCCGCCTTGTCGAAGCGCGGGGCCCGAAAGACCACGTCGAACGTCTGCCACTGCCCCGGGGGCTTCGACGCGTTGACGCGCGGGGAATGCCCCTCGAACCCCTTGGGACTGCGATTCTCGTCCCATCGCTCGTAGATGCCGCCGCACTCGATGCCGGGATACTCCGAGGTCTTCTGCCAACTGTCGAACACCTGCACCTCGTAGCGCCCCATGAAGTATACGCCCGAGTTCGAGTCCTTCGACACCATGAACTCGACGTGGGCGCGGATGTCGCCAAACTCCTGCCTGGTGAACAGGTTGACCGTCTTGCCGGTCGGACCGTTGACGATGGCGCCAACCCCGGGCTCGGTCGCCAGCATCTTCTCGTTGCGCGGAGCCAGTGTCGCATCGCGAACCACGCTCCATTGCCCGGTGTCCGCCCGCCACGCGGAGAGATCGTCGCCTGTGAGCTGGATCGCGTGGCACGTGCTGCAGTCCCTGCTGACCACGGGGACCGCGCAAACGGCCAGAACGACGAGGACTGCCGCAATCGATCTGTCGCACTTCATCATAGCACACGTCCCTTCCCATCGTTCAGCATGACAAGATGATCCAATTGCCGGCACAGTCATAGGGTGAGACCTGCCCCAGCGTCTCACCGTTCCTCACAGCAGATTCCACGGGCTCCGCATGGCCCGGCCCAACATGCGGTTGGCCTCGTCGTCGTTCGTGAACCGCTCGGCCTGCGGGTCCCACTTGAGCTTCTTGCCGGTCCGCATCGCGATGTTGCCGATGTGCGCGATCGTGAAGCATCGTTGGCCGATCTCCGGCGGGAAGTAGCATGCCTGCCTGGATTTGACGCAGTCGAGGAAGTTCCGCTGCTCGCCCTGGGGGCATGTGAACAGGTGCACTTCGTCGGGCCCGATGATGGACTTCAGGATGGAGGCAGGCTGGGCCTGCAAGGGTGCCCGCCAGCCGGTGTTGCCAATCCAGCCGTCGCTGCCCTCGAACCGCAGACTCGGCTCGCCCGAATCGACGAACAGCTTCACGCCGTCGGCATAGGTGTACTCGATGTGATACTCCTTGGCCGTGTTGTATAGGCCGTTGCTCAAGAATACGCCTTTGCCTTCGACCTCGACCGGGCCGATGCGCTCGGTGTTGTTGCCCCATTGTGCGCCGTCGAGCAGGTGAGCGCCCCAGTCGGTGAGCTGGCCGCCGGAATAGTCGAAGATCCAGCGGAAGTTCCAGTGGCAGCGGTCCTTCGTATAGGGCGCCCAAGGGGCGGGACCCAACCACGTGTCATAGTCGAAGCCGTCGGGCACCGGCATGGGCGTGGGGTCGCCCGGCTCGTTCGGGCCGCTCGGCAGTCCGACCTTGATTGTGTGGACCTTGCCGATCCGCCCGTTGCGGACCAGCTCGCACATGCGGTGATAGACGTCGACGGCTCGATCCTCGGTGGACCACTGGAAGACCCGGTTGTATCGCTTCATCGTCTCGACGAGCCTGCGACCCTCTTCGATGGTGAGCGTCGGTTTCTCGCACTCGACGTCCTTGCCCGCCTTGGCGGCGGCGATCGCAATCGGCACGTGCCAATGGTCCGGCGTCGAGATCATCACCGCGTCGATATCCGCGCGGGCGAGGACCTCGCGGAAGTCGCTGTAGGCGGCGCAGTCCTTGTTGCCGTGCTTCTCGCTGACCATCTGGCGGGCGATCTCACGCTGCTCGCGGTCCACGTCGCACAGAGCGACCACCTGCCCATCGGGCTGGGCCAGGAAGGTCTTGAGGTTCATCTCCCGGCCGTGGTCTCCAGTCCCGATCATGCCGAGCGTGATTCGCTCGCTGGCTGCGACCGCGCCTGCCATGCCCAACGCCGAGGGACGAACGAAATAGGGCAGGGCAATGCCGCCTGCGGCGACTGCGACCGCTTGGCCCAGAAACGCCCTTCGTCCAATTGTACGGCTCATCAGAATCCTCCAGTTCTCGAAATCACCGGTCGGATGTCCATGTCTGTAGTGTGCCCGCAAGGGCATATGAAGAAACGCCTTACGGCGTCACCACGAACGGCTCAGAACGACAGCAGCATCTGCCAGATATACGTATTGCCCAGCGCGTCGATGTCCTCCCAGATTCGCTGGACCATCGCCTTGTCGCCGGTGATCTGGGGCAGGTCCCTGACTCGCTCTTCCCAGGGGAAGCACACGCCCGGCTTGACCTTCGGCGCGGGTCGGCCCGCCATGCCCTTGACCTTCTTCCGCGATTCGACCGAGGACGGCAGATCGCACGGCGGCGTCGCGGTCGGTGTTTGGTGCGAGCCGGAGGAGTAGACGCCATGCTCGCGGCAGACCTGCGTCATCATCTTCATGTTCTCGATGCTCGTGTCGTCCTGCATGATGGCCCCCGCATCCATGATGTAGCCGCCGTCCTTGGCCACTTCCTTGATGACCCGCAGGACGAAGTCTCGCACCTCTTCAGGCGAGCCATAGCTGAGCAGCATGTTCGGGATGCCGCCGCTGAGGGCGAACTTGTCGTGCAGCTTGCGATGGGCCTCGAAGATGTCGTCCTGGTCGCAGTGGAAGACGATGCTGCGATCGGGCAGTTCGCGGAAGGTGTCGAAGTGGTGCTTCCAGCGTCCCTCGGCGTAGAAGAGGGTCTGATGTCCATTCCTCCAGAACTCCTCGATGCACGGCTTGAGCGTCGGCCAGTAGTGTGACGCGAACTGCTGGGGATTGAAGAAGGGCACGCAGCCGCGATGCATCCAGAAGCCGATGGGGACGAGCTTGCCCGGGTCGCAGGTGGTCAGACCCACGTTGACCAGGTGCGGCATGAGGGCCTCGCAGGCCTGGAGCACCTTCTTGGGCTGCGTGTGCATGTCGTTCACGAGACCGAGGTAGCCTCGCAGCTTGTCGGCGAGGATGTCGAAGGGGGCCTTGAAGATGCCCGCGATGGCGGACCCGGTGCCGCACTCCGACCGCAGCCTCGCCACCTGCGGGCCGAAGGCGTAGAAGTACTGCATCATGGCCATCGCGCTTTTGACCAAGGCCAGGTTGTTGCGATAGGTCGAGGGCTCGCCGATCTTACTGACCTCCGTCGAGACGCGCGGCAGCCAGGTGTTGTACAGGAAGCCCGTCGGGTCGTCGATCAGGGCGTCGTACTCATCAGCCCTCATGAATGCGTCTTCCTGGGGAGGCTCCCTGTACTGGAACCCCCTGTCCGGCGGGATGTGAATGCCCGGGATGCCGTAGTATTTCAGTCCCGCGGCCTGGGCCAGACCCGTCCAGACGTAGACCATGTTCGCGACGACCGCATCCCACTGGAAATCCTTGGCGGTCTTGACCGCGGCCTCGAACGCCTTGTTGTAGTCGTGGGCCACGTCCTGGCAGGTGAAGCCCGCGTACTTGGCGGTAAACTCGGCCACGAACGGCCGGATCGGGATCATGTCGGGCTTCTCGTTCCGCATCGCCGTGACATACCGGTTCACCCGCTCCTGATAAACCTGCTCCATGTCCTGTGGCATCGCGCTTGCCTCCTGTCATTCCCGCGAAGGGGGGAATCCATTTGCCATTCGCGATTCGGCCCTGTGTGTCGGCCGCTCAAAATCGCAAATAGTCGATAGTAGATCGTAAATCCAAAGGCCCACCGGCCCGCACGACGGTCACAAGATACCCCAGTTCCCCCGCGGCGGCAACGGCAATCTTGCCTCTCCGAGTTGCCCCTGGGCAAGTCGTTTCTCACCAACCCCCTTGCCTTTCACGAGGTGTTATGCTACGATCCAGGCAGTGAGCGGACAAGACGCGAACGTCGCAGAGTGATTATGGTGTGCATCGAGGTTGTCCATGACAAAGATTCAGCGGCTGGAGAAAGAAATCGAGGAACTCACTTCCAGTGAGCTTGCAGCCTTCCGGAAGTGGTCTTGGGAATATGATGCCGCAGTGTGGGATGAGCAGATCGAACAGGATGCCATCGCGGGCAAGCTCGACAGGCTTGCAGAGAACGCCCTTGCGGATCGATCTAATTGCCACTAGCCGGTTGGAGGCAGGAGATTAACATGCACCCTCTTTTCCTTGCGATTCTGATTGCATGTGCGTTCTGGTTCTTCTGGGTCGTGGTGATGGCGGGAAGGGGGGTCGGTGTCGCAATTGGCTTTGCCTTCGTGGGTGCAGCAGAGTTCTTCATTGTCTTCATCGTGCTGGGACAGGTCATGAAGAACCAGGATTTCTTTCTCAGAGCGATCAGATCCGGCCCAGATCTGGGCCCAATACTGACATATATCGCGATCCCTTCGGTTGGGGTGGTCTTTGTGTCGGGTCTCTGGTTGAAGAAGATCCTGAGTCGGCCATCACAACCCACACGCGAGCAATGATCTCGCGTGTGCGATACGTATACAACAAGCTGAAACCAAGGGACGATACCTTCGGGGTGTCTGATCGAAGGGTTATGTGGCGCGAGGATGCCTCCGCTCTTGCGGGTCGTTTCGAGCCGGCGTCGATGGATGATGTATGACTGGACGTTTTCCGGGCGAAGGTTGGTTATCACGGACAAAGGACTGACTGAGGGGAACCATATGGATGGGCCGATTGTTGACAAAGTGATCGAGCAGTTGAAGGTACTGCCGCAGGAGTTGCAGTGGCGGGTATTGGAGTTCATGCGTGCTCTGGCTCGGGCGACTCCCCGTGGCGTTTCCGGGCAGGAGTTGCTTCGCTTTTCCGGCGTGATCTCGCCTGACGATGCAGAGTTGGTGCGCGAGGCCATCGACCGAGGCTGTGAGCAGGTAGACACCAATGAATGGTAGATATCTTCTGGATACGAATGTCATTATTGCTCTCTTGGCGGGTGAGGCAGGAGTCGGGAGTGGACTTGCGACGGCCGATGAGGTGTTCTTTCCCAGCACCGGAATCGGCGAACTCTACTATGGGGCGAGGAAGTCGAGCCGACCGAGCGAGAATCTCGCTCGCATTGATGAATTGGTGCTCACGAATGCTGTGCTTGCGTGCGACAGCGAAACCGCACGACGGTATGGCGAGATCAAGCACGCGCTGCGCATCAAGGGGCGGCCGCTGCCTGAGAACGACATCTGGATTGCTGCACTCGCTCGACAATATGATCTGACTCTTGTGACGCGAGACACGCACTTCGAACAAATCGACAACCTCAACCTGATTGCATGGTGAGTTGGACAGGACATGAGTTGTCAAATCCTTGTAGGGGGCCATCGCTTATCTTGTGTATACCCTCGTCCACCTATTGTCGTGCGTTTCCTTGACAGATGCGTGCGACACCCATAAAGTGGGGCATATGGCGAAGACACTGTATATTATCGATGGTCACGCTCACATCTACGCGGCACACTTTGCTCCGATGAAGCAGCAGCTCAGCAGCCCGTCGGGCGAGCCGACGAAAGCGACCTATGTCTTCACAACGATGCTGCTGGGGCTGATCGACAAGAACAAGCCCGACCTGCTCGCGGTGGCGATGGATAGTCCGGCTCCGACGTTTCGGTCGAAGGTCTTCGCCGAGTACAAGGCAAACCGGCCGCCCATGCCGGAAGAGTTGCCGGTCCAGGTCGAGCGAATCAAGGAGATCCTGGCCGCGATGCGGATTCCCGTCCTGTGTTTGGACGGTTACGAGGCGGATGATATCATCGGCACGCTGGCGAAAAAGGCGGCCGCCGACGGCTTCGACGTGCGGATCTGCTCGAAGGACAAGGACATCCTGCAACTGGTCGGCGGTCGCATCTGCGTCCACGACATTAAGAAGGACGAGATCACCGACACCGAGACGATGAAGGAGAAGATGGGGATCACGCCCGCCCAGATCGTGGACTGCCTGGCGTTGGAGGGCGATGCCATCGACAATGTTCCCGGCGTGCCGCTGATCGGCGAGAAGACCGCCCGCGAGCTGATCCGCCAGTACGGCGATCTCGACAACCTCTACGCCCACGCCGACGAGATCAAAGGCAAGCGAGGCGAGAACCTCCGCAACTCGAAGGACCTGGCGTACATGAGCCGGGGACTTGTCACGCTCGACTTCAACGTCCCGATGGATTTCGACTATGAGACGCTGGCCCTCCAGGAGCCCGACAGGGACAAGCTCGCGGAAATCTACGCCCGGCTGGGTTTCAGCCGCCTGCTGGGCCAGCTCGACGGCAAGGGCGAATCGGCAGCGCCTGAATCAGCTCCGGCTGCGAGCAGTCCGCCACCTTCGTCGCCGGCGCGGGACTTCGGCGTTCGCGGGTCCGCCGCCACGGTGGCGCACGAGTACACGCTTGTGGACACGCCCGAGAAGTTCGCGGCGTTCATGGCCGAGGTCAAAACGCAGAAGCTCATCTCGGTCGATACCGAGACCACCTCCGTCGTCGCGATGCGGGCGGAACTCGTGGGTCTGAGCTTCTGCTGGCAGCCCGGCAGGGCGTTCTACTTGGCGGTCCGCGGTCCGCTCGGGGCGCCGCATCTGGATATCGAGACGGTCCGGCGGGAACTCGGGCCGATCCTGGCGGACCCGTCCATCCGCAAAATCGGCCAGAACATCAAGTACGACATGCTCGTCCTGCGGAACGCCAATATGCCGCTGGGCGGGATCTACTTCGATACGATGGTCGCCTCCTACGTGCTCGATCCCGAACGGCTGTCCCACTCGATGGACAACATGGCGATCGACTTTCTCAATTACGAGTGCATCCCGCTGGTCTCGCTGCTCGGCAAGGGCAAGAACCAGCTCACGTTCGACCTGGTGGACCTGTCCGCCGCCTGCGAGTACTCCGCGGAGGACGCGGACATCACGTATCAACTGTACCTGTTCCTCAAGGAGCGTCTGGAACGCGAGCCTGGTCTCAACAAGCTGTTCCACGAGGTCGAAATGCCGCTCGTCGAGGTGCTGGCCGAGATGGAGCACATGGGTGTTTCGGTCGATACGGGTCTGCTGCGTCAGATGTCCGGCGAGCTGGACCAGGCGCTGAGCCACGTGGCCGAGCAGATCTACCGCGAGGCCGGGACGGTCTTCAATGTGGATTCGCCCAAGCAGCTCGGGGACATCCTGTTCGACCGGATCGGGCTCCAGCCCCCGCGGATCGGCAAGGCTGCTCGCAGCACCGATGCGGAGGTCCTCGAACAGCTCGCCGACCAGCATCCCGTCCCTGGCATGGTCCTCGAATACCGCTCTCTGGCCAAGCTCAAGAACACGTACGTCGATGCGCTCGGCGCCCTGGTCCACCCGCGGACCGGGCGGGTCCACACGTCGTTCAATCAGACCGTGGCTGCCACCGGCCGACTGTCATCGAGCAATCCGAATCTCCAGAACATCCCCATCCGCACGGAACTTGGGCGCAAGATTCGCGGAGCGTTCATCCCGCAGAACAGCAGCGATTGCATCCTCAGCGCCGACTACAGCCAGATCGAGCTGCGTCTGCTGGCCCATTTCTCGAAGGACGAGACACTGCGGGCGGCCTTCGCAGCCGATCAGGATATCCATCGTTTCGTCGCGTCGCAGATCTACAACGTCCCGCTCGACCAGGTGACGAGCGAGCAACGATCGCGGTGCAAGACGGTGAACTTCGGCATCATTTATGGGCAGGGGGCTCTCGGCCTGGCCCGCAACATCGGCATGACGACCGCCGAGGCCCGTCAATTCATCGACCAGTATTTCGCCCGCTACGGCTCGATCCGCGCCTTCATCGACGAGTGCATCGCCAAGGCCAAGCGGACGGGCTATGCGGAGACGATTCTGGGCCGGCGACGCCCGATCACGGACATGAGAAGTGCCAATCAGGGCCGTCGGGCCCAGGCGGAGCGCCTCGCGGTCAATACGGTGATCCAAGGCTCTGCTGCGGACCTCATCAAGGTCGCCATGATCCGAATCCAACGCCGGATTCAGGCCGAGCGGCTCCCGCTGCGGATGCTGTTGCAGGTCCACGACGAACTGGTCTTCGAAGCCCCGGTCGCGGAGGTCGCGCAGCACGCCAAATGGATCGCCGACGAGATGGTCCACGCCCTCCACTTCGACGTCCCGCTGAAGGTGGACACCAAGTGTGGCCCCTCCTGGCTCTCCGACAAGTAGCACGGGCATCTCGCCCGTGATCTTGAATCCGTGCAAGATCACGCCTCACGGCGTCACTACGAGCGTGTCTACTCGCTGCCCTTGGGGGCCTGGGGCGGCCATTCCAACTGCGGATATTTCGCTTCGTTCGCCTTCGCGATCCACGCGGAATCCCCGTAGACGCCTGCCTTCGTGTAGTCGAACGGCTCGAAGCCGATCTTCAGGGCAGGGGAGTCGGGCTTCAGACGGAAGTCGAGCTTCGCCGGATCGACAAAGCCTGGGTCGGCGATGATCGAATGCTGATCGTGGCTCTTCTGCTGCCGCCACTGATCCAGCGTCAGGCCGACAAACTGGACCTCCTGGCCTGCGGCGTTCCAGTAGCAGTTGTTGTCCATGTTGACCCTAATGTTCTTCCAGGAGCCTGCGAGCAGGGGACCCGTCTGCCAGTACACGAGGTTCTTCTCGAAGGTGAACGACAGGTGCTCCTCGACCCGGCTGGCCTGGACCTGGTGCACCATGCTATTGACGAAGATGTTGTTGCGGATGGTGTTTTCTTTGCCGTAGTGCTGGTGGAAGCTGCCGGTCTTGGTGTTGTAGACGAGGTTTTTCTCCATGACGATGCCGGTGCTGCCCTCGTCGGTGTAGAGGCCCCAGCCGCCGTAGGAGTAGGCGTAGATGTCGTGGAAGACGTTGTTGCTGACGACCGTGCCTTCCGAGGGTCCGAGCGTATAGATGCCGCCCATGTCGCTCAGGACCGCCCAGCCCAGATGGTGCACATGGTTGAAGCTGAGGTTGTTGCGCTTGGCGAGGCTCTCCGCATAGCCCCACCGCCAGCCGACGGAGAGGCCCGTGTAGAACAGATCGGCGATCTCGTTGTGTGTGACCGTATTGTCGGCGCTCTGGCCGATCCAGACGCCGACGGCCTCTGCCTGGATCCTGCCGCCGATGCGGATGATGTTGTTGTCCACGGTGATGTGGTGCGTGCGGGAGGCTTCGTCAGGACGGATCTCGCCCTCGCCGATGCGGACCCCGCCGCCGCCGAGATCGTGCAGGTAACTCCGTTCGATCCGGCAGTTCTGACATCCCTGGCGGAACCAGACCGCGTATTCCCCGACGCAGCCGATTTCGCAGTCCCGGATGGTGACGTCCCTGGCGCCGTCGATCATAACGGCTGCTTCGGTGGCATAGGCCGCCTGGTAGGGTTCATACCCGCCGGCGGGGAGGATGTAGCCCTGGTGCTGGAAGGTCAGGCCCTTGAACGTGACGTGTTCGACGAACTTGCCGGCTTGCGGCTGGCCTTTGATGAGGACCAGCTTCGTCGCCACCGGCGCGACAACCTCGATCTTGGCCATGTCCTCGCCCGGACGAGGCTTGTAGTACAGCATCCCGTCCCGACCGAGGAACCACTCGCCCGGCTCGTCGAGTGCGGCCTGGAAGTTCTCCAGGTGGAACCGTGTGCCCGCCGGCCAGCCGGAATAGCTTTTCAACTGGTCGCCCGTCGTGACGACTTGGTTCTTCTCGAAGTCCACGCTCTGGAGGCGCCGTTGCGTGATGCACCATTTGTGATAGGCGATGAGCACCACGTCGCGAATCTCAGCCTCGCTGAGCCCTCGCAGAGGCGCAATGGTCTCGGGGGGGACGGTCGTCGTCCGGAGGAACTGGCCTGGTTTGCCCTCGATGGGTGTTTCGCTCGTCTCGCCCATGTGGACGTAGAACTTGTTCGGGGTCCTGGCTCGCACGGCCCGCTGGCCGTTGACGAACAGTTGTTCGAATCGCCACTTGCCCTCGGCGGCGCCGGGGACGCGGTCCCGCCATAGTCCGTTCTCTACCTGCTCGAATCCGCGAATGACCCTGCCGCCGGAGAACACCGGGTGGGCGCCGGGTGCTGCTTCATACGCGACGCCGCTGTCCTCGGGGGCCAGCACGAAGGGTTCCGTCATCAGGTAGCGGCCGTCGGCGACCACCACGCGAGACGAACCCTGATCCGTCTTCTTCTGCCGGAGGATGTCCCGAGCCCGCGTGAGCGTGGCGACAGGACCGTCGGTTCCCTGGGCATTCGGTTGTGCGATTTGTCCGGACCAGGCATCGTTTCCATTGGGCGAAATGTAGATCGTCGCGGCGCCCTGCAAGGGCGACGCCATCAGATACACCAGCGCACACACAGTGATGACCGAACGCAACTCACTCATGTTCTTGCCTCCTGCGATGAAAAGGTCGGAGCCGGACGAGAATACCGGTCCGGCTCCGCGATCGAACTACTGACTATCTGACAGCACATAAGACCGATAGGACGAACAGGACCGGCGAGGCTCACGCGGTCAGGTCTTCCCAGGCGATCCCGACCTTCTTGCAGGCGTAGCCGAGTTCCTTGCGGTAGTCGCCGTAACCGGTCATCCAGTGGAAGCCCGGCATCCGCTCGGCCAGCAACTGGCTGTCGCAGGTGAAGCGGACGTCGATCTGCGAACGGCAGACGTCCATGAACGGAGCGTCGATGATCTCGCCCTTGAATCCGACCCATCGCTTGAGCTCGAAGTCCGGGGCGATATTTGTGACCACCTGGCCTTTTTTCATCTCCACCTTCGGCGCGGCGCCGTAGTCCGATTCGAAGTGCGTCATGATCCTCGCGGGCTCGAGGTCCTTGCCGTTCATCTTACGCGGCGCGGTGCAGTGGGCCAGCGTGATGACGCCGTCGTGCGGATAGGTCGGGTCGTTCAGGAACACGGGATTGCCCGAGATGTTCGCCAGCAGGACCCCCGAGGGAATCACGACGAAGTCCGACTCGCAGAAAGCGACGTACCTCGCGTCGTTGAGCAGGGTCAGGGTCAGGCATGCGGTCGTCTGCGACATGGGCATGATGGTCCCCATGCACTCGTTGATCGTGAACGCCTGGCAATCCGCCTTCTTCAGCACGCCGCGGAAGACCTGCTCCAGCAGAAAGGCGTTGTCCACGAACTCCCGTTTCGTTTCGAGTGTCACGCCGGCGTCTTTCAGATACGCAGTGGCTCGGTCTTTCGCCAGTTTGACCGCCGCTTCGTCCGTGAAGGCCTCCTTGATGAGCTTGCTCATGTCCGGATACGAAACGGTCTGGATATCGAATTTCCATTTCTCACGGACCTTGTTGGGCACCACGTCGCCCGGCTGGGCCCAGGCGGCCGGGCCGCCCAGTGCGACGATCCGCGTGCCCAGCGTGTTCTGCAGGCCGCACAGTGCCCGCAGCCTCCAGAGGATCTCGTTCTGGTTGTCCACGACCACGTCGCCGTCGTCGAGGCCCTGGATCTTCAGGGCATCCGTGTGCTGGCGCAGGTAGCGGGGACTGATGATCTCGTACCAGAGGTAGACCGGTCCCGACTTGTGCCGGCAGAAGAAGATCATGTTCTTGCTCTGTTTGGCGATGGCATCGAAGAGGTTCGAGCCTCCGCCCGCGGCGTAGACCATGCAGACGTCGGCCTGCTTGAGATCGGTGACCTTCGCCAACTCGTCGGTGTTGCGGACCCCGACGGGCTTGACGACCTCGATGGGGAAGTCCGCCCGGCTCTTGATGTCCTGGAGTTCCTTCTCGATGCGCCCCAATTCCTCCTGGGCCTGTTGCTGGTTCTGGATACCGCCCCAGGACCGCCAGCTCGTCTGCGGTCGCGGCGTCGGGGTCTCATAGGTCAGGATGGGCCGGACCACGAGGGCCCGTCGCTGGGGGCCGGCCCGGTCGCCTGCCTCGGCCGCCGAGACGGCCGACCACGTCAGGCCGCTCAGGGCGGTGCCGATAGCTGCAGCGCCGCTGACGCTCTGCAAGAAGCCCCGGCGGCTGATCCCGGCGGGGGAGTGGCTGTGCCCGCACGGGCAGCAGGTGGTTCGGGTCGGATGTCGGTCGATGTGCTCATTCGTCATGGGTGTGCCCCCTTCTTGAGGTTCGAGATTCCGGTGACTTGTGACTTCATACCTGTACCGATGTCTCCCACAAGGCGAACGCCCCACGATGCCGCCGGGGGAAGCGCCCGCCAAGCGCTGGCCAGTATACCCCGGCGTGCGCCGGACCACAACAGAAAAGGACCATCCGCTCTTTGCACCATGTGTCGCGCGGGGGAAGAAAGACCGCTTCCCTTGCCAAGCCATTTGGCAGTACACTACGACCCGGCTGTGCCCTCGGGTGTCCGAAGGGGGCTCGCGGGCGGTGCCGGCAGAGGCCGGATGGATCCGTTGTGACGCCGTCGGCTGGAGCCACGGGAGTTGGACTCGGAGTTTAGGAGACGAGCAGATGGCGGAATCGGCGGTACTGAACCAGACCGGCGTCGAGGGACCGTGGTGGAAGCAACTGACTCGCTATCACTGGATGGTACTGATCATCGCCACGTCGAGTTGGTTGTTCGACTGCATGGACCAGCGTATTTTCGCTCTCACGAGGGAGCCTGCTCTGCGAGAAGTGTTGGGCAGCGGTGTGGCCGATCCTGTGGTGAAATCGTGGGCTGGCTGGGCGACCAGCGCGTTCATGATCAGTTGGGCCACCGGCGGCATCCTCTTCGGCATGATGAGCGACCGATGGGGACGCGTCAAGACGATGGCCGTCGCATTGCTCGTGTACTCGGGGTTCACAGGGCTTTCCGGCTTTGCCCGTACCGGTCCGGAGTTCCTGATCTGCCGCTTCTTGTTCGGCTTGGGGGTGGGAGGATTGTTCGGTGCGGCCACCACGCTCGTCGCCGAGAGTGTTCCGGCCCGGGCCCGTCCCATGGCCCTGGGATTGCTTCAGACCTTCTCCGCCTGCGGCAACATCATCGGCTCACTGGTGAGCACGAGAATCCAGCCGGGCCACGCGGACTACCTGTTCGGTATGGCCGGCTGGCGGATCATCTCTTTTGCCGGTGTCTTGCCGGCCCTCCTGGTGATCCCGATCATCCTGGTGCTGCGCGAGCCCGAGCCCTGGAAGCAGGCCAAACACAAGGCCGCGCAGAGCAGAGACCAGACGAAGCGGTTGGGCTCGATCCCTGATCTGTTTCGGCACCCCCTTTGGCGGCGTAATCTCCTGGTCGGTGTGTGTCTTGGATTGGCTGGCATGGCGGGGCTCTGGGGCATCGGTTTCTTCTCCCCTGAGTTGATCTCGACGGCGCTGCAGGGTCAGCCGCAGAAGGTTGTCGACACTGTGCGCGGGTATGGCACGGCTCTTCAGGATGTGGGGTCTTTTCTCGGGATGATGACCTTCACGCTGGTCGCGACGTTCGTGGGTCGTCGTGTGGCGTTTGCCGGCGCCTTCACGCTGTGTCTGGGCACGACCGTCTTTGTTTTCAACAGCCTGCGGACCGGCACGGACGCCTACTGGATGCTGCCCATGATGGGCTTTGCACAGTTGTCGGTGTTCGGGGGCTACTCGATCTACTTCCCGGAACTCTTTCCGACCCGGCTGCGCGGGACAGGGGTGGGCTTTTGCTACAACACGGTGCGCTATCTGGCCGCCGGCTTCCCGCCCATGCTGATGTATGTGAACCAGCAGTTGCTCGACGCCAACGTAAACGAGCCATTCCGCAAGGCGGCCACCGTGCTGTCGTTCATTTTTGTGCTTGGATTGGTCGCCCTGATCTGGGCGCCGGAGACGAAGGGCAAGCCGCTGCCCGAAGATTGACGGTCGCGATCAGTTCAGGATAACTTCGTCCTGATAGGCGGGGACAGTGACTTCCCAGCCGGTCTTCTCGTGGATGAACCGACCGAAGCTCTTGGCGCTTTCGGCCTCGCCATGCACGACGAAGAGCCGTCGCGGCGTCTTCTTCAGCGAGCCCAGCCAGGCGAGCAGTTCCTCCTTGTCCGCATGGGCGCTGAAGCCATGGACCTGGACAACCCGGGCCTTGACGGGGTAGTTGGCCCCGAGGATTCGCACCTCGGACTCGCCGTCGACGATCCGCCGGCCCAGTGTGCCGACCGCCTGATAGCCGACGAACATGATCGTGTTCTCGGGCCGGGCGATGTTGTTGGCCAGATGGTGCTTGATGCGTCCCGCAGTGCACATGCCGGAACCCGCAATCACGATGATTGGACCTTTGATCGTGTTGATCGCCTTGGATTCGTTCGTCGTGTCGGTGAACGTCAGGCCGGGGAACTGGAAGGGCGAATCGTGGTTCTGCATGAGCCGGCGCATCCCGCCGTCGTAGAGGTCGGGGTGATGGCGGAACGCCCTTGTGATGGCGCTGGCCATGGGACTGTCGAGGAAGACCTTCAGACGAGGGATGGCGTCCTCGTGCCGGAGCTCGTGGATATAATAGAGCAGCTCCTGGGCCCGCTCCAGAGCGAAGCTGGGGACGATGAGGTTTCCGCCGGCGGCGTGGGTCTGGCGGATGACCTCAGCGATGGCGGTCTTGATGTCCTCGGGACCGCTGTGGACTCGGTCACCGTAGGTGGACTCGACGAGGATGTAGTCCCCGTCTCGCGCATTGTCCGGGTCGCGGATGATCGGCCGGTCCCGTCGGCCGACATCGCCTGAGAAAAGGACGTTGCGGAAGTCGCCGTTGGAGGAGATGCCGACGTTGATGAACGAGGAGCCCAGGACGTGGCCGGCCTCGGAGAACACGGCTTCGACCCCCGGCGTGATCCTCACGGTCTCGTTGTACTCGACGGGAGACAGGAGCGGAAAGCACTTCTCTGCGTCGGATGCGGTGTAGAGCGGCTGATCCCCGTGCGGGCCGACCCGGCCTTCCTTCTTGTGGCGTTTTCGCTTGTATGCCGCGTCTTCCTCTTGGATTTTGGCCGCGTCGAGCAGGATGATCTTCGCGATTTCCGCGGTCGCGGATGTGCAGTAGATCGGTCCCTTGAATCCATCCTTCACGAGCTTGGGCAGCAGGCCGCAGTGGTCGAGATGCGCGTGGGTCAGCAGCACCGCCTGGAGACTCGCCGGCGGGACCACGAACGGGTCCCAGTTCCGCGAGGCGAAATGCCGTTCCTGGTAGAGTCCGCAATCGACCAGCAGCCGCGTGCCGTCGATTTCCAGCATGTGCCGGGACCCGGTTACATTCTGCGCTGCCCCCAAGAACCTCAATCTCGCCTGCATGGTTGCTCCTACGATATTTACTGTGCCGAAACCCTGATCATAGACTCAGAGCCTGGACCCGTCAAGAACGCCCGGTGATCTGCAGGACAACCTCGCGGCGACGACAGGCTGTGAGAAAATGGTTTTTGCTCGCGGAAAGAGTGAATTCGCTGACGGGTCCGATCGCCTGGGGAGGGCCGGATCGACCGTCCGTGGACGCCAAGAGGTCAGCACAAGGCCAGATAACTGGCGATCGCCAAGACCAGGATGCGTCGCTTCGTCATTGTGAAAGGCAACCAGACTTCCCAATAAAACCGCGCCATAACCAATTTTCTTACCCCCCAGAACCCAGCTACTTCGAATCTCAACTGTGACCGTATTATAGCCGAAAGCGACCCCTCGATGCAAGAGAAAATGACGGCATAAGACGTAAGTGATTGTCCGAATTGTGCTTACAGGGCATCTGGGGCTTCACGAAACCCCGCCTTGGCGAGAAGACCGCCGACAATAGGCTGCGAAAGAGGGCTGTTGTGGTTGGAATTATCGGTCCCAATATCGAATTGCAGCCGAGTTTCGTATAGAGTAGTATGAGATCTCTGGCAAACAGGAGTCCCGCGTATGGATTGGCACAAGGAATCGAAACACCTGGATGGGAGCTTGCGGTGGGGTTTCACGCTCATCGAGCTGCTCTCGTCGATTGCCGTCATTTCCATACTGTTCGGCGTCCTCGTTCCCGCCATCAGCAAGGCGAGGGCCTATGCCCGTCGCGGGGCCTGCCGCGGGCAATTGCGCAGTATCGGGATGGCGATGCGGATGTATGTTGATGAGAACCGCAATCGCATGCCGATTGCGGCCCAATTGCCTTCGGAGGAGCCCAATTTGCCCACGATTGCCGAGGTCTTGCAGCCGTACTTGACGGACAAGGACGTCATGCGCTGTCCGGCCGACCGCGAGGAGAACTACTTCGAGAACGAGGGCACGAGCTACGAATACCCGCATTATCTGCGGGGTATTGCTGTGGACCGGTCCTTTCTGGGCAAGCGATGGGGCGAGTCGAACACGCCTGTCCTGTTCGATTTCGGTCCTTTCCACGACCGCGCGGGCCGGCCCGGCGCGATGAACTTCCTCTTCGGCGACGGTCATGTCGGCAACTTGGAGTGAGCTGGCGGCCATGAAGAAGAATCACAAGATCCTCGTTGTGTCCTGTGCAGCGGTGCTGCTGGTCCCGGCGGGATTGTGGGTCGTGTCGAGCCTGTCTCGCGCTCGGCCGGTTCCTGAGAAGCTCGCGACGCCGGAACAGACCGTTGAATACCTCGCCTCCGAGGCGTTCGTCCGGATGGCCCCGGACGAGAAGCAGCAGTACATCGAGGCAATTCAACTTCCCGGCAGCCAGACGCCCGTCCTGTCGCTGCTCTCGAATCCGAACGTGTCGGACGACCAGCGACGGCGCGTGATGGAGAACGTTCTGCCCGTGATGGCGCCGGTGATCAGCCGGCGTCTCGATGAATTCGACCGTCTGCCGCTGCCCGAGCAGAAGGCCCGTCTCGACGCGGTCATCGACCAGTTGCAGAAGGCGAAGCAGGACAACGCCGGGCCAATGTCCTCCGCGGAACGTCTCAATCTCGTTCTTCAATACGTGGATCCGCACACGCGCGCCAAGATCCGCAAACACATTCCCGCTCTGCTCGTTCGCATGAAGGAGCGGGGAATTCAAGGCCTGTATCCGTTCTGATTGGGCAATTGCGATGAGAGACGTAGACATGCGAGATACAACTTGTACCCGTCGGCAGGTGCTCCATGCGGTCGGAGCCGCCAGTCTGGCGACTGCGCTTCCGACCATCGTTCCGTCGTCCGTGTTCGGACAGGACGTTCCGTCCAATCGAATCACGATCGCGATGATCGGGATGGGACGCCAGGCCCTCTATGCGAATCTCAAGCCCTTTCTGCAATCCAGCGATTCCCGAGTGCTGGCGGTCTGTGATGTGGATTCATGGCGACTGGACCAAGCCAAACAGGCAGTGGATAAGCACTACGGGAACAGCGACTGTCGTGCCTATTCGGACTGGCGCGAAGTGTTGGCCCGTGACGATATCGACGCGATCATGAACTCCACGCCGGACCACTGGCATGTCCCCATCTCTCTGGCGGCGGTCCGACGGGGCAAGCACGTCTCCTGCGAGAAGCCTTTGACTCTCTCGGTCGCGGAGGGGCGAGTCCTGGCCGATGCGGTCATCAAGCATGGCGTCACCTTTCGGACGGACAGCGAATGCCGCAGCGATGCGTACATGCACAAGACGGCTGAACTCGCCTGCAACGGCTACCTCGGGCGGATCAAACGCATCGAGGTGGGCGTCCCCACGGGGGACATTGCGGGCGGATCGTCGGCTCCGATGGGCGTTCCCGAGGAGCTGGATTACGACATGTGGGCGGGTCCGGCCCCGTTGAATCCCTACACCGTGGACCGCGTTCATCCCCCGCATTCCTACAGCCGGCCCGGTTGGATGCGGTGTCGAGACACGTGTGAAGGCATGGTGACGAACTGGGGTGCCCATGTCATCGACGTGGCGCAGCAGGCGCACGACAGCGAACGGACGGGCCCGGTGAGCGTCGAGGGCAAAGGCGAGTACCCCGCCCCCGGCTCGGGTCTCTGGAACGTCCTGCTGAATTTCCAGATTCAGTATCGCTACGCGGATGGCGTTCTTCTGGACTACCATACCTCGGACGGTGCTCTCCTGCGCGTCGAAGGCGAGGAGGGGTGGATCAACGCGCCCTGGCTGGGCGGCCAGATCACCGCGAGTGACCCGAATCTCCTCAGGATCAAGCTCAAGGACAGCGACGTTCATCTCCCTCAGCGTCAGGACAAAGAGGATTTTCTCTACGGCATCAAGAACCGCACGAGCACGATGGCCGACGCCGAAATCGGCCACCGCACCTGCTCGATGTGTCAACTCGGTCACATCGCCATCCAACGGGGTCGCAAGCTCCAGTGGAATCCGGAAACGGAGCGTTTTGCCGACGATGATGAGGCCAACGGAATGCTGGAGAAATCGTACCGCGCCCCGTGGGAACTGACGACCAGTGTCGCCTCTGCCCGTCTCTGAGGCAGGGTATATCCTGAAGCGTAATGAGTGAATAGGCACGTGTTGAGGGCCTGCAGTAATGCCGGATGGACTTGTCAGCCGTCTTCGTCGCATCTATGCCTCCATCCATGCGATCAGGGAGTTTGACATGATGCAACTGCCCGCCAAAGTCTTCCAGAGCAAGGAGATCGTCAGTGTCTTTCAGGACTTCGCAGGGAATCTGACTGAACACGACATGGCGAACGCAGCGCACACTGTTATCCACAACATTGCCAACCTCCAGAATCACTTGAAGCGATGGATAGCGACTTAGGGCAGAGACAAGGGCAGAGTTGATCTTGCTTTTGATTCCTCGATAGACCTCCGGGTCATCACGGACTTGTCAAACAACGACAAACATGGCTA
This sequence comes from Sedimentisphaerales bacterium, assembly GCA_035342095.1. Lineage (GTDB taxonomy): Bacteria > Planctomycetota > Phycisphaerae > Sedimentisphaerales > Anaerobacaceae > PLanc-01. Next base: position 7,584 of record DAOQWL010000044.1, on the reverse strand, counting down.
TCCTCCGCGTCACGGGGGTTATTCCAAGAGAAGTCCAAGGTTAATTAACGTTCGTCGTCAGATGAGACTGACTGCCAAGGGGGGAGGGAGGTGGGTTGTGATGACACTGGGGTCTGGCGGCGTGCCGAAGATTTCGGGCGATGGGACTGCCGTTGCCGTGATAACGGGGGATGTCATTGACGCGGATGGTAATGCGATTGGCGAACTCTATGAAATAGAACTGCGTGGCATACAAGCGTGGGAATTGCTGCTAAAGGACCTTGGTATTCTCTGATCACAGCGCAAGGAAGCGCTGGAGACATGGCTTCTTCTCGGTGTGTGAGGCAGAATTGAGTGTTCGCTGGTTATCACTGCACCTTTGGAGCAATGAGGTCCTTTAGCCGGTAGTTTCCGCGGCGGCCTGGTTGACTAAGAACAGGACTGCCATGCGAACGGCCAGGCCGTTGGTGACCTGCTGGAGGATGACGCTGTTTTGGCCGTCGGCGACCTCGCTTTCCATCTCCAGGCCGCGATTGATCGGGCCGGGGTGCATGACGAGGATGTCCGGCTTGGCCCGCTTGACCCGCTCGACCGTCAGGCCGAAGTAGCGCGAGTACTCGCGAATCGAGGGGAAGGGGTTGCCGCCGAGCCGCTCGAACTGGATGCGGAGCATGTTCACCACGTCCACTTCCTCAATGACCTTGTCGAGCGAGTAGCTGACCTTCACCGGCAGTTTGCCAACCTCTGCGGGCATCAGCGTGGGCGGCCCGACGAACGTCACCTCGGCGCCGAGCTTGGTCATGGCCCACATGTCGCTGCGGGCGACGCGGGAATGGGCGATGTCGCCGACGATGGCGATCTTCAGGCCTTCGAGACTCCTCTTGGCTTGGCGGATGGTGTAAGCGTCGAGCAGGCCCTGGGTGGGGTGCTCGCAGTACCCGTCGCCGGCGTTGACGACGCAGGCCTTGATACTGCGGCTCAGGAGCGTGGCGGCCCCGCCTGCGCTGTGTCGGATGACGACGATATCGACGCCCATCGCCTCCAAGTTCCGAGCGGTGTCGAGCAGGGTTTCCCCCTTGCTGACGGAGCTGTTTTTCTGTGTGAACTCGACGACGTCGGCGCTGAGCCGGCTGGCCGCCAGGGAGAAACTGGTGCGGGTCCGCGTGCTGTCCTCGAAGAACAGGTTCACGACGACCTTGCCTCGCAGCGGGGGGGCCTTCTTGATCGAGCGCGTGCTGATCTGCTCGAAGCCGGTGGCCGTGTCGAGGATGTGGGTGATCTCCTCGACGCTCAGGTCCCGCAGTCCCAGCAGGTGCTTTCGCTGCCACTTGAACGGTTTGCCGCCTCTGTGAATGATTGCCATAGCTGTGCCGTGCCGCCTTCCCGTCCTGCCGGACGTGTGCCTCTCCACGATGTCCAGGAAGCGATTCATGTACCCCTGCCGATCTCGTGAAGCGAACTCCTTGTCCAACAGGGCCCGTCGGATTCCCGGACCCCATTCCGCTTCGCGTCTTAGACCACGATCACTTCATCCTTGCCGTCAGACTCCACGAAATTGACTTGAACCGACTGCTCGGGCCCAACCTCGGCCTCGAAGCCGGTATAGTCCGCCTGAATGGGGAACTCGCGTCCCGCCCGCTCGACCAGGACCGCCAGGCGGATGGCCTTGGGCCGACCCAGATCGATCAGGGCATCCATGGCCGCTCGTGTGGAACGACCGGTATACAGCACGTCATCCACCAGGACGATCGTCTTGCTGTCGATGTCGAAACCGATTTCCGTCGTGCGGACGAAGGGTTGACTGCCGCTGTGGGGGGCGTTGAGGTCGTCACGGTAGAGGGTGATGTCCAGGGCGCCGCACGGGACGGCGTGTCCGACCCGTTGGGAAAGACGGTTGGCCAGTCGCTCGGCGAGGATCTCGCCCCGACTGCGTATGCCGATGATGGCCAGTTGATTATCGGGCGAGGTCCGCTCGACGATTTCGTCGGCCAGATGGTCGATGGTCCGATCAATCTGCCCGGCGTCCAGGATTACCTTCATAGAGCACGATCCCATCTGGTTCCCTCAGGCGGCGGGCCGCCCCGGGGAACTCTTGTGATCCTTCCGTAACTTTGTCGCCACTATATCACCTTCGGTCCGGCGTGGCAAGCGTCCATCTGTGGTTTGCCGCAATCCGCTTCCTCAATACTGGCAATCGTGGTAAGCTGCGATCCCAACACGGAATTCACTTGATCGAACGGCCCGTTTCTGCTATGATAAGGCCTGTTGATCGGAGTGACGGTTCTCATCAGCCACGGAGGCTGATTCCTGGGGGATGACAGTGTGCCAGGGGAGGCACCTGTACCGTGTCTTGCAAACGTGGTAGCGAAGCATGGGCGGAAAACGAATGAACAGGGGTCGAAGATTATGGGTCGTAGCCCTGGTTATGGGGCTTGCCGCGGCCGGTACGACCGTTGGCCAAGACCTTTCCTCGATCCAGCCGCAGGCGCTTCAGTGGGCCGGCATCGACACCCTGTTGCAGGCCGATCCGAATCTGACGGGGGCCGATGTTCGTTTCGGCGTCGTCTGTCGCAGCTTCACCTATGACGCCAACGGCGAGCCCCAGAACGATTATCAGCCCAACCTCGCCCATTCCTGCTTCCGCGATGCCGCGCTGAACTTCCACAGCAGTCTTGCCAAGGCCGCCGGTACATCGGATCACGCGACCGCCATCTGCTCCATCCTGTTCGGCCAGGACCCCGAGGGGACCGCCCCCTCGTTGGATCTCTTCCGATACCAGGGGGTAGCGCCGCAGGCGGAGGGCCACATCTACGAGTTCTGGCATTTCGTCAAACGGTACGTCTATGGGCAGGAAAGACCCGAGGTCGATCTCGTCTCTGCGAGTTTCGGCCAGCCGCTGGAGGACGGGTGGACGCGAGGCATCGAAGCCCTGGTTGAGCATACGGGTCTCGTGTTCGTCGCCAGCATCGGCAACGGCCTGAATGCCTCCGATCCCTCGTTCTACCCCGGGGCCGGGCCCAACGTGATCGGCGTAGGGCTGGTCAGTTCAGTGAACAGCGAGGATGTCGCGACGAAGCTCTCCCAGTTCGCTCTGGCCTATCCCGAGGAATCGAGCGTCGGGCCGACCGAAGACGGGCGCTGCAAGCCGGATGTCATCGCGCCGGGCAACTGTCTGGTCGCGGATGCGCAAGCCGAGCGGGGCTATGTCGCGGCGGGCAACTGGTCCAGTTTCTCGACCCCGGTGGCGGCTGGGATCGTCGGACTGCTGATCCAGACGGCCAAGCAGAACGATGACCTCGCTCTGGCCCTGTCGCCCGAGGGCGGCAACTGCGTCCTCAAGGCCGTCCTGATGAACTCCGCGACGAAGCTGCCTTACTGGCACAAAGGCCGTCTGAGTCCCGACGACGATCACGAGGTCCCGCTCGACCACGCCCAGGGGGCCGGGATGGTGAACGCGGCGGGCGCGTACGGGCTTCTGACAGCCGGACGCAGCAAGCCGGGCGATGTCCCCCTTGCTGGCTGGGATCTGAACGAGGTCTACCAGCGGCAGGCCTTCCAGCAGGTGTACCGCACCGTGGTCGATGAGCCTGTGTCCAAGATGCTCACCGCCACGCTGGTCTGGAATCGCCACTACCGCACCGAGCGTCCCTTCAAGCACATGTCGGAGGCCGACAGCGACCTCCGCCTGGACGTGTGGGCGATCAACCCCGCGAATCCGAGCGAACCGCTGCTGTTGGACCACTGCGACAGCAAGGTGGACAACGTCGAGCACGTCCATGTGGCCACACAGCCCGGCTACAGCGTGTACGAAATCGTCGTTTCGTACAGCAACTTCAACGCCAGGTCTGCTTCCGCGAGCAGCGAGCGGTATGCCCTGGCCTGGTCGGTGGGCGACAAGCAGACCGACGAGAGCCTTCTGTGGCACGATCTCAACGCCGACGGGGTCGTGGACGACCAGGATCTGGCGATCCTGGCGAACAACTCTGTTGCCGGCCGCAAGTCCCCGCATGTCTATGTGATCGGTGACATCACGATGGACGGCGCGATCGATGCCGCGGACGAGCAGGTGCTCCTGGCCAACCGCAACAAGAAGGCGGATTGGCGAGCCGAGAGCGAACTGAACTGAGCGGCAGGCCTGCCCTGCGAAGAAACCGCTTTTCTTCCCGCCTGAGTTCTGGTACAAGTACGGTTGTTCGTCCTGCGTGCGGCGGTGCTGCGCGTTCGGGTCGGGCGAGGGGATTGCATGGAGGTGATAAGGCAGGCTATGGCGAATCAGCTTCTGATCAAGAACGGACGGGTGATCGACCCGGCGAACCGCCTGGATAAGAAGTGCGACGTCCTGATCCTCGACGGGAAGGTGGCTGAGGTGGGCGACCTGAATGGGGCCGTGGAGAAAACGGTGTCGCGGGTCATCGACGCCACGGGCAAGCTCGTCACGCCGGGCTTGATCGATATCCACGTCCATTTCCGCGAGCCGGGCGACGAGGAAGAAGAGACCATCGCCAGCGGTTCCGCGGCGGCCGTCGCGGCTGGCTTCACGTCCGTCGTCTGCATGCCCAACACGAACCCCGCCATCGAGAGCGAAACAGACGTCGAGTACGTCCATCGCAAGGGCCGCCAGGCCCGCAAGACCCACGTCTACGTAATGGGCGCCATCACGAAGAAGCGAGAGGGGGTCGAGCTGGCGGAGATGGGTCTGATGGCGGAGGCCGGCGCCAGGGGCTTTACCGACGACGGCGCCGGCGTTCAGAACGCTGCGGTCATGCTACGAGCCCTGAAGTACGCCAAGATGTTCGATGTGGTCGTCGCGCAGCATTGCCAGGACAACAGCTACGCCGGCAACGGGGTGATGAACGCCGGCTACTGCTCGACGATCCTCGGTCTGCCCGGCATGGACTCGCTGGCGGAGGAAGCGATGCTCTGGCGTGACATCCAGTTGGTCCGCAGAGCACAGGTTCGATACCACGCCCAGCATATCTCCACCGCGGGTTCGGTCGAGCTGATCCGCCAGGCGAAGAAGGATGGGCTGCCCGTCTCGTGCGAGGTCACGCCGCACCATCTGCTCCTGACGGAGGAATCCTGCTCGACGTACGACACGAATTACAAGGTCAGTCCGCCGCTACGGGCCCAGAAGGACACGGAGGCCCTGAAGCAGGCCATCGCCGAGGGACTGGTCGATGCCCTGGCCAGCGACCACGCCCCGCACCTCCAGAGCGAGAAGGAGCTGGAGTTCCTCGCGGCGCCGTTCGGGATCGCGAGTCTGGAGTGCGTCCTGGGGCTCTACATCAAGGCGCTGGTCGAGCCGAAGATCCTCGACTGGCCCGGCCTGATCCGCATGATGACGATAAACCCCGCGCGGATCATCGAGATCGATAAAGGCTCGCTCACTCGAGGCAAGCAGGGCGACGTGACGATCATCGACCCCAACGCGGAATGGACCATCGACGTGAACAAGTTCATCTCGAAGAGCCGCAACTGTCCCTATCACGGCTGGACGGTCAAGGGCAAGGTCGAGAAGACCATCGTCGGCGGCGAGGTGCGATTCGAGTTGTAGGATGTCTTTTCTATCAATGAACGGACGGCTGTAATCTGGCTATGGATCGCGATGCACTGCTGAAACAGGTGAAAGAGAGCGTTCTGGAGATCGAGCCGACCGCCGAGCTGATTCTCTACGGGTCGCGCGCTCGCGGCGATTCTCGTACAGGATCGGACTGGGACTTCCTGGTCCTGGTGGAAGGGCCGGTGGATGACAAACGCGTCGATGCGATCCGACACCGCGTGTACGAGATTGAATGGGATTCCGGACAGGTTCTCTCGTTGATCGTGCGCGGCAGGAAGGAATGGGGCAGCCAGCCGCTGAACGGCACGCCTTTTCACCGGAATGTCGAGACGGAAGGTGTTGTGTTGTGACGGCATCGAACAGGGATCTTGTTGCGTACAGGTTGCAGAGGGCCCATGAGTCTCTGGAAGATGCCTGCATTCTGGCGGATGCAAAGCGGTGGAATCCGTGCGTGAATCGGCTCTACTATGCGTGTTTCTATGCCGTTTCGGCACTCTTGACTCAAGAAGGTCTGTCTTCATCGCGACACACGGGGGTGCGGAGTCTCTTCAATCAACACTTTGTGCGGATGGGCAAGGTTGACAAGAGTTCCGCTCGAATCTTCAACGACCTCTTTGAACGTCGTCAAGAGGGCGACTATGTGGATTTCGTGAGCTTTGAAGAGTCACAGATACGCGCGTGGATGCCGCAGGCGGAGGCGTTTGTCGATCAAATTGCGGATCTCATCAAGATCCCGCCTCGGTGATTTCCTTACTATCGGGAGCCATCTGGGAGAACCGCACTCTTTGCCGTCACTTGCTGGCGGGATCGACCATGAGGCTTCGATTGTCCCCACCTCCCGCAGGAGACGACAGCGGGGGATTCTGCCACTCGATGAGCGTGAAGAAGGGACACATGCTGTGACATAGGCATGTGACAGCCTTCCCAGCGGAGGGACTGTGTTTCGACAGCGGATTTGTGATTGGGAGGAACATCGATGTGGCGATTGCGCGGGGTCCTGATTGCAGCAGCATCGGTTTGGCTACTCGAATCAGGCCCACTCTGCCTGCCTGCGGCCGGTTGGGAAATCAAGTTGGCGATCTGTCCGGAGAAGACTTCTGCCGAATGGCCGCTGCTGCCGCCTCCGGCATCGTTGATCGATAGCGACGCGGCCCCGTTGTATGAGAAAGCGGTCGGGGCCTTGGCGCCCGACCCGAATATCCGCCAGATCAACAAGTGGCTCTCACTGCCGGTCGATCAGTTCCCGCTCGATGATGTGGAGGCTGTGCTGCAGCGTGACATGGCCGGTCTCCGCAGTGTCGCGAAGGCGGTCCGGTGCCGTCAGTGCAAGTGGCCTACGTTGCCCGGCGGGCTGGCGCTGAACGCGCACCTCGATGGATTGCGCAGGCTTTGCCTCATCGTTTGTCTTTGGACGCGTTATGAGGTCGCCCAGGGCAATCATGAAGGGGCAGTCCTCGCCATGCAGACGGGGTATGCCATGGCCAGACAGATTGTGGACGCGCCTGACACGCTGCAGTGCGCCGTGGGTTTGTCGGCGGCAGGGAGGATGCGTCTCGAAATCGAGCAGTATATGCAGACCCAGGAGTCGCCCAATCTCTTTGCGACCTTGGCAGCTCTGCCCAGACCGCTCGCCAACGTGGAGAAGGCCGTTGAAAACGAAAGGAAGGCCGTGCCGTCGGAACTGCCGCCTGGGACCACCCGCGAGCAGTTCGAAAGCGAGTTGAAGAGATCGTACGATCAACTGCGCGGCCAGACGAAGGAACTGGACCGCGACATGGCTCTTCTCCAGTGCATCGAGGCCATCCGTTCATACGCGGCCTCGCATGGCGGGAAACTGCCCAAGACCCTCGCTGAGACCACGGAGGTTACCCTGCCCCAGGACCCGATGAATGGCGGGGCGTTCCGTTATGTGCGGACCGGGTCCACTGCGAAGCTCGAATCCGTTTGGGCGTAACTTGCCGCCCGCTACCCTGTTTTCCTGTATAGCCGGTGTACAAAGGGACGATAGGGATACAATTGCCGCGTGGCGGTCTTGATGCGATAGC